>NZ_VCJS01000418.1 GCF_005893125.1 Nonomuraea basaltis | reverse complement strand
GCGGTGGGGCGGGTGCTCTCGTCCCACACGCGGACGTCGCTGAGCCGCACGCCGTCGTCCGGGGTGGGGGTGACGCCCAGCGCGACGGCGGGCCCGGTCGCGTGCTGGGTGGCCGGTTGCGAGGCGATTTCCACGGCGGTCTCCTCGGTGGCTTCCGTACCGGCTTCTGGTGCACGGCGTCCGGCGGCGACGAGCTCGCGTACGGCCGGAGCCGTCTCCGCGGCGAAGTGCTGGATCTGGCGCGGGTCGTTGGTCATGAGGGTGAAGACGCTGATGCCGTGTTCGAGCGCGAGCTCGGCGAGCTGCGCGGGCGGCAGCTCCTCGCCGAGGTTGAGCAGCCGGCGGATGTCGCGCGGCGAGCGGCCGGCCTCGGCGGCGGCCTCGTCGATGACGGCGTTGCCCTCGGCGATCGCGACGGTGGTCCGGAGATGCGGGAGGGAGGGCAGCCAGCCGTCGGCCAGCCGGCCGGTGAGGCGGAGCATGCGCGGCTTGTACGCACCGAGCCAGATGCCGATGTCGTGGGCGGGCCGCGGCCCGCGCGGCGCGCCGTCGACCCGGTGGTGCACGCCAGGGTGCTGGACGCCGCCCGGCGCGTCGGTGTCCCAGGCGGCGCGGATGATCTGGATGCCTTCCTCGAGCGCGTCCACGGCCTGCCCGGGGGTCAGGCGCGGCGCGCCCATGGAGGCGATGGCGTCCCAGTACCCGCCCGTGCCGAGGGCCAGTTCGAAACGGCCGCCGCTGAGGATGTCCAGGCTGGCGGCGGCCTGGGCGAGCATGGCGGGCGGCCGCAGCGGCAGCGGGTGTACGTTGCCCGCCAGCCGGATCGTCCCGGTGGTGGCGGCGACGTAGCTCAGCAGCGTCCAGGTGTCGAGTAAGGCCGGCTGGTAGGGGTGGTCCTGGAAGGTGACGAGGTCGAGCCCGGCCTGCTCGGCGAGCTGGACGAGGGCTACGACGGTGTCGGCGTGCTGCGCTGACGGCACGATGTTCGCGCTGAAGAGCAGGTCGTGGCCGTAGTCAGGCATGTGGGGCTCCTTGGGCCGCGCCGTGCGCGCCCAGCATTAGTTGGTTCTACGAACAGTCGGCTATGCGAAGCAAAGTAGTTCGTATCGCCAACTGTTGTCAATTAGACTCGGTCGCGTGGTCATGACGAAGGAGCCGGTCCTGCGGTTCACCGAGGCGCTCGTCCGCCTGGCGCATCTGGTGCAGCAGGTGTTCGTCGATGTCAGCAAGGAGTACGAGCTGACGCCGCAGCAGGCTCAGCTGCTCTGCCTGCTCATCGGCGGGCCCGTCGGGATGACGGAGCTGACCCGTTCGCTGCACCTGGAGAAGTCGAGCCTGACGGGGCTGGTGGACCGGGCCGAGAAACGCGGCCTGGTGGCCCGCACCCGCGACTCGCACGACCGGCGGACCTGCCGGATCGCGCTGACCCCTGAAGGGGAGCGGATCGGGGCGCTGGCGCACGACGGGATGACCGAGCGGCTGGAGGCGCTGGCGAGGGAACTCCCGCAGCAGCACAGAGACCTGCTGGCGTCGGTGATCGGCGAGATCCTGACCGAGCACACCGCGCAGACCGGCCGCGCCTGGCTGCCCTCAGGAAGCTGACCGGGCTCGGGCGCGAGCCGTGCGGGTCCGACGCCGGGCTCAGGTGCGTGCGGGGGCGAAGACCTCCGACAGGAACGTCGTGAGCGCCGCCGTCACCTCCGCCGGCCGCTCCAGCGGCGGGAGATGGCCGGTCTCGGGCAGGTCGATGCGGCGGGCGGCCGGGATGCCCGCGGCCAGCAGGCCGGACACCTCCTGGATGCCGCGTACGTCCGACAGGCCGCTGATCACCAGTGTGGGCGCGTTGATCTCGGGCAGCCGGCCGGCGGCGGGCGGGGCGAGGTGGCGTTCGGTGGACCTGGGGCCGGTCCACGAGCGCTCGAAGACCAGCCGGCACATCTCCACCGCCGTCTCCCACACCTCGTCGGACAGCGCGCACCGGCCACGGCCGGGCCCGGCGACCTGCCACAGCGTGTGCGCCTCCGCCATCGCGTGCACGTGGGCGGGGTCCACCCGGTCGGCGGTGCCGGCGCCGTAGCGGGCCAGGCGGTCGGCGGGCACCGAGCTGTGGACGCGTTCGCGGGCCTGCTCCAGCATGTCCGCCGGCCACTGGTGACCGGCCAGGCCCGAGCCGATCAGGGCGAGCCCGGCGACGCGGCAGGGCGCGGCGAGGGCGGCCTCCACGGCGTACGCGCCGCCCATCGAGGAACCCACCAGCGCCGCCCGCTCGACCTCCAGGGCGTCCATGACGGCGAGCAGGTCCTCGTGGTGGCACACCTCGCCCTCGGCGTCGCCGGACCGGCCGGACCCGCGCCGGTCGTAGCGGATCACGCGGTAGCGCTCCGCCAGGACCGGGAACTGGTGCTCCCACATGCGCAGGTCGGCCACGCTCGCGTGCAGCAGCACGACCGTGCCCGCGGGTGCCTGCGGCCCGGCCTCCTCGTACGCGATCTCGACGCCATCGACGATCATCATGGCCACGACGCTACTACGGGGCGGGGCCGGGCGGCGGGGTAAAGGCGGTGCTCACAGCCATCGCATGGTTGATAATGTTCCCGGTTGAAATAGCACGATAGATGGGGGTTCGTATGCGCCTCGGCAAGGTCACCAGTGCCGCTTCGAGGCGAGGGCCCTTCACGCTCTAGCCGGTCGCCGTCGGGTTCGTGCCGGCGGGCGATGCTCCTCGCCTGAAGCGGTCGCTCGCGTCAACGACCGTTTCCTTCCCTGTCCGAGGAGCTTTTTTTTGCGTGCCCCCATGCCCGCGCGCCCAGGCGCGGACTTCTCCAAACCATGGACCGCCTCCGCGGTGTCCGACATCGGCGACGGCATCACCCATGGCGGCCGATCCGCCGCTGGTGGCCTCGCTCACCTCAGGCCCGGCGCCGGCCGCCATCACCGCGCCCGCCTGGCGCACGCTCGCCCAGGCCCGAGCCCTCTGAACGCCACCACCCCCTCCTCATGAAAGCGAAAGTGATCAATGTTGCCCGATGAGCTCAGAGCCGCCCTGGACAAGGCTCTGGCCCGATACTCCCCGCAAGATCTGTCCCGGTCGGCCGCGCAGCTCACCGAGCGTTACCGCACCGGCCCGTCCGCCGAGGGCGCTCACCTGCGGTCCCCGGCCGACATCGCCGCCTACGCCGCGTACCGCATGCCCGCCACCTACGCCGCCGCCGCCACGGCCATGCGCCAGGCGGCGGCGCTGGCGCCGGGCTTCGAGCCGGTGACCCACCTCGACGCCGGTGGCGGCACCGGGGCGGCGATCTGGGCGGCCGGCCGGACCTGGCCGTCCCTCCGGCAGGTCACCGTCATCGAACACGACCTGCAGATCATCGACCTGGGCCGGCGCCTGGCCCGTACGTCGGAGGCCGCCGCGCTGCGCGGCACGACCTGGCGGCACGCCTCCATCCGCCCCGATCTCGACCGGCCCCAGGCCGACCTGGTGACCATGTCGTACGCGCTGGGCGAGCTTCCCGGGAAAGACTGGCCCCACGTCGTACGCTGGCTCGCCGCCGGCGCCGCCATGGTGATCATCATCGAGCCCGGCACCCCGGCCGGCTACGCCACCGTCTCCGCCGCCCGGGAGGTCCTGGCCGGGCACGGCATGAACATCGTCGCCCCCTGCCCCCACGACGGCCGCTGCCCGATCCAGCCCGGCCGCGACTGGTGCCACTTCTCCGTCCGGCTGCCCAGAAGCTCCCTGCACCGCCAGATCAAGGCCGGCACGCTGAGCTTCGAGGACGAGAAGTTCTCCTACGTCGCCGCCACGGCCGGCCGGTGGCCGCGGGCCGGCGCCCGGGTGCTGCGCCATCCGCAGAAGCGCAAGGGCGTGGTGTCCCTGCGCCTGTGCACCGAGGCGGACGGGGTCCGCGACGTGATCGTCTCCAAGCGGCAGGGCGACCTCTACCGGCGGGCCAGGGACGTCGGCTGGGGCGACGCCTGGCCACGCACAGACTAAAACAAATCTGCATTGACATAGAAGGCGGGGGAGTGGTTGGGTGCAGGGATCACCACCCCATCTCCAGGAGGGCAGCCGCCCCGTGAGCATCGAGTTCCTGCTGACCTCGCTCGTCATCGTGGTCACCCCGGGCACGGGCGTGCTGTACACGCTGGCCGCCGGCCTGTCGCGCGGCGGCCGGGCGAGCGTCGTGGCCGCGTCCGGCTGCACGCTCGGCATCGTGCCGCACATGGCGGCGGCCGTCACCGGCCTGGCGGCGCTGCTGCACACCAGCGCCGTCGCCTTCCAGATCCTGAAGTACGCGGGCGTGGCGTACCTGCTGTACATGGCCTGGTCCACGCTGCGGGAGCGGGGCGCGCTGAGCGTGGAGCAGGAGGCCGCCCCGCGCCCGGCGGCAAAGGTGATCGCCGACGGCGTGCTGATCAACATTCTCAACCCGAAGCTGTCGATCTTCTTCTTCGCGTTCCTGCCGCAGTTCGTGAGCAGCGAGGAGCCCGCCGCGCTGGCGCGCATGCTGGAGCTGAGCGCCGTGTTCATGCTGCTGACGTTCGTGGTCTTCGCCGGGTACGGCCTGTTCGCCGCCGCGGTCAGGAACCACGTGATCGCCCGGCCCAGGGTGCTGACCTGGATGCGGCGCGGGTTCGGCGCCGCGTTCGCCGCGCTCGGCGTCAAGCTCGCCCTGACCCAGCAATAAGTGCCTCCTGGCTCGCTGGGCGCGCCATCCTTGGAGGGTGCGCATGACAGATCTCCTCCACGCCCTGTACGCCCGCCGCCTGCGCCGCCAGGTCATGGCCGGCCCGCTGCCCCGCCACGTCGGCCTGATCATGGACGGCAACCGGCGCTGGGCCAGGCAGATGGGCCTGGCCAACCCGAGCATCGGCCACCAGTACGGCGCCGAGCACATCGAGCACGTCCTGTCGTGGTGCGAGGGCCTCGGCATCAAACACCTGACCGTGTTCCTCTGCTCGACGGAGAACCTGCAGCGCCGCGGCGACGAGGAGGTCGCGTTCCTGCTGCGGGTGATCGAGCGGATGGTCGCCGACCGGCTCGACCGGCCGGACGCCCGCTGGCGCATCCACGTCGCCGGAATGCTCGACATGCTGCCCGACACCACCGCCAGCGCACTCAAGAACGCCGTCGAGGCGACCCGCGAGTGCGCCACCGGGTTCCACCTCACGCTGGCCATCGGGTACGGCGGCCGCCAGGAGGTCATCGACGCCCTGCGTGAGCTGCTGTACGAGCGGGCCGAGGCCGGGCAGTCCATGGTGGACCTGGCCGCGACACTGACCGTGGACGACGTCGCCAAACACCTCTACACGGCCGGGCAGCCGGACCCCGACCTGGTCATCCGCACCAGCGGCGAGCAGCGCATGTCGAACTTCCTGCTCTGGCAGTCGGCCTACTCCGAGCTGTACTTCTGCGAGGCGTTCTGGCCCGCGTTCCGCGAGATCGACTTCCTGCGCGCCCTGCGCAGCTTCGCCGCCCGGCAGCGCCGCTTCGGCGGCTGACCAGCCATGTCTCCCTGTCACGGCTGGTAAATCCGTTGCCGGGACGCGGCGCCGGGTGCTGGGATGGCCGGATGGATCGTGACGAGGTGCTGCGCGAGTTCGACCGGCAGATGCGGCGGGAGGCCCGCCCCGACGGGCCCGGGGTCAGGGTGGAGCGGGTG
>NZ_VCJS01000417.1 GCF_005893125.1 Nonomuraea basaltis | reverse complement strand
TCGCAAGCGTCTGCATTCGGGACTCGGATATCAGACTCCGCAAGAAGTCGAAGACCAGTACCTGACCCGGCGGTCCGCAGCGTAGGTCAGACCACCAGACGCTGTCCGGAATCTCCGAGGCCCCTCAGAAGGCGTGTGGGTGCGCGCGTTGCGATCCCTCCAGGGTGATGAGTGACCCGCCGTGGGGCGTGGCCCCGCCCGCCGGCCACATGTTGCGATCCCTCCAGGGTGATGAGTGACCACGTTCGCCGTGGACGTGACCGCACCGCCGCCCTTGTTGCGATCCCTCCAGGGTGATGAGTGACCGGAAGGTCTACGAAAGCCTCACCGGCCTACGCTCGTTGCGATCCCTCCAGGGTGATGAGTGACCCGGAGGCGCAACGCCTCGCGTCGGCGATGCGGGTCGGGTTGCGATCCCTCCAGGGTGATGAGTAACCCCCAAGGTAAAGCCACAGGTCAGGCACTGTGGCACAACCTACAGATAACGCCATTTTTGCAGCAGTTCGCCAGTCGTGCAGAAGCGCACGTCAGGGTATTGATCGATTCCTCAATCGCGAAGGAGTTCACGACGCTCTGCTTCCTGCACCGTAGCAACAGCCGCCGTCATGGCATGATCCGAGAGACGTACCTCTTGGTGACTCACCGAGTCATACGACAGCGGAATGATCATGCTCCGCGAGCTTTCCCTCGAGACCTATCCGCTTGATCCAGCGACCCCATCGAGCACTCCGCGCGAACTGCTCAGCGATGAGCCTGCCCGATGGAAGAGCCCCATCGGGCAGGCGATGGGCCAAGGCCCACTGCCAGGCCGTTCGACGTAGGTCTCCCGCTCCGCAGCCATCAGGATCCGGCGACCCTGAGGAATCGTGGTCATCGTCATGAACCGGTTCGTTCGTCTCCGTCGTATCGACCTGCTCAGCAGCAGGTCCCTCGGCAGAAGCTCGGCGAATTTGAGACATCAAGAGCTCGTAGCTGCCGATCAAGGCGGCACTCGGCCACGCCGCGATGATGCGCCCAATCAGGCTCGGCTCGGCGACCGCGATGTTGGCGCCGAGGCTGGCAAGGCTGCCGACCACGAGAAGGGTCCAGGCCAGCGTGCCGCCGCGGGAGCCGTACCGATTGGCCAGGAGGATGGACATCGAGGCGACGACGATCGTGCCGTCGACGGCGAGCGGGATCAGCACCGCCGCCAAGGGGTCCTCTCCATGACGCAGGCAGAGTTCATGCATGTGGCGGAAAGAGACGACCGCCGCGATCACGGCCAAGAGCGTGACGCCCGCGATAGTCGTACGCTGGATGTTGCGCACCGCGCGAATACCGGAATCCACCGCTCAGCCCTCCCCACCAGGAAGAACGAGCCGGGCGGAAGCCGTGAACGGCATGTACTTATCGAGTGTGTCCCCCCGGCGACACGGACTGCACCTGGGCCAGAACCTCGTGCTGGCCGCTCTGTGGCAGCAGGAGGGACGCACGCCCGGCGAACTGGCCGCATTGCTGAACGTCACCACGCCGACCGTCGTGAAAATGGCCACCCGGATGGGCGCCGCCGGGCTACTCGTCCGCCAGCGGGACGAAAGTGATCAGCGGCTCGTACGGCTCTACCTGACCGACAAAGGACGCCGCCTGCGTGACCCCGTCCTAGCAGATCGGCAGACGCTGGAACGGCAGATCACCGAGGGCTTGTCGGAGGAGGAGGTGAAGCTGCTGTCTTCGGCTCTGACCAAGATCCTTAACAATGCACGCCGCCACGGTGCCGGCACGATCGACGCCTCCCCCGACCTCTAACGAGAGCGATCAAACACCCTCACGACCGCCACACTGGCCGCCGAAGTGGCGCACGGGCTGGCCGGGCCACGTCGCAGCGGAGAACGAGCTCGCGGCAGGGCTGCGCCGACCGGCTCCGCCCCTCTCGCGCGTACGCCGTTCCCCGATCCGCACCGTCCGCCCGCGCGGACGATCTCGAAGGTATGCCCGAACCGGCTGATCGACGGCGCCGGCATCTCCGGCACCGAATCGATCTGCCGGCACGGCGTGGCCTGGTACGCCAGCCGCCTGGGAGGCAGCCTCCTCAGCCTCTTGTCACTCGTGCGGGACCGCAGCCTTTCGGCGTTGCTCGCCGAGGCCATCGAGCAGGTGACGGACGCTCACCGGAACACCTGCGACGTCGCCGACCCTATCGGTCCGTCGGCGACCGTGGCCATCCTGCGCCTGTCCGACGGCCTCACCGAGCACCTGGTGCTCGGTGACTCGTTCCTCGTGCTCGAACACCGACCTCGGCGAGGCATGACCGTCGCCAGCGGAGCGTGGTGGTCCGAATTTCGTCAGGTTCAGGAAACAGGTCGGCACGCCCCGCCGCAGAGCGATGCTTGTGTACGTTGCCCTCGGTGCTGGCACCCTGCTGCTGTGCGTGCTGGTCTTGTGGCTGCTTCCCATCACTCTGGTAGACCCCGGCTTGAAGCTGACCGGCCAGCCGCTCGCCGAGGTGCGCAACGACGCTCGGACAGCGCTCATCACCCTGCTGCTCGCCTTAGGCGCGGGCGGCTCCCTAGCGTTCACCGCGCGCACCTACCTGTTGAGCAGGCAGTCGCACATCACCGACCGGTTCACCCAAACTGTCACCCAGTTAGGCAGCCCCTCCATGGCGGTGCGGCTCGGTGCGCTGCATGCGCTGCGCAGGATCGCCGCCGACTCCCCACGCGACGCGCGGGCTATCGCGTCCATCCTGTGCCAGTACGTCACGGATGAGAGCCGCCGCGCGGCTGCGCTGTCCAGGCGAAGCGGACTTCGGCTCCGCGGCTTTGTCGATCCCGCCTCAGGGCTACGCGGTCCCGCGCTGCGAGCGGACATCACAACCGCTTTCGGGCTGGCCATGGAGTTGAGCAAAGGCCTCGGCCCGCTGTCGTTGCAGCTCACTGCCAGCCGCTTGGACGGCATCCACTTCACCGGGGTGAGCTGTCCCGAGCCGGCACTGGATGCCGCCTCACTGCGGTACGCCTACCTCGTGGCTGCTCGCCTTCCGCAGGCCTGGATCAGGTACGCCGACCTGCGCGATGCCTGGCTGTCCCACGCCAAGCTGCCGGGGGCGTCCTTCCACGGCTCCCGCCTCGACCGCGCCGACCTGAGCTACGCCGACTTGGAGGGCGCCGACTTCAGTGAGGCCAGCATGACTGGGACAAACCCCAAGACCGCCAATCTCAAAGGCGCCAACCTGAGCACCGCACGAGGGCTGACACGCAAACAACTCACAGACGCGGTTGTGGACGAACACACCCGGCTGCCTGCCACGCTCAGGCGCCGACACGCCCTTCGATGGTTCCCCGGATAAGAAGTCTGGCGGCTGCTCACCGGCCACCTCCGTGCCGAGCGCGGTCGCCTCATGGAGCACCAGGTTGGCGTGCCGGGCAGCGCGGGGGCGGCCCCCGCGCCGGCGGTGCAGCATCAGCGCGCCGAAGTCCGTCCCCGCTTTCGTCACGCTGGGGTTGTCGGCGGCGACCTTGTCCAGCAGCGCCGATCCGATGGCGTTGCCGTGCACGCTTGCGGCTGGGATCCTCGTGCGGGTCGGCCTGCTCGCGCACCTGTCACCGTAAAAGATCATGAATGGTCTGGTCGGTGCCGTCGTCGCGCCGGCGGCCGACGTAGCCTGACAGCCTTCCGGGGATCCCGTTCGCCGCCGCGGTATCTTCCGGCGGTCCGGTGCTACGGTTGGCTCGGTAATACGCATATAAGGGGACGTATGTTCGGCATTGTCCGCCCGTGTCGGCACGTCATGTGCAAAGGGCTCTACGCGGACTGGATGGGCCACCTGTGTGGGCTCTGCCTGGCGCTCCGCGACGAGCACGGACACCTGTCTCGCCTGGTGACCAACTACGACGGCCTGCTCGTGTCCGTCCTCACCGAGGCCCAGTCGCCCGCGTCCGCGCCACGCCGGCGGGCGGGCGCGTGCGCGCTGCGCGGCTTCAAGGGCGCCGACGTGGTGGAGGCCGAGGGCGTGCGGCTGGCGGCCTCGGTGTCGCTGCTCCTGGCGGCCGGCAAAGTGCGCGACCACGTGGCAGACGGGGATGGCGTGTACGCCCGCCGCCCGGTGGCCGCCGGCGCCACCCGCCTGGCGGGCCGCTGGTCCTCGGCCGGCACTGCCATGGCCGGCACGCTGGGGTTCGACCCCACCCCACTGACGGCGGCGGCCGACCGCCAGGCCCTCCTGGAACGCTCCCCGGCCCAGGCGCCCCCGAGGAGCGCCGCGGCGCCCGGTTTACGGGAGTTGACGGGACCCACCGAGGACGCCGTGGCCGCCGCGTTCGCGCACACCGCGGTACTCGCGGGGAAGCCGCACAACCGGGAGGTACTGGAGGCGGCCGGGCGCGGATTCGGGAGGCTGGCCCACCTGATCGACGCGGTGGAGGACCTGGCCGATGACCGGGCGTCCGGGGCATACAACCCGCTGGCCGCCACCGGCACCGGCCTGGATGAGGCGCGCCGCCACTGCGACGCCGCGCACGCCGAGCTGCGCGCCGCCGTGGACGGGCTGGACCTGCTGCGCCCCGGCCTGACGCGCGCCCTGCTGGTGCGGGAGACCGGCAGCGCCGTCTCCCGAGCCTTCGCCACCGCCGGGACGCACGGCACCGGCCACCAGCCCGGACACGCGCCCGGCGACCCGGGCGCGCCGCCGGGAGGGCGGCCGCCGAAGCGGGACCCCGGCGGGCTGCTGTCGCTGGCGTGCGCCGCGCTGACCTGCTGCACATGCGGCCTGTACCGGCCTGACTGGGACGAAGACCGCGAGGGCTCCTTCTGCCAGCGCTGCGACTGCTCCGGCTGCGACTGCTGCGGCAATTGCGGCAACTGCTGCTCCTGCTGCCAGGGCGAGGATGGCTGTGCCTGCGATGGCTGCGGCTGCGACTGACTCGACGTACCGGAAGACTGCGGTGTTGTGGTGGATGCCTGCGGCATCGGTGTCGATCATCTCACCCGCGCGATGAACCCCGCAGGGGATGTACGAGCCGTCCATCGGATCACGAGACGGCAGTGAGCTCACGTCCGGGGGTCGGCAACGGTTGCCCTTTGAGCATGCGTAGGTGTTCACGAGGTCGCAGGAGTTGTTGCCGCGGTCAGGGTGTGAACCTTGCGGAGGGACGAGCGTGCGGGTCGAGCGAACGTGACGGCCACGGCCGCATGGGCCGATGAGGGGCTCGTGTATCGCTCGCATGTTCTACCCGGCAGAGTCCAATGCCGGTAGTCTAACGGTCACGCTCGGTAAAGTTGGGGAGGTGGGGTGGAGGCCATGCAGACATCCCGACGCGCTCGCGATCGGCATGTGGCGACCTCGCTGGGTGCTCCCCGCCCGGCGACGAGTGGTGCCCGCACGACGCTGGAGGCCACGGCGCATGGCTGAGCTGCGGCCGATCGAGGCGCCGTTCATCGCGGCCGCTCCCTCCGGGGTGGCGGTCCGCGATCGTCTCAAAGGGCTGACCGCCCAGGACGAGACGGTGCTCCGGCTGGTGGGCGCGCATCTCGGCTCGCTGGCCTCGAAGGATCTTGCGGTGCGTTGCCGGGACGGGCTGGCGCACGACGCGGACCGGTGGGCAGAGCGCAAACGCGAGCTGACCGCGCTCTCGTCGGCGCGGTGGGCCGGGGCGATCACCAAGGCGTCGCATGACCAATGGGCACTGGCCC
>NZ_VCJS01000416.1 GCF_005893125.1 Nonomuraea basaltis | reverse complement strand
GCCCCGCCCGCCCTGCTCGACGCGGTGGGGGCAGCGCTGGTCCTGCTCGCCGACCACGAGCTGGCCGCCTCCACTCTGGCCGCCAGGGTCGCCGCCTCCGCCAAGGCCGACCCGTACGCCGTGGTCCTGACGGGCTTCGGCGTGCTGGGCGGCCCGCTGCACGGCGGCGCCTCGTACGGCGCCGAGCGCCTGCTCGCCGAGGTCGACGAGCCAGGCCAGGCGGCGCGGGCGATCGCGGAGCGGGTACGGCGCGGCGAGCGCATCCCCGGCTTCGGCCACAGCATCTACAAGAACGGCGACGGGCGCGGCGGCCTCCTGCTCGACCTGATCAAGGAGGCCGCGCCGGGACACGAGCGGATCGCCGCCGGCCTGGCCGTCCTGGAGGAGATGCGCAGGCGGAGGCTCCCCGAGCGGAACATCGACTTCGCCCTCGCCATCCTCGCCGCCGTGAGCGGCATGGTGCGCGGCGCGGGCGAGGCCGTCTTCGCGGTGGCCAGGGCGGCGGGATGGCTGGCGCACGCCATGGAGGAGTACGACCGAGGCGCCCTCCTCCGCCTGCGCGCCTCCTACACCGGCCCGCCGATCAGGTAGCCGCCGTCCGGTCCACGTACGCCGCCAGCGCCCGCACCCGCTCGGCGTGCTGGTCATGCCCGACGATCACCGGCGGGTCGTTGTACGGCATCGCGTCCGACGACCGCCGCAGCTTGATGTATTGCCCGCAGGCGTCGATCGCATACGGCTCCATGTCGTCCTGCAACGCCCCGATCACCGTGATCCCGTACGTCTCTCCGATCCTCCTGAACAGCGCCACCGCCTCCCTGCGGTGCTCCTTGCCCAGATTGCGCCCCAGCTCGTCGAGCACCAGGCACAGATGCCCGCCCCCGGACGAGGCGATCGCCGCCGCGCACACCAGCTTGACCGCCTTCTCGTCCATGAGCGCGGTGTTGGCCCGCCGGTTGTACGGCACGAACCCCTGCCCCTCGCCGCGCCGCCACTTCGGCGTCACCCGCCACTGCCAGCGCTGCTCCGGATCGGCGGGCGCGGGCGGCACCGGGAACTCCAGCGTCGCGCCGTAGCCGCCGTATGACGTGTCGAGCTTCTCGAACTCCTCCGCCACCCGCGTGAGCCGCGCCTTGATCGCCGCCGTCAGCGCCGCCCGGTGCACGGCCGTCGACTGGGCCGCCTCCTCCGCGCCCCTGGCCGCCGCCGCCAGGTCCCGCTGCCTGGTCACGATCTGCGCCTC
Organism: Nonomuraea basaltis; assembly: GCF_005893125.1. Classification (GTDB taxonomy): domain Bacteria; phylum Actinomycetota; class Actinomycetes; order Streptosporangiales; family Streptosporangiaceae; genus Nonomuraea; species Nonomuraea basaltis. The sequence goes on along the minus strand of NZ_VCJS01000416.1, from coordinate 4,452 downwards.
GATCTGCCCGCGCTGATGCCGTTCGTACTCCTCCTGACCCCGCAGGTACGACGCGAGCGCCCCGCACACCGCCGCGAACGTCGCCTGCTCCCGCGCCGTGCTCCCGCCCCGCTCGCTCAGCAGGAACCGCAGCTCCTCCGGGATCTCGGCGTCCTCCTCCGGGAACGTGTCGCGCAGCGCCTGGTCGAAGTGCCGCTCGGCGATCCGCCACCACTCCTCGGCGGTACGCGGCCGCTCCTCCTCCGGCAGCGCCTCCAGCCATTCGCGTGCCGTCCGCACGGTGCCGCCCCAGTCGGCGGTCAGCGCGCCGAGCCTGAGCGCCTCGCGTTCCGCGCCGACCTTCCCCTCCTGGTCGCGGGCCTGCGCCCGCTCGGTCTCGTGCCGCTGCCGCCTGCCCTCCAGCCGCTCGATCTCCATGTCCCTCGTACGCCCGCGGAAGTCCAGCGCCCCGGCCTGCCGTTCGGCCTCGGCGACCTTGGGGGCCAGCTCCTCGATGGCCGCGTTCAGCTCGCCCAGCCTGGCCCGCCGCTCGCCCAGCCGCGCCTCGACCTCGGCCAGCCGTACCCCGGCCCGGGCGCCCTCCAGCCGCCGCTGCGCCTCGGCGACGGCCTCCTCCCCATCGCCTACGGCCTGCGCCGCCGTCTCCTGGACATCCCTGGCCCGGTGCAGCCGCTGCTCGGCTGCCTTGATCCGGGTCTCCCGCCCGGTCGCCACCCCGTCGAACGCCCCCACGACGCTCACCCCGGCCGCGCTGACCAGCACGGACCCGGGAAGCCCGGCCAGCGCCTCGGCCGCCGACGGGAGCCGGGCGGCGTCCACGATCACGGCGTGCTCGTGCGGCCACCCCCGCAGCCCGGCGGACTGCGCGGCTTCGCGGGCCTGCTCGGCGACGTCCAGCGCGTCCAGCAGGCCCGTCGCGCCGACGCCCGCCGCCGCGAGCGCGTTGAGCTGGGCCGCCGCCGGTCCGCCCTCCGCGTCGTCCAGCGCCGCCTGCGCGGACGACACCTCCCGGTCGGCCACGCCCAGCGCCTTGAGCGCCTCGTTGAGCCGGAGCCGGACCTCGCGCAGCTCCCGCTCGGCCGCGGGCACGTCACGCCCGTCGGCGAACCTGCGGCTCTCCTCCAGCGCCGGGATCTGCCCGCGCAGCTCGTCGGCGGAGTTTTCCGCCACCGCGCGGTCGGCGTCCAGCTTGGCGGCCGTGGCCTGCAGCGCCGCCAGCTCCTTGCGGGCCTGCGCCACCTGCCGGTCGAGCGTGTCCTCCTTCAGCGTGGCGATCTCCGCCCTCACCATGGCGATCGCCTCGGCCGCCGCCGCGCCGGCCGCGCGGTGCCGTTCGAGGTCGGCGGCCAGCGACTCGTCCTTGGCCGCGGCGTCGGCCAGCTTGCGCGCCTGCCTGCCGCGCCAGCACCGCAGCGCGTCGGCCAGGCGTACCCTCGCCTGATCACGCCGGTCGAACGTGGTCAGCAGCGCCTTCGACTCCGCCTCGAACTCCGCCAGCCGGTCGCCCGCCTGCGCCGCGCGCACCCGCCTGGCGTGCTCGTCGCGGCGGGCCTCCCGCTCCTGCTCCAGCTCGGCGTCGAGGCCGGTGAGCGCGGCGATGGCCTCGAAGACCCGCTCGGGGGAGATCTCGTTGAGCGGCTGGGAGAGCAGGTTGGTGGCGACCTTGCTGCGTACGGAGGTGGACAGGAACGACACGCACCTGACCCGGTCGCCGTAGAGGACCTTGGTCAGGTCGCGGGCCACCACGTCGCGCCGGCCCGCCGACTTCGGCAGCGACGCCCAGATCTCGTCGGCCCGCGCCACCCGCTCGGCCTCGGACGGGGAGGCCGCCAGATGCACGCCCTCCCGCCACCGGATCTCCAGGTGCGGCGCCTCCTGATTGACCTTCAGCCACACGGTGAGCGCCCCGCCGGAGGTGTCCGGCACCTCGAACAGCTCACCGCTCGGCTCCTCACCGTCCGGACCGCCGAGCACGAGCTCACCGGAGACCGCCGCCCCGCCATGGGGCGTGGGCTGCGCGTTGCCGTCGTCGGCCGCCTGCGCTGGAAAGCCGTCCATTCCCGGCGGGCCGAAGACGCCCACGATGTAGCCGTGGTCGGCGCTCGCCCACTGGCGGGCGCCCGCGCCGCTGGCCAGCTCGGCGTTGAACAGCAGCTCAGACACCGCCTTGGCGCCCGAGGCGAAGCGCCACTGCTCGTCGCCGAGCAGGGCCGTGATCGACGCGATGAACGACGACTTACCGGCGCCGTTGGAGTCTTTCGGCCCGGCGCCCGCCACGACGATGAGCGTGCCGGGGACGGTGGGCACCGGATGGGTCGACAGCCGCGAAATGTTGACCGCCTGCACGGCGATCAGCACCCGGTCCCCGACGACGTTCTCCACCTGCGACACGTTGATCCCCCGTAACCCTTTCATCCGTCATTGCGCCGACATCTCCGTCCCGTGCGGGCGGGTGCGCGTTCATCTCGCCGATCTCCGAGCCCGTACGGCGGCCGCCAGCGGCGTGCTCGGCCCGGCCGCCAGGATCAGCTCCTCCTGCAGCCGCCGCCGTGCCACCGGAGTGAGCCGGTGGAACTGCGGCCCGGGCACATATCCGCCCGCCTCCTCGCCGGCCTTCACCTGGCTCAGCAACCCGGCGTGCCGCAGCACCCGCAACGCCGCCTCCAGCTCGCCGATCGGCAACTGCGTGTGGCGGCGCAGCTCGTCCACCGGCGTGGGATGCGGCGACAGCCAGGAGTCCTCGGGCAGCAGACCCTCGGCCCTCGGGATCGCCACCGAGTGCACCAGCACCAACGTCAGCACCGCCCGCTCGCTCACTCCCAGCTTCACGCCCGCCCCCGGGGCCGATGCCCGCCCGCCGGGGTCCGCCGCCTCGTCAGGGACTGGGGCGTCGGACGTCTCGGCAGGAAGCGCTGGGCCGGAAGCCCCGTCCGCGCCGGGATGGGTGGTCGTACTCGCCTGATCGGCTTCGCCGGTGGCGGTGAGTGCGGCGGCGCAGGTGTCGTCGTAGCCGGACGTCCAGCGGTCGCGGTGCTGGATCAGGGTACGGCCGCGCCGCGCCAGCATCTCGCCCAGCGTGTGGCGCAGCGCCGGGTCGCGCAGAGCGGCGAACCGGACCTCCTGCACCGGCTCGGCGGCGTACTCCACCACCATGAACGCCGCCACCAGCTCGGCCCGCCGCCGCTCGTCGTAGGCCCCCAGCAGATGGTCGAACTCCGCCGCGCCGCCCTCGACCCGTCCACCGGCTCCCGGCTCCTGGACAGGGACGGCCTCGGCGAGTCGGGCGGCGGCCACGATGTCGGCGTCGCCCACCACGGTGAGCTCGGGGCGCTCCGGCTCAGGCAGGCGGCGTACCAGCTCCTGCAGCTGTGCGTGCGACTCCACCGGCCACAGAGCACAGCGCGGGCCCAGCAGGACCACGCCGTCGTCCATGACGATCCACGCCGAGTCGTGCAGCCGGCGCAGCGCCCCGATCGCCCAGTTGCGCATCAGGTCGTCGGTACGGCCGATCAACGCGCGGTACGTGTCGAGCACCAGCTCCACCGGCGCCGGATCGCCCGGCCACGGGTCCACGGACAGGTCCGTCCAGCAGCACTTGAGCACGGCGGCAAGGACGCGCCTGGTCTCCCCGGCCCGCTCCACGGGGACGGGCGCGACCTGGTATTCGTCCAGCAGCGACGGCGTCACCCCGTCGGGCCAGACCGGCAGGGCCTGCCCGGTGGAGTCCGGCCACGTCAGGCGTACCATGCCGGCGGGCGCGGCAGCCCCGGCGCCCAGCCACAGCGGCCCACCCGACCGCGCCCGCGCATGGTCGACGGGCCCGTCGACCGTCTTGGAGCGCGCCTGCAGGGGAGCACCGACCCGCCCGGCTGTTCTGGAACGGGACTGCATCCGCGTGCGAGCACCGTCGGTGGCCTGTGAGCGGGCCTGCGTGCGTGTGCCGCCCTGATCGGCCACCGCCCCCGAGCGGATCTGCGCGTCTGTGCCGATCTGATCGGCAGCCGCTCCGGAGCGGGTCGCCGCTTTGGCACCCACATTGCCGCCCCCGGGAGCGCGCACGGCGGCCGGCGCGGGAGCGTGAGCAGGCGTGGCCTCGGGGCGATCGTTCCCCTGGCCGGGGCCGAGGTTGTCGGTGGTGCTCATCAGGCGCGCTCCAGGTAGCCGTGCGACAGCCAGGCCGGCTCGCGACCCGGATCGATGGTGAGCCCGTCGGCCCAGGTCAGCCGGTAAGGCAGCTCCGGCCGGAGGTCGACGGTGGTCAGGTCGGCGAGGACGCGGCGGGCCGACGGCCAGTCGAGACCGAGCACGTCGGCGAGCGCCACCCGGGAGGCGTCCCCCAGCAGCGACTCGGCCACCGACGTCAGCCGTTCCATCGCCGCGCTCGGCGAGGAGTCCAGCGAGTCGGCGGGCCCGGGATCCGGCAGGTTGGAGCGTGGGGGAGTGGGCTGGGCC
>NZ_VCJS01000415.1 GCF_005893125.1 Nonomuraea basaltis | reverse complement strand
GGGGTCCCCAGACCGGGGGCGTGGGCCCTTGGCCCATCTGACCGTGCTCCATCGGGCCCTGCTCCATCGGGCCCTGCTCCATCGGGCCCTGCTCCATCGGGCCCGGCACGGTCGCACCGTGCGCGACGGGGCCCTGATCGACCGGACCAGATGCCATCGGACCAGACCCGATCGGGGCCTGGTCCATGGGGCCGGGCTGCCCTGGGCCGGCCAGGCCGGGGACGACCTGGCCAGGGACGGGCTGCATGGGGTGCTGGTCCATCGGGCCTTGTGCGGCCATAGGGGGCTGGGGCGGCGGCATCTGGGGGGTCTGGACGGCCCCGATCGACAGCTGGATCGGCTGGATCGCGGGCGGCGCAACCGGCCCAGGCTGCTGCCCGGCGACCGGCGGCGGTGAGGGGACGCCCGCGATCGGCGGCGCCGGCATGGGCGCGTTGACGTCCCCCAGCAGCCGCAGCAGCGCCGTGTACGTCGTCGGCCGCCCCGCCACATCCTTGGTGAGCGCGGCCAGCACCACCTGGCGCAGCGGCTCGGGCAACTCGCCGACCTCGGGCTCCCCGTTCAGCAGCTGCTCGGCGTCGTGCCCGAACGGCGCGGCCCCGGTGGCGGCGAACACCACGGTCGCGGCCCAGGCGAAGACGTCGGCGTACGGGCCGTACTGCAGCCCGTTGAGCTGCTCGGGTGCCCGGTAGCCGAGCTCGCCGACAGGGTCGCCCAGCTCGATGTCGGTGACGCACGGTCCCTCGGCGGTGAGGATCACGTTCGACGGCGTGAGACCGCGGTGCGCGAACCCGGCCAGGTGAACGGCGGTCAGTGCGGTCAGCATGCCCACCGCGACCCGCTCCAGCGCGTCGCCGGTCAGGGGGCCGTCCGCCGCGACGGCCTCGGCCAGCGAGCGGCCCTCGACATGCTCCCTGACCACGTACGACAGGCCGTTCTCGGCTCCGGCGTCGAGGGTGCGGGCCACGTACGAGCTGGACACCCGTGTGACGCTCTTGAGCCTGGCCACGAAGTCGGGGTCGGCGGCCGGGTCGACGGTCAGCGTCTTGATGACCACCTGAGGCGCGTCCTCGGACTTCCGGCCCAGGTGGACGACGCCACGCGGACCCTCACCCAGGCAGCCCACGATCTGGTGGCCGCCGATCCGCTCGGGGTCAGGCTGGGGGGAGTCCTTCTCCACCATGACCGTCCTTTCAGGATTGCGTCATGATCGAAGGATATTTAACCAAATATGCCCCATACACATCAGAGGTTTCGGTCGCACATCTGACAATTAACCGTCAATTAGCATCAGAGCCGCCCGAAGAGCCGTGATGCCGGCCGCGGCGCCGCTCCGTCGGCGCGAACACCCAGATCGCGATCAACGGACCGGCCTGCGAGAGCCGGCCGTCGCGACGCGGTGGTGGTCACCGGTCAAACCGGGTGGGTCTGTGATCAGATGGGTGGCAGTCCCAGAAGGCGGCGGGTCTCGGCGTGGATTCGTGTGGATGGCATGGCGAGCTCCGTCGGCGAATCGAAGTGGTTGCGCCCAGGCTGCTCGAACGCGGTCACCTGGCAGCCGCGCCCCCGCAGATGCGCCGCGAACGTGGACGACTGCCGCTTGAACTCGTCCGTCTCGTGTTCCCCCCAGGCGATGACCACGGGGCAACGTGCGCCGGACAGGAACATCGGGCTGCAGTCGCGGGCTTCACCGGGGTCGATGCCGACGACCTCGTTCACGTAGGTGCGCTGCACCGGAGTCAGGTCGTAGATCCCACCCAGCAGCACCGCTCCCGCGATGGGCGCGGCCGGCAGCCCCCACTGCCGCCAGGGGGTGGCGAGCAACATGGCCGCCAGATGAGCGCCCGCGGAGGATCCGGAAACCACGATCCGCTCAGGGTCGATGCGGTATTCGGCCGCGTGGTGCCACAACCAGGCGAATGCGCTGCGCACCTGGTCGACGATTTCGGAGAGGCTGGCGCGCGGGGCCAGGGTGTATTCCGGCGTGGCGTAGAGGGCGCCCGCCCCGACAACGGCTGGAGCCGGGAAGGCACTGTCCTCTTTGGACAGTTCCTGCCAGTATCCGCCATGGACGAAGAACAGGGCGGGACGGCTTTCCGCGTCCGTTCCCGACGGGCCATAGACATCCAGCCGGTCATCCGGCCCCTGCCCGAAACGCAGGTCTCGGTGGGTGGTGCCGGCCAGCTCGTCTCGGGCCAGGCGGCTGCGCTCGGCATAGTCGTCCAGGAACGGCTGGATGTCGCCCACCAGGCTGCTCGGGGAATACTGAGCGTCCAATTGCTCCTGGTCGTAGTTCCGGTACACATACACCGTCATGGCAGCAGCCGTTCGACGGTCTCCTCGCGCGACCTCTTCAGGAAACCGATGAAGTCACTGCCGCCGGTCCCTTTGGCAGTCTCCTCGCCGTGCTCGAACCGTTTGATGTAGCGCCCGGTGATGCCGATGTGCTGGGACCTGAGCTGAGCCAGGCCGTCTACGGCCGCGTTGTACGCCTCGGCCAGCTGGGGGCGGGTGCCGCGGTGCCGTGCGACGAAGTCGCGGACCGAAGGGCCGGCCTCCAGATCCTCGAGAAAGCGGCGGTGCGGCCCGGGCATGTACGCGCGCATGCCGGTCAGGAAGCCCGCGGTCAGCTCGTCGCGATGCTGGATGTCGAGTCCGGCGTCGAAGGCCTGGATGAGGGAGCTCTGGGCGGCGCTGCCGCCGGCCAGCACCAGAGGTTCACGATCCACGCCTTCGAACCGCAGTCCCGGCGCGGACCAGCCCATGAGGAACGGCCTGATCCGGTGGTAGAAGACGTAGTGGTCACACCAACGCTCGACGTTGAGGAACGCGTCGACCACGCGGCCGAGCACCTTCCGGACGCCGAGCAGCGCCTCGATGAGCCCGGTGTGGTCTTCGGCCGCCGCGGCGTGCTGGGCCTGCATGAGGAGGGGCAACCCGTCTGCCCCGGCCAGTTCGACCCCCACGGTCGCGAGGTAGAACCACTTCTCGTCCACACCGCCGAGGAACGTCAGCTGCGTGTCGATGTTGGACATGCTCAGCGGCTCTGTTTCATCGATGCGCCGCCAGTTGTTCAGGACGATTGAGGCATGGGCGACGATCGGCGCCCGGTCCAGCAATTGGGCGAGGTCATGAAGAGGGCGTGCCACCGGGGCCGGGAGCGTGCGCGCAGGTGTGCCATGGCCCCACACATACGCGTTCGCGAGGCAGGACAGCAGCAGCATGGCCCGTTCCTGCTCGCCGCAGGACTCCAGCCTGTCCAGCGCGAGTGCGGGCATCGACTCGATCTCGGGACGGATGCGCCCTGTCATGATCAGGGCCGCGATGTTCCGTCCGACCTGCTCCCAGGGGCGGTAGTACGCCGGCAACGCGTCCACCGGGTCTTCGGCGGGCACGAATCCGCGGCTCACATCGATGGCGTACTCGCCTGGCGAGGCGACCCGCGGTCCGGGTGCGCGGGTGTGCGTCGTCTCAGGGATCACTGGACTTCCTCCTTGTCTGCTCCAAGAGGATGCCTTCGGGGCGAGCCGCGGCATTGGGACTGCGACACGAAGACGACGTCCTCTCTTTGGGCGGGGACACTGAGCGGCTACTCGAAGACGCCGATGACGGTGTGCGGTCCGGGACGTCTGCCGATAGGCCCCGCCCCGAACCATCAGGGGCGTCGCCGAGCTCCCCCCTTCGACGATTCCCGAGAGCCGGAACGCTGGCACCCCAGCTGAAGCTCCCCAGGGAGATCGTATGTACACACGCTCTCTGTGCTGCTCAGGCGACGCCGGATTTCAAGCGGCCGTCTCGCGGATTGAATACGGTAGGGGGGTATGGTACGTTCAAGGAGATCGGAGGGGGAGACATGGTGGGATACAGCGACAACAAGCAGGACCAGCTGCGGCGGCTGCACCGGATCGAGGGGCAGGTGCGCGGCCTGCAGCGGATGGTCGAGGGCGACAAATACTGCATCGACGTCCTCACTCAGGTGTCGGCGGCCACGAGCGCTCTGCAGTCCGTCGCCATCTCCCTACTCGAAGATCACCTGGCGCAGTGCGTGGCCGAAGCCGCCGCCAAGGGCGGCCCTGAGGCTCAGGCCAAGGTCAAAGAGGCCTCCGACGCCATCGCGCGGCTCGTCCGCTCCTGACGAACACCACTGGAAAGGGTTGATTGACATGGCTACCGCTACCTACACCGTCAAGGGCATGACCTGTGGCCACTGCGTGAGTTCGGTGAAGGAGGAAGTCGGCGAGGTCGCGGGTGTCACCACTGTGGAAGTGGATCTGGCGAGCGGCCTGCTGACCGTTGAGAGCGACAGCCCGGTCGACGCGGCGAAGATCGTTGCCGCTGTCGAGGAAGCCGGGTATGAGGTGGCGATTCAGGTATGAACGCGGCAACCAAGCTTGGCGCCTACGTCCTGGGGGTGGCCGTCGTCTTCGGCGGTGCCCTGGGCGCGGGGCGAGTAGTCGGTCCGACCGCCACCCCGGCACCGGCCGAGGATCACAGCGCAATGGTCCCGCAGACTGAACCGGTCGCGGAGCACGGCGATGAGCACGCCGCCACGGCGCCGGCGAAGAGCGATACCCCTGGGGGGCTCCAAGTGTCCGACAACGGTTACACCCTCAACCCACTGACCACCATCAAAGCCGGCGAGCCCACCGATTTCCGCTTCACCGTGACGGGGCCCGATGGCAAGCCGGTGACCGACTATCAGGTCGAGCACGACAAGAAGCTGCACTTCATCGTGGTCTCGCGGGATCTGGCCACGTTCCAGCACGTGCACCCGGTCGAGGCCGGTGACGGTGTGTGGTCGGTGAAGCTGACGCTGGACGACCCGGGTGCCTATCGAGCCTTCGCCGACTTCGTCCCGGCTGGGGGCAGCGGCCTGACGCTTGGCACGGACCTGCTGGTCGCCGGTGACTACGCGCCCAAGGCCCTGTCCGAGGTCAGCCGTACGGCGAAGGTGGACGGCTACACGGTCTCCCTGACGGGCGACCTGGTGCCCGGCCAGTCGAGCAAGCTGACGCTGAGTGTGAGCAAGGACGGCAAGCCGGTGACTGACCTGCAGCCGTACCTGGGCGCGTACGGTCACCTGGTGGCCCTGCGCGCCGGTGACCTGGCCTATCTGCACGTGCACCCTGACGGCGCGCCGGGCGACGGCACCACCAAGGCCGGGCCCGAGATCGTCTTCTACGCCGAGGTGCCCAGCGGCGGCGACTACCGGCTGTTCCTGGACTTCCAGCACGGGGGCAAGGTCCGCACCGCGGACTTCACCGCCCGGGCAGGGGCCGGGCGGCCCAAGCCCACAGCCGAGCCGAGCGCCGGCCCGTCCCACGGCGAGCACAGCCACTGAGCGAGAGAAAGGAGAACGCTGATGTCCTCGGTCACCGATGACCGGCAGAACGCGGTCGAGCTCTCGATCGGCGGTATGACGTGCGCGTCCTGCGCGAACCGGATCGAGCGCAAGCTGAACAAGATGGATGGTGTGAGCGCGACGGTCAACTATGCGACGGAGAAGGCGAAGGTCACCTTTCCCGAGGGTGTTGATCCGCAGGACTTGATCAGTGAGGTGGAGAAGGCCGGCTACAGCGCCGCCCTGCCCGCCCCGCCGAAGGGGGAAACGGGCGGGCAGGAGCCCGGGGACGAGCTCCGGCCGCTGCGCCAACGCTTGATCACGTCTGTGGTGCTGGCCGTGCCGGTGATCGCGATGGCGATG
>NZ_VCJS01000414.1 GCF_005893125.1 Nonomuraea basaltis | reverse complement strand
GCTCGGGGGTGGGCGTGGCGAGCTGCGGCAAGGCGGAGGGCTCGGCTGCCGATGCGGCAGGCTGCAGGGAGGCGGCAGCGCCGGGCGTGGGAATCCCGTCGCCGTCGGCGCCGCCCTCCACGACGAGCTCCATCATCCCGTCGGGCGACACGGTGAGGCTGAGGCGCAGCCCGCGCGTGACCGTCGCGGTGAGCGCCTGCGCTCGCGGTGCGGTCATCGCCGCAGGGAGGGCCTGCGCACGGGGTGCGTTCTCTTCGGTGACGGCCGTAGGCGCGGCGAGCGTCTCCGCGGTAGGGGCCTCCCGGGCTGGGACGTCGGCTCGCTGGTACGGATTGACGAGCGCCTTGTAGTCGATCTTGCCGTTGTCCGTGATCGGCAGCCCGTCCATGGTGAGGAAGCGGTTGGGCACCATGAACCCGGGCAGGTTTGCCCGCAAGGTCTCGATCAGCTCGTCGTCCGACGGTGGTGCCGAAGGATCGGCGGGCACGACGTAGCAGACCAGCCGGGGCCGATCGTCGGGCCCGGGCACCGCTCGGGCCACCGCCTGCCGCACGACGCGGAGCCTGTCCAGCGTGGCCTCGATCTCACCGAGCTCGATCCGGTGACCGCGGATCTTGACCTGCCGGTCCAGCCGGCCCAGGAACTCGATCGTCCCGTCGTACCGCCAGCGCCCGAGGTCGCCCGTGCGGTAAAGGCGGCGACGCAGGATCGGGTGCGTGATGAAACGCTCGGCCGTCTGCCCAGGGTCGCCGACGTAGCAACGGGCCAGCCCGTACCCGCCGATGTGCAGTTCACCCGGCTCGCCGACCCGGCAGGGCCGGCCGTGTTCGTCAAGGATGTGGAAGGACTGGCCGCGGAGGGCCCTGCCGTACGGGATGCTCGGCCAGGACGGATCGACCTCGCCGATGGGGTAGCTGATCGACCAGATGGACGCCTCGGTCGCCCCGCCCAGGCTGACCACCTGGGCGTGCGGGGCCAGCGCCCGCAGCCGGTCGGGCAGGGTGACGGGGATCCAGTCGGCCGACAGGAACACCAGCCGCAGCGTGGACAGCGCCTTGCGCACTGCCTCCGGCTCCAGCTCGGCGTATTCCACCAGCATCTCCAGCAGGGCAGGAGCGGTGTTCCACACGGTGACGCGGTGCCGGGCCATCAGCTCCAGCCAGTGGCCGGGGTCGCGCTGGCGGCGGGCTTCGGGCAGCACCACGGCACCGCCGGAGCCGAGCACCGAGAAGATGTCGTAGACCGACAGGTCGAAGCTGAACGCCGACAGGGCGAGCACCCGGTCGCCGGGGTCGAGGGGGAAGCGTTCGGCCAGGTCGTCCAGGGTGGTACGGGCCGCGCGGTGCTCGATGGCCACGCCCTTGGGCCGCCCGGTCGAGCCCGAGGTGAAGATCGCGTAAGCGAGGTCGTCCGGCGCGGGACGTCGCGGCTCGGCCTCGGCCTGACCATCGAGCATCCCGTCATCGTCCAGCCGGTGCACGGTGACCTGATCCGGCCACGCCGCGGCATCGGCCTCCGCCGCCAGCAGCGCGTGCCGGATCGACGCCTGCTCGCACAGCGACGCCACCCTGCTCGCCGGCCAGGACGGTTCGACGGGCACGTACCCCGCCCCACTGGCCGATACCCCGAGCAGCGCGGTGATCTGCGCGATGCTCTTGTCCGCCACCACCGCCACCAGATCGCCGGGTCCGACTCCGAGCGCGGCCAGCGTGCGGCCGGTGCGCGCGGCCCGCTCGGTCAGCTTCCCCGCCGTCACCTCGCGAGCCAGGTCAAGCAGGGCGGGCGCGGACCGGCCCCGTTCGGCGGCGGCGCGCAGCGGATCGTCCAGGAGCGGACCGGCTCCGTCGAACGCCCCGCCCGGCAGGTCCTCGTCGGCGAGGAACGACGGGGCCCACCCGAGCGCGGGGTCGGTCCACAGCTCGGGCTCCGTGGCCAGCCGCCGCAGCAGGCGGACGTGCGCGGCCAGCATCCCGTCGACGAACCCGGCCGGCAGCGCCCCGTCAACGGCGTCCCACGCGATGCGAAGCCTGCCGTCCTCGTCCCAGACGATGTGGTCCAGCATCACCTGCGGCGTCTGCGAAACGCCGAAGACCTCGGTGCCCAGCCAGGCGGCGGGCGACTCGCCCGGTCCCGCCAGCCCGACGCCGCTGGTGAAGACCACGGTATGTGTGGGAAGGGGCAACCCGGTGGCCGGGTCGGTCACCCGAGGGCGCTCCCCGGACTCAACCGCGGTACGCAGCGCCTCCATCCCCGAGACGGCCCGGTGGTCGAGGTCGGTCCAGAACTGCCGGTTGACGGCCGCGGCGTAGCCGGCGAAGCCGTACCAGCGTCCGGGGTCAGCAGTGGGGATCTCCACGAGGACGGTGCTGGTGAAGTCGCCGACGACGCTGTCCAGGCCCGGGGTGTCGTCGCCGAGGGCGAGGTCATCGCGGTCGAAGAGGGTGGTGTTCAGGCAGAAGGGTTCGTGGGCGCCCCAGCGCTGCAGCACCAGGCCGAATGCCGCCAGCAGCAGGCCGGTGGGGCTCAGCCCGTGCGCCGCGCCCTGCTTGCGCAGCTGCGCCCAGTCCTCGGCGGACAGCTCGGCGGCGTGCCGGGTGATGCGATGCCCGCTGAAATCGGCCGGGCCGCGGGTCCAGGGCAGCGCCGGCCCGCCTGGCAGGGCGGGTGCGCGGCGGGCCCAGTACGCGGCGTCCGTCTCGCGCCGCCGGTCGGCGGGGTCCTCCAGGCGGCGCCGTACGAGGTCGGCGAAGCCGAGGGGCGGCGCGGGCAGCTCCAGGGCGGGGTCGGTCACGAACTGGCCCCACTCCCGCATCAGCCGCATCCAGCTCATGAGGTCCAGGGCCAGCACGTCCACGCCGATGAACAACCGGGTACGGCCGTCCGGCAGCAACGCCGCCCGCAGGTCGAACAGCGGCCACCTGTCGGCGGGGAGCACCTGGTGCGAACAGGCCGCCCGTAACGCGTCCAGTGCCTCTTCGACCCGTTCCGGCGTCTCGCCACGCAGGTCGGTGCGGGCGATGGCGTAGTCGGGCACCTGGTCGAGCACGCGCTGTCTGGCGTCGGAGTCCACGACCATGCGCAGCATGGGGTGCCGTCGCACGAGCCGGTTCCAGGCAGTCTGTAGCCGGTCAAGGTCGGTCTCGGGGGCGTCCTGGGGCGTGCGGTCGTACTCGAAGTAGTAGAAGGTGGCCACTCCCCCCAGCGGGAACGCCGGGTCCCGGCCGACCAGATAGGCGGCCTGGATGGGGGTCAGCGGGAAGGACTGTCCCGCGTCCGCGGATTCGTCTTCGTCCGGCACGATCCCGGCGGCGACTGTGCGCGCGGTCGCGTTGGCGAGGAAGGCGGTCAGCGGGAGATCGAGCCCGGCCTCCTCCAAGAGGCGCCGCCGCAGGCGTACGGCGGTGAAGGACTCCAGCCCCAGGGCGGTGAGCGGCGCGTCGGGGTCCAGGTCCGAGGGCCGGAGTTCCAGCACGTCGGCCAGGCAGGCGAGCACTTCTTCGACGGTGGCGGAACCCAAGGGAGAACCCCTTCCACGGAGACAGCACAACGGAAACGGTTTTCATTGCTACACAGTTTCGACGCTTTGTCTAGATCTTGAAAATGATTACCGTTATTCGTAGCATCTCGCCCTATGTCGCCCCTGAACGACCGAGCGGACCGCGCCGGGCACGCCGCGATCGCCGGAACCGACACCGGCGGCGCGGCCGAAGCCGTCCATGACCTGGACCGCCTGATCCTGCTCGGCATCGCGGCCGATCTGCACCGGCGCACCCGGTTACGTGACGGCGCAGCGCACGAGGCGGACGCGGTCGCCGACGACCTCGGCTCGGCACGGCGGCACCGCTGGATCGCGGGCCACTGGCTGGCTGCCCTCTGCGAAGCCGGCCTGGCGAGCCGGGACGCCGCGGGCCGCTTCCACTCCCTGCACAGCCCTCGGCGCGCGGAGCTGGCCGCCGCCCGCACCCGCATGGAGGCCGCGCGGCTGGCGCTCGGCTACCCCGCCGAACTGGCCGAGCTGATGCTGCGCTCGCTGAGGCTGCTGCCCGCCCTGTTGCGCGACGAGATCGGCGTGCAGGCGCTGCTCTACCCCGACGGCGAGCCCGTCACCGCCGAGGCCGTCTACCGCGACAACCTGATCAGTCGCTACCTCAACGCCGCCGCGGCCGAGGCACTTACGGACCTGGCCGAGCGCGCCACCCGGCCGCTGCGGATCCTGGAGCTGGGCGCCGGCATCGGCGCCACCACCGCGGACCTGCTGCAGGTGCTGGCCGCGCGGCCCGTCGAGTTCTACCTGTTCACCGATCTGTCGCCGTTCTTCCTCGACACCGCGCGCCGCCGGTTCGATGCGGGCTTCCTGCGGTACGCGCTGCTCGACATCGCCCGCGACCTGCCGCGTCAGCCGGGAGAGCTGGACCTGGTCGTCGCGGCCACGATGGCACACAACGCGCCGCACGTCGGCCGCCTGCTCGACCAGATCGCCGCGCTGCTCGCCCCCGGCGGGCGGGTGCTCCTCATCGAGACCGTCCGCGAACACCCCCAGTCGCTCACCTCGATGCCGTTCGCCCTGTCCACCGAGGACGGCCCGCCCGAGCGGCATGACGGCCGGGCTGGCAGCACCCGCACGTACCTGCGCCGCGAGGAATGGCTGGGCGCGCTGGAAGGCAGCGGGCTGCGCGTCGAGGTGGACCTGCCCCGCCCCGAGGACCCGCTGACCGCGCTGTCGCAGCGCCTGGTTGTCGCCACCCGCTGATCACCTGACAATGGGAGTGCCCATGAAGGACCTGGTCGAGATCTGGTCGGAGCTGCTCGGCCTGCCGCCCGACGAGATCCCGCACGACGTCGGCTTCCTGCGCCTGGGCGGCGATTCAGTGCTCGCCGTCCGCATGTCCGCCCTGGTGCGCAAACGTCTCGGAGTCACGCTCGCCTTGTCGGACGTACGGGTCGAGACCACGCTGGGTGAACTGGCCGAGCTCGTACGACGACGCTCCTCCGGCGAGCCCACGGCCCGGGCCCTGCCGCTCACCGTCACGCCACGTCCCGACCCCCACGCGGAATTCCCCCTGCTCCCCCTCCAACAGGGCTACTTCGTCGGCCAGCAGGACGGCTGGGAGCTGTCCTACGACTCGGCCCACTACTACCTCGACTACGCCCTGACCAGCGTCGACGGCGACGAGGCCGCCGACGCGCTGACCGACGCCGTCGAACGACTCGCCACACACCAGCCCACCCTCCGCGCCCGCGTCACCTCCGACGGCCGCCAGCATGTCCTGCCCGCCGACGCGCCGGGCGCGGTACCGCGGGTCCGCGTGTACGACCTGCGCGAGGCCGGCGCCGAGGAGATCGCCACCGTACTGCGGGACGTACGGCAGGAGATGAGCACCAGCGGCCCCGACCCCACTCGAGGCCCCGGCCTGGACCTCCGGCTCACCCTGCTGCCCGGCGACGAGGGCCGACTCCACCTGGGCCTGAGCCTGCTGACCTTCGACGGCTGGTCGTCCAGCGTGCTCAGCCGCGACCTGCTCACCTTCGTCGCCGACTGGAACGCCACCCTCCCTCCCCTGGAGATCCGCTTCGGCGACTACGTCACCTCCCTCGCGGACCTGCCCGCCACCGAGGCCTGGCAGGCCGACCGGGACTGGTGGTGGTCCCGGCTCTGGCTCTTATACACATCT
>NZ_VCJS01000413.1 GCF_005893125.1 Nonomuraea basaltis | reverse complement strand
TCTCGGGGACCACCTGGGTGAGGGCTGCCAGGGCGGGGTCCTCCTGCGCGAAGGCCGGGGTGCCGGCCACGTTCGCGCTGCTGAGTGCCAGGGCGGTCGCTAAGGCGACGACGAATGCCCGAGCGGAAATGCGCATGGATGTCCTTCCACGTGCGGTGGGGGGCATTGCACAAACGCCGTAAACGTAAAGATCATCGGCGACCGTTCGGGTGATCTTGGATGGAGCGGCCGTAAACGTTTGCCGTCTTCCAGGGTTCACTTGAGCGATGACGTACGGTAACCGCGGTGACCGCACCGATTCCGTTGCGGCGGCGGCCGCTCATCCCAGACCGAGTCAATCGTCCACTGTCCTGATCGCGGATCGTGCGCCGGAAGCGTCGCCCTCTCACTCAAAATGCGTTGGCGTCGCAGTCCTCGAGCGGGCTAGCGTTGCGTCCGTCATGCGCCAGGGGGATGTGCCCTGACCGCGCCTGTGAGCCAGCAGATGGGAGATGCGAGATGACTCCTCAGCTCGTCGCGCTCTGCTTCGATGCGAACGACCCGCTCCGCCTCGCCCGCTTCTGGGCCGGAGTCCTGGGCTGGGAGATGGCCAACGACCCCCACGATGGCATCGCGCTCCTGCCGGGCGATGACACCGGGTTCCGGATCCGATGTCTTCCGACCCAGGAGAAGAAGACCGGCGAGAACCAGATGCACTTCGATCTGACGAGCACGTCCCTCGAGGACCAGCAGCAGACGGTGGCGAGGTCGCTCGAACTCGGTGCGCGGCACATCGACGTCGGGCAACGCCCGGAAGAGGGTCATGTGGTGCTCGCCGATCCCGAAGGCAACGAGTTCTGCGTCATCGAGCCGGACAACAAATTCCTCGCCGACTGCGGATTCATCGGAGCGCTTTCGAGCGACGGTTCGCAGGAGGTCGGGTACTTCTGGAGCGAAGCGCTGGGCTGGCCGTTGGTCTGGGACCAGGATCAAGAGACCGCGATCCGCTCGCCGCACGGCGGCCCGAAGATCACGTGGGGCGGTCCGCCAGTGGCGCCGAAGACCGGGAAGAACAGGCTGCACTTCGACCTCGCTCCACCCGCCGACGGTGATCAGCAAGCGGAGGTCGACCGTCTCATCTCGCTGGGGGCAACGCGCATCGACATCGGTCAGGGCGAGGTCAGCTGGGTGGTGATGGCCGATCCCGATGGCAATGAGTTCTGTGTGCTGACCCCCCGATAGCCGGCCACGATCTCCAGGCCGTTGTCAAGGCTCCAGCGTGATCCCCTCGCGCCTGAGGTCCTCGATGATGCCGTCCACCAGGCGCGTGGCGACCGTGTAGTGGAGCCGGCCGTCGTCGCGCAGCTCGCGTACGGCCGGCACCGGGTCCGGGTCGCCGAACAGCCGCTCATCGGAGTAGTCCGCCGGCCGTCCGGTCGGATCGATGGTCCACCAGGACGCCTCGAGCGCGATGCCGTTGGGATCGCTGAAGTAGATCGACCGCAGGAACCCATGGTCGATCACGTCGGTGACCTCGCACCCGTGCGCCTTGAGCCGGTCGCGCATGCGGTTGAGCGCGTCCTCGTCCGGCAGGTGCAGCGCCAGGTGGTCGAACTGCGCCGCCTTCGCGTACGGCACGCCGGCCGGCTTGGCGAAGCTGTCGAGCTGCTGGTCGGTGTACTGGAAGAAGGCGACGGTGTTGCCCGGCGCCACCTCGAAGAAGTAGTGCTTGAACGCGGGGATGGCAAGGGTGGTGACCAGACGGGCGCCGAGCACGCCGTGCCAGAACCGCACGGTGGCATCCATGTCGGCGGTCACCAGGGCGAGATGGTGCACTCCGCGCCAGTGCACCAAGTCTTCGGTCGCAGCCATGCGTCAACCGTACGCCTTTCAACTATCCCCGGTAAGTCATGTCTTCGTGTCCAGACGCGGACGGACGTGTTCGAGTCGATCCGCCGGTGCGTCTCCGGCACCTCGGCCTGGCCGAGGCGGGGCCAGGCGCCGCCGAAGCCGGGCGTCAGTCGAAGGGCCGGTATGTGACCGACGAGAGCGGGGCGGGTGACGGGGGTCAGCCCTTCACGGAGCCGGCGAAGCTGAAGGAGCCGGCCAGATACTTGTTGACCGCCACGTACAGGACCACGGCCGGGGCGGTGTAGAGGATGGAGAAGGCGGCCAGCTGGCCGTAGGCGATCTGGCCGTATTCGGAAAAGAACGTGTAGATGGTGACCGCTGCCGGTTGCTTCTCCGGGGCGTCCAGCAGGACGAACGGGGCGAAGAAGTTGCCCCATTGGCCGACGAAGACGAAGATCGCCACCACCGCGATTCCCGGAGCCATCAAGGGGCCGACGACGGTCGTCAGGGAGCGGACCCAGCCTGCGCCGTCCACCCAGGCGGCCTCCTCAAGGTTCACCGGCACGCCGTCCATGAAGTTCTTCATCATCCAGATCGAGAACGGCAGCGAGCTCGCCGTCAGGAACAGCACCATCGCGGGGACGGAGCCGTACAGGTTGAAGCGGAAGAACATCGCGTAGACCGGCACCAGGATCGCGGTCACCGGCAGGCCCGTCGTGAACAGCAGCGTCAGCATGAAGTGGCGGCGGTAGCGGAGCTGGTAACGCGACAGCGGGTACGCGGCCAGCCCCGACACGAAGACCGTCAGGATCGCGGTGGCGCCCGAGATGATGATCGAGTTGATCAGCGGCAGGATGATCGTCTCCCAGGTCAGGACGGCCTTGAAGTTGTCCAGGGAGAAGGCGAGGGCAGGGGACGCCGACAGCGTGGCCTCCGGCTGGACCGAGGCGATCAGCACCCACAGGAACGGGCCCAGGAAGGCCAGGGCGATGAGCAGGAGGGCCAGCCTCGCCGCGCCCCTCGCGGCCAGCCTGGTCATGCGCCCTCCTCCACCTTGATCAGGCGCAGGTACACCAGCGAGAACAGGGCCCCGATCACCAGCAGGACCAGGGCGATCGCGGAGCCGTAGCCGATCTCGAAGTAGCGGAACGCCTGCTCGTACATGTACAGCGGCGTCGTCTGGCTGGCCGTCCCCGGGCCGCCGCCCGTGAGGGCGTAGATGAGGCCGAAGCTGGCCAGGGTCTGCAGGGTGATCAGCATCAGGTTGGCCATGATGGACCTGCGGATCAGGGGGAGCGTGATGTGGAGGAGGCGGCGGCCCGGGCCGGCTCCGTCCACGGCGGCGGCCTCCACCAGGTCGGCGGGGACCTCCGAGAGCGCCGCCGAGTACACCAGCATCGAGAACGCCGTGCCGCGCCAGATGTTGGCCAGGATCACCGCGACCATCGGAGCCGTGTAGAGCCACTCCTGCTGGATGCCGAGGGCCGTGTTGAGCGTGCCCTCCTCGGCCAGGAACGAGAACCAGCAGGCCGCGGCCACGACCTCCGGGACCACCCAGGCGGCGATCACGACGCCGTTGACCACGCTGCGGGTCACCCGGCCGCGGCCGCGCTGGAGGAGGGCGATGATCAGGCCCAGGGTGTTCTGGCCGATGACGGCCGAGCCGATGACGAAGACGAACGTGAGGAAGAAGGAGTTGAGGAAGTTCGGGTCGCCGAAGAGCTTGACGAAGTTGGCGACGCCGACGAACTGCGAGTTCACGGAGGCCGAGCCGGTGAGCGTCTCGTTGGTGAAGGCGATGTAGAGGCTCCAGAGGATGGGACCGGCCAGGAACAGCGCCAGCAGGAGCAGGGCCGGGCCCAGGGGGAGGAGCCAGCGCAGCGCCCCGCGCCGTGCCGAGCCGCGGGTGGGCGGGCTCGTCACGGGCGGGGACGGCGGCGCGGTGGCGACCGTCATCGGGCCAGGACCTTGTCGGGGCCTCCCACGGCGGCGGGCAGCGCCTTCACGTACGCCGCCGTCGCCTCCTCAGGGGTCTGCGCGCCCGTCGTGACCGCCTCCATGGCCTCCTGGATCTGAGCGGACACCTTCGGGTACGCCTCGTACGCCGGCCGGTAGTGGGTGACCGCGGCCAGGTCGGTGAAGAACTTGACGCTCGGGTTGTCGGCGCTGTACTTGGGGTCTGCGGCCACGTCCTTGCGCGGGGCCAGGTCGCCGGTGCCGACCGAATAGGTCATCGAGTTCTCTTTGTTGGTGGCGACGGTGATGAAGTCGAACGCCTCCTGCTTGTTCTTGGTATAGGCGCTCATCGCCATCACCCAGCCGCCCGACATGCTGACCGCGCCCGGCGGCTCGCCGTTCTGCGTCGGCATGGCGGTCCAGCCGATCTTCTCCGTCCACTGCGCCCACGGCTTCGTGCCGGTCGGCTTCCAGGGCGACATGGCCCAGGCGCCGTCCAGGGAGATGCCGAGCTTGGCGGCGGGGAACCACTCGAAGGCCATCTTGTCGTAGAGCTTGGCGTTGTGCGCGTCGGCCTGCTTGGGGCCGAGTTCCTCGCGGTAGATGGTGTTGACGAAGGTCAGAGCGTCGGTGAAGTTCTTGCCGCCGGCCAGCCACTTCTTCTGCGTGTCGTCATAGAGGGTGCCGCCCGGCGTGCCGTACAGGAGCATCTCGAAGCCCTGCATGGTCGACGCCTCGCCGTGGATCTTCGTGGAGTACATGCTGAAGGGCACGACGCCGGGGAGCTTCTGCTTGATCGTACGGGCCGCCGTCAGCACGTCGTTCCAGTTCTTCGGCTCCCACGGCACGGGCAGGCCCGCCTTGGCGAAGACGTCTTTCTGGTACCAGAGGCCGCGCGTGTCCGTGCTGACCGGAACGCCGTAGATCTTGCCGTCCCCGCCCTTGGCGGCCTGCTTGACCGAGTCGGGGAACTGGGTGCTCCAGTCGGGCCACTTGGCCAGGTAGTCGTCCAGCGGGGCCAGCTTGCCCGCCGCGACGTCGGCGTTGACCTGGAACGTGTCGTGGAAGTAGAGATCGGGCGCCGAGTCGGGGGAGCGGTTGAGCAGCGCCAGTTTCGTGTAGTACGCCTCGTTGTTGCCCTGGATGGCGGTCAGCTTGACCTTGACGCCCGCGTGGGCGGCTTCGTACTGCTTCTTCGCGCCGTTGAGCATCTTCTCCAGATGCGGCCACGTCGGCTCGACCCTGTAGACGATCTCGAGTTCCTTGCTGCCGGACGCGTCCTGCGCGGGGTCGGCGCCACAGCCGGCGACGGCTGTGAGCAGCAGGAGGGAACCGGCCAGCGTCCGTTTCATCACGGCCTCCCCGTGTTTCTTTGGGTTGAACGAGAAGGTAAATCTTTTTGATTTACTAAGTCAACACTCTGTGGTGACATTGCTCACATGCAGCTGGGCACGAACCTGCCCAAGATCGGCAGCTACAACCGGGCCGTGGTGCTGGAGGCGATCCAGGCCTCGGACGGGATCAGCCGGGTGCAGATCGCCGCCCGCACGCGGCTCACCGCGCAGACCGTGTCCGTGATCGTGCGACGGCTGCTGGAGGAGGGGCTGGTCGTCGAGGACGGGTCCGCGCCGTCGAGCGGGGGCAAGCCGCGGACGATCCTGCGCGTGGACGCCGACGCCGGATACGCGGTGGGCGTGCATTTCGATCCGAAGGAGATCTCCTGC
This sequence comes from Nonomuraea basaltis, assembly GCF_005893125.1. Taxonomy (GTDB): domain Bacteria; phylum Actinomycetota; class Actinomycetes; order Streptosporangiales; family Streptosporangiaceae; genus Nonomuraea; species Nonomuraea basaltis. The sequence goes on along the minus strand of NZ_VCJS01000413.1, from coordinate 263 downwards.
GTGCTGGCCGATCTGGCGGGGCGGCCGGTCGCGCGGTCGCACCTGCCCGTGCGGCCAGGGCTCAAGCCGGAGGCGGTGATCCGGCAGATGGCCAGGGTGGCGCGGCGGATGACGCGTTCGCCGCTGCTCGGCTGCCTGGGCGGGCTGCTGCTGGCGCTCGACGGGCTGCACCTGGTGCTCTCGCGCACGGCGCTGCTGGACATCTTCCTGATGTTCTGGGTGCTGGCCGGGTTCGCGTGCCTGGTGGCCGACCGGGACTGGGC
>NZ_VCJS01000412.1 GCF_005893125.1 Nonomuraea basaltis | reverse complement strand
CCGCCGAGGAGGAGGTCGCCCCCGCCGCGCCCAAGGCCGTCGCCGAGCCCGCCGTCACTGACGAGCCCGCCGCCGAGGCGAAGGCCGCGCCCGAGGTCGCCGAGCCGGTCGCGGCCCCCGCCGCCGAGGTGAAGGCCGCCGCCGAGCCTGCTGTCGCCGAGGAGCCTGTCGCGGCGACCGAGCCGGTGGCCGCCCCTGAGGCGCCCGTCGCCGCGAAGCCGAAGTCCAGGTCCCGCAAGGCCGCCGCCCCCAAGCCTGCGGTCGCGGAAGAGCCGGCCGCCGCTGAGCCGGCCGCCGCGACGGAGCCGGCCGAGCCGCTGCCCGGCTACTCCGAGATGACTGTCGCCTCCCTGCGTGCCAGGATGCGCGGCAAGACCGCCGAGCAGATCGGCGCCTTCCTGGCCTACGAGCGGGCGACCAAGGCGCGGCCCGAGGTTGAGCGGATGTTCGAGAACCGGCTCGCCAAGCTGCAGGCCGGGGAATAGTCACCTCGAGCCCATAGGCTTCCGGCATGACCTCGAAGACCTCACCCGAGTCTCCCCTGCCGATCCGCACGGTCCTGCAGATGGTGGGCGGATGGATCGGCAGGCTCGGCACGGTCTGGGTCGAGGGCCAGATCACCGATCTGAGCGCCCGTGGCGGCACGGTGTTCCTGACCCTGCGCGACCCGATCGCCAACGTGTCCGCCAGGGTCACCGCTCCGCGCGGCGTCTACGAGGCTGCCGTGCCGCGGCCGGCCGACGGCGCCAGAGTAGTGATGCAGGTGAAGCCGGACTTCTGGGTCAACAAGGGTTCGTTCGCCTTCACCGCGCTGGAGATCCGCCCGGTCGGCGTGGGCGAACTGCTGGCCAGGCTGGAGCGGCTCAGGAAGCTGCTGGCCGCCGAGGGGCTGTTCAACGCCGACAGGAAGCGGCGGCTGCCGTTCCTGCCGGGCACGATCGGGCTCATCTGCGGCCGCGACTCCGCGGCCGAGCGCGACGTGCTGGAAAACTCCCGCCGGCGCTGGCCCGCCGTGCGGTTCAAGGTCGAGGAGGTGGCCGTCCAGGGCCCCTACGCGGTGGGCGAGGTGACCGAGGCGCTGCGCAAGCTGGACGCGGACTCCGAGATCGACGTGGTCGTCATCGCCCGCGGTGGCGGCTCTCTGGAAGACCTCCTGCCGTTCTCCGACGAGACGCTCGTACGCGCGGTGGCCGCCTGCCGCACGCCGGTCGTGAGCGCGATCGGTCACGAGCAGGACGGCCCGCTGCTCGACCTGGTGGCGGACGTACGCGCGTCCACCCCCACCGACGCGGCCAAGAAGGTCGTGCCGGACGTCGGGGAGCAGCTGACGCTGGTGCGCCAGTTGCGCGACCGGGGGCGCAGAGTGGTGAGCGGCTGGCTCGACCGTGAGATGTCCTGGCTGACGTCGGTGCGCTCGCGGCCCTCGCTGGCCGATCCGGTACGCGAGCTCGAGCGCAGGGCCGAGCAGGTGGAGGCGCTGCGCGACCGGGTCAGGCGGTCGCTGTCCGGCTCGCTCGACCGGGCCTCCGACGACCTGGTCCATCTGCGGGCCCGTCTGATCGCGCTGTCCCCCGCGGCCACGCTGGAGCGTGGCTACGCCATCGTGCAGCACCCGTCGGGCGAGGTGGTGCGCCTGGCCAAGGACGTCGCCCCCGGTGCCGTGCTGACGATCCGCCTGTCCGACGACCGGCTGACCGTCCGGGCCGAAAACGAGGGCGCGTAGCGCGCCTGAGGTCTACGTTCGGCACATGAGAGGACTCGCGCAGGTCGCCCAGCACGCCGACGACCTCGACAGAGCCACCGCCTTCTACCGCGACGTGCTCGGCCTGCGGCACATCGCCACCTACCGGCCGCCCGGGCTCGCGTTCTTCGACCTCGACGGCGTGCGGCTGCTGATCGAGCGGGGCGCGCCCTCCGCGGTGCTCTACCTGACCACCCACGACATCGAGGCGGACGTGGCGCGGCTGCGCGACCGGACGTCGCGATCGTCGAGGAGCCGCATCTGATCTTCACCGACGACGGCACGTTCGGCACACCGGGCGCGGAGATCCGCCTGGCGGCGTTCCGGGACTCGGAGGGTAACCTGCTCTGCCTCATGACCACGGGCGAGGGAGAACGTCCGCAAACCTCCAACTCTTGACCGGCGGTCGCGGCCGACTCGCGGGACGAGACACGCACTCAATTTGATTACTAAGAGTAGTCATCCGCTACACTGAGTCGCCGACGATGGATGGCGGCTACGCCCGCTACGACGTCTGGTCTCCGGGGTGCACTCGGATGTCTGATCCCGGGACAACTGATGCGTCAACCACTTTGGGCCCCCGCGCGTCGAATCGTCACGGCGTTCACGCTGACTCGGGAGGCCCCTCATGATCCGTCGCATCATCCGGAAACGACGCCCCGCGCCCACGCTCGCGGGCATCAGCCTCGAGGAGGAGCTGGCCCTGATCAGGGTCGAGCTCATGTACGGCCTGCGCGTCAATCGCGAGGCCTACCTCCGGAGGAAGGTCGACGAGCGTAACGAGATGGCTGATCGCCTGCGAGAGTGCGACACCGCCGACATGCTTGCCGACCTGCGCGGCTCCCTCGAGCGGGCGGTGCGCCCGGCGGTCGTCGACCTCCAGGGCGGGACCACGGTCGTGGACCTGCAGAGCAGGCGGCAGGAGCGGTCCGCACAGGACCCGGAGCCCGCCTGAACGCCCTCCGCTCCCCGGCCCATGCCGAATGCGCAGGCCGTGAGAGTCCATGCCTATTTTGGTCAGGAATCCGTGGCTGCCGGGCTATGCGATTTTAGGCATTTGGCCTGGTCAAAAGCGGATTCCACCGGGAAGTGACAGGAATCGGCACTGGAGCCTGTCATGCGGGCCCGGTTTGCCGTGAGGGCGGTCATACCTGCAGCATGGGCGTGGCTTTCCTGGAACAATTGCGGAGACCGGATAGGGTGACTACTTCACCGCGGATGATGGGGATCGGCAACGGACGACACCGCGCCAGCCGGGGGGATCGGCGCGAGCGGAGGCGTGATGGCTCGTAGGTCTACCGTCCAGCACGATCCTCGGATCGCTGGCGAGCCCGAGCTTTCCGCACCCCTGGACACAGCTGACTTCGGCGCGCCGCCGTCCCGCAGGCCGCGCCGTGGTGGCTGGTCCGGCGGCGGCGGACGGTGGCTGGTGTGGACCGGCCGCATCATTCTCTGGGCGCTTATTGTGGTTATCGTGGTCAATGGGATCCGTGCCCCATTTGAGCGGTTTACCCAGCAAGAGGCTGCAGTGCCCAATGGCGGCGCGGTGGCCCACAACGGCTTCCCCGTGGACCAGGGCATGGCTTTCGCCGGCCAGTTCGCCGGGGTCTATCTCAATTTCAACCCGGAGGACGCGACCAGCAGGTCAAGCAAACTGGAGGCGTTCCTGCCCGACGCCACGGACCCGCAATTGGGCTGGGACGGCAATGGCAGGCTGGGGGCCGTCGCCATCCAGCCGTACGACATCGAGGCGACCGACGCCAAGAACGCGGTGGTCAGCGTGGCCTTCCAGTCGGGTCCGCGCAGGCTGATGCTGTCGGTCCCGATCTACTACTCCGGCGACGACGCCGGCAAGAGGTTCGTCGTCTCCGGCCGCCCGGCGATCCTGCCCGCCCCCGCTCCTGCCGAGCTGCCCCAGGCGGCTCCGCCGGAGACCGACGACGCGGCCGCCGCCGAGCTGAAACCACAGCTGGAGGGCTTCTTCAAGGACTACGCGTCCGGCGACGCCGCCGGGCTGCAGCGCTATGTCGCCGCCGGCAAGAGCCTGCCGAGCTTCGGCGGCGTCTTCACGTTCGCAGAGTTGAAGAAAGTCGTGGTGCCTGTGGGGGGTGCCACCCGAGAGATTCAGGCGGTCGTCGTGTGGGTCGTGCCGAACGGCGAGGCCTCGCCCAGCCCGAACGCCACCGACCCCGCCGCGGTCGGCGCGCGCTTGGAGCAGGCCTACCGGCTCACCGTCGAGAAGCAGGGCGACAAGTGGTACGTCGCCGACATTCGTGGCGCCGGCCGGGTCGTTGACTAGAGGCCCGGCCGCACTGCTGATCGGTACCCCCCGGGAGGACAAGTGACCTTGAAGACCGTAGTGCTCACCTTGATCGAAATGACGCCGGCGCCTACGTCGACCGGCATTGACACCGGAGGGCTCGCCGACTTCCTGCGCGCGTTCTTCGCCCCGTTGTTCCTGGTTGTCGTCTCCGTGGTCGCGCTCTTCTTCCTCTTCACCCGCGAGATCACGCGATTCGTGCAGTTCCTGATACTGGCCGTGGCCATCGGAGTGATCTTCTACGTTCCCAACATCATCGAGGTGACGGCGAAGGCAATCGCGGGCGCACTGGGCATCAAGTAAGGGTTGAGACCGTCCCGGGGCGGTCATACACGAGCGGGTGGAGAGGAGGACCGGGTGGACCTGCCCACGTATACGAATATCTGGCGCATCGAGAAGCGGCTCTACAAGCTGTACGACCTCCGGCTCCCGATGCCGCTGCCGATCGTCTGGATCGGCGTCTTCGTCGGGGTTTTCGTCCCGTGGTCGCTCCTGCTGGTCCTGGTGGGCGTGCCGGTGGAGATGCCCTGGCACGTGCTGTTCCTGGTGCCGCCGGGGATCGTGACCTGGCTGTCGACCCGCCCCGTGATCGAGGGCAAGCGGCTCACCGAGCTCCTCGAGTCCCATCTCCGCTACCTGGGCCAGCCGAAGGCTTGGTACCGCCTCGCGCCCCTGGCCGAACCCGAGACGATCACGTTCTCCGGGCGCGTCTGGCGTACCAGCCCAGTCCGGGCCAGGTCCAAGGGGCCGCGCAAGGCCCGTCACCCGCAGCGCCGGCGCGAGGGCCAGCGGATCGCCGGGCCCCGCCAGGTGCGCCCCGCCGTCGCGGCCGCGGCGGCCGCGGCCGGCCAGGCTCCCGTCGCCGAGCCGGCGACCACGCGCACCGGCTGGGGCACCCGCCGCGGGGCCGCGCCCGCTCTCAATGCTCAGGTACGCCAGGGCGCCCCGTCCCCGGCACCCGGGGCCCCGGCGGGGCCGGTACGGCGCGAGAAGGGCCTCTCAGGCGGCTCTGGGCGCCCCCAGGAGGTGCCGCTGGTCGCCGTCACCGGGGACGACGCCCCCGGCACGGCACCCGCTCCGGCGTCCGGCACACCCGTCCCGGCGCCTGGACCGGCCGCCCGCGAGCCGGTCGGCCGGAGGGACGGCGCCAAGAGGGACGGCGGTGGAAGAAGCGGTGGCAGGAGGTCCGGCGGCAGGGCCGAGCGCCGGGGGAACGCTGCCGAGGAGCAGGCCGCCCGTGAGCCGGGTGCCGCTCGGGTGAGCGCGACCCGGGCCGATGCAGGCCGCGAGCCGGTGAGTGCGACTCGGGCCGATGCAAGCCGGGAGCCGGTGAGTGCGGCGCACGCCGATGCAGGCCGGGAGCCGGCTCCCCTTGAGCCGGGGGCTCAGGAGTCCGACGCCGGGGTGCGAGGTCAGGAAGTCGCCGGCCGGTCGCAGGGCGTACCGGAACGTGGGAGCGGGCACGGGTCGCCTGGCGAGGCGGAGGCGCGGGCCGCACACGGGGCGGTCGTGCCGATCAAGACGGCGGAGAGCCGTAAGCCCGCCGCGGGCAAGCCGATCGACACCGAGGCCCTGCGGCGGCTGAGGAGACTCGCGGCCAGTGCCGACGCGCCCGCCGACCCGACTGGTCGTGTGGAGACGGCCGGCCGGGTCGAGAGCGAGCGGCGCGAGGACGAGGTCGCGCGGGACCAGCACAGGAAGGGGCAGCCGCCCAGGCTGGGCCCGGCGCTGGTGCTGTCGGGCACGAAGCGGGTCTGGCCGCCGCTCAACCCGGACGCCAAGCCCTTGCCCCGTCCCGGCACCTCCCGCCCCGGCCATGCGGACGGCCCGCATGGCCGGGGCGGGAG
>NZ_VCJS01000411.1 GCF_005893125.1 Nonomuraea basaltis | reverse complement strand
CTTAAGTTAGATATAAGAGACAGGGCGGGGCAGGGCGCCAAGGGGGCTCTGCCCGCTCTGAGGGGGCGGGCCGCCCGGCGTCGCCGGAGAACCCGCCGCGGCAGCCGCGCAAGCGGCCCGATCCGCTGGACCTGCCGTTCGCGAGCGACGACGCCTTCAACGGCCGCCCGCCGCAGGACCCGGACGACGACGACCGCCCCCGCCAGGGCGGCCCCACCCGGCCGGGTGACTCCGGCCGTGGCGGGGACGACGCCGGCGATGCCCGGCCGGGTCGCGGCGGCCGTGCCGGGGACGACGCCGGCCGTGGCCGGTCGGGTGGCTCCGGCCGGGCCCGGCGGGAGGGCACCGGCGGTGCCCGGCGGGACGGCGCCGGTGGTGCCCGGTCGCGTGGTGCCGGCCGCGCCCGGCAGGACGACGAAGGTGGCCGCCCGCGCGGCGACGAGGCAGGAGGTCGCAGGCGTCCACGGGACGAGGGCGAGCGTTCGAAGGGTCGCGCCGCTCAGGGGCGCGACGCGAGCGGCCGTTCCCGGGGACGCGCCTCCCAGTCGCGTGACGAAGGCGACCGCGCCCGGGGGCGGGTCTCCCCGGGGCGTGACGAAGACGACCGTGCCCGGGGGCGGGTCTCCCCGGGGCGTGACGAAGACGACCGTCCTCGCGGGCGTCCCTCCCCGGGACGGGACGAGGACGACCGGCTCAGAGGGCGCGTCCAGGGACGCGATGACCGGGTGCGCGGCCGGAGTGACGGTGGCCGCGGTGACGGTGGGCGTGGTGACGGTGGCCGTGGTGATGGTGGCCCGCCGCCTGGTGCGGCGGCGGGTGGTCCCCGGCCGCGCCGTGACCGCGCGCGGCCGGACGCCGACGACCCCCGGCGCCGGAACGCGCGGGAAGACGATCTCCGGCACCGGGCCGGGCGGGAAGACGATCTCCGGCGCAGCACAGGGCCGGAGGAGGAGCCGCGCGGCCTCGGGCGGCAGGACGACGAGCTGGGGAGCCGGGGCCGGAAGGAAGACGGGCCGATGCGCCGTACCCCGACCGGTGGGTCCCGGTCCGAGGCGGTGCGGGGCCGTGAGCGGGTGGCGGCGCGCCGCGGCGGAGACGTGCCGCCACCCAGGGGACCGCGCCGCCCGCCCACGCCGCCGCGCCCGCCCAGGCCGCCGCTGGTGCTGCGGCTGGGCAGCCCGCGCAGGCGCATCAACATCGGCCTGATCGGCATGACGTTCGTGCTGTCGATCTTCGCCGGCCGGTTGATCCAGATGCAGGGCCTGGACTCCAAGGTGTACGAGGCCGCGGCCGTGGACCAGCGCCAGCACACCGAGCTCATCCCCGCCAAGCGGGGCTCGATCACCGACGTCAACGGTCACGAGCTGGCCGTGACCGTCGAGGCCCGCGAGGTGGCGATCGACCCGTCCAAGATCACCCGCCCTGACGTGCGGGCGAAGGCGACCACGATCCTGGCCAGGCAGCTGGGCAAGAGCGAGCAGGACATCGCCGCCAAGCTGGCCAGGACCGACACCCGCTACCAACTCCTGGCACGGGACGTCGACCCCGTCGTGGCCAGCCGCCTGCTGCAGGCCAGCGTGCCGGCGCTCACCGCCAAGAAGACCTACCGCAGGCTCTACCCGGCGGGCGACCTGGCGGGCAGCCTCATCGGCTTCGTCGGGTACGAGGGCAAGGGCCTGATCGGCATGGAGCAGGCCAGGAACACGCTCCTGGCCGGCCGCGACGGCAAGCAACGCGTGGAGACCGGCCGCGACGGCCAGCGCATCCCGATGACCAGCAGCCTGCGCACCGCCCCCGTGGACGGCCAGGACGTGCGGCTGACCATCGACCGCGACATCCAGTGGGCCGCCCAGAAGTCGATCGCCGAGCAAGTGAGCAAGGCCCGGGCCGACAGCGGCACCGTGATCGTCATGGACGTCCGGACGGCCCAGATCATCGCCATGGCCAACGCGCCCGAGCTCGACCTGAACAACTGGCAGAAGGCCCCCCAGTCCAGCCAGATCAACAAGGCCGCCGCCGACGTGTTCGAGCCCGGCAGCACCAACAAGGTGATCACCGCCGCCGCCGCGCTCGAGGCCCGTACGGTGACCCCCGACACGGTGTTCCAGGTCCCCGACCGGATCAGGTGTGCCGACCAGGTGCTGCGCGACGCCCACCCGCACGATTCCGAGGCGATGACGTTCCGCCAGGCCATGGCCCAGTCCAGCAACGTGGCCACGATCATGGCCGCGCGCAAGGTCGGCAGCGAGCGCCTCCACCGGATGCTGAAGTCGTTCGGGTTCGGCACGACGCCGGGCGGCGGCGTGCCCGGCGCCGAGGCGGGACTGCTGCCCGACTACAGGAAGTGGTCGGGCAGCCAGAGCTGCACCGTCGCCTACGGGCAGGGCGTGTCGGTGACGGCGCTGCAGATGGCCAGCGTCTACCAGACCATCGCCAACGGCGGCGTCAAGATCGAGCCGCAGATCGTGGCCGGCACCACGGACGCCTCGGGCAGGTTCGTACCCGCTCCTGCTGGTAAGCAGAGCAGAGTGGTGAGCGAGACGACGGCCAAGGAGATCACGACGATGCTGGAGAGCGCGGTGGGCGAGGAGGGCACGGGCCAGCTCGCCGCCATTCCCGGTTACCGGGTGGCGGGCAAGACCGGCACGGCCAACCGCTACGATGCCGACCTGGGCCGTTACGACGGCTACACTGCCTCGTTCGTCGGCTTCAGCCCGGCGGACCAGCCCGGGCTGGTGGTGCTGTCAGTGCTGCAGAACCCGAAGAACGGCCACTTCGGCGGCGATCTGGCGGCCCCGGTCTTCAAGGATGTGATGACGTTCGCGATCAAGAGCAAGAAGATTCCTCCCACAGGCTCCACCGTGCCGCCGGTGCGTACGCGCGCCGGAGGGTGACCAGGGAAGGTACGCTCTCGCCGTGCGTCCCCCGTCGTCTATGCGTCCCACGACCAGCCCGCCCCGTCCGCTGACCGGGCTCGCGACCATGCTCGACGCCGATTCCGGCACGTCGCGGTCGCCTCACGCCGCCCTGACCGGCGTCACCATCGACTCCCGCAGCGTCAGGCGCGGAGATCTCTACGTGGCCATGCCCGGCAACCGCGTCCACGGCGCCACCTTCGCCGCCGAGGCGATGGCCGGCGGCGCGGTGGCCATCCTCACCGACCGGGCCGGGCGCGACGCGTGCGTCGCCACCGGGCTGCCCGTGCTGATCGTGCCCGACCCGCGCGCGCTGCTCGGGCCGATCTCCTCCTGGGTGTACAGCCAGCCGGCCCACGACATCCAGATCCTCGGCATCACCGGCACCAGCGGCAAGTCCACCACCACGTTCATGCTCGAGGCCGGCCTGCGGGCCGCCGGGCACACGACGGGCCTGGTGGGCGGCGTCGAGATCCACGCGGGCGACCTGCGCTTCGAGCCGACGCTGACCACGCCGGAGGCGCCGGTGCTGCACGGCCTGTTCGCCCTGATGCGCGAGGAGGGCGTCACCGCGGCCGCCATGGAGGTCTCCAGCCACGCGCTCGCGCTCGGCAGGATCGACGGCGTCTACTACGACGTCGTCCTGTTCACCAACCTCTCCCAGGACCACCTCGACTTCCACAAGGACTTCGAGGACTACTTCGCGACCAAGGTGCGGCTGTTCCAGCCGGAGCTGAGCCGCGTCGGCGTGACCAACATCGACGACCGTTACGGCCGCGAGCTGCTGGATCTGGCGAAGGTGCCGATGACCACGTTCTCGGCGCTGGGCGACCCTGCGGCCGAGTGGCGGGCGCTGGAGGTCAGGCTGGGCGCGGACGGCAGCGCGTTCCGGGTGGTCGGCCCGGGCGGTGTCGAGGCCGACGCGCAGATCTCGCTGCCGGGCCCGTTCAACGTCGCCAACGCGCTCGGCGCCATCGTCACCCTGGTGGAGGCCGGCGTGCCGCTGCAGAGCGCCGTGCACGGCGTCGGCACGCTCATTGGCGTGCCCGGGCGCATGCAGCGCGTCACGGCCGCGGAGGACGAGTTCCAGGCGATCGTCGACTACTCCCACAAACCGGGCGCCGTGGAGTCGGTGCTGCGGTCGCTGCGCGCCGTCACCGCGGGCCGGCTCGCGATCGTGCTCGGCTGCGGCGGCGACCGCGACAAGGGCAAGAGGCCCATGATGGGGGAGATCGCGGCACAGCTGGCGGATGTGGCGATTTTCACGAGCGACAATCCCCGTTCGGAGGATCCCCTCGCCATCCTCGCGACGATGATGGAGGGAGCGCTCCGCGTTCCGCAGCACGACCGCGCTCATGTGATCATTGAGCCCGACCGCGCGGCCGCCATCGGCCTGGCGATCGCCCGGGCCGGGCGCGGCGACGTGATCGTCGTGGCGGGCAAGGGTCACGAGCAGGGCCAGTACGTTTCAGGCGAGGTGATCCCCTTCGACGACCGCGAAGTGGTCGCCGAAGCGATCGACGCACGCAAGGAAAGCAGGAAGCACTAATGATCCCGTTGCCTCTGGCCAGGATCGCCGAGATAACCTCGGGCGCCCTGTCGGGCATGGCCGATCCCCGCGCGGTGGTGCGCGGGCCCGTCGTGATCGACTCGCGGGCCGTTGAACCGGGATCGCTGTTCGTCGCCTTCAGGGGCGCGCGGGTCGACGGTCACGACTACGCCGCGCAGGCGATCCGCGCCGGAGCCGTCGCCGTGCTGGCCACCAGGCCGGTCGACGCGCCGGCGGTGATCGTGCCCGACGCCGCCGCCGCGCTGGCCGAGCTGGCCGCCGCCCAGGTCGCCGCGCTGCCCGGCGTCACCGTGATCGGCGTGACGGGCTCGGCCGGCAAGACCAGCACCAAGGACCTGCTGGCCAGGCTCACCGGCCGGATCGGGCCCACCATCGCCCCGGTCGGCAGCTTCAACAACGAGCTCGGCCACCCGCTGACCGTGCTGCGCGCCGACGCCGACACCCGGTTCATGGTGCTGGAGCTGGCGGCCCGCAACCTCGGCCACATCAAGGACCTGACCCGCATCGCGCCGCCGCAGATCGGCGTGGTGCTCAACGTCGGCACCGCGCACCTCGGGGTGTTCGGCGGCAAGGAGGCCATCTCCAAGGCCAAGGGCGAGCTGGTGGAGGCGCTGCCGCGGTCCGGCGTGGCCGTGCTCAACGCCGACGACCCCTTCGTGCGGGAGATGGCCTCTCGTACCGACGCGCGCGTCACGTACTTCGGCCGGAGCGAGGACGCCGCGATCCGGGCCGAGGGCGTCGTGGTGGACGCCCGCGGGCGCGCCTCCTTCACGCTGCGCACTCCATCGGGTGCCGCGCAGGTGTCGCTCAAGCTGTACGGGGCGCACGCGGTCGAGAACGCGCTGGCGGCCGCGGCGGCCGGCTACGAGCTCGGGCTGCCCGTCGCCACCATCGCCGCGGAGCTGTCGCAGGCCACGCCGCGCAGCCGGTGGCGGATGGAGGTCACCGACCGGGCCGACGGCGTGACGGTCGTCAACGACGCGTACAACGCCAACCCTGACTCGATGCGGGCGGCCTTCGAGATGTTCGAGGCGCTGGGGCGGGGGCGGCGGCGGTTCGCCGTCATCGCGGCGCTGCGCGAGCTGGGCGACGAGGGGCCCGCGCTCAACGCCGAACTCGGCCGCATGGCCGGCGGTGCCGGGCTGGCGGGGCTGATCGTGGCGGGGCCCGAGGCGGGGCCGGTCCTGGAAGGCGCCCGTGCGGCGGCCCAGACGGCCGCACAGGCGCCCCCTGCGCCGTCCCCGGTGGTCCCGCCGACCGGGGCGCAGATTCCCGGCTCTCAGGCGCCTGCAGGCCCTCCGCCGGGTGCCCCGCCGTCCGGCGCCCACGTGTCCGGCCCTCAGCACGGCGCGCCGCAGGGCCGGCACGAGCACGGCGTTCCTCAGCCGGGCCGGCACGCGCCTGGTCCCGGACATGTCCCTTATACACATCT
>NZ_VCJS01000410.1 GCF_005893125.1 Nonomuraea basaltis | reverse complement strand
GGCCACCCCCACACCAAGATCATTACCGCGGGGGTTCGTCCGGCTGGGCCGGGCGGCTTGATCTAGTAGGGAAACTCATCACACACGGGAACGTTGGGGACGTGGGCGCGCGGGCGCGCGTGTGGTGTCCCGCGACAGGTCGGGACAGGTGCCGCGTGGTCTTGGGGGCCAACCTCTTACGCGACGCAGAACTCGTTGCCTTCTGGGTCGAGCATCACGACATGGCCAAGGTGTTCACTGTACGACTCCTCGCGGACAGTCGTAGCCCCGGCGGTTACCAGCTCGGTGACTTTCGCACGGATGAGGTGCTCGCGCTCGGTCATGTCCCATGGCGGCTCGCCCGCCACGCGGATGTCGATGTGCATCCTGTTCTTAGCTGTCTTGCCCTCAGGCACCCTGAGAAAGCCGATGGCTGGGCCGACGCCGTCCGGATCGATGATGGAAGCACCGTCCGGGTCGTCGTACCCCGGCTCAGCCACATACCCGAGGGCGATCGCCCAGAACGCGGCAATCGCATGCGGGTCGGCCGCGTCGCAACCGAGCGTCCAATGTGTCGCCATGCGTGCAAGCATCCCATGGGGCTGCAAAGTACGGGGTCCGACGGGCGGCTCTAGCATGCCAGACGCGTTGGCGCGTGCGGATATGCCATAACGGCATCGCATTGAACTGTTCGAACGCATGTTCGAGTACAGCCTTCCAGAGTGGGTGTCATAGGGGCACCCCGGAGGGAGGCAGAGATGCGCTTTCCGATCGACACGAGCCAACTGGGGTTCACGGTGACGTCGCCGCCGAGTCCGGCGAAGGACTTCACGACCAAGAAGGTTCGGGTCACCGATGACGGTCGGCCGGTCATGGTGGTCAACCTGCTGGCCATGGACGGCAACGACTCCACAAAGATCAAGTTCAACCTTCCGGGTGAGCAGAACCACCTGAAGCCGGGTCAGTCCGTGCGGGTGGAAGGGCTCGCCTACGGCATGGCCAGGGACGGCGAGGTGCGGTGGTGGAGCGCCGATGCCGTGATCCCGCTGAACGCGGGTCCGGTCACGGCGCAGTACGTCTCCGCGCCGTCCGCTCCTGCGTCGGTGCCCGCGAACGGCGAGAGCCCAGCCGGTGCGGCGCGGGGGCGTAACCCGCACGCAGCCTCCCGGCACGGTGCACCCGGTGAGGGCGGGGGCGAGAGCTGATGGACCTGGTGATCGCGCCTGCGGGGACGCGGGTGAACACCTGGCGGGTACCGACCGGCTGGCCGTTGCTGAGCTTCACGAGCTTCAGCGGACAGCTTGTGGTGCTGCGGGTGGATCATCTGTCCCCCGCCGTGGCGCGGTGGTTCGCCTCCACCCTGGCGCAGGCGGCCGACGCCTTCGCCCGTGAGGTGGACGCCTGCTTCACCGAGGGTGAGCCGGGCTGGCTGCGCCGGTCCGGGGAGCTGGAGCTGTCCGGCGTCGTCTTGGTGCCGCTGAGTGATCCGCCCGGGGTGGCGGCGGTGCCCGCGCTGTCCCACCGTCCGCCGTATCCGGCGCATCAGGCGACCGGTGCGGGCGGGGAGTCGGAGGGGCCGTCATGACGGGGCTGATGGGTCCGCAGGTTCCAGGACGGCCGTCCGGGCTGCCGCCGATGGTGGAGATGCCCGCCGTGCCGATCCGGGCGCAGTCCACCCCCACCTCACGGCTGACCACGTACGTACTGCGGCCGGTGTGGCTGCGCCGTCGCGAACTGGGCTTGAGCCTGGTCACGGTGGCGCTGGTCGGCGGGGCCTGGCGGCTGGGTGACTGGCCGGTGGCGCTGGGCGTGGCGGTGTGCCTGGCCTCGCTGGTCGGCGGCGTGCCTGCGGTGCGCGGCTGGCTGCGGGATCTGCTGTGGCGGGCGCGCGTCATCCGCCAGTGGGACAAGGCGGCCCGCTTCGCGGGGCTGGCCACGCACAACGACCGCATTCCGCGCGTGATGGCGGCGGCGCGGACGTCGGCGGGTGAACGCCTGCGGGTGCGCATGCCGAAGGGCGGCGCGGCATGCGATGTGGAAGACCGCGCCCCGTGGCTGGCCTCGTCGCTGGAAGCCTCCGACGTGCGGGTGCAGGCCGATGAGGTCAACGCCCGGTATGCGGAGGTGGAGGTGATCCGCCGTGATCCCCTCGACGCCTTCGGGGTGCTCACCTGGCCGTGGGCGGACGCACCGCGTCAGGGATGGGTGGCAAGCGCCTGGGATCCGCTCCCGGTCGGGATCTCCGAAACCGGGGAGCTGGTCACGGTCGCGCTGCTCAGTGACGGCCCTGAGGAGATCGAAGGGAGGGACCAGCGGTGAGCGTGCATACGATGATCGGCGGCGGTCCCGACTCCGGCAAGTCCGTCTCCCTGCAAACCCTGATCGCGGGCCTGAACCTGGACCCTGCCACTGAGGGCGTGTACATCGACGGCAAGAACGGCGTGGAGCTGGCCGCGTGGGAGCACGTGGCGCACGGCGGGATCCGCTCCGACATCGACAGTGCGACAGAGGGCCTGGAGTGGGCGGTCAAGCGCATGGATGAGCGCTATGCCTACCTGGCGGCGTCCGGCCTGCGGAAGATCACACGCGGGATGGGTTACGGCCTGCTGGCCGTGATCATCGACGAACTGGCCGCGTTCACCCTGTACCCGAACAAGAAGAAGCGGGATGCGTTCCTGGTGCCGCTGCATGACCTCGGGGCGCGGGGCCGCGCGGCGGCGGTGCGAGTGATCGCGGCCACGCAGAAACCCGGATCCGACGTGGTGCCCACGTACATCAGGGATCTGTTCGATACCCGATGGGCACTGCGGTGCACCACCCGTGAGGCGTCGGACACCGTACTTGGCTCCGGCTGGGCGCAACGCGGCGTCGATGCCTCCACGATCCCCATCGGCGCGGCCGGTGTGGGCTACCTGCTGGCTGGGGCCTCCGGCCCGATCCGGCAGAAGGGGTTCTACCTGTCGGACGCGCAACTGTCCGACTTGGCGGCGTACGCGGCCAAGCTGCGCGCCTCCACCTGGAGGTAAACGCCTCCACCGTTCCACCAACCAAAGAGAAACGATCAACACACAGAAGGAGACCATCATGTTCCGTCCGACCACGCTGTTCGCCTCCGCCATCCTGGCCGCCACCCTCGGCGCGCTGCCCCTGGCGGCCACTGCGGCGAACGCCCAGACCACCGCGCAGAGCACGGCGCACAGCACGGCGCAGACCACCGCGCAGACCATGACGGCGCACAGCACGGCGCAGCAGTCGGCGGCACCGTGCCGCAAGATCCAGATCACCGGCCGGAACGTCGCCATCCGCGACTTCCCGTTCGTCAACGGCCTGGTGCTGCGCACCGTTCGCACCGGAACCATCCTGACCACCTGCGAGCGCACTCGCCTGGCCGGGTCCAGCTACCCCAGTAAGTGCGGCCTGCGGGGCGACGTCTGGTACAAGGTGCGATCGGGCCGCGTGAGCATCACCGGAAGCCCCTTCGGCTTCGTGCCGGTCACGTGCGCGCGGGCGCTGTGACGCTCGTCTGAGCGGGCGCGGGGCGGGGCTGCCTGGCCGGTTGAACGACGCGTGAGCGAGCCGGACGGGCGGCCCCTCCCCTTGGCGGGCCACGCCCCCCTCCAGTGCGCCGACCCGCAAATCAGGTATAGCAGTAACCAAGCGAGTGCGGATAGTAGTCAAAGCTGTTGTGGTCGCAGCTCACGGCGACAGTGCGCGGCGGACGGGACCACTACCGGCCCGGGATCTTTCCGGAAAGGGCTCTTACCTGCGGAAATGTAGACGAAATATAGGGGCGATCAGTTGAACCGATCGGCGTCCGGCAGCGTACAACCCGTGTCTGACACTCCTGTCCTGACGGACAGCGGCAAGCGTAAGACCCGGGGTCCCACCCCCGGGAAGGGATCGCGCGACGGGGGCGAGGGACCGGCGGGCGAGAGACAGGGAGACACACCGAGAGGAGCAAGGACAGTGAAAGTCTGGATCATGGCGGAAGAACTCGCGCCGGTGGAGATCAGCGAGGAATACGCGGCCGAACGGTTCGTGTCCTGGCTGTTCGGCGCGGGCCGCACAGAGCTGGAACACACCCTCAAGACGTTCGCACACGCCCCGTGGAAATCGGGCGGGCTGGGCGCGTCGATGCTGGACAGTCCGGCGGACGTGGAAGCGCTCATGCTGGCGGCTCGGGGCCGTTGGCACCCGCTGACGGTTCCCAAGCAGCGGGCACCGCAGTAGGGCACACGCGCCGGGGCGGCGGTGAGGTCCCGGAACGGATCGGGGGATCTGCGCACACGACGCGCACATGACGGGGGGCGGCCTGTGGGGACCGCCTCTTGGCAGTCAGGTCAAGCAGGAGCGATCAGATGATGCGAAGCTCTACGGTGCTCGGGCAAATGATCGCCCGCGTGGCCGATGATGAGGAATACCGGCGTTGGTCCGCCCAGGTCGAGCGGGCGGGGCACTGCGTACGACCCGTGAGGTTGTCCGGGTCGGCGATGACGGTCAACAGGGAAACCGGAGAGATTGAGGCCACCTACTCCAGCGCGGGCGAGCCGGGCGGGGTGCTGCTGGTGGCGTGCAAGGACCGCCGCGAGAGCGTCTGCCCGCCGTGCGCGGCGCGCTACCGGGCCGATGCCTGGCACGTGTTCGCCGCTGGCGTGCGGCACGGGAACGATGCCGATCACGATGCCGATGGTCCTCGTGGTGATGACGGCGGCGCTGCCGGTCTCGGTGATGAGGGCGGTCATGGGGCGGTGGGTAACCCGCTGGTGCTGGCCACGTTCACCGCGCCGAGCTTCGGACGGGTGCACGCCGCCCGCGAGGGTCGGGTGTGCCGGGTGGCCAGAGGCGGCAACAGGACGTGCGAGCACGGCAGGCCGCGAGGGTGCCCCTCGCGCCACGATGCCAAGGATGCGATGGTCGGGGCTCCGCTGTGTGAGGACTGCGCGGACCTGGCCGGTCAGGTGTTGTGGAACGCCCACGCTGGGGAGCTGTGGCGGCGCACCGTGATCTATGCGTATCGGGCGCTGGCCGCTCTTGCCCCCGCTGTCGGCGGGCAAGCCTTGACCGTGCGTGCCGTGCGCGGGCTGCTGCGGCTGTCCTATGTGAAGGTCGCCGAATTCCAGAAGCGGGGCGTGGTCCATCTGCATGTGCTGGCCCGCCTCGACGGCGTGAACCCCGACGATCCCGACCAGGTCGCCTCTGCTCCGGCGTGGGCCGGGGTGGACCTGCTGACGGCGGCCCTGATGCACGCGGCGCAGCATGTCAGCGTGCCTCTTCCGGTGGTCGACGGCCACACGGCGGCGACGGCGCGCTGGGGCACGCAACTGGACATCAGGCCCGTGCCCGCAAGCCGCATCGACGGGGCGCGGGTGGCGGGCTATCTGGCCAAGTACGCCACCAAGACCGTCTCCGACAGCGTGAACGGTCTCCCAGCCTCTCGGCCACGCGCTGAGGAACGGGAGGACGTGGGGCAGGGCCGCGCGGTACCGGCGCACGTGGCGGCGCTCACGGCGGTGGTGCGCAAGCTGGCGCGGCTGGCCACCTGCCGCACGCTGCGGCTGGCCCGGCACATTCACACGCTCGGCTTTCGCGGGCACGTGACCTCCAAAAGCCGCCGCTACTCCACCACCTTCACCGCGCTACGCCAGGCACGACGGGCGTGGCGGCTGGCCAACGGGGGACGCGAGCGCGACCCGTGGGCGCAGCAGCAGACGGCCACCCCCGACGACGGGGGCGACGCGGGCACGGTCGTGGTGGGTGACTGGCGGATCGCGGGTATCGGCTACCGGACGCTCGGCGATCGGGTGCTGGCCGAAGTGCTCGGCCGTGAGCATCGCCAGGCACGCGAAGCGTGGCGGATGGGGCTGATCGAGTAAGGGCGCCAGATCCAGGCCGGCGGCTACGGCGAGCGTGCGACCTGGGAAAACGCGCCGAAGGCACCACTATTTTCAGGTTCTTGGCTGTTGGGGTTTGGCCTTCTTCCCCGGCTTCTCACCTGTGCTCGACCTACGGTGCTCAACCGGCACCACGTGGTTTTGCTTGGACA
>NZ_VCJS01000040.1 GCF_005893125.1 Nonomuraea basaltis | reverse complement strand
GCCGTTTGCCGCCGCGCACGATGTGCACCCGCCCGGCCTGCCAGTCCGCCCGCACGGCGGCCAGCCGATCGGTCAGCACGTGCAGGCGGCGAGACTTGGCGAACCACTCCTTGCGCGAGCGGTAGCCTGCCGGGGCGTCCTTGGTGGCCTTCTGGCCCACGGGCACGGCAAGGCGGCGCGTGATCGTGGCGATCCCGGCCTCGAGGCTTTGCCTGTGGGCGAGCTGGCAGCGGCGGGCCAGTGCCCATTGGTCATGCGACGCCTTGGTGATCGCCCCGGCCCACCGCGCCGACGAGAGCGCGGTCAGCTCGCGTTTGCGCTCTGCCCACCGGTCCGCGTCGTGCGCCAGCCCGTCCCGGCAGCGCACCGCAAGATCCTTCGAGGCCAGCGAGCCGAGATGCGCGCCCACCAGCCGGAGTACGGTCTCGTCCTGGGCGGTCAGCCCTTTGAGACGATCGCGGACCGCCACCCCGGAGGGAGCGGCTGCGATGAACGGCGGCTCGATCGGCCGCAGCTGCTCAGCCATGCGCCGTGGCCTCCAGCGTCGTGCGGGCACAGCCGTTGGCCGAGCGGCAGGCATGTGAAGAGATCGCTGGATGGAGATCGCGAGCACCCCGGTACGCCTGCATGACCCACCCGACTCCCACGCTATTACCGAAGGTGACGACTAGGCTACCGAAATTCGACACCGTTGGGTAGAACATTTGAGCGATACGCAAGCCTTGTGGCCCATGCGGCCGTGGCGTCACGCTTGCCGGCGCACCCTGCGGTCTCTACCAACCCATGAGGTTCACACCCCCATGCTCCGGCATCAGCTCCTGTCATTTCGTGCACACTTACGCACACTCAAAGAACAACTGTTGCCAACCCCTTCGGATCCCACGTGGAGCCGCCGACGCTGTTGGCGGCCGTGGTGATGTGGACAGGGGCGACGTAGCCGCTGGCCGGTTCGCCGGCGAAGGCCCGGTTGAACTCGTCTATGATCTGCCACCCCTGCGCGGACAGCGGTTCCGGCACCGTGGCCTCCTGGAACCCTTTGCTGTTGATGCGCTGGAAGGCGGACGGGTCGCCGTCACCCGCGCCGATGTTGAACGGGGCGTCCCCGCCCTGCTTGCCCGCCGCCCGCAGGGCCGGGGCGGCATCGGCGAAGTACAGGTCGTTGATGGCCACGGAGTGCGTCCACTTGGCGCCGAAGCGGGAGAGCAGGGCGGAGACCTCCTGCGGGGTGCGGGTGCTTGCGTCGGGGATCGGGATGTTGGACTCCGAGAGGAGTTCGACGTCGGAGCAGGTCGCCAGCTCCTTCTTGATTTGGACTGGCTGATGATCCAGTCGGCGCTGATCTTCGCGACGTCCTCGACCTTCGTGGTGACGTTGCTGAAGAGCTTGGGGTCCTTGCTGGGCCCCGGCGTGGCGACGGCGTGCCAGCCGATGAGCGGGATGCCCGCGGCGTCGGCCTGTGCGAGCTGCTGGGCGGTCGACTTGGGGTCGAAGCCGGACAGGACGATGCCTGCGGGTTTGACGGCGACGGCCTGGCTGAGCGCCGCCTGGATGCCCGCGGGGGTGCCCTGGCCGTCGATGATCCGTACCTGCCAGCCCATGACCTGCGCGGCCTCCTTGACCCCTTTGGCCGTGCCGCCCACGCCGGGGTTGGTCATGCTCTGGGCGACGTAGACGACGGTCTTGCCGGGGACCGCTTCGGGGCCGGTGGTGGGGCCGTCCCAGGGGGCGTAGGTTGCGAAGATCGCCACCAGCCCGACCGCCGGGCCCAGCCCGGGGAAGAACAGGTGCTTGAACACCAGGGCCGAGGCGATGCCGTAGATCGCGAAATCGTAGTACTCGAGGGCACTGCCCACCGAACTGGTCACCAGCGCGCGGCGCAGCCCGGGGTTCGTGCGGGTGCTGTCGTCGCCGGGGGGCTGGGAGGTCGTGGTTGGCACCTGCATGGGGGAGGTCACCTTCCGTCGCGCGGACGATGTAACGCGCAGTTCATCTGCAGACGCCCCAGACCGTAACAGCAAGCAGCACACAAGCCAACATTCTGAACAGAACAAGTTTTCCGCCAGATCCCTGAAGTGTGCGCGTAGACATCGAAACAACCTGCATAAACGGCAGATCTCCTGCCCCGTGCAGCCCTGCCGGAGTCAGGGGTGTTGCGGCATCAGGCCCACAGCGTGTTCAATATATTGATATGTGTTCAGCATTTGGTACAGGAGGTCGCGTGTCGGAGCATGCCGAGGTTGGGATCGCCGGGCTGGGGGTCATGGGCTCGGCCATCGCGCGCCGGCTGTTGAAGCGGGGGCGTTCTGTGCGGGTCTATGACATCCGGCCGGCCGCCGTCACGGAGCTCTCCCAGGACGGAGCGGCCACGGCGGAATCGCCGGCACGGCTCGCCGAGTCCTCGGTGGTGCTCCTCTCGCTCAATACCGCCGAGATCGTGGAGCAGGTCGTCTTCGGGGCCGATGGCGTGCTCGCCAGAACGCCGGACGGCGTGCTGGTGATCGACATGTCGAGCATCGACCCCACGCGCACCCGTGACTACGCCGCTCGCGCCGCGAAGCTGGGTGCCTGCTGGGTGGACGCGCCACTGTCGGGCGGGGCCCCGGGGGCGGAGCGCGGCGAGCTGACCCTCATGCTCGGCGGCGAGGAGGAGCACGTGGAGCGGGCGACGCCCGTACTGCGAGATCTGGCGTCCAGGCTGACCCACCTCGGTCCCGCCGGTTCCGGGCAGTTGGCGAAGTCCGTCAACCAGGTGCTGGTCGGCTGCGGATTCGCCGCGCTCGCGGAGGCGGCCGCGCTGGTGCGGGCCGCCGGTCTGCCCCCGCGGCGGGTGCTCGCCGCGCTCACCGGGGGGAGGGCCGACTCGGCGCTGTTGCGGGAGTTCTTCGTCAAGTTCGCCGAGTTCGATCTCGCCCCGACCGGGCGAGTGAGCAATATGGTCAAAGATCTGGAGGCCGCTCGCGACTACGCGCGCTCGGCCGGCGTGCCGCTGCCGGTCGCCACCGCCGTGGCGGAGCTGCACCGCTGGCTGATCGCCGCGGGTCACGGCGACTCCGACAACGCCGCGCTGATGCACTACTACCGTCCTCTGGGGGTGGACTCATGAGTGGTTCCTCGCTGTTCGACCTGTCCGGCCGCCTGGCCCTGGTGACGGGGTCCAGCAAAGGCATCGGGGCGGCCCTGGCCGGCGGCCTGGCCCAGGCGGGCGCGGAGATCGTGCTCAACGGCCGCGACCCGGAGAAGCTCGACCGCGCTCGGCACGAGCTGGCCGAGCGTACCGGCGCCAAGGTGCACGCGATGCCCTTCGACGTCACCGACGAGGCGGCCGTGCACCAAGGAGTCCGGGAGATCGAGGACCGGATCGGCGCCGTGGACATCCTGGTCAACAACACCGGGACGCAGCACCGAGAGCCACTGCTGCAGGTGTCGGCAGAGAACTTCGAGCGCGTCCTCCACACCAACCTGACCAGCGCCTTCCTCGTCGGACGGGCGGTGGCCGCGGGCATGGTCGAGCGCGGCCACGGAAAGATCGTCAACATCTGCTCCGTGCAGACCTGGCTCGCCCGGCCCGGCATCGCGGCCTACTCCGCCTCGAAGGGGGGCCTGGCCATGCTGACCCGAAGCATGTGCGCCGAGTGGGCCGGGTCGGGGTTGACGGTCAACGGGCTCGCTCCCGGGTATGTGGTCACCGAGCTGACCCGCCCGCTGGTCGACGACCCCGCCTTCGATTCCTGGATCCGGGGTCGCACGCCGGCCGGGCGCTGGGCGTCCGTGGAGGATCTCGTCGGGACGCTGGTGTGGCTCTCCGCCCCGGCGTCGGATTTCGTCAACGGGCAGGTGATCGCCGTCGACGGCGGCCTCACCGCGGTCATCTGAGGAAGGACGGGGCAAGGACATGACCTCGACGGCGACGCGGGCGACCATGCGCGCGGTGGTGGCGCACGGCGCAGGGGATCTGCGCCTGGAAGAGCGCCCAGCACCGGCGCCGGGCCCCGGACAGGTGGCGGTCGACATCCGCTACGGCGGGATCTGCGGCTCCGACCTGCACTACTGGCGACACGGCGCGGTCGGCGAATTCCGGTTGCGTGAACCGCTGGTCCTGGGCCACGAGATCGTCGGCCGGGTGCGCGAGGCCGGGGCCGGCTCGCAGGCGCCGCCGCCGGGGACGCCGGTGGCCGTGCACCCGCTGGCGTCGTGCGGGAGGTGCCGGCAGTGCCTCGCAGGGCGGCGCAACACCTGCCTCGACACCGGCTACCTCGGCAGCGCCGCCCGCAACCCCCACGTGCAGGGCGGCTTCGCCGATGTCCTCGTGGTCCCCGCCGAGCGCGTGCTGCCGCTTCCCGAAGGGCTGGACCTGCGGCTGGCCGCGGTGGCCGAGCCGGCGGCGGTGGCCTGGCACGCGGTACGGCAAGCCGGTGACGTTCGCGGGAAACGCGTGCTGGTCACCGGCGCCGGCCCTATCGGCTGCCTGGTGGTCGCGGCGCTCCGGGTGGCCGGCGCCCGTGAGATCACCGTGACCGACGTGCACGATGCGCCGCTGGCCGTGGCCCAGGCGGTGGGGGCCACCTCGACCGTCCGGGTCGGCGGGGCCGCGGGCGGCCTCGAGGACCTGGCGGCGGACATCGCCATCGAGTCATCGGGCAGCCCCGCAGGGCTGCGCACCTGCGTGTACGGCGTCGACCGGGGCGGCCTCGTGGTCGGCGTGGGCCTGTTGCCGCCCGGGGACACCCCGGTCGCCGCCAACGCGGTGATCACACGGGAGCTGAGGCTCGTCGGTTCCTTCCGCTTCGACACCGAACTCGGCGAGGTGCTTCACGCGCTGGCCGACGGCCGCCTCCCCGTCGATCCGGTGATCACCTCCGTGCTGCCGGTGGTGCGTACGAGCGAGGCGTTCGAGCTGGCGGCCGATCCGGCCCGCTCCTGTAAGGTCCTGCTCGACTTCGCCGATCCCGTGACGGATTGACCGGTCCGCGCCCCGGACACGTATATGAGCCGAACACGTATATGAACGGAGCACAGTATGAACGGCACGCCCGCCATCCGTCCTCGCGTCGCGGTCTCCCGTAGCGAACTGCCGGGCGGCGGCGTCGCACGGCTCGCGTCGCGCTATGACGTCACCGTGTGGGAGGGAGCGGCGCCGCCCACTCCCGCCCAGCTCGCCGAGCTGGCCCGCGACTGCGAGGCCCTGCTCCTCATCGGCAGCGACCGGGTCGGAGCCGAGTTGCTGGACGCGGCGGGGCCGCGGCTTCGCGTCGTGGCCCTCGCGTCGATGGGCTACGACAGCGTCGATGTGGCAGCGGCGTCGGAGCGCGGCGTCGTCGTCACCCACACGCCCGACGTGCTGGCCGACACCACCGCCGACGTGGCGATCGCGCTGATCCTCATGGCGCGGCGCCGCCTCGTCGACAGCATGGACGCGATGCGCCGCGGCGAGTGGGGCTCCTTGCCCATGAACGCCTTCCTCGGCCTCGACGTTCATGGGGCGACCCTCGGGTTGATCGGCTACGGGCAGATCGCCCGGGCCCTGGCGCGCAGAGCCGTCGGATTCGGCATGCGCGTGCAGCACCACCACCCGCGGCGCAAGGAGGACGACGAGCTGTCCCGTTGGGTGCCTTTCGAGGAGTTGCTGTCGACCAGCGATGTGGTGTCCGTCCACACGCCGCTGACCCCCGAGACGGTGGGCATGATCGGCGCCGCGGAGCTCGCCCGGATGAAGCCGACGGCGACCCTGGTCAACACCGCGCGGGGCGGGATCGTCGACGAGGACGCCCTGCTGTCCGCGTTGCGCCGCGGAGAGCTGCACTCCGCAGGGCTTGACGTGATGGTCGACGAGCCACGGGTGGACCCGGCCGACCCGCTCTTCGCCGAGCCGCGCCTGGTGGTGCTTCCGCACGTCGGCTCGGCGACCGTGCAGACGCGGGCGGCGATGGTCGAGCTCGCCGCCCGCAACATCGAGGCCGTTCTCAGCGGCGAGTCCGCGCCGACCCCGCTGCCGGGGACCGCCCATCGGCCGGGCGCGCGGTGAGCTTCTGACGCGGCTCGCGGCCGGGGATTCCACCGGTGGAACGCAGGCCCAGAAATACGTCCGTAGGCGCCTCGCGGCCCAGAGGCATGGTCATGGGGAGATCCAGGGCAGCATTTGGCACATCGTTCGTACTATGGGAACCGAGCAGAACTTCTGCAGCGCACGACGAAGGAGCCCTCATGAGCCAGGCCGCGCCCGTGTCACAGGCGGAGCAGCCCGTGGCGCGCTCCCTGCGCTCCGTCGAAAGCCGCTCGCCCGCCGTGACCCGCGCGGTCGCCGTGCTGGAGACCCTGTCCAAGAGCCGGCGGCCCCTGTCCGTGACCGAGCTGGCCCGGTCCCTCGATCTGGCCAAGTCCACCGTCGCGAACCTGTGCATGGCGCTGGAGGACACCCACATGATCCGCCGCATCGACGGCCGATGGGCGCTGGATTACAAGGTGCTCGAGCTCGGTCAGGGTTTCCTCGCCGACACCGACATCGTCAGCGAGTTCCGCACGGCCGCCGGCTCACTGCCCGCGGCCTCGCAGGAGACGCTGCTGCTCGCCATTCTGGACGGCCTCGAGGTCGTCTACCTCGCGCGGCACGACGGCAGCCAGCCCGTCAGGCTGGCCAGCGACATCGGGCGGCGCATGCCTGCCGTGGTCACCGCGCTCGGCAAGGCCATGCTCGCCTCGCTCGCACCCGAGGAAATGGAGCGACGCCTGGCAGAGGTGCACGAGTTGCCGGCGTTCACGCCGCGCTCCCATCGGAGCATGGACGCTCTGCGCCGTGACCTCGACAGCACCCGCGAGCGGGGCTATGCCGTCGACGACGAGGAGAACACGGAAGGCATCACGTGCGTGGGCGTCGCTCTGCCTGGCAGCCGCTCCACGCCCACCGCCGTGAGCGCCACTCTGCTCACCGCGCGGTTCACCACCCGGCTTCGCGAGTCCCTCGTCGAGGATCTCGACGCGCTCGCACGTCGCCTCGCGCGCGTCTCTCCCACCTCATGACACCGGAGGCCGATCTCGGCACCGGTCGCGTGTTCTACGCGTGATCCCTCTGGACGGACTCGCGCCGCGTTCCGGCGAACTCCGGGGTGGCAGCGCCGTCGGTGAAGACGCCGGCCAGCACGGCGCGGTGCGTCGGGAGCGCTTCCGCGTGCCGGGTGCGGCCCTCGGGGGTGATGCAGACGAAGACGCCGCGCCGGTCCGAGTCGCAGGCGCCGCGCGAGACCAGCGCCGCCTTCTCCAGCCGCGCCACCACCCTGGACAGGGCGCTCTGGCTCAGGTGGACCTCGTCGCAGAGCTCCTGCAGGCGCAGCTTCCTCTCGTGATGGACCATCCGGTCCAGCACCTCGAACTCGCTGGGCCCTAGCCCGTGCCGATCTCCCAGCTCGCGCTCCAGCGCGCACATGGCCTTGGCATGCTTGGCCAGGACGTAATGCCAGGTTTCGACCACGAACTGCTCGTCCATGTCGCGGAGGTTACCACCCCGCTAAATCTCATGCAACTGCATTTAATGCGCTTGCATTAGATGTGCATGCATGTATTGTTCTGGTCCATGTCCTCCTCCTCATCTCCCGTATCTTCTTCATCCCGCTGGGTCGCGTTCGCCGTGCTCTGCGCAGTGGTCTTCCTTGACGCCCTGGACGTCTCGATGGTCGGTGTCGCGCTACCGGCCATCCAGCACGACCTGGGCTTGAGCACTTCTTCTCTGCAGTGGGTGGTCAGCGGCTACGTGCTCGGCTACGGCGGTCTTCTGTTGCTCGGGGGCAGGACCGCCGACCTGCTCGGGCGGCGCAGGGTGTTCCTGGTCGCGCTGGGTGTCTTTGCCGTCGCGTCGCTGTTCGGTGGTGTTGTGGACGACGGCGGGCTGCTGATCGCGGCCCGGTTCGTCAAGGGCGTGGCCGCCGCGTTCACCGCGCCCGCGGCATTGTCGATCATCACGACGACCTTTCCTGAGGGCCCGGAGCGCAACAAGGCATTGAGCATTTTCACCGCCTGCGCCGCCAGCGGCTACTCGCTCGGCCTCGTGATCTCCGGCCTGCTGACCCAGGTCGACTGGCGGTTGACGTTGCTGATGCCGGTGCCCGTCGCGGTCATCGCGCTGATCGCCGCGCTGAAGGTGCTGCCGCGTGGCGCGGAGGAGCGGGCCGAGGGCGGCCACGACCTGCTGGGCGCCGTACTGATCACCGCCTCGATGCTGCTGCTGGTCTTCACCGTCGTGCAGGCGCCCGAGGCCGGCTGGGCCTCGCTGCGGACCATCGGCTCGCTGGTGGCCGTGGCCGCGCTGCTCGGGCTGTTCGTCTTCGCCGAGCTGCGGATGAAGCACCCGCTGGTCCGCCTCGGCATCCTGCGCTCCGGCCACATCGTGCGGGCCAATCTCGGCCTAGTGATCCTGATGGGCTCGTACGTGGCCTTCCAGTTCGTGGCCATGCAGTACTTCCAGAACCTGCTCGGCTGGTCGGCCCTGGGCACGGCCCTGGCGTTCGTGCCCGCGGGCCTGCTCGTCGCGGTCACCTCGACCAAGATGGGCGACTTCGCCGACAGGTTCGGCACCGGCAAGCTGATCGTCATCGGCGCGGCCGCGCTGGCCGGTGGCTACGCGATCTTCCTGGGCATCGACTCCACGCCCAGCCTGGCCGGCATGGTGATCCCCGGCATGCTCCTGCTGGGCGTCGCGTTCGCGCTGTCGTTCCCCGCGCTCAACATCCAGGCCGTCAGCGGCGTGCACGACGACGAGCAGGGGCTGGCCTCCGGACTGCTCAACACCTCCGGGCAGGTGGGCGGCGCCATCGTGCTGGCCGTGGTCACCGCCGTGATGACCTCGGGCGGCGGCGGTGAGACGCTCTCGATCGGCTCGCTGCGCGCGGCCATCGTGGTGTCGCTGGTCCTGGCCCTGGTCGGGCTGGCGATCTCCGCGACCGGGCTGCGCGGCCGCAAGACTGTGGCCGTGGAGCAGGATTCCGCGAAGGTCTACGAGACCGTCTGAGTTCGCGAGCGAAGAGGGCCCCGCCGTCCTGGCGGGGCCCTTTTCATTGCCCCAGTACGCCGAGCGGCGAGTCGTAGTCGAGCAACTCGGCCGTCTCCTCCGCGTACGACGTGGTGGCGCCCGAACGCACGTTGACCTTGGTGAGGTAGATGTAGTCGTCCTCGTCCCACTGGCGTACGAGGACCTCGTCCGCGCCGATCCAGCGCTCCACCGCGATCACCTCGTAGTCCTCCAGCACCGTGCGCCGCCCGGAGAGGCGGCCGGTGCGGACGTCCATGGTGACGAGCGTCGAGTCCTCGGCGATCAGGGCGAGGGTGTGGCCGTCGGGGGATACGGCAGTGCCGTACTCGATGAGGTCGGGGTCGATCCGGTAGCCGCCCGCGTAGACCTGCGCGCCCGTCAACTCGATCGTGGTGACGGAGGCGTGCCCCGGGACGTCGTCGACGTCCTCCGTCTCGGTGACCACCTGCACGCCGTCGTTCCGCACGGCGAGGACCCGCACCGCGCCGGAGGTGTAGCGGGTGACGCCGGTGTCGAAGTCGAGCAGCGCGCTGTTGGTGGCGTCCGCGAAGTCGATGGCGACGTAGCGGCCGTTCGGGGAGGACGTGAGGTGCGCGGCGGACGAGCTGTCGTCCACGTCGATCCGCTTGATGGTGCCGGTGGGGAGGTCGTGGACGACGTACGAGCCCTGGTTGTTCCGGTAGGCCAGGCGGCGGCCGTTCTGGCTCAGGGCGAAGGGAAGGGTGTCGCCCCTGTCCTCGTCGTAGCCGGCTCCCGCGCCGGGCAGCCGCCACTCATCGCCCGACACGGTCGTCAGCCGCCACTGGCCGCAGGGCTGCGGGTTGGCCGGGTTATTGCCGGTGCCCCCGCAGTAGGACACGTACGCGTAGCTGATGGGGTCGCTCAGGCTGGCGGGGAGCGCCTCGGGGATCTTCTCCGTGGGCTGCGGGTAAGCGGTGGTGAAGCCGCTGGGCTCGGCGGTCACGCGCTCGATGTTGCGGGCGACGGCGGTTACGGCGACCAAGGTCAGTGCCACGAACGCACCCATCGCGCCGACGGTGAGCGTTGTCCAGGTCGCCGCTCGGATCCTGCGGCGCCTGCCGATGAGGCGCAGGACCGGGCCGGAGAGGTGGATGTGGGGCATCTCGGCGGCGGCGATGCGGACGAGCACGGCACGGAGCGCCGGGTCGTCCGCATCCGGCACCACGTCCCACGCCCGGGCCGGAGCCTCCCACGGCGTGGAGCCGGGGTTGCCGGCCACGGCGAAGGAGCCGGTCTCGGCCCTGGTGACAGCACCAGTCTCGGAGGCGTCGATCCCGGCCCCCGGAACGGCCTCGGCCGCGACACCGGGAGCGGCGCCGGGCGCATCCCAGGGGGCCGCCCACGGCGCGCTACGGTCCCGCTGCGCCTCCTGGCCCGCGGCGGGACCGGGCGGCGGGGGTGCGCTGCCCGCTGGGCCGTGCTGGTCTCGGGGTGTCTCGTGCGACGGCTGGGTTGCCGGCTCCGGTGGCTCGGCCGCTGACTCCGGCCGGCTGGTCGCCGGGCTCGACGGCGCGGACGCCTCCCGCGGCGGCCGGGACCGCTCAGGAGGCTCGGGGCCTTCCGTAGGCGGTGGCGATGCGATGAAGAGGTCCGGGCGGGTGGCTCGGAGGTAGGCGCCGGCCTGGTCGGTTTCCTGGTCGAGGGCCGCCGGCCACAGACCGGTGATCGCGGCGGCCTGCTGTGGGGGAAGCCCGTCGTGGAAGCGGGCGACGATGGCGGCCCGCGCGTGGGGCGGCAACGAGGCCAGCGCGTACGCCCCGGGCCCCGGCTCTGGCATCGGCGGCGCCTTGGCGGACAGGTAGCGGCGGTACAACTCGCGCAGCACGGCCTGCACCGGCTGGCTCGAGCGGACCGCGGGCCAGCGGCGGCCGACCGTGGCCAGCGCGCCGACGGCCAGGTCAAGGGCCCGGTCCGCGTCGCCCGTCAGCAGGTACGCGGTGCGGGCGAAAGACGGCCCATAATTAGCCAGGAAAACTGGTAAATCACTGGATTTGCTCACGTATATGACTCCTTGTGGGCTGATCAGGCTAGAGGCCCCAACCGGTCCAGCGGAAGCCCCAGGAAAGCCCGTGCCGATCGAGGGAAACACCGCTTGCAGGCCCGTGGGCTGGGCATCTACCGAGGCATGCGACCGTCATCCCCGTCCGGCGGCCGGTCGTCGCGCACCCGCGTCGTCGCCCTGCTCGCCTGCCTGGCCATGCTCACCGCCTGCGGCCAGGCCACCCAGACCGCCCTGACCGGAACCCCGTCCGCGACCGAATCGGCGGTCACCCCCGGCCCCGACGCCCCGACCAGCACCAGCGAGGTGGACGTGGAGCGGGAGGGCATGGAGCCCGCCGTCGTCACGGCCGTGCGGTACGCCGCCCACCAAACCTACGACCGCCTGGTCATCGACCTCGAAGGCGATATCCCTGGATACAACGTGAAATGGGTGGACGAGTTCCTGCAGGACGGCTCGGGCAAACCCATCGACGTGCGCGGCGGCGCGTACCTGCAGCTCACGCTCTTCCCCGCGCACGCCCACGACGAAGACGGCCGGCCCACCTGGAAGGGCGGCCCGATCTACCCCGCCGACCTCGGCAACCTCACCGAGGTCGTGCGGACCGGCGACTTCGAGGGCCGCGTCGGCATCGGGGTGGTGCTGGCCAGGCAGGCCGCGTTCCAGCTCAGGGAGCAGGAGGAGCCCACCCAGCTGATCCTCGACGTGGCACACTGACCTGCGAGGACATCCCGACCTGCGGGGACACCCCGACCTGCGGGGACACCCCGACCTGCGGGGACACCCCGACCTGCGGGGACACCCCGCATACCCCGACAAGGGAAGAAACCCGCGTACCCCCGACAAGGGAAGAAACCCGCATATCCCGAGACGGCGGAAGAGACTAACCTGACCTCGTGGTGAGAAAGATCGAGGGCCCGGCCCGCATCCCCGTACCCGGTGGCAAGCTGATCGACGAGCACGTCGGCCGCGTCAGCAGCGGCGACGAGGAGATCTCCATCGCCCACATGACCGCGCCGCCGGGCTGGGAAGAGCCCGCACAGACGCCGTCGTTCACCGAATACAGCGTGGTCCTGCGCGGCACGTTGATCATCGAGCACGACGGCGGGACGACGGAGGTCGCGGCCGGGCAGTCGGTGGTGACGGCGCCGGGCGAGAAGGTCCGCTACCGCGTCGGTCCCGAGGGCGCCGAGTACGTCGCCGTGTGCCTGCCCGCCTTCTCCCCGGACGGCGCGGGCCGCGACTGAGCCCGCACGCCGGGTCATATCATGGCCAGATGAGACCCACGCTTGACGAGATCCGGCGGGCTCCCAAGGTGTTGCTCCACGATCACCTCGACGGCGGGCTCCGCGCCGAGACGATCGTCGAGCTCGCGCGGGAGACCGGTTACGACCGGCTGCCCACGACCGATCCTGACAACCTGCGCCAGTGGTTCGAGGAGGCGTCGGATTCGGGATCGCTCGAACGCTACCTGGAGACGTTCGACCACACGGTCGGGGTCATGCAGACGCGCGAGTCGCTCGTGCGCGTGGCCGCCGAGTGCGCCGAGGACCTTGCCGCCGACGGCGTGGTCTACGCCGAGGTGCGCTTCGCCCCCGAGCAGCACACCACCACGGGGCTGAGCCTCGACCAGGTGGTCGAGGCGGTGCTCGACGGCTTCAAGCAGGGGTCGGAGGGACGCGGCATCCGCGTCGGCACGCTGCTCACGGCCATGCGGCACCAGGCCCGCTCCATGGAGATCGCCGAGCTCGCCATACGTTACCGCGACGTGGGCGTGGTCGGGTTCGACATCGCCGGGGCGGAGGCGGGATACCCGCCCACCAGGCATCTCGACGCGTTCGAATACCTCCAGCGGGAAAACTCCCACTTCACCATCCACGCGGGCGAGGCGTTCGGGCTGCCGTCGATCTGGCAGGCCATCCAGTGGTGCGGCGCCGACCGGCTCGGGCACGGTGTGCGGATCATCGACGACATCACCGTGACCGGCGACGGGTCCGCCAAGCTGGGCCGGCTGGCCGCATACGTGCGGGACAAGCGCATCCCGCTGGAGATGTGCCCCACGTCCAACCTGCAGACCGGGGCCGCCGCGTCCATCGCCGAGCACCCCATCGGGCTGCTGCGGCGGCTCTACTTCCGGGTCACGGTCAACACCGACAACCGGCTGATGAGCCGGACGAGCCTGTCGCTGGAGTTCGCCAAGCTGGTCGAGGCGTTCGACTATGGCTGGGACGACCTGCAGTGGTTCACGGTCAACGCGATGAAGTCCGGCTTCATCCCCTTCGACGAGAGGCTGGCGCTGATCAACGGCGTGATCAAACCCGGGTTCGCGCAGATCAAGTGGCAGCCGTGAAGCAGACCTACCGGTCCAAGACGGCATACGTCCTGGCGTGGGTCTGGCTGGCCTTCGTCGCCTTCAACGTCTGGGACCTGATCTCGAAGTACAACGGCAAGCCGTCGCTGGTGGCGCTGGCCGTGCTCGGCGCGCTCACCGCGCTCACCTACGTCATCGCGCTCCGGCCCGCGACCGTGTTCACGGAGGCCGGGCTGGTGGGCCGCAACCCGATCCGCACGACGTTCGTGCCGTGGGCGTCGATCGAGGACGTTACCGTGTCCCACGCCATCACCATCCATTACGGCGAGGAGCAGGTGCTGCGGCTGTGGACGCCGATGAGCAGCGCCAGGGAGCGGGCCAAGGCGCAGCGGCGCGGCATGCCCAAGCCGCAGCGGAGCCGCTTCCGCACCGAGCCCACGCTGAGCAAGGGCGAGCAGGCGGCGGCCGAGGCGTTCGCGGGCAAGACGCACGCCGACTGGGTGGGCGACCAGATCCGCGAACGCGCCGAGTCGGCCCGGCGCCGCGACGACGCGGCGGCGCCGGTCCGGGCCGCCTGGTCCTACGACTCGATCGTGGTGCTGGCCGTCGCGGTCGTGCTCGTGGTCGTGGCGATCGTCATTCCCTGACCCTTCGCGACTCGATGAACCTGGACATGCCCGCCTGGGCGATCCCGGTCTCCTCGACCCGCCCGGCGGCCTCGGTCTCGGCCTCGAAGGCCCGCTCGACCTCCTCGCGCGCCGGGCGCAGCAGCGAGAGGTGGACGGCCGTGGCCGTGCCCGGAGACGTCCAGCGACGCACGCGGGCGATGGCCGTCTCCACCAGCGCCTCCTGGTCGACGATCTCGTCCAGCAGGCCCGCCGCCAGGGCCTCTCGCGCGCTCAGCCGGTCCGAGTCGAGCACCAACCGCAGCGCCCTGGCGCCCGTCAGGCGGGGGAGCAGGTAGCTCGCGGCGTTCGAGATCGACAGGCCGAGGTGGTTCTCTGGGAAGAAGTACTCGGCCGACGCGGCGCCGATGCGGGTGTCGAAGCACAACGTCCATTCGGCGGCGCCGCCCACGGCCAGACCGTTGATCGCGGCCACGACCGGGACGCTCGTCTCCAGCACGGCCCTGGTCATGTCGTGGAAGAGCGCCACCTCCTCCAGGAGGGATTTTCCGGCGGCCTCGTGGAGGTCCTCCCCGGCGGAGAACGCCCGTCCCGTGCCGGTGACCACGATGCCCCGGACGCGCTTGCCGTCCCCGTGACCTCGTACCGCCGCCGCCAGGTCCCTGCGCATGCCGGCGGTGAGGGCGTTGAGCTTCTCCGGGCGGGCGAGCGTGATCACGGCCACCTCGTCGCGTTCCGTTATGTCGATCATGTTCTCTCCTCGACCTGGATGGCGGGGGCGGCGCGCTGGTCGGGCCGCTGGAGGTGGCGCTTCTCGATGCGGGCCGACGGGGTCAGCGAGAACTCCTCGACGAACTCCACGTACACCGGGATCTTGAAGCGGGCCAGGCGGCCCCTGGCGTGCTCGATCACGCTCATGGCCGTGGCCTCGTCGGCGGCGTGGCCGGGGCGGAGCTGGAGGAACGCCTTCGGCAGCTCACCCCACAGGTCGTCGGGGATGGGCACCAGGGCCGCCTGCAGGATCGCCGGGTGCTGGGTGAGCACACTCTCGACCTCGGCGCACGAGATGTTCTCGCCGCCCCTGCGGACCATGTCCTTGATCCGCCCGGCGTGGTGGATGTAGCCGTGGGAGTCGCGGAAGCCCAGGTCGCCGGTGTGGTACCAGCCGTCCCTGAACGCGTTCGCGGTGGCCTCCGGGTGGTTCCAGTAGCCGTTCATCATGGGCGCGCCCCGGACGATGATCTCGCCGGTCTCCTCGTCGATCATGACCTCCTTGCCGGGCGGCGCGAGGCCCATCGCGCCGGTGCCCACCGTCTCGTCGGCGTCGATGGCCACCACCAGGTCGGGGCCGCTCTCGGTGGAGCCGTAGAGCTCGCGCCACGGGGCGCCCCAGCGCTCCTCGAACTCCCGGTGCAGGTCCGGGCGGATGCCCGAGCACAGCACGAGCCGCATCCGGTTCTCGCGGTCGCGGGGGTGGGGCGGCTGCTTGTGCAACAGGAGGGGCATCGTGCCGAGCACGTACGTGAGCGTCGCGCCGTGCTCCCTGACCGAGGGCCAGAAGCCGGAGGCGGAGAAGCGGGGGAGCACGACAAGGGGGATGCCGCCGATCAGGCACAGGAGGGTGGCCCACTGAGGGTCCATGTACGAATACGCCTGCGCGATCAGCATGACGTCGTCCTCGCGGAGCTCGGCCTGGTCAGCGACGATCTGGGCGGTCCTGAGCCAGAAGTCGTGGGTGAGCATGCAGGCTTTGGGGAAGCCGGTGGTGCCCGACGTGTACTGAAAATTCGCGACATCGTCGGGGTCGATGTGGACGCGGCGTCTGGCGCGCGTCAAGGAGGTCAAGGTGTCGAGGGCGTAGACCGTACCGGGGATGTGCGGGGCGTGGTCGTCGGTGGTCAGCGTGGCGACGGCGCCCGAGTCGCGCAGGACGTGCTCCAGGTCGGCGGCCCGGTAGCGGACGTTCACCGGAACGGTGATCGCGCCCGCCTTCAGTATCGCCAGCCAGCTCAGCGGCCAGCCGGGCACGTTGTCCATCACGACCGCCACCCTGTCGCCAGGGCAGACGCCCTTGTCGATCAGGGCGGCGGCCAGCCGATCCGACTGCACGTCGGCGTCTTCGAAGGTCAGGGAGGTGTCGGGGAAGCGGAGGAACTCGCGGCGGCCGTACTGGCTAGCGGCGTGCCTCAGCAGTTCGGGGATCGTTTCGTGCATCCGGCGGCTCCCAGGGGAAGGCGGGCAGGAGAGAAAGATCGGGCGTCGCGACGGCCTGGGTGGGGGCGCGTACGGCGGCCAGGCCGATCGCCACGAACTCCGCGCACACCTGCTCCAGCGTGGAGTCGCCGTCGGGGCGGTACCACTCGCTGGTGCCGGTGCACATGGACATCAGGGCGAGGCGGGTCAACCTCTGGTCGGCGATGCGGAAGGCACCCTCGGAAACGCCATCGGCGATGGCGCGCCTCCAGTGCTCCTCGTAGGCGTCGCGGAGTTTGATGATCTCGTCGCGGGCGGGGGAGCCGGGGGTCAGGGAGCGGAGCTCGCCGTCCATGACCCGGGTCGTCATGGGGCTGAGGGCGTGCGTGGCGGTGAGCGAGCCTATCAGCAGGGCGAGGCGGTCGCCGGGACTTCGGACTCCCTGCAGTATGCGCTCAGTGGCGTCGATCAGTCCTTGCTGGGCGCCGCGCATGAGGTCGGCCAGCAGGGCTTCCTTGCTCGACACGTGGTGATAGATCCCGGCATTGGTCATGTTGACCTCTCGGGCCAGGTCGCGAATGCTCGTGGCGGCATAGCCCTGGCGGGCGAACAGCAGCACCGCCGCCGTCCTGATCCGCTGGTTCGCATCCGCGTCCCGGTCCTTCAGGTCCATTCATCTCCTACCGAACGTTCGGTCGCGCTTAATCAAGAAAAATACCCTGCCGCCCCCTAAATCGCCATAGGTTGACCCTGACACCGTGTCAGGCCCTACACATGGGGAGACCATGTTCGGCATCGGAGACTTCGCCAGACTGGGACTCGTGTCCGTACGCATGCTGCGCCACTACGACGCGATCGGCCTGCTGCGCCCCGCACACGTCGACCCGGTCACCGGCTACCGGTCCTACCAGGCCGCGCAGCTGTCCAGGCTCAACCGCATCGTCGCGATCAAGGACCTCGGCTTCACGCTGGAGCAGGTCAGGGCCATCCTCGACGAGAAGGTGAGCACGGAGGAGCTGCACGGCATGGTACGGATGCGCCGCGCCCAGCTCGAGGCCCAGATCAGCGCCGACCTGGCCAGGCTGCGGAGCGTCGAGGCGAGGCTCCGGACGATCGAGACGGAGGGGCACATGCGGACTGCGGAGGTCGTGCTCAAGAGGGTGGCCCCGGTGCGGGTCGCCGAGCTCAGCGCCACGGCGGCCAGCTACGAGGGCGAGGACATCGGCCCCGTCATCAAGCCGCTGTTCGGGGAGATCTGCCAGCGGGTGGAGGAGGCCGGCGTGGCCTTCGCAGGCCCCGGCGTCGCCTACTACGTGCCGGAGGAGGACGGCTCGGTCATGGTGCACGCCTGCATGCCGGTCGCCGTCCCGCCCAACGACTCCTACGACTTCGACGTGGTCGACCTGCCGGCCATCGAGACCGCGGCCACGATCATCCACCAGGGGTCGATGGAGGCGGTGGGGCCGACGTTCCAGGCGCTGGCCCACTGGATCGAGGAGAACGGGTTCCGCTCGCAGGGCTTGGCCAGGGAGATCTCCCTGCACTGTCCTGACAATCTGGAGGAGTGGGTGACAGAGCTGCAGATCGAGGTGACACCGGCGTAGTGGACGTGACGGAGGTCGTGGATTCCACGGACCTGGAGAGGCACCGGATCGAGCTGACCGGATACTGCTACCGCATGCTCGGCTCCGGTTTCGAGGCCGAGGACGCGGTGCAGGAGACGTTCGTCCGGGCGTGGCGCACGTACGATCCGGGGCGGGGCCCGCTGCGCCCGTGGCTGTTCCACCTGGCCACGAACATCTGCCTCGACATGCTGCGCGGCCCGCAGCGCCGCGCCCGCGCCATGGACCTCGTCCCCGACGCGATCCCTGGCGCCGGCCTGGGCGAGCCGCTCCCGCCGAACAGGTGGATCCAGCCCATCCCCGACGCCCGCGTTCTCGACCCGGCGGAGGTGTCGGTGACGAGGGAGACGATCCGGCTGGCGTTCGTGGCGGCCCTGCAGCACCTGCCGCCCCGGCAGCGCGCCGTCCTTCTCCTCCGCGACGTGCTGAAATGGACCGCCGCCGAGACGGCCACCCTGCTCGGCACGAGCGTCACGTCCGTCAACAGCGCGCTGCAGCGGGCCCGGGCCAAACTCCCGGCGATCGGCGCGGCCGACGCGGCGGTGGACGAGGACCTGCTGGCCCGCTACGTGTCGGCGTTCGAGCGCTACGACGTGGCCGCGCTGGTGGAGCTGCTGCACGAGGACGCGACGTCGTCGATGCCGCCGTTCACGTGGTGGCTGCGGGGCCGCGAGCACATCCGCGCGGTCATGCTCGCCGCCGACGCCCCGTGCGACGGCTCCCGCCTCCTGCCGACCCGGGCCAACGGCTGCCCGGCCTTCGGGCAGTACCTGAACGGCGAGCCGTTCGCCCTGGTGGTCCTCGACGTCGGCGGTGGCCGCATCACCGGTGTCACCACGTACCTGGATCCCGGCCTGTTCCCGTTCTTCGATCTGCCGATGAGTTTCGGGGATGCACTTCGTACTGGGAGATAAAGGAGGAAACACAACATGCCGCAGATCGTTGAGTTCCCCGAGCGTCCGTACGTCGGGATTCGCAAGACCATCACCATGACCACCTTCGGCCTCGTCGGAGACAGGATCGGCGAGATCATCGGCTGGCTGATCGAGCGCGGCTCGGCCCCGGCCGGCGCCCCGTTCTTCCGGTACGACAGCATCGACATGGCCGGTGACCGGCTGGTGGTGCAGGCGGGGGTGCCGGTCGCCACGCCGGTGGAGGGCGAGGGCGAGATCTTCGCCGACACCCTTCCGGCCGGCCGCTACGTCACCGTCAGCCACCACGGCCACCCGGACCAGCTCATCGACGTCACCGGCTCCATGCTGAAGTGGGCCAAGGAGCAGGGCCTGACCTGGGACATGACGGAGAAGGACGGCACGGAGCACTGGGGCTGCCGCCTGGAGCTCTACAACACGAATCCGGCCGACGAGCCCGACATGAACAACTGGGACACCGACCTGCAGTTCCGCCTGGCCTGACGGCCCGCACCAGCCGAGCGTGCCGTGGACCGCGTACGACATCCCGGTCCACGGCCCCGCCCCTGGGTACTCACGTTGATCGCGGCGCTCAACGCAGTCAGCTTCGTGGTGGCCTATCGCCAGACATCGAGTAGTTCTTCGGGCGTGATGTGTGTGACCCCGTCCACCTCGCATCCGCTGCGGGAGACTGCGTAGAGCGGTGTGGAGTCATCCGCCCCGGGCATCTTCGAACGGTGCACGATGAGCCCGTTCAGATCGTGACGGTCGAACGGCCGGTTCTCGAGCCACTTCACGGAGCCGAGCAAGGTGATCCGCTTGGCAATCGGCTCCCGATCGGCGCCGACGAGGTCGATCTCGGGATCGTTGGTCCTCGTCCAGAAGCCACCGATCGCAGCGGTCTCCTCAGGCAGTCCGTCCATGCGGCGGAGTGATTCACGGATCAATGGCTCAACGGCAGTGCCTCTCCAGGCCGTCCACGAACGCTTGATCCGGCGCACAACGAGATCACCGCGGCCGCGCTCGATCTCCGGCATGCCAGGTTCGAGGAAGGACAGCCAGAATCTCAGGTATGTGTCCACGACGTGGTGACGGCGCTCCTTCGAGGGACAGGTGGACAGCGGCACCTCCGAGGTGATCATGCGTTTCTCCATGAGAATCTGCATGGCGCGCTTGATCGACGTGGCCGGCATCCCCCCTGAGGCCCGCGAGATGGAGGAGAAGGTACGTTGCCCGGCTCCGATGGCCTTCAAGAGCGTCCTGGGTTGCGCTTCCGGCGGGAACTCCGCCGCCATCGTGCGTTCGCCGCTGATGATCAGGGCCGAGGCCGGATCGGACACGGCGGTATTCAGGAAGTCCTTTACTGTGGCGCCCTGAGGCCACTCATCAAGGATCATGGGGAAACCGCCCGTGATGAGATGGGCGTCAATTGCGTCGGCAGGCGGCAACCGCAGCTTTTCCTGTACGTCGGCGGGGGTGAGCGGATGGACGACCATCTCCGACGCTCGCATGTAGAACGGGCGGTCGTACTGGTTGATCGCCTCCATGATGGACAGATCGGAACCGATCAGCATGAGTAGCATCGGACGGCGGGAGAATTCGCGGTCGAAGAGGCGCTGCAGTCTCCCCTCCAGGTGAGGATCTTGGGCGATCATGAGGGGAAGCTCGTCGAGGACGACGACGCTTGGCGAGTCTTGAGGTACGGCCTGGGCCAGCAGGTGAAGCGCGCTGTTCCACGAGGTGGGGGCGGCATCTTCAAAATCTTCAAAAACGGAAGCGCCTGGCAGGTCGGAGGCCACGGCATCCGCGATGAAGCGTTCCAACTGGTCGGTCAGTGGCTCGTGGGCGGCGGTGAAGAAGAGGCTCGGCACGCCGCTCCGGCGAATGAACTCCTCGGCAAGACGTGACTTGCCGACCCGGCGGCGGCCTCGCATGAGAATGGCGCGCCCTGGCCGGTCTCCCGTGCCAACACGTGCGAAATAGCGGCCGAGCATGGCCAGCTCACGATCACGGCCAATGAATCCGTCCATCACCCTCGGAGTATAGGTCCATTTTTGGCCCTACCAATCTTGGACCTACCAAATTTGGCCCATCACCTTCCTCCACAGCAAGCTGACGCGCCGCCCCTGCGAAGCCAGGCCTGGAGATCCAGTGGGACACCGACGTGCAGTTCCGCCTGGCCTGACGGCCTGAACCCGCGGTGTCGGGCAAGGGCGAACACTGTCTCCGGCACCGTCGGCCACGCGCCCTTCCTGGTGGGAGATCGGCCAGGCGTATGTGGCGGAGGTCCACCGCTTCGCTGCGGCCAACGCGATCCCGGTGGTCCGCTTCGAGAGGGGGCAGCTGGCGAGCCTCGATGAAAGGGATCCAGAACCGCAGATGGGTATCGATCACGCGGTACTGCGACTCGCGGGATGGCCGGGTCGAGAGGGGGCGGTCCATGGCGATCATGCGCTTCTCCAGGAGGAGTTGGAGGGCGCGGTTCATCGACGCGCGGAGATGCCCGGGGGCGGCGGCGATGTTGGCGTGCGTGCGCTGACCGGACCCGATGGCACCGAGGACCTGACGGGCGAACGCGTCCGGCGGGAACTCTGCCGCCATGGCTCGTTCCCCGCTGACGATCAAGGCCGAGATCGGGTCTTCGAGCGCTTGCTCCAAGTAGTCCCAGAGCAATCTCCCCCGAAGTCTCAAGGATGAGACTATCGAGGTTCGTTGGTATCAGCAGGCGGTCCTCGCGGTCCTCGATTTCCAGATGGTCTCAAGCGTGAGACCAAGAGCTCATAGATTCAGGCGAACCGTCAGGTCGTGCTTCAAAGATTCCAGGGACTCCTCGGCCTGAGCTCTGGCCTCTCGCATTTCGCCGGTCACCGGAACCACGACCTCCAGGTAGCACTTCAGCTTCGGCTCCGTGCCCGAAGGCCGGACCACCACGCGAGCGTCCCCGGCCAGTCGGTAGCGCAGGCCGTCCGTGGGCGGCAGGCCGCCATCGCCTCTCGCCAGGTCGTCCACGCCCGTCACCCTCCGGCCGCCCAGCTCGGCCGGAGGGTTCCCCCGCAGCCCGCGCATCGCGTCGGCGATCAGGGACAGGTCGTGCACCCGGAAGGAGAGCTGGGACGTGGCGTGCAGGCCGTAGCGCCGGGCCTGGTCGTCCAGGAGGTCCAGGAGGGTGCGGCCCGTGCGTTTGGCGGTCGCGGCGATGGCCGCCACCGTCAGCGCGGCACCGATCCCGTCCTTGTCGTGGACCGGCAGGCCCGCGTCCGAGCCGACGCTGTAGCCGATCGCCTCCTCGTAGCCGAAGACCAGCCCGGGGCCCGCCTTGATGATCCATTTAAAACCGGTCAGCGTCTCGCCGTAGCGGACGCCGTGTGCTCGGGCGATCTTGCTGAGCAGGGTGGAGGAGACGATGGTGGTGGCCACCATGCGGTCGCCGGTGGTGTGCGTGATCACGTGTTCGGCCAGCAGGCCGCCTACCTCGTCGCCGGTCAGCATGCGGCAGGTGCCGTCGGGCAGCGGCACGCCCACCGCGCACCTGTCGGCGTCCGGATCGTTGGCAAGGACCAGGTCCGCCCCGTACTTGGCGGCCAGGGCGATGGTCAGGTCCATCGCGCCAGGCTCCTCCGGGTTGGGGAAGGACACGGTCGGGAAGTCCGGGTCGGGCTCGCGCTGCTCCTCGACGGCCATGGGGCTCTCGAAGCCCGCGGCCAGGAAGGCGCCCGTCAGCGTGGCCGCGCCCACCCCGTGCAGCGGCGTGTACGCCACCCGCAGCTCGCGATCGTCCCCCAGCGGCAGGGAGGCGACGGCGTCGAGGTAGTCGTCGATGATGCCCTCGCCCAGCTCCGTCAGCGTGCCGGGGCCGTCGAGCGGGAGCCGGTCGACGGGGCCGACGGCGTCGATGGCGGCCGAGATCTCGCTGTCGATCGGCGGCACGATCTGGGAGCCGTCGCCCCAGTAGACCTTGTAGCCGTTGTCCCGCGGCGGGTTGTGGCTGGCGGTGACGGTCACCCCGGCGTCCGCGCCGAGGTGGCGTACGGCGAAGGCCAGCACCGGCGTGGGCAGG
The DNA here is from genome assembly GCF_005893125.1 of Nonomuraea basaltis. Lineage (GTDB taxonomy): Bacteria > Actinomycetota > Actinomycetes > Streptosporangiales > Streptosporangiaceae > Nonomuraea > Nonomuraea basaltis. The sequence continues at coordinate 54,074 of NZ_VCJS01000040.1, read as the reverse complement.
GGCTGCGGCAGGAGGGAGGCGTGCAGGCCGGCGCCCGTCAGGACGGCGGCGGTGTCGCGGGCGAACACGTCGGACTTGTGCCGGGCGTCGTAGCCGATGACCACGTGCTTGCCGGGACCGAGGACCGCGGCCAGGCCGGCGGCGGCGCGCATGACGGTGACGCGGTTCATCCGGTTGGGGCCCGCCCCCAGCTCGCCGCGCAGCCCGGCCGTGCCGAACTCCAGCTTGGAGCCGAAGCGGTCCCGCAACCCCTCCAGGTCCCCGCTCTCGATGAGGGCCGACAGCTCGGCGCGGGTGTCGGGGTCGGGGTCCTGGGCCAGCCAGCCGCGGGCCGGCTCCTCCAGATCACCGGTGCCGGGAAGCGCCGCGTCGTCGCGTGGCTCGTCCGAGGGGTTCACAGCCGGTCCACCACCTTGGCGAGCAGGACGCCCATGCGGGCCGCCGTGGCGCGGCCGACCTCCAGGACCTCCTCATGGCTGAGGGGCTCGCCGGACAGGCCCGCGCCGGGGTTGGTGACCAGGGAGAGGCCGAGCACCTCCAGGTTCGCCTCGCGGGCGGCGATGGCCTCCAGGACGGTGGACATGCCGACCATGTCGCCGCCCAGCGCGCGCAGCATGCGGATCTCGGCCGGCGTCTCGTACGTCGGCCCGCGGAAGGCCACGTACACCCCTTCCGCGAGGGTCGGGTCGATCTCGCGGACCAGGACGCGCAGGCGGCGCGAGTAGACCTCGGTGAGGTCGATGAACGTGGTCCCGGTGATCGGGTTGTCCCCAGTCATGTTGATGTGGTCGCTGATCAGGACCGGTTCGCCGACGTTCTGCGTCTCGGGCCGCAGGCCGCCGGCCGCGTTGGTGAGCACGATCGTACGGACGCCGGCCGCGGCCGCCGTGCGCACGCCGTGCACGACCGCGTCCACGCCGAGCCCCTCGTACAGGTGTGTACGCCCGAGGAACACCAGCACGTGCCGCCCGGTGGCGGTGCGCAGGATACGGATCTTGCCGCCGTGCCCGGCCACGGCCGGCGCCTGGAAGCCGGGCAGGTCGATGAACGGGATCTCGCTCACGGTCTCGCCGATCGCGTCGGCCGCGGGCACCCACCCCGACCCCATGACGAGCGCCACGTCGAAGGTGTCGAGGCCGGCGGCGCTGTGCAGCGCCGCGGCGGCCTCGCTGGCCAGGGTGTATGCGTCTTTGCTCACATCTCAGTAGTTTAGGAGGAGCCTGTCCAGCACCCGCACGCCGAACTGCAGCGCGTCGACCGGCACCCGCTCGTCCACGCCGTGGAACATCGACGCGAAGTCCATGTCCGCAGGCAGCCGCAGCGGCACGAACCCGAACCCGCGCACCCCCAGGTCGGCGAAGAACGTCTTGTTGTCGGTGCCGCCCGACATGCAGTAGGGGATCGCCCGCGCCGCCGGGTCCTCGGTCTTCAGCGCCGCGATCATCGACTCGACCAGAGCACCGTCGAACGTCGTCTCCAGCGCGATGTCATGGTGCACGAACTCCCGCCGCACGCGCGGCCCCATCAGCGAGTCGAAGGTCTTGAAGAACTCCTCCTCGAACCCGGGCAGGAACCGCCCGTCGATCACGGCCGTGGCCTGCCCGGGGATCACGTTGGACTTGTAGCCGGCGCCGAGCTGGGTGGGATTCGTGGTGTTGCGCAGGGTCGCGCCCACGAACCGCACCAGGGGCCCGATCCGGTCCAGGATCGGCTGGGGGTCCGACTCGTCGAAGGGGATCCCGAACGCGTCGGCGACCTCGGTGAGGAACTGGCGCACGGTCGGCGTGTACGTCAGCGGCCAATCGTGATCGCCGATCCTGGCCACCGCCTTGGCGATCTCGGTGACGGCGTTGTCGGAGTTGAGCATCGAGCCGTGCCCGGCCGTGCCGTCGGCGGTCAGCTTCATCCAGGCCAGGCCCTTCTGGGCCGTCTCGATGAGGTAGAGCCGGAGCGACGGGTCCACCTCCAGCGAGTAGCCGCCCACCTCGCTGATCGACTCGGTGACGCCCTCGAACAGCTCGGGGTGGTGTGCGGTGAGGTATTTGGCGCCGTACACGCCGCCGGCCTCCTCGTCGGCCACCCACGCGAACACGATGTCGCGGCGCGGCCGGCGCCCCTCGCGCTTCAGTTGGCGCAGCACCGCCAGCATCATCGCGTCCATGTCCTTCATGTCCACGGCGCCGCGGCCCCAGATGTAGCCGTCGCGCACCTCGCCGGCGAACGGGTCCACCGACCAGTCGGCGGCGTTGGCCGGGACCACGTCCAGGTGGCCGTGGACGAGCAGGGCGGGCAGGGACGGGTCGGTGCCTTCGACGCGCGTGACCACGTTGCCGCGGCCCGGCGCGCTCTCGACGTACGTCGCCTCGATCCCGACCTCCGCCAGCCTGGCCATGACGACCTCGCCCGCGGCCCGCTCGCCGGGGCCGGTGCCGTCCCCGTAGTTGCTGCTGTCGACGCGGATCAGCTCCACGCAGAGGTCGGCGACTTCCTTCTCGGCAGGTGTCATGGCGTTTTCTCCAGTGTGAGCAGTCCGGACTTGTGGAGGTGGCCGCGCTTGTAGGCGCGGGTGATCAGGGTGAGGTCGCTGTCGGTGATCTCGTCGAGCGAGCCGACGACGCCGGTCATGAAGCGGTACAGGTCGGCCTCGTGCGCCGTGACGACCTGGACGATGAGGGAATGGGTGCCCGAGGTGGCGGCACAGTAACGCACGTCCGGGTGCGCCGCCAGCCGCTGCCCGACCAGGTCCAGCCCGTACGGGCGGACCTTCAGCCAGAGCATGGCCTCCACCTCCAGGCCGAGCAGGGCGGGCTCGATCTCCGCGCGCGGCAGCAGCAGCCGCCGCTCGATCAGCGAGGTCACCCGCCGGCGCGCGGTCGGCACGGAGACGTCGAGGCGCTCGGCGACCGCGGTGAAGGCGATCCTGCCGTCGGCGGTGAGCAGCTCGGCGATCTCCTGCTCCAGAGGTGACAGTCCCTCTTCGTCGGGCAGGCCTTCGGGGGGCGGCGCCGGGCGCAGCTCGGCGACCTCCTCCTCGGTGAGGTACGGCGCGTGCCACTCCGCGACGGTCCTGAACGTGTGGAGCACAACTTGAGTCTGCGTCTTCAAGACCCCGTCGATCGCGCTGATCTCCGCGGACAGGATGCGGTGCAGCGCCTCCCTGGACGGCGACACCAGCTCGCAGCCCAGGTCGGCGGCGCCGGTCAGCGCGTAGACCGACCGCGTGTCGGGCCGGTCGGCCAGCGCCTTGGCGACCTGGCCCGTGCTGCCCGGGCGCACCTGGACGTGCAGGTGTGCGGGTCGCCCGTGCCCCGTGCGCAGGTCGTCGTAGATGGCCGTGACCCGGACCACCCCCTCCGCGATCAGCCGCTGCAGGCGGCGGGCGACCGTGCGCTCGTGCTCGCCCACGGCCCGGCCGATATCGCCCCACGAGGCCCGCGGGCTGACTTGGAGCGCGGCGACGAGCCGCCGGTCGAGAACGTCCACCTGTAGCCGTTTCGGTGTCGGGATTATAAATATGTCGGCTGATATTTGACTGTTTCGGTCGTCTCTATGCAAAGTAGGCCATCTCCGCACTTGTAGCAAAGGAGCCCCCGTGGCGACCTCCCCCGTGGCGCAATCCCCACTCGGCATCCCCAAGAGCCGGGTCCGCCAGCTCATGGCCGCCAGCATCGGCAACGTCGTCGAGTGGTACGACTGGTACGCGTACACCTTCCTGGCGACGTACTTCTCCGGACAGGTCTTCCCCAAGGGCGCTGACAACAGCCTGGTGCCCCTGCTGAGCACGTATCTGGTCTTCGCGGTCGGCTTCTTCATGCGGCCGCTGGGTGGCCTGCTGGTCGGCGCGTTCGCCGACCGGTACGGGCGCAAGGCCGCGATGACGTTCACGATCATGCTGATGGGCGCGGGCTCGCTGCTGCTGGGCCTGACGCCGACGTATGAGGCCGTGGGGCTCCTGGCGCCGATCATCCTGACCCTCGCCAGGCTCATCCAGGGCCTGTCGGTGGGTGGCGAGTTCGCCGCCGCGACCACCTTCCTGGTGGAGTCGGCCCCACCCGGCCGCCGCGGCCTGTTCTCGAGCTTCCAGTACGTCAGCACCACCATCGGCCAGCTGCTGGCCTCCGGCCTGGCCGCGCTGCTGGCCACGTCCCTGGTCGAGGCCGACATGACCTCCTACGGCTGGCGCATCCCGTTCATCGTGGGCGCCGTGCTCAGCCTCGTGGGCCTGTGGATCCGCAAGGGCGCCGACGAGACCTCGGCCGTGGCGGAGGAGATCCAGCGGGGCGAGGTCGAGCGGCCGAAGCTGTTCGAGTTCCTCAAGCACCACCCGAGGTCCGCGCTCACGATCGTCGGCATCACGATCGCCGGCACCGTCTCGTACTACACCTGGACCGCTTTCCTGCCTACGTACGCGCAGATCACCGTGAAGTTCGACAAGGCGGACTCGCTCCAGATCGGCACGATCTCGCTGGTCTTCTTCATGATCCTGCAGCCGCTGCTCGGCATGCTGTCGGACCGGATCGGGCGCAGGCCGCTGATGATCACGTTCGGGCTCGGGTTCCTGCTCCTGCCCGTGCCGCTGCTCGGCCTGCTCACCGACGCGTACGGCAGCCTGCTGGTCATCCAGCTCATCGGCATGGTGTTCCTCGGCTGCTTCACCTCGATCTCGGCCGCGGTGAACTCCGAGCTGTTCCCCACCCGGGTGCGGGCGGCCGGGGCCGGGTTCCCGTATTCGCTGACCGTGGCCATCTTCGGCGGCACCGCACCGCTGATCGGCACCGCGCTGGAGAAGGCCGGGAACCCCGGGCTCTTCCCCTGGTACGTGTCTGCGCTGGCGCTGATCTCCACCCTGGTCTACATCTTCGTGCTGCGCGAGACCAAGGACCAGCCGCTGCGCTAACAAGGCGATCTCATGCCGAGTTCTGAGATCGCTCTTATCCGAACGAGGTGCAGGGGCGCTCCCGCAGCTCCTTGACGTAGTCGTCGGGGGCGCCCGCCCGCTCGGCCGCCTCCGCCAGGCTGCCCAGGTAGCGGGCCGACGGCAGGCCGCCCTCGTAGCCGTCGAGCACGTAGAACCAGGCCACGACCTCGCCGTCGAGGGTCTGCACCCGCAGCCGCACCTTGTGGTAGGCGCCGCGTACCGCGCCCTCCCACTGGTCGAGCGAGGTCTCCTCCCAGTCGGGCACGTCGTAGAGCACGACGAACACGTGCTCGTCCGGATCCTCGACGATGGTGGCGAGCGCGCCCTCCCAGGCGGGGTCGTATCCGCCGAACGTCAGCCGCCAGCCGGGCAGCCAGCCGACGCCCCGGATCGGGGAGTGCGGGGCGCGCATGGCCATCTGCTCCGGGTCCATGTTCGAGCCGTACGCGGCATAAAGCCTGAGCTCATTCGGCTTCCCTGAATCTGAAAGCCACGCCACGATCCACCCCTCTCGCTGGGTGCTGCTCGTCGTCCAGCTACCGCGCCATCCTGCCATGCTGAAGAGCCAAGTCGGTCCATCAGGAGGTACAGGCGCGGGCAAACCGTGACTTAGATCAAGACATCATTGCAGTTATGCCGCCATATTGCTCTCAGTACTTATATGAACACAGAGAGCTATGGAGAGTGTGCGTCCGGCGAGGTCGCAGGCAGGGGCCCATAATCCGGCATCCGCCGCGTGCTGATGTGGCTGCAACCGGATCGTCCGGGAATGTGGCTACAGGAAGATCGGAGACCGCAGGGTAATGGGCCGATTGCAGCTTGGCGGAGTTCGTGCGGGACAATGGGACACGTGACGAGGATCGTGATCATCGGTGGCGGACCAGGCGGCTACGAGGCGGCGTTGGTGGCCGCTCAGCTAGGCGCGCAAGTCACGATGGTCGAACAGGACGGGCCGGGCGGCGCCTGCGTGCTGACCGACTGCGTGCCCTCCAAGACGCTGATCGCGACCTCGGTCCGCAAACAGGCGCTGCTCGACGCGCCGGGGCTGGGCATCTCCTTCGACGGCGGGCCCGACGGCGAGCCGGGGACGGTCGGGGTCGATCTGCCGCTGGTCAACAAGCGGGTGAAGGAGCTGGCGCAGGCGCAGTCCGCGGACATCGCCACCCGGGTCGAGGCCGAGGGCGTCGAGATCATCAAGGCGCGCGGGCGGCTGGTGGATCCGCAGGTGGTGCGGGCGGGGGACCGTACGATCCGGGCCGACGTCGTGCTCGTGGCCACCGGCGCCACCCCGCGCGTGCTGCCCGGCGCCGAGCCCGATGGGGAGCGCATTCTCAGCTGGCGCCAGCTCTACGACCTGGATGAGCTGCCCGAGCACCTGATCGTGGTCGGGTCCGGCGTGACCGGCGCGGAGTTCGCCGGCGCCTACCGCTCGCTCGGTGCCGAGGTCACTCTGGTCTCCAGCCGCGACCGGATGATGCCCAACGAGGACGCCGACGGCGCCGAGGTGCTCGAAGAGGTCTACCGGCGGCGCGGCATGAACGTCATGGGCCGCTCGCGCGCCGCCTCCGTCAAGCGCACCGCCGACGGCGTCGTGGTGACCTTGGAGGACGGGCGCACCGCCGAGGGGTCCCACGCGCTGATGACGGTCGGCATGGTTCCCAACACGTCCGGGATGGGTCTCGAGGAGGCCGGGGTCCAGCTCGACCGGGGCGGCTTCGTCAAGGTCGACAAGGTCTCACGTACGTCCGCGCCGGGTGTCTACGCGGCCGGCGACTGCACCGGCGTGCTCATGCTGGCCTCGGTCGCCGCCATGCAGGGGCGGATCGCGGTCTGGCACGCGCTCGGGGAGGCCGTGCAGCCGCTGCGGCTGGCCACGGTGGCCTCCAACATCTTCACCGACCCGGAGATCGCGGCGGTGGGGGTCGCGCAGAGGGCCATCGAGGCGGGCGAGATCGAGGCGAATGTGGTCAAGCTGCCGCTCGCCACGAACGCGCGGGCCAAGATGCAGGGGTTCAGCGACGGGTTCGTCAAGCTGTTCTGCCGGCCGCACACCGGGATCGTGCTGGGGGGCGTGGTGGTGGCGCCGCGGGCGTCGGAGCTGATCCTGGCGTTGTCGGTGGCCGTGCAGCAGCGGCTGACGGTCGACCAGCTGGCGCACACGTTCGCGGTCTATCCGTCGCTGTCGGGCTCCATCACGGAGGCCGCCCGCCGCCTCATGCAGCCTCAGGCCGCCAGCGGCATCTAAGGCCCGCGCGGCACGCTGTCGTGGCGAGCGCACCGTGACCGCCGCCCGGCCGGCACACGCACCGTGCGGCGGTGGACGCCCGGTCGTTCACTGGCGTCGTGTCGTCTATTTGGGATGGACTTCAAACTAACTGGCCGCCAGACCGTTGACGTTTGTTGGTATGGACAGCAAACTAATTCACGAAGTTGGCGCAGCTGTTCAAAGGAGCTTCCATGCCCTATCGCCCCCCGCTGGTCGCGCACGAGTACTTCGTCGCGGACCCGCCCGAGCTGCCGGTTCGCGCACGAGGTGAGGGTGGCCTGTCGGCGCTCACGGCGGCCGAGCTGGTCGCGGCGGACGGTGCCGAGGTGATGCTGAAGGCGGTCACGACGGCGGAGGAGACGCTGGTCGTCCAGGTGGGCGTGGCCGGTGAGGGCGTGATCCGGGTGCGGCTGTCGGAGGACGCGGCCGCCCGGCCGCGATCGGAGGGGGCCATCTCCATGGTCACCCCCGGCACGTATCCAGGGGCACGTGCCGGGGTGGCGCCCGGGGAGCCGATCGTGATCGACGCGGGCTCGCTGCGTGCCGAGATCAGCCTGGCGCCGTGGCACCTGCGCTTCACCGACGCCTCCGGGGCCACGCTGGTCGAGCAGGATCGCGGGCACACCGACATCAGCGGCAGGCTGCGGACGCTCCCGTTCGGCCGCTCAACGGCCAACGGCACCTCCGTCGCCTACCACGAGAGCTTCGCCGCCGCCCCCGACGAGGCGTTCGCCGGGTTCGGGGAGTCCTTCTCGCCGCTGGACAAGCGCGGCCAGCGCCCGGTCATGTGGAACTTCGACGCCTTCGGCGCCGAGTCGCAGCGGGCGTACAAGAACGTCCCCCTGTACGTCTCCAGCAAGGGCTACGGGCTCCTCGTCGACAGCGGCGCCCCCACGGAGTTCGACGTGTGCCAGTCCACGCACAGCGTCGTGCAGATCCTGGTGCCCGACGACGTCATGGACTACTACATGATCGCCGGGCCCACGCCGTCCGACGTCCTGGACCGTTACGACCTGCTGACCTGCCGCCCGTCGCTGCCGCCCAAGTGGGCGTTCGGGACCTGGATCTCGTCCGGGTTCTGCGTGGACAGCCAGGAGCGGGTGCTGGCCAGGGCGCGGACGATCAGGGAGCGCGGCATCCCGTGCGACGTGCTCCACCTGGACACCTACTGGCAGACCGACGGGCACTGGTCGGATCTGCAGTGGGACCCGGTGAACTTCCCGGAGCCGGAGCGGATGCTCGACGAGCTGCACGGGATGGGGTTCAAGGCCTGTCTCTGGATGAATCCGTACATTTCCCATCTCAGCCCGGCCTTCGAGGATGCTTCGCAAGCCGGATATTTCCTGAAGAGGGAGGATGGCGAGACCTACGTCGCCGACTGCTGGCATGGGTCGTTCCCGGCGTGCGGCATCGTCGACCTCACCAATCCGGCGGCGGTCACCTGGTTCAAGGACCTGCTGCGGGCGCTGCTGCGGCAGGGCGTGGACGCGTTCAAGACCGACTTCGCCGAGGGTGTCCCGGCGGACGCGGTCGCGTTCAACGGCATGACGGGCACCGACCTGCACAACGTCTACACGCTGCTGTTCAACGACGCCGTCGCCGACGTCACCCGCGAGGTCAACGGGCACGGCCTGGTGTGGGCGCGCTCGTCGTACCTCGGCGGCCAGCGGCACAGCGCCCAGTGGAACGGCGACACCTACACCAGCTACGCCGCCATGGGCAGCACGATCCGGGGCGGGCTCGCGCACGGCCTGTCCGGCGTGCCGTTCTGGAGCCACGACGCGGGCGGCTTCACCGGCCGGCCCACCGACGACCTGTACGTCCGCTGGACCCAGTTCGGAGCCCTTTCCCCGCTGCTGCGTCTGCACGGCACGACCACCCGCGAGCCGTGGGAGTTCCCGGCCGTCGAGGAGCAGGCCGTAGAGGCGTTGAAGCTGCGCTACCGGCTGATGCCGTACATCTACTCGGCGGCCGTCGAGGCCGCGCGCACCGGCGCGCCGATGATGCGCGCGCTGTGCGTGGACTATCCGGACGACCCGGTGGCCTGGCAGGCCGACCTGCAGTACCTGCTCGGCCGAGACCTGCTCGTCGCCCCCATGATCGCGCCGGAGGGCACCCGGCAGGTGTACCTGCCGCGCGGTCAGTGGGTCGACTACTGGACGGGCGAGGTCCTGGAGGGCTCCCGGTACGTCCCGGTCAGCAAGCCGCTCGACCAGATCCCCCTCTTCGTCAGGTACGGCGCGCTCATACCGGTCACTACGACGGGAGACCCAGGAAACACCATCACCGTGCCTGCCGAGATCGCCCTCGTCGCCTTCGTGGGCGGCGACGGCCCAGAAGAAACCCGTACTGCCGAAATCCACGACGAAGACGGCGTGACGGTCGCCGTCGCCACCAGGGACGGCGACGAACTGCGTGTCGCCGTCACCGGCCCAAAGCGCGTCACCGCGGTCGAGATCGCCCCGGTGGCCGGAGCTCCCGCGCGGGCCGTCATCTCGTAACACCCCCCTGGAGGGATCATGGTCAAGTTGAGAGGCGCTGCGGTGCTGTTCGCCGCCGCGCTCGCCCTGTCGGCCTGCGGCTCCGGCTCCGAGAGCCCCCCCACGCAGGGCAACCAGCCCCGCGTGCTGAAGCTCTGGCACTACGAGTCGAAAGACAGCGCCATGGCCAAGGCGTGGACCGAGGCGATCAAGAAGTTCGAGGCGTCGCACCCGAACGTGACCGTCAAGTTCGAGGAGAAGGGCTTCGAGCAGATCCAGAAGACGGCGAGCATGGTGCTCAACTCCGATGAGGCGCCCGACATCATGGAGTACAACAAGGGCAACGCCACCGCCGGGCTGCTGTCCAAGCAGGGCCTTCTCACGAACCTCTCCGAGGAGACCACCAAGCGCGGCTGGGACAAGCTGCTGCCCGGCGGCCTGCAGACCACCGCCAAATATGACGACCGGGGCGTCATGGGCACCGGCAACTGGTACGGCGTGCCGAACTACGGCGAGTTCGTGATGGTCTATTACAACAAGGACCTGTTCGACAAGCACAAGGTCCAGGTCCCGACCACGTTCGAGGAGTTCACGGCCGGGCTGGACACGTTCGTCAAGGCCGGGGTGACGCCCATCGCGAACGCCGGCGCCGAGTACCCGGCCCAGCAGATCCTCTACCAGCTCGCGCTGACCAAGGCGCAGAAGCCGTGGCTGGATGCGTACCAGTCCTACAAGGGCAAGGTCGACTTCCACGGGCCCGAGTTCACCTACGGCGCCGACACCTTCGCCGACTGGGTGAAGAAGGGCTACATCGCCAAGAACTCGGCCGGGCTCAAGGCCGAGGACATGGGCGTGGCGTTCATGAACGGCAAGTTCCCCATCATGATCAGCGGTAGCTGGTGGTACGGCCGCGTGGCCTCCACCATCAAGGACTTCCAGTGGGGTCACTTCCTCTTCCCCGGCGCCACCATGTCGCCTGGTTCGAGCGGAAACCTCTGGGTCGTCCCCGAGAAGTCGAAGAACAAGGACCTGGCCTACGACTTCATCGACATCACGATGAGCAAGGAGATCCAGAACCTGCTCGGCAACTCCGGCGGCGTCCCCGTGGCCGCCGACCCGGCCGCGATCACCGACGCCAAGAGCAAGGAGCTCATCGAGTCCTTCAACAAGCTGACCGCCGCCGACGGCCTGGCCTTCTACCCCGACTGGCCCGCGCCCGGCTACTACGACGTGCTCGTGGCCGGGGTCCAGAACCTCATCAACGGCAGCAAGCCCCCTGCCGAGGTGCTGGACGAGATCGCCAAGCCGTACGAGGACAACCTCGCCGACATTGGTAACTAGATGAGAGGTCGCACGAGGGGGTACTGGCTCTACCTGGCCCCCAGCCTGCTTCTCTTCCTGGGCGTCATCGTCGTGCCGTTCCTGATGAACGTGGGCGCGAGCTTCACCCGCTGGTCCGGGGTGGGCACGCCCAGGTGGATCGGCCTCGACAACTACGCCAGATTGCTGGAGGACGAGCGGTTCTGGCAGTCGTTCCAGCACAACGTGGGGCTGATCGTGGCCATGGCCATCGTGCCGACCGCGATCGGCCTCGTGCTGGCGGCCGCCTTGTTCGACTACATCGGCAAGCGGTTCGGGCCGCGCACGGCCTCGGCGCTGCGGGCCATGTACTACCTGCCGCAGGTCCTGCCGGTGGCGGTGGCCGGCGTGGTGTGGGGCTGGATGCTGCACCCGTCGTACGGCGCGGTCAACCAGATCTTCGGGCTGGAGGCCGACTGGCTCGGCGATCCCGACCTGGCGCTGGCCACGGTCATGGCGGTCATGGTGTGGTTCCAGCTCGGCTACCCCGTCGTGATCTTCATGGCCGGGCTGCAGCGCGTGGACCCGGCCTACTACGAGGCGGCCGAGATCGACGGGGCCTCGTGGTGGCGCAAGACCTGGCACATCACGATCCCGCAGATCCGGCCGGAGATCTTCGTGGTACTGCTGACGTGCACGATCGCCGCGCTGAAGGTGTTCGGGCCGATCTTCGTGCTGACGCGGGGCGGCCCTGGCAACGCCACCATGGTCCCGTCGTACTTCTCGTACCTGAACTTCTTCCAGAAGAGCAACGTCGGGTACGGCTCCGCGATCGCCACCGTGCTGGCCGTGATCATCATCGTGGTGACGTTCCTGTTCCTACGCGTCCAGGAGCGTGAGCAATGAGGGGTCCCGGGCGGTGGGCGGTGCTGTTCGCGCTGGTCGTGCTGGCGGTCGTGATGATGTTCCCGTTCGCGATCGTGGCGATCAACGCGGTCAAGTCGCCGGCCCAGTACGGCACGCAGGGCCCGCTGAGCCTGCCCGACGGGCTCTACCTCCAGGGGATCATCGACTTCTGGAACCGGGTCGACTTCGGCACGAAGCTCTGGAACAGCTTCGTCATCAGCGCTTCTGTGTCGGTGCTGGCCGTCGTGCTGTCGGTGCTCAACGCGTACGCGCTGGGCATCGGCAGGGTGAAGGGCCGGCTGTCGATCCTCGTGCTGTTCCTGGTGGCCAACACGTTGCCGCAGGAGGCGCTGGCCTACCCGCTCTACTACCTGGCCAAGGCGGTAGGGCTCTATGACACGCAACTGGCCGTGATCATCGTCATGACCGTGATCCAGGCGGCGTTCGGCACGTACCTGCTGAGCGCGGTCCTGGGGCAGTTCCCGAAGGAGATCCTCGAGGCCGCCGCGATCGACGGCGCGGGGCGGCTGCGTTCGCTGTGGCGGATCGTGGTGCCGATCAGCAGACCCACCCTGAACGTCCTGCTGATCTTCTTCTTCATCTGGACCTGGAACGAGTTCTTCCTGCCGCTCATCTTCCTGATCTCCAACGACACCCAGACGGTGCCCGTCGCGCTCGGTGTCCTGCAGGGCGAGAAGTTCATGGACGCCACCATGTCCAGCGCCTCGGCCCTGCTCGGCATCGTGCCGGCGGTCGCCTTCTTCCTGATCTTCCAGCGCACGCTGACCCGAGGTGTGACGGTCGGCGCCATCAAATGATGGAGAACCCTCAATGCGTCCAAGAATCCCGTTGTTAGCCACCCTCACCCTGGCGGCCTCGATGCTCGCCGTCCCGGCCGCGCAGGCGGTCGACTACCCGTTCCAGAACCCGAGCCTGCCGCTGGAGCAGCGGGTGAACGACCTGCTCGGCCGGCTCACGCTGGACGAGAAGCTGAGCCTGCTGCACCAGTCGCAGCCGGCGATCCCTCGCCTCGGCATCGGCTATCACAAGAACGGCACCGAGGCGCTGCACGGCGTCGCCTGGTCCAACCACCTCAACGACAACTGGAACCAGAAGTCCGCCAGCGGCACGGTGTTCCCGCAGGCGATCGGCCTGGCCAGCACCTGGGACCCGGCGCTGATCAAGAAGGTCGGCTCGGCCGTCGGTGACGAGACGCGCGGCTACAACGCCGTCGATCCCACCCTGTGGGGCCTGCAGGTGTGGGCGCCCGTGGTCGACCTGCTGCGCGACCCGCGGGCGGGCCGGAACGAGGAAGGCTATTCGGAGGACCCGCTCCTGACCGGGGCCGTCTCGACGGCCTACGGCAAGGGCCTGCAGGGCGACGACCCCTTCTATCTGAAGACCGCGCCCGTGCTCAAGCACTACCTGGCCTACAACAACGAGACCAACCGCAGCCTCACCTCCTCCAACCTGACGCCCAAGCTCAAGCACGAGTACTACGAGCCCGCCTTCAAGGCGGCGATCTCGGCCGACGCCGCGACCGGGGTCATGGCCTCGTACAACGTGGTCAACGGGCGGCCCAACCACGTCAACACCGACCTGAACAACGTGGTCAGGTCGTGGACGGACAAGACGCTCTACAACGTCAGCGACGCCTGGGGCCCGCACGCGCTCACCGACCTGCAGAAGTACTTCGACAACAAGCCCGAGGCGTTCGCCGCCGTGCTGAAGAGCGGGCAGGACAGCTTCACGATCGACGGCAGCGACATCGGGCCGATGGTGACGAACCTCAAGGCCGCGCTCGACCAGGGCCGGATCACCGAGACCGACGTGGACAAGTCGGTACGCAGCGTCCTGTCCATCAGGACCCGGCTGGGGCACTTCGACCCGGACGGCGGGCCGTACAAGAAGATCACCAAGGATGTGATCAACAGCGCCGCGAACCAGCAGCTCAACCGCGAGACCGCGGCCAAGGCGGCGGTGCTGCTCAAGAACTCGGGCGTGCTCCCGCTGGCCGAGCCCAAGTCGGCGGCCGTCGTCGGCCCGCTGTCCGGCAAGCTCTACCGTGACTTCTACTCCGGCCAGCTGCCCTACCAGGTGACGCCGATCGACGGGATCAAGGAGCGCGTGGGCGACGTGGCCACCGGCGAGGGCCTGGAGCGGATCGCGCTCAAGCACCTGGCCTCGGGCAAGTACGTCACCGCCACCGGCACCGGTGCCGACGACAACGCCGCGCTCACCGACACCGCGCCCACGGCCGCCTCGCAGTGGGACCTGACGGACTGGGTCAGCGGCGTGTCCACGCTGCGCAACGCGGGCAACGGCAAGCTGCTCGGCGGCGACTGGCGCTCGCTCGACACCGACGACGCCGAGCCCGACGGCTGGTACGTCACCCAGCAGTTCGCGCTGGAGCGCCAGCCCGACGGCAGCTACCTGATCAGGTATGCCGGCTTCGAGACCGTGGAGGGCTGGTACGCCCTGCCCGACCCGTACGTGACCGTGACCGCCGACGGCGCGCTCGCCCTGGCCCCCAAGGCCGAGGCGGCGAAGTTCGGCAAGGAGGTCGTCTCCGACGGCATCGCCGCGGCCGCCGCGCAGGCGGCCAAGGCCGAGGTCGCGGTCGTGGTGGTGGGCAGCCACCCGTTCGTGGCCGGACGCGAGTTCCACGATCGCGACAACCTGCAGCTCGGCGACGGGCAGCGGCGGCTGATCGAGGCCGTGCGCAAGGCCAACCCGAAGACCGTCGTCGTCCTGGAGACCAGCTATCCGGTGATCGTGGACGCGCCGACGCTGCTGTGGACCACGCACGCGGGCGCGGAGACCGGGCATGCGATCGCCGACGTGCTGTTCGGCGCCGTCAACCCGGCCGGCCGGCTCACCCAGACCTGGCCGGGCACCGACAACCTGCCGAGCATCCTGGACTACGACCTGACCAAGACCGGGATGACGTACCAGTACGCGAAGGGCAAGCCGCTCTACTCGTTCGGCCACGGGCTGAGCTACACCTCGTTCGGCTACCAGGGGCTGCAGGTGCGGGGCGACAAGGTGAGCGTCAAGGTCACCAACACCGGCAAGGTCAGGGGCGACGAGGTCGTCCAGCTCTACACCCACCAGCGCGACTCCCGCTTCAAGCAGCCGGTCAAGCAGCTGCGCGGCTTCCAGCGGATCACGCTGAACCCGGGCGAGTCCCGTACCGTGACCTTCACCCTGAAGAAGTCGGACCTGGCCGTCTGGGACCACACCCGGAACAAGTGGGTCGTCGAGAGCGCCACCCACGACGTGATGGCCGGCTCCGCCTCCGACCGGATCCGCCAGACCACCACCCTGCGCGTGTCCGGCGAGACCGTCCCCGTCCGCGACCTGGCCAAGACCACCAGGGCGATGGACTTCGACGACTACTCCGGCGTGCTCTTCGCGGACGAGAGCAAGGTGAGCGGCGAGGTCGTGGAGGGCTCGGCCGGTGACTGGATCTCGTTCACCGGCGCCTCCTGGGGCGCCCGCCTCACGGCTTCGGTGGCCTCGGTGAGCGGTGGCTCGTTCGAGCTGCGTCTCGGCTCGCCGGGGGGCACGCTGCTCGGGACCGTCCAGGTGCCCGCCACCGGCGGGATCTACCAGTACGGCACGGCGAGCGCGACGGTGCCGGCGGGCACGGGGAACGTGTACCTCGTGTTCAAGGGCGACCTGCGGATCAAGGACTTCGCCCTCGCCCGGTGACGTTTCGTGGCGGCCATGAGCATGGTCGTGGCCGCCACGAAACCAGCTTGCCTCCTATTGGATAGTGGTGTTATCTAGTAGTACGATAGCGCGACTATCCAATTGGAGGGATCATGACTGTTGTCGTCCTGCTGGTCGCCACGCTGGTGTTCCGGCTGCTGGGCGTGCTCGGCGTGGGCCGGTTCGCCACCTGGCGGGTGAGCGCCGCCCATGGGCTGGCGGTGATGCTGGTCATGACGGGCAGCGCCCATTTCGTCCCGGCCGGGGTGACGTTCATGCCCAACCACGCCGACCTGGTCGCCATGGTGCCGCCGTTCGTGCCGCTCCCCGCGCTGATGGTCTACCTGACCGGCGTGCTGGAGCTGGCCGGGGCGGCGGGGCTGGTGATCGAGGGGACGCGCAGGGTCGCCGGGATCTGCCTGGCGCTGCTCTTCGTGGTCCTGCTGCCGGCGAACATCTACGCCGCGGTGGCGGACGTGCCGTTCGCCGGTGAGGAGGCCTCGCCGCTGTGGCAGCGGGTTCCCGAGCAGATCCTGTACATCGGGGCTGCGCTGTGGGCCGCCGTTCCGGTCGGTGGCCGGGTGCGCAGCAGCACTTAATTCGTTGCACGTCCAAACTATTGCCTTCGGTGCGCGCCTGTGTGAGCCTTTTGATGAGCTCATGCGCGAAGGCGCGGCGACGGTCAGGGTCCTGCACTCTGCTCGTGCATGGCGGTCATCTGAAGCCTTTGGGGCGCCTGCTGGCGTGCCTGGAAAGGAAGAGCCGCGCATGCGAAGAAGATTATTCGTCATGCTGGCGACCGTCGCCGTGTTACTGGTGGCGGCGGTCGTGAGGATGTCGCCGGTCTCGGCCGTCGCGTCGGACCCGTACGCGTACAAGAACGTCAGGATCGACGGCGGCGGATTCGTCCCCGGGATCATCTTCAACCAGACAGAGCGGAACCTCATCTACGCCCGCACCGACATCGGCGGGGCGTACCGATGGAGCCAGTCGACCAAGTCCTGGACCCCCTTGCTCGACTGGGCCGGCTGGGACAAGTGGGGCTACAACGGCGTGATCAGTCTCGCCACCGACCCCGTGCAGACCAACCGCGTGTACGCCGCCGTCGGCATGTACACCAACAACTGGGACCCCAACAACGGCGCGATCCTGCGCTCGACCGACAAGGGCGACACCTGGCAGGTCACGCCGCTGCCGTTCAAGCTCGGCGGCAACATGCCCGGCCGCGGCATGGGTGAGGCCCTGTCCGTCGACCCGAACGACAACCGCGTGCTCTACTTCGGCGCCCCCAACGGCAACGGCCTGTGGCGCAGCACCGACTACGGCGCGACCTGGGCCAAGGTGGCGAGCTTCCCCAACCCGGGCAACTACGCCCAGGACCCGAACGACCCCAACGGCTACCTGAGCCACAAGCCCGGCGTGGTCTGGGTGACCTACGACCCGCGCTCGTCCACCCGGGGCACCCCCACCAAGACGATCTACGTGGGCGTCGCCGACAAGGAGAACACCGTCTACCGCACCACGGACGGGGGCGCAACCTGGTCGCGGCTGGCCGGACAGCCCACCGGCTACCTGGCGCACAAGGGCGTGCTCGACACGGTCAACGGCTACCTCTACCTCGCCACGAGCGACACCGGCGGCCCGTACGACGGCGCCAAGGGCGACGTGTGGCGCTACGCCACCTCGACGGGCACCTGGACCCAGATCAGCCCCATCCCGTCCTCCAGCGCGGACGACTACTTCGGCTACAGCGGCCTGACCATCGACCGGCAGAACCCCGGCACGATCATGGTGGCCACCCAGATCTCCTGGTGGCCGGACGTGATCTTCTTCCGCTCCACCGACTCGGGCGCCACGTGGACCCGGGTCTGGGACTGGGAGTCGTACCCGAACCGCACCTTCCGCTACAAGATGGACGTCTCGGAGAACCCGTGGCTGACGTTCGGCGGCAACCCGCAGCCGCCCGAGGTCACACCGAAGCTCGGCTGGATGACCGAGTCACTGGAGATCGACCCGTTCGACTCCAACAGGATGATGTACGGCACCGGCGCCACGATCTACGGCACCGAGAACCTCGCGCAATGGGACTCGGGCGGGCAATTCACCATCAAGCCCATGGCGAAGGGCCTGGAGGAGACCGCCGTCCTCGACCTGATCAGCCCGCCGAGCGGCGCGACCCTGGTCAGCGGCCTCGGTGACATCGGCGGGTTCCGCCACACGAACCTGGACGCCGTACCGCCGATGATGTTCACCCAACCGAACTTCACCTCCACCACCAGCCTCGACTACGCGGAGAAGTCGCCCTCGATCATGGTCAGGGCCGGCAACTTCACCGACGCCGACCGCCCGAACGACAGCCACGTGGCCGTCTCCACCGACGGCGGCGCGAACTGGTTCCAGGGCACGGAGCCCGGCGGGATCAACGAGGGCGGCACGGTGGCCGCGGCCGCCGACGGCTCCCGCTTCGTGTGGGCGCCCAAGGGCGTCACGCCGGTCTACTCGGTCGGGTACGGCAACTCCTGGCAGCAGGTGTCCGGCCTGCCCACCGAGGCGATCGTCGAGTCTGACCGGGTCAACGCGTCGAAGTTCTACGGCCTCAGCGGCGGCCGCTTGTACGTCAGCACGAACGGCGGCGCCACCTTCACCGCCACCGCGGCGACCGGCCTTCCCACCAGCGGCAAGTTCAAGGCCGTGCCCGGTAACGAAGGCGACCTGTGGCTGGCCGGCGAGGGCGGCCTGTGGCACTCCACGAACAGCGGCGCCTCGTTCACCAAGGTCTCCGGCATCACCAGCTCCGTGAACGTCGGCTTCGGCAAGGCGGCCCCGGGCGGGACGTACATGGCGATCTTCACGGTCGCCACGATCGACGGCGTCACCGGCCTGTACCGCTCGGACGACGCCGGAGCGAACTGGGTCCGCATCAACGACGACAAGCACCAGTACGGCAACATGGGCGAGGCCCTCACGGGCGACCCGCGCGTGTACGGCCGCGTCTACCTGGGCACGAACGGCCGAGGCATCATCTACGGCGACCGCACCGGCCCCACGCCCACGATCACCCCGACGGTCACCCCCACCGTGACCGTCACTCCGACCGTCACGCCCACGGTCACGGTCACCCCCACCGTGACCCCCACCTCCGGCACCGGCTGCACGGCCACGTACAAGCCGGGCAACCAGTGGCCGGGCGGCTTCCAGGCGGAGGTGACGGTCCAGAACACCGGCTCCTCGGCGACCACCGGCTGGAAGGTCACCTGGACCTGGGCCGGCGACCAGAAGATCACCCAGGTCTGGAACGGCACCCCGACCCAGACGGGCGCCGACGTGAGCGTCGTCAACGCCGGCTACAACGGCAACCTGGCGCCGGACGCGACGACGTCGTTCGGGCTCACGGGCACGTACTCGGGCACCAACACGCCGCCCGCCACCCTCACGTGCGCCCCCGCGTGACGTGAAGGGAGGGTGCCACCCCGAGGGGCCGGGGTGGCACCCGCCACGTGCGACCTCACGCCTGCCGTCGCACGTGGAACGTTGAGCTTCACTTGCCGCCGTCGGGACGACAGGGCGGCCGGTAGGGCAGCGGGCCGAAATACTGCGTCCACTCCGCCTGGGTGATGGGGGCGCCGGCGAGCCGGCAGATGTCCCGGATGACCACTTCAGGACGTGTGTCCCACAGCCGGGGACCCTTGTGACCTGACGAGACGAGGGTGCGGCCGCCGGCGGTGAAGGCGGTGGCGCCGAGGTCGGGATGGGCCAGCTTCGCGATCAGCGTCGGCGCCGGATCCGCGGTCAGGTCCCACAGCCGGGCGGTTCTGTCATGGCTCACGGTGATCAGCGTGCTCTCGTCCGGGCTGAGGTCGGCCATGGTGACGGTGTCGTTGTGGCCGGTCAGGACGGCCGGGGCGGTGGCGGGGTCGGTGATGTCCCAGACGCGGACGGTCCAGTCGTGGCCGGTGCTGATCAGCGTGCGGTTGTCGGACGTGAGCCGCACGCCGGCGACCGCTTCTGTGTGGTGGTCGTGCGCGGCGACCTGCTTCGGATCGGTGGGGTCGCGGACGTCCCACAGGCGTACGCCGCCGTCGGTGTCACCGGTCGCCATCAAGCGCCCGTCCCGGCTGAAGTCGATCGTGTTGACGGCGTCGAAGCCGCCCTTGATGATCGATTTCTCCGGCCGGCGGGGGTCGCGGATGTCCCACGTGATCAGGTTGCCGTCGTCGTCGCCGGTGGCCAGCGTTCTGTTGCCGGGGCTGAACGCGGCCGTGACCAGGTCGTGGATCGGCCATCGATGCAATCGCTCCGGCCGATGAGGTGTCGTGATGTCCCACAGGGTGATCGCGCGGCCGTACGCGATGGTGGCCAGGAGCCGGCCGTCGTCGCTGACGACGGGGCGATCGCCGGACTCGCCGGGCGAAACGGGAAGCCGCTCCTGGCCGCGGCGGAGGTCCCAGAGGCGTACGGGGTGGCCGCTGTCGCCGCTGATCAACAGTGACCGGTCGGCGGTGACGGCCGGTGCGATGAGCGGCGCGTCGGCGCGGGTGGCGGCGGCGGGATGTCGCCACAGGTAGAGGGTGCCGGCCACGGCGCCGGCCGCCAGCGTGGCGCCGTCCGGGGTGTAGGCGAGGCTCAGGACCCGGCTGGGATGCGGGAGCCGGGCGGTCTCGGTGCGGGTGGCGACGTCCCACAGCCGGATCATCTTGTCGTTGCCGGCGGTGGCCAGGCTCGTCCCGTCGGGGCTGTACTCCAGCGCCCAGCTGATCGAGGAGCTCCCGGGCAGCTCGCGCGGCCGTTCGCAGCGACGGGCTTCGTCCAGGGCGCACTGCCGGATGCGCTTGTCGGGGCCGGCGTAGGCGACCGTGCGGCCGTCGGGGGCGATGGCGACGGCGGTCACGCCGGAGGGAGCTTCGGGGATGGACGCGATCGGCCGGGCGAGGTGGCGGAGGTCCCACAGGTGCACGGCGCCGCCGTCGTGACCGGTGATCATGGTGCTGTCGTCGCGGCTTACGGCGATCAGCCCGGCCGGGGCGCTGGTCGCGGCCGTGGTCGCCGTCACGGTGGGCCGCCGGGGGTCGTCGAGGTTCCAATGCCGGATGACGCGGTCCTGGCCGGTGGTGACCAGGCCGTGGGCCGTGAACGCCGCGGCTCGTACGGCGGTGGGATGGGGAAGGGGCGCGAGCCGTCGCGGGTGGCGGGCCTCGGAGACGTCCCACAGCCAGGTCCCCTGCGCGCTGGACGTGAGCAGGATCCGGCCCTGCCCCGCCGGGCGGAAGGCCAGCGCGTCGACCGCCCCGGTGACGCGCGGCAGGAGACCAAGGGGTGATGGCTTGTCCGGGTCGGTGGCGTCCCACAGGCGGACGGCGCCGTCGTCGGTGCCGACGGCCAGCACGGCCTGGTCGGGGCTGACGGCGATCCGGTGGACCCAGTTGCCGCCGGAGAGGAGGCGGGTGGCGTACGGGGGCGCGGAGCTGAGCACCGCACCACGTGCCTCCACGGTCCCGGCGAGACGGTAAGCCGCCACCGCCAGTTGCGCGGCCAGCCACGGGTTGGTGGCGCGCAGTTCGCCGGCCTGCTCGGCCACCCGCTGCGAAACGCCGGCCAGCCGGTCCTGATCGGCCCGCTCCCGTTCCCGCCAGGCGAAGCCGCCCACCGCCGCGGCGATCATCGCCAGCGCGGCCAGCAGTGCCGTCAGCCGCCGCCGGAGCCGTGCGTCCCGCTGCTCGTGCCGCCGGCTGGCGGCCAGGAACTCCTCCTCCAGACTGCCGGGCCGCGCGGCGGCCCATTCGTCGGCCACGGCCAGCAGGCTCCCCCGATACAGCAGGGCGCTGTCGCGGCCGTCGTCCTGCCAGGTGGTGGCGGCCTCCGTGAGCTGCTGGCGTACCCGCAGCCCGGCACGGTCGACGTCGATCCACTCGCGCAGCCGCGGCCAGGCCACCAGCAGGGCCTCGTGGCTGATCTCGATGTGCGCGGCGTCGGCGGTCAGCAGCCTGGCACGGGTGAACGCCTCGATCACGCGCTCGAGGTCGTCGTCCTCGGCGAGCCGGTCGCGGGGCACGCGGCGTCGCGTGTCCTCCTGGTCGTCGCCCACGTGCACCAGCTGCGGCAGGAGCCGGCGGGCGATGTCCTGCCCGGCCTTCGGGAGGCCGTTCCAGACCCGTTCGGCGGTGGTGGCGACCGCGCCGTGCACGCCACCGGTGCGCTCGTAGCCCGCCACCGTGAGAACGTCGTTGTCGCGGTGCTGCCAGGTGGCTCTCAAGGTGTGGGACAGCAGCGGCAGCGACCCCGGCACGCCGAGGTCGCGCAGCAGGATCTCCGCCAGGCCCGGCTCCAGGGCGAGCCCCGCCGCGGCGGCGGGCTCGGCGATGGCCGGCCGCAGCTCGTCCTTCGTCATCGGTCCGAGCGGCAGGGCACGCGTACGCAGCGCGGCGAGCAGCGGGGGATGCAGCACGCAGCGGCCGAAGAAGTCGGCCCGCACGGCGATCACCACCGCCAGGCCACCGGCGGCGGCACGGCACAGCTCGCCGACGAACGCCTCCCGCTCGGTCGCGCTGTCGCAGAGGGTGAACACCTCCTCGAACTGGTCCACGATCACCAGCGTGTGGGAGTCCAGCGGCCGGTCGGCGTCGCGTTCGCGCAGCTCGCGCAGAGGGTGCGCGTTCGGCGTCAGGTACAGCACCGACGGACTCCCCGGATGCCCGCCGGGCAGCGCCTCCCGCAGCACGGCCGGCGTCAGGCCCGCCCGCAGCAGCGAGGACTTGCCCACCCCGGAGGGGCCGACCAGCATCACGGGATGGCCGGTCGCGCTCGGGTCGGCGAGCAGGCGCAGCAGGTCCGCCACCGCCCGGTCCCGGCCGAAGAACCAGTCCGCGTCCTCGATCCCGAACGGCGCCAGCCCCGGATATGGGCACACGGCGGCCGGCGACTGGCCCGCCTGGAGCCGCCTGCGCCGGAGCTCGGCGCCGAATCCACCCTCGTCCCGGCCCCCATCAGCCATGGCGGCACCCTACCGCTACATACAGTGACCTGATGGGTGGATCGCGTTAGATCTTCACCGTGTGGGATGCCCGAACAGGAAGGACGGGCTTTAGCCTTTGATGGCCCCCACGATCACGCCCTTGGTGAAGTGGCGCTGGACGAACGGGTAGATGATCAGGGCGGGCACCACGGCGATCACCACGATGGCCATCTTGATCGCCAGGGTTGGGGGCGCGTCGCCTGTCACGCCCGCCGTGGCCGCGGGGAGAGGGTTCGAGTCCACGACGTACTGCCGCAGGATCAGGGCCA
Organism: Nonomuraea basaltis; assembly: GCF_005893125.1. GTDB lineage: Bacteria > Actinomycetota > Actinomycetes > Streptosporangiales > Streptosporangiaceae > Nonomuraea > Nonomuraea basaltis. The sequence goes on along the minus strand of NZ_VCJS01000040.1, from coordinate 31,213 downwards.
GTGGCCACTTGCGAGTGTCGTCGATGTACAGCATCGCGTTGAACCAGGCGTTCCAATAACCCACCGCGTAGAACATCGCCACGACGGCCGTCACCGCCTTCGACATCGGCAGCACGATCCGCCACAGGATCCGCCACTCGCCGGCACCGTCGATGCGGGCGCTGTCCAAGACCTCCCCTGGGATGTTCATGAAGAACGAGCGCAGCACCACCACGTTGAACGCCGAAATGGCGGTCGGGAGGATCAGCGACCAATAGCTGTCCTTCAGGCCCAGGCCGCTCACCATCAAATACACAGGGATGATGCCGGGGAAGAAGACGAACATCAGCAGGATGCTGAACAGCAGCGGCCGGTGCAGGAACGAGCCGGGGCGTGACAGCGAGTACGCCCCCAGGATGCTCACCACGGCGCTGATCAGCGTCCCGACGACGGTCACCCCGGTGCTGACCAGCACGGCCCTGCTCACCACGGTGTCGGAGAAGATCTGCCGGTACGCCTCCAACGTGATCTCGTCGGGCACCAGCACGAGCCCGCCCGCGCGGTTGACGGTGGCGGCCGAGCTGAGACTGGTCAGCACGATCGTGTAGAGGGGACCGAGCACGGCCAGGACGATCAGCGTCACCACCGCGCCCTTGCTCAGCCGGCCGATCGGCGAGGGCTGTTCCTCCCAGGGGGCCAGCTTGGCGGGCCCGCGGGAGCGCCCCGGCGTCCCGGCGCCGCCGGGCTTCGTCAATGCCCATGTCATGATCGCGAATACACCCCTCGCTCGCCGAGCGCGTGCGCGACCCGGTTGGCCGCCAGGATCAGCAGCAGCCCGACCAGGCCCTTGAACAGCCCGGCCGCCGCGCCGTACCCGAGGTCACCGGTACGCAGGCCCGACCAGTAGACGAACGTGTCGAACACCTCGGACGCCCCGCTGCCCACCGCGCTGCGCTGCAGCATGAACTGCTCGAACCCGACGTTCAGCGCGTCGCCGAGCCGCAGGATCAGCAGCAGCACGATCACCGGACGCAGCCCGGGCAGCGTGATGTGCCACATGCGCCGCCACCTGCGGGCCCCGTCCACGGCGGCGGCCTCGTACAGGTTGGGGTCGATGGTGCTCAGCGCGGCCAGGAAGATGATCGCACCCCAGCCGGCGTCCTTCCAGATGGTCTGGGTGGTGATCAGCAGGATGAACGTGTCGGAGTTCGTCATCCAGTCGACACCCTCGGAGCCACGCTCGCGCAGGATCTGCGCCAGCAGCCCGGCCCCGCCGAACATCTGCTGGAATATGGCCACGACCAGCACCCAGGAGAAGAAGTACGGCATGTAGACCACGCCCTGCACGAACGCCCTCAGCCGCGCCGAGACGATGCTGTGCAGCAGCAGCGCCAGCATGATCGGCACGGGGAAGTAGAAGACGAGCTGGAAGGCCGTGATCGACAGCGTGTTCAGCATCGCGCGCAGGAACTGGGGATCCTGGAAGAGCAGCGCGAAGTTGGTGAACCCGATGATCGGGCTCTCGATGATGCCGCCGGTGTAGGGGTTGTAGTCCTGGAACGCGATGATGTTGCCGAGCGCCGGGATCCACCAGAAGGCGAGGACCACCAGCAGCATCGGCAGGTTCATCAGCAGCAGCGGCCAGTCCCGCCGCAGCTTGGTCCGCCAGGGCATCTTCTCCTGCGGGGTGGCGGCGGGCTTCGACGGCTTGGCCGGGCGCTTGGCCGTGATCACGCCCATGGGAGGTCCCCCGATGTCAGCGCCTCCATGAAAAGCCCCGCACCCACGAATCGCTCCTCACAGGTGTCACAGCCTGCCGTTCTCGCGCGCGACCTTCATGTAGAACTCGCGTGCCTCGTTGCCGCCCTGGTCCTGCCACTCCTTGACGATCTTCGTCCACTCGGAGACGGGCCGCTTGCCGCGGAGGATCTCCTGCATCTTGTCCTCGGTGGGCTGCGCCAGGCCGGCCATCTTGGAGGGCACCTCCACGCGGATCCCGACGAACGGGTCGTTCTCCAGGAGCTTCGCGGCCTGCGTCTGCCAGTCGTACAGGGCCTGGACGAGGCCTTTGTACTGGACCTTCTCGTTCGCCGGCGGCCGGCCGGACAGGAACATGTACGTGGGCGCGACCTCCTTGCGGCCCAGCGCGGTCTGCTCGACCTTGCCGTCCTTGACGTTGTAGTGCTTGCCCTCCACGCCGTTGGTGACCAGCTCGTACTCCTGCGTGCCGAACGGCGCCGAAGCCCAGTTGGACAGCGCGAGCAGCTCGCGGGTGCGGGCGTCGCCGAGGCCCTTCTTGATGAAGACGAACATGCCGGCGGGCTCGTTGCGCCACATGATCGTCTTGCCGCCGGGCTTGGCGGGGTAGGGGACGACGGCCTGCATGTCGAACTTGGGATTGTCGGCCTGGAAGCGGCCCAGGGCCTCGTGCCAGGCGCCGAGCCCGTCTCGGTAGATGATCATTTGGCCGCTGCCGAAGATGGCCTTGTTGTCGGCGTCCTTGTTGGCCACGATGTCCGGATGCATGTACCCGGCCTCGAAGAGCTTGGCCATGAACTCGATCATGGCTTGAAACTCAGGGGTCTCGTACTTGTACTCGAGCGTCCCGTCGCTCTTCTTGCGCCATTCGCGCGGCGAGCCGAAGGCCCGCTGCATCTCCTGCTCCATGCCGCCGCCGAAGGCCCACCGCTTCTTCTTCGCGTCGGTGATGGCCTTGCCGAGCACGAGCAGGTCGTCGCCGCTCTTGGGGTGCTGCAGGCCCAGCTCCTCCATGATGTCCTGGCGGACGAAGGTGGCGAACGGGAACGGCTCGTTCTGCCAGGGGATGCCCTGCAGCATGCCGCCGAAGACGCCGTACTGCCAGGCCGCGGTGTCGTAGTTGGCCAGCAGGGGGAACTCCTTGGCCTTGTCCCCGGCCAGGTAGGGCCCCAGATCGGCGAAGAGCTTGTTGGCCGCCTCGGTGAAGTGGCCGATCTTGATGAGCTCCCAGCCCGGGACCATGGTCATCTCGGGTACGTCGCCGCTGGCCAGGAGGGTGGACAGCTTCTGCCCGTAGGTGTTGCCGTCCGAGATGTTGAAGCGGACGGTGCCGCCCAGACGCTCGTTCATGTACTCGTAGTAAGAGTTGTCGCCCAGCCCGGGCGGCACGGTGCCCCACAGCGGCGTCATCGCGGTCACCTCCTTGCCGCTGGTCAGCGGCTTGGTGGTGATCGCCTGCACCATGGTGGCCGGGCGCGACAGGAAGCCGGGTGCGACGAACTCGCTGCCGGGCAGGTCCGGCTTGAGCCCGGGGATCTCGAACGGGATTCGCGTCGGCACCAGGCTCTTGAGCTTGTCGGCCGCCACGGCGGTGCCCTTGGAGGGCGCTTTCTTCTCGGCGCAGCCCGCTACCAGAACGCTTGCACCGACCAGACCGAGGAACCCGCGGCGAGTCGTGTCGTTTGCCATGGCTCGCTCCCTTCTCCGAGTGGGGATGGCCTCATAAAATTAGTTGGTATTACAACCAAACAAATTAGTAGACTGTGATTGCGGCCACAAGGGATCGGTACGGTCACAGGTTGGTGAAGGGAGCCCGGGAATGCGGCATGCTGGGGTCATCTCTTGGCGGGAACGGGGCTGATATTGATCACTTCTACGACCGGCCCGCAGCCGGCCGACTTCGCCGACGTACGGGCCACCAACCTAGCGGTCGTGCTGCGGTTCGTCCGCGAGCACGCACCCTGCTCGCGGGCCGACATCGCAGCCTCCACCGGGCTGAACAAGGCGACCGTGTCGAGCCTGGTCGCGGACCTCATCGACCGGCGGCTGGTGCGCGAGACGGGGCTGACGGAGAACCGGGTGGGGCGGCCGGCCACGATGCTGGTCCTCGACGGCTCGCCGTACGCCGCCATCGGGGTCGAGATCAACGTCGACCATGTGTCCGCCGTGGCCGTCGACCTGGCGGGGGAGCGGCTGCTGACGTGGCGGCGCGCGTTCTCGGGCGGCGACTCGGTCAACCAGGGCGTGGCCGGCGTCGGGGCGATCATCAGGCGTGTGGTCAACCGCATGACCAAGGAGGAGCGTCAGGTGCTCGGCCTGGCCGTGGCCGTGCCGGGGCTGGTCGACGTGCAGGGCACCGTGCGCCTGGCGCCCAACCTCGGCTGGCGGGACGCCGACATCGGCGGCGACCTGGCCAAGGCGCTGCGCGATCCCGGCTTCCCGATCCAGGTCGACAACGACGCCAACCTCGCGGCCCTGGCCGAGCAGCGTTTCGGTGCCCACTCCGGCGCCTCCGACCTGATCTACCTGACCGGTGAGATCGGCGTGGGCGCGGGCATCATCCTCGACGGCCGGCTGCGCCGCGGCCGCCTCGGCTACAGCGGCGAGATCGGCCACGTCCAGCTCGACCCCGACGGCCCCGAGTGCCACTGCGGCCGGCGCGGCTGCCTGGAGGCGATGGCCGGCATCGCCGCCGTGCTGCGCAAGATCCCCTCGCCCGCCGAGATCCAGATCGAGATCGAGGAGTCCGTGCGCCTGGCCCGCGCCGGCGACGCGGACACCCTGGCCACGCTGGATTCGGTCGGCCGGAGCCTGGGCCGGGGCGTGGCCGTTCTCGCCAACCTGCTCAATCCCGAGGTGGTGATCCTCGGCGGCTACTACGTCCCGCTCGCGCCCTGGCTGCTGCCCGCGGTCCACGACGAGCTGAGCGACCGGGTCATCGCCGCGGAGGCCGGGGGATGCCAGGTCGTGGCCTCGACGCTGGGTCACGACGCGGCCGCGCTCGGCGGGGCGGCGAGGGTGCTCGACTCCATCGATTCGGGAAGATTGCCGGGAGGATTGTCGCGAATCCCTTGACCTTGGTCACCGGGAAGAGCACCCTTCAGTCAATCCACCGAAACGTCCGCGTAACTTCCCCAGGCCGGTCGTCGAAGCGCTTCGACAGTCTCTCAGAGGGATGACCATGCACGAACCCCCCTTCCGCGACCCATCGGTACCCGTCCCCGATCGGATCGACGACCTGGTGCGCAGGCTCACCCTCGGGGAGAAGGTCGGCCTGTTGCACCAGTACCAGGCGCCGGTCGAGCGGCTGGGCGTCGGCGCGTTCCGCACGGGCACCGAGGCGCTGCACGGCCTGGCCTGGCTGGGCCCGGCCACCGTGTTCCCCCAGGCGATCGGGCTGGCCTCGACCTGGGACCTCGATCTCGTGCGCCGGGTGGGCGAGGCGACCGGCGACGAGGTGCTGGCCTTCCACCACAAGGACCCGGCCGGGGCAGGGCTCAACGTGTGGGCACCCGTGGTCAACCCGCTGCGCGATCCCCGCTGGGGGCGCAACGAGGAGGGGTATTCCGAGGATCCGTGGTTGACCGGCGTCATGGCCGCCGCATACGCGACCGGGCTTAGTGGGAGCACTCCCGAGGTTCTCAAGACCGCCCCCACGCTCAAGCACTTCCTTGCCTACAACAACGAGACCGACCGCTGCACGACCTCCAGCAGCGTGCCGCCGCGGGTGCTGCAGGAGTACGAGCTGCCCCCCTTCAAACCCGCCATCGAGCAGGGCGCGGCCGTGGCCGTCATGCCCTCCTACAACCTGGTCAACGGCCGCCCGGCGCACCTCAGCCCGCTGATCAACCGTGCGCTCCGGGCCTGGGCGCCGGACGAGCTGCTGATCGTCAGCGACGCGTACGCGCCGGGCAACCTCACCTCGCTGCAGGCGTACCACGACACGCTGCCGGAGGCGTACGCGCACGCGGTCAAGGCCGGGCTGGACAGCTTCACCCAGGACGACGACCGCGGCGAGGCCACCCTCGGGCACCTTCGGGAAGCGCTGGCGACGGGCCTGCTGGCCGAGGAGGACGTCGACGCGGCCGTCCGGCACGTGCTGTCGATCAGGTTCCGGCTGGGCGAGTTCGACCCGGCCACGCCGTACGACGACATCACCGACAGCGTGGTCAACTGCCCCGAGCACCAGGCGCTGGCCAGGGAGGCGGCGCGGCGCTCGTTCGTGTTGCTGAAGAACGACGGCCTGCTGCCGCTCCAGGACGTGACGTCGGTCGCGGTGATCGGGCAGCTCGGCGACACGCTCATGGAGGACTGGTACAGCGGCACCCTGCCGTACGCCGTCACCGCCCGCACCGGGCTGGCCGAGCGCTGCGAGGTGATCTTCTGCGAGGCCGTGGACCGGGTGACGCTGACCGCCGAAGCGGGAGCCGTGATCGCTGACCCCGCCGGCGGGCCGCTCCAGACGAAGGCCGCCGAGGGCGGCGCGTTCGACCTGTTCGACTGGGGCGGCGGCGCGTACGCGCTGCGGTCCGTGACGACCGGGCGGTTCGTGTCGGTGGACGGCGGCACGCTGGTGAACGACCAGCCAGGGCCGAACGGGTGGGAGGTGCGCGAGACGTTCCGCATGGAGGAGCGGCCGCGCGGCACGCTCGCCCTGCGCCACATCTCGACCGGCTGCTACGTCGGCGCGGCCGAGGACGGCGTGCTGCGCCTGGTCGACGACGCCGACCAGGCCGTGTGGCTGGCCATGGACGTGGTCAGGAGCGGCACCGAGCAGGCCGCCCGCCTCGCCGCCGCGGCCGACGTGGCGGTCGTGATGGTCGGCGACCACCCGCTGGTGAACGGCCGCGAGACCGAGGACCGCATGACCCTGGCCCTCGCCTCCGCCCAGAACGCCGTGGTCGCCGCCGTGCGCAAGGCCAACCCCCGCACCGTCATGGTCATCACCAGCGGCTACCCGCTCACCTGGACCGACGACGAGGTGCCGGCCGTGCTGTGGTCGGCCCACGGCGGCCAGGAGTACGGCCACGCCCTGGCCGAGGTGCTCTTCGGCGACGCCGACCCGGAGGGCCGCCTCACCCAGACGTGGTACCGCTCCGAGCAGGAGCTCCCCGACCTCCTCGACTACGACATCATCGCCTCCGACGCCACCTACCAGTACTTCCGCGGCACCCCGCTGCACCCGTTCGGCCACGGCCTCAGCTACACCACGTTCGAGTACGCCGGCCTGCGCGTCCGCCCGGCCGGCGACGTCCTGCACGCCGAGGCCACGGTCACGAACACGGGGGACCGGCCCGGCGTCGAGGTCGTCCAGTTCTACACCCACCAGCAGCGCTCCCGCGTCAAGCAGCCGCTGCGCCGCCTGCGCGGCTTCGAGAAGGTACGCCTCGCGCCCGGCGAGAGCCGTACCGTCGCCCTCGCGATCCCCGTGTCGGAGCTGGCGTTCTGGGACGTGACCAGGAGCAGGTTCGTCGTGGAGAGCGCGCCGTACCAGCTCATGGTCGGCCGCAGCGCCACCGACCTGCGCCTGAGCGCCCGCTTCGAGATCGCGGGCGAGACCATCCCGCCCCAGTCCGGGCTGCTGCGCGCGGCCGGCCACGACGAGTACGACGCGATCACGTTCGTGGACGAGACCAAGGCCGACGGCGACGCCGTGCGGTCGGACGCGGAGGGCGCCTGGATCCTGTTCCGGCAGGTGGACCTGACCGGCGCCACGACCTGCGTGGCCACGGCGGGCAGCGCGGAGGGCGGCATGATCACCATCCGCCGCGGCGACCCCCTCTACGGCCAGGCCCTGGCGACCTTCCCCGTGCCCAGGACCGACCGGTACGACCATCACGCCATCACGGCATCCCTTACGGCCGTGGACGGGGTGCACGATCTTTATGTGGTGTTCGAGAACGACGGCGTGACGCTGGCCAGGCTCGACTTCGGAGCCGGCTCTTGAGCCGGCGCACGGTCACGATCTCGGAGGTCGCCAAGCACGCGGGCGTGGCCGTCAGCACGGTCTCGTACGTGCTCAGCGGCAAGCGGACGATCTCGGCCGACACCAGGCGACGGGTGCTCGACAGCATCACCGCGCTCGGCTACCACCCCAACGCGGGCGCCCGGGCCCTGGCCAGCAAGCGCTCCAACGTGATCGCGCTGGTGCTGCCGCTGCGGGCGGGCATGCACGTGCCCGTGCTGATGCGCTTCGCCAGCGCCGTCGTCACGGCCGCCCGCCGCTTCGACCACGACGTGCTGCTGCTGACCGCCGACGAGGGCACCGCCGGAATCCGCCGGGTGGCGGCGAGCGCGCTGGTGGACGCCCTGGTCCTGATGGACGTGGAGCTGGACGACCGCAGGGTGCCGCTGCTGCGCGAGCTGCCCGAGCCGAGCGTCCTCATCGGCTTCCCGGCCGAGCCGGCCGGTCTGACCTGCGTCGACCTCGACTTCGCCGCCGCCGGGACGCGCTGCGTGGAGCACCTGGCCGAGCGCGGGCACGAGGAGATCGCCCTGCTCGGGGCCCCGTCCGTGGTGTACGACCGGGGCACCGGCTTCGCCACCCGCACCCGCGAGGGCTTCGAGGCGGCGGTGGACTCCCACGGGCTCAAGGGCGTGGCGCTGCCCTGCGAGGAGACGTTCGACGAGGTGTACGAGACCGTCCGCGACCTGCTTCTCGACCACCCGGGACTGTCCGGCCTGGTCGTGCACAACGAGGCCGCGGTCGGCCACGTGCTGGCGGCGCTGCGCCAGCTGGAGCGGCGGGTGCCGCACGACGTGGCCGTGGTGGCGATCTGCCCCGACGACGTGGCCGAGCGGGCCAGCCCGCCGCTGACCTCGGTGCTGATCCCGGCCGAGGAGGTCGGCAGGGAGGCGGTCCGCCTGGTCATGGACAAGCTGGAAGGCCGCGCGGTCCCCGACTCCACCCTCCTCGCCCCGCTCCTGGCCGTCCGCGCCAGCACCTGAGGCGAGCACCCGTTGGTGACCACGTTCGACCTGGCCACCCGGAACTCACTGGACCCGCACGGCCAGGCCGGGATAGTCCAGGACGAGGCCTGACTCGTCGAAGACCAGCAGGCACTCGGTTCCGAAGGCCGGCGAGGCGTAGTCGTAGCGCTGGCCGGGGCCTTCGTCGGCGACCCGGACGTAGTGCTGCTCGAGACGCTCGACGGACAGGCCGACCGCGCGCACGTACGCGGCCGGGGCGTCGGATCCGGCGCCCACGGACAGGCGGAGCCGGTGCACGGGGAACGCGTTGGTCATCGCCGACGACTCCAAGTCCACGTCCAGGCAGCCGTCCAGGTGGGGAGCGGGTGCGCCGTCGATCCGCCAGCGGCCGTCCCCGTCGCCCTCCAGGGTGGTGTGCCGGGACCCGTCCGCCGATCGGCCCGTGATCTGGGCGCGGCGCGTGGCCCAGGCGTGGTCCACGTCGATGGTGTAGCCGACGACCCAGGTCAGGCCGTCCTCGACGGCTGTCGTGCAGCCCTCGATGCGATGGCCGTCGTCCAGCGGGCGGAAGTAGACGACCTCGAAGCCCGTGCGCGCGTGGAGGTGCCGCCAGGCGGCGGTCTCCGGCGGGGGTGCGAAAGTCACGAACCGATCGTGCCACGGCCGGGTACGCCGCCGCAGTGCTGAGACTGGTCCATGCGCCGCCCCTTCATACCATTTCGACCGTGATGGCCCAGCGCTCGTGGTCCCTCCACGCGCCGTTGATGAACTGGAAGTTCGGCGAATAACCCTCGCGCTGGAACCCGACCCGCTTGATCAGGTTCAGGGACGGGGCGTTGGCCGGCTGGATGTTCGCTTCCAGGCGGTGCAGCCGCAGCTCGCCGAAGGCGTACTGGACGAGCAGCCGCAGCCCTTCGGTCATGTAGCCGCGTCCGGTCGTGGACGCGTAGGCGCAGTAGCCGAGGGTCCCGGCCTGGTGGGTGCCCCGGACGATGTTGTTGATGTTGGCCCGCCCGGCGATCGCGCCGGTGTCGAGGCGGCAGATGACGAACCCCTCGTGCGCCGGCCCGTCGAACCGCTCGACGTACGCGTCGAAGGCTTCCGGGGTGGTGATGGACTTCCCTGGCATCCACGGGCTGAGCAGCTCCGCGCTCTCCCTGTTCAGGGTGACGAATTCGGTCCGGTCCCGGCGAGAGATCCGCCGGAGGGCGACATGAGACCCCTCGGCGAGGTAGGACGCAGCAGACATTCATGTGATCTTACGCAGGCGTGCGTTCAGCGGTTCTTACGCACGGCCCTACGTCGTCGCGCCGAATACGCGGAGCAGGCTGGTGTGGAGTGCTTGCGCCGCCTGCTCCCTGGACATCCGGCCGGCGTCGACCTCCTCACTTGCGGTGTGGCCTAGTTTGACGGTGACGGCTACCAGCCAGTCGGGCGGGAGCAGGTCGTCGAATTCTCGGGTCGCCTGACCGCGCTGAATCACCCGCTTCAGCCGGTCGGCGACCGGCGCGTGGCGTTCCTCGTCGGCCTGCGGGCTCACCGGCAGCGAGCTGATCTTCTGGAGCAGCACGGGGTATCGCCCGGCCGTCCGGTCGCCGGCATCGAGCAGTCGCAGCAGCGCGTCCGCGGCCGGTCCAGTGTCAAGGTCGACGGCGTCCATCGCGGCGACGGCTTCCTCGGTGATCCGGTCGAGGACGGCCGCCAGCAGTTGCTCCCGCGAGGGGAAATGGGCGTAGACGGTCTGGCGGGTCACGCCTGCGGCGGTGGCGATGGCTTCGACGCTGGCGTCGGGTCGGGCGTTCAGGAGCTGGACCGCCGCGTCCAGGATGGAGGCCCTGCTGCGTTGGGCGTCGGCACGGCGATTCCGGGCCTGGGACGAACTCATCTCTTACACCTTGCCAAAGTTGTCGGGCGGTGCATATCTTACAGCCCGTAAGAGATCGTACGTAAACATCGCAGCGCGACGGGACACCATGAGCTCACTCAACGACGCCGACCCGAAGCAGTTCATCGCCGACTTCTTCACCTCCTTCACCGACGAGCTCCTGCGCAGCGACGAGGATGCGGCGCTGATCGTCGATCGCTATCACACGCCGGACATCGTCCAAATCGCCGACGGAATCCGGATAGACCGGGACAAGCTCATTGCACACACCCGCCCGGTGCGCAAGAACCGTCCCAATAGCCGTATGGAGGTGCACGAAGCACTGGCGAGCGGAGACCGGATCGCCGCCCGGTACACCCTTCACGTACAGAACCGCAAACGAGACCTTGCCATCGAGGTGTACTTCTTCGGGCAGTTCACGCCCGACGGGCGGATGCGCCGGGCACACATGCTCACCCGCACGGTCCCCGTCGAGGTCGGCACCGACCCGGGACAGCAGATGCCGGGGATATCCGAGAAGCAGGAGGCGTCGGCATGATCAACAGCATCTCCCCGCGCATGAGCACACCTGCCGCCGAGGCGAGGGCTACCACGGAGACCACGACGGTTCCGGCGTGCGTGTCAGAGGCCCCCGGCTCGCCGTCTGGCCCGATAGGCGCTGGCCTTGGCGCGGTTCTGGCAGGACAGGTCGCAGAAGCGGCGGGAGGCATTGCGTGTGGTGTCGAAGAACACCAGCGAACAGTTGCCGGCCTGGCAGGCGCCGAGGCGGACGGACTGGCCGACGCCGATGACCATGGCCAGCGCCGTGCCCACGTCCGCGGCCCACGCGTCCACCAGGCTCGCATCGGCTCGGTGGAAGGCGAGCACGGGGGGCCGGCCCGGATGACCGTGCAGGTTGGGGACGGCCTTGTGGCGTACCAGGAGATCGTTGAGCTGCGCCGCGGCGGTGAGGATGCCGTCGCCCGCGCCGAAGACCGGCAGTAGCTGCGCGGCGATCTCCGCCAGCCGGTCGGCGTCGGTGGTGGTGAGCGTGCTGGGCGGGCGCCCGGCTTCGGCCAACCGGGCGGTGATCGCGGCGAGCCGTTCATCGCCGGATTGCGGCGGCGTGACGGTCCGGCCATGTGCCGTGGTGACGGAGAGGCAGTTCACCAGGAGGACCGCCAGCTCTACCCATCTCCCGACATAACTATCTATTTCGGGTTGACCAGTGATGCGCCATGGATCTATCGTCACTTGCATAGCCTATATAGACAGTGAGGTGTGTGGCGATGTTCGGACCGCTCGCGCGGCAGATGTGGCATCAGATCGAACCGGTGCACGCGACCGTCTACTTCAGTCCCGAGGCCTTCGAGGAAGCGGCGAAACTCGGCTACGACGTCGTGTCGCGCTGGCCGAGCTACTTCGCCTGGCGCACGGCGCCGCTCGGCACGGCCGGCCCGAGGCTGGTCGCCGCCACCTATTACAGCTTCAGCCCGGCAATGATCGCCGACTACGTGCCCGGCATCTGGGCAACCGCGCCGCCGGAGCAGGTGCTCGATGCCCGCCTGCGAGCGATGGACCGTACGCTTCGCACGCTGCTCGGCGACTCGGCGAGTGATCTGAAGGAGGCGGCCGAGCTGGCCGTCCGGGCCGCGGAGAGCATCGAGGTCGCCCACCGGCCGCTTGCCGCGGCCAATCTCGACCTGCCCTGGCCCGATGAGCCGCACCTCGCCCTGTGGCAGGCGTACACGGTGCTGCGCGAGCATCGAGGTGACGGCCACCTGACCGCCTTGCAGACCGCCGGCCTGGACGCCTGTGAGGCACTGGTCGCCTTCGCCTCCGTCGGGGCCGCCCCGGTCGCCAACTTCGCCGGACGGGGCTGGAACTCCGAGGAATGGGCGGCCGCGCAGGAACGGCTGGCGAGCCGCGGCCTCGTCAACGCCGAAGGAGTGGCCACCGAGGCCGGGCAGGCTCTGCGCGACCAGGTCGAGCGCCGCACCGACGAACTGGCGGCCGAACCGTGGCGAGCCCTCGGAGAGTCGGCGGCCGAACGCCTGGCCCAGCTCAACCGGCCGCTGCTGGGCGCGGTCTTCGAGTCGGGCATGCTGCCGGCGACGAGCACCCTGGGCATCGGCAAGGTAAGGGTGCCCGTGTGAACCTCGAACGACTCACCGGCCCCGAGGCACTCGCCGGCACCGCCCCACGCTCCGACCATAGAGCCCGCCCGGCCACGGGCTCTTTCGGCCGGGCGTTCCAGCGCTGGGCCGGTACCCAGATCCTGACAATGGGTCTAACGGGCGATGAACCGTAGACGAACTTCATGATCACCCGGAGGGGGTGGCCCACGCCTTCTGCTTGGATTTTCCTGAACCGAAAATGCCGCAGTTTGACCGAAAGTAGGAGTGTCGCGCATGGCGGTCCCGAATTCGCCTGACTTTCTGGACAGGTTCGCCGAGATGCGGGAGACGGCCGTGGCGGCGAAGGGCCTGGTCAAGGTAGAGGTCGACGGCACCAGCGACATGGTGGGGCTGGAGATCGACCCGAGAGCGATGCGGCTGCCCTCGCACGAGCTGGCCGCCGCGATCAGGGACGCCTTCGGGCAGGCCCGCACCGCCGCACAGGACCGGGCCACGCAGGCCATCCCCGAGGCCCTGCGGCAGGAGACGCCCGAGCTGAACAGTCTGCTGCAGGACATCAAGACCGACGCTCACAGCAGCATGAACGAGATACTCGTCGTCGCGAACGAACTGACCCTGAGGCTGGACCGGCTGATGCAGTCGCGGCCGTGAGCGCGCGACCGGCCGGAGGGCCGTATGCGTACGGAGTGGTAGTGCGGAGATGAACGACACCGACAGAGAGATCCAGGCTGTCTACGGCACGCGGCTCGTCTCGGCGGCTTGGCTGTCGGAGACCGCCGACGGTCTTGAACGTGCCTTGCTGGGCTCGCTGGACCGCGCTGACCGCGCGGCTGGGACCGGCGGCCCCGACCAGCCGGGCGCCCAGTTCGACGTCGAGTTCACGGGGCTGACCGACCTGGTGCGGGGCGCGTTCGGCGCCACCGCCAGGCGCCTGCGCGACCACGCGGCCGGAGCGACCCTGTCGGAGCGGAACTATTCGCACGCCGAACAGGCCAACGTGGAATCGGCCGACCGCATCCGCACTCCCCTGGAGGGGATATGAGCTGGGAACTACCCTCTGCGCTCCAGCAGGTGCACAGCCTCGTCGCGGCCGATGCCCCTTGGCCGCGGTCGGACGAGACGTCGCGTCTCGACGGGGCGGGCTCGTTCCTGGATCTCGCGTCCGCTTCTCAGGGCGGCCGGTCGCAGGCCGATTCTGCCGTCGCGCATGTACGGACGGCAGGCAACACCGGCGACGACATGTACGTCTTTGAAAATTCCTACGGCGTCGAGGCCGAGCGGATGGACGACGCGTTCGTGGCCAACGCCCTGGTCGGCACCGGGACCACTGCACTCGTGGTGCTCAGGACCGTGTGGAAGTTCGTCGTTGTCCTGAGCCTCATCGCGCTGCTGGTCGCCCTCATCCAAGGCTTCCGGCTGGGCCCGGTGCTCGGGGCGTTGTTCGCCAGGTCGCGCGTCATGGGCACCCGCCAGGCGCTCAGGACCGCCCTTGGCCAGGTGGAGCGGAACATCCAAACCGGCGCCGTCGCGTCACTCCAGGTCGCGAAGCGTCTGCTCGCACGCGCCATGATCGTCCCGGGGATGCAGACGGCTTTGGTGGCGGTCAACGCTCTCACCCTCGATCCCTTCGTCCACAACCCGGAGGCGCAGAAGGACGCCGAGAGAGTATTGGAGCAGACCGCCGAGGGCCGGGAGGCGCTCGCCTACGCCAAGGAACATGGGATCACCACCCTGTACCAGGGCGAGATGAACCTGGCCTGGTCCGACTACAACCGGGGACTCAACGTCATCCGCATCGGCAGCGCTGACACAGCGGGTGCCGAGGCTCTCGCGGGGGAGTTCGTCCGCCAGGTTCACATGGCCAAGGACCGCTGGGAGCCGTCAAGCGGGGACATCGGCGAGTACATGCGGGAGCGGGGTGCGGAGGAGGATGCGGCCAACCAGGCGGCCTACCGCATGGGCAGCCAGCTCGGCCACGAGCAGGCCGCGCGCCATACGTACCTCGAAGGCGGGCACGGCGCCGGCTACCAGAAACTCTACGAGGAGCACAACGACCGACTGGCGCAGGCGATCCTCAACGGGCCGTTCGCACTCTTCAACCGTCTCGACTTCACCTGACCACCTCCGGCGCCGTCGGCTCGGGTCCCGAGCGACCGCTCCCGGCCCATATCGGTCACTCCTCGTCCACCGCTGTACGGAGCGCGCCCCGTTGCCATGCCTCGCCTTGGGGGGCGAAGGACGGAAGCCCCCAGGGAGCGCTGGCCGGAGTCCCTGAACGCGCGAAGCGCGCCCCCCGGGAAGGCCCGTGCTTGGGCCCTTGGGGAGCGCGCTTCGCGTGGGTTTACCAGTCGCCGCCGAAGTCTCCGCCTCCGAAGTCTCCGCCGCCGCCGAAGTCGCCGCCCCAGTCGCCGCCACCGGCATCGCCGGCTCCGGCGTCCGCGGCGCCCTCGGCGTAGCCGGCGCCGTAGCCGCCGTAGCCGAAGCCGCCGCTGAGCATGCTGCCCATCATGGTGCCGATGAACATGCCGGTCATGATGTCGCCGAAGCCGCCGTAGTACCCGTACGCGTACGGCTGGTAGGCCGGGCCCGCGTCGTAGTAGGGACGGCGCTGGCCGTCGACCATGACCTCGCGCATCTGCGGGTCGAAGCCGCGCTCGACGGCCTCCGCGTCCATCCGGCAGGCGGGCACGTCGCGCGCCGCGCCGCCGGGCGGGGCCCAGCGTACGTCGCGGGCGGACGGGCCGTGCTGCGGGTTGAAGAAGCAGGGGGCGCGCCGCTCGGGAATGGGCTCGCTGTTGACCTTGGCCTTCACCACGGCCAGCGCGTAGCGGCCGTCCTCGAGGGTCTGGGTGACCTCGCGGACCTGGTCGACACGCTCGATGGTGGCCAGCTGGGTCTTGGCCTTCTCGTAGGAGTCGAGCGCCGTCTGCCACTCGTCGATGTGCTTGCCGCCCTCGCCGGCGAGGGTGACGTCGGCGTCGACGGCGGTGATCTCCTCACCGAGCTTGGTGACATCCTCGTCCACGGTCCCCTTGACCGCGGCCAGGTCTTTGGCCTCCTGGATGGCGCGCTTCTTCTTCTTGTTGCTGGAGTAGAGGAAGTAGCCGCCACCGCCGACCAGCGCCAGCACGCCCAGGCCGATCAGCGCGGCGGTGCCGCCGGCGCCCGGGTTGGCCTGGCTTCCGGTGTCGAGCGCCGTGCGCTCCTTCCCCGCGACGGCGGAGTCGACGCGGTTGGTGAAGTCCTTCATGCCGTCCACGACGTCCGTGTTGGCGCTGACGGCGCGCTGGGCCAGCTCGCCCGCCAGACCGGGCCGGCGGATGGCGCTCGAGGCGGCGAACAGCGTCTGGCCGTCGAGCACGGCGACGGTGGCGCTGGGCCGGCCTGCGGCGACCAGCGCGGTGTTGAGCGAGGTTATGTAGGACTCAATGCTGGAGTTGTCCACCGTGCCATCGGGGAGCGCCACAGCGTAGATCTTGCTGTCGGCCCCCTTCAGCGCGTCACTGATCTCACTCTGCTGGTCCGACGTCAGCGGCGAGCCGGACACCACGTAGAGCGGATTGTTCTTCCAGTTGGACACCACCGACTGGGCGTCAGGGGGAGCCGCCGCGTTGGCGGCAGGGGACAGCGCAAGAACGACGAATAGACCGGCGATCAGAGCCGCGATCGCGGCCCCTGCTCGGCGCAGCGAATGGGTCATTGGCAGCAAGCCTCCTTCGCCCATGAGGACGAACGGGCGGTCGGCAAAGTTCCTCACTGCGCACGTTACCCGCCGGGGAGCTCCCTGGCGCACACCCGCAAAGAAGATCCTGGAGCCATGATTCCTTTGACGGGACGGCTGACAGTCAAGTGAAGGGTCGGTCAAGGTCACGGGCCTCCCGTCGCGCGGGAGGGCTTCGTTCAAGGGAGGCGAGACGTGGGCTGTCGCCGGTCAAATCTCCGTGCGATCACGTGTCCTTGATCTCGCAGATCACCGCACCGGACGTGACCGTCTGGCCGACGGCCGCCGTGAGGCCCGTGATCGTGCCCGACTTGTGGGCGGCCAGCGGCTGCTCCATCTTCATGGCCTCCAGCACCACGACCGTGTCGCCCTCGTTCACCGTGTCCCCGTCGGCGGCCACGACCTTGACGATCGTGCCCTGCATCGGGCTCACCAGTGAGTCCCCGCCGGCCGAGGCCTGCTTCGCCCCGCCGCCGCCTCGCTTGCGCGGTGCCTTGTTCGCGAGGGGCGTAGCGGCGGACGTACCGAGGCCCGCGGGCAGGACCACCTCCAGGCGCTTGCCCCCGACCTCGACGGTCACCGTCTCCCGGGTCACGCCCTCGTCCGCGGCAACCTCACCCGTGTAGGGCGCGACGGTGTTGTCCCACTCGGTCTCGATCCACCGCGTGTGCACGGAGAACGGCGCGGACGCGAAGGCCGGGTCGGTCACGATCGCCCGGTGGAACGGCAGCACCGTCGGCATGCCGGAGATCTCGAACTCCGCCAGCGCCCGCCGCGACCGCTCCAGTGCCTCCTGCCGGGTGCGCCCGGTCACGATCAGCTTGGCCACCAGCGAGTCGAACGCCCCGGGCACGGTCATCCCGGCCTCGTAGCCCGCGTCGATCCGCACCCCCGGTCCGGAGGGCATGCGCATCGACGTGAGCGTGCCGGGCGCGGGCAGGAAGTTGCGCCCGGCGTCCTCGGCGTTGATCCGGAACTCGATCGAGTGCCCGCGCAGGACCGGGTCGTCGTAGCCCAGAAGCTCTCCGTCGGCGATCCTGAACATCTCGCGCACCAGGTCGATGCCCGAGACCTCCTCGGTGACC
This sequence comes from Nonomuraea basaltis, assembly GCF_005893125.1. Taxonomy (GTDB): domain Bacteria; phylum Actinomycetota; class Actinomycetes; order Streptosporangiales; family Streptosporangiaceae; genus Nonomuraea; species Nonomuraea basaltis. Next base: position 13,738 of record NZ_VCJS01000040.1, on the reverse strand, counting down.
GGGTGCTCGACCTGCAGTCGCGTGTTGACCTCGAGGAAGGAGATCGTGCCGTCCTGGCCGACGAGGAACTCGCACGTCCCCGCCCCGACGTAGCCCGCCGCCTTCAGGATGGCCTTGGAGCTGGAGTAGAGGATCTCGACCTGCTCCTCCGTCAGGAACGGTGCAGGCGCCTCCTCCACCAGCTTCTGGTGGCGGCGCTGCAGCGAGCAGTCGCGTGTGCTGGCCACGACCACGTTGCCCGCCTGATCGGCCAGGCACTGCGTCTCGACGTGCCGCGGCCGGTCGAGGTAGCGCTCGACGAAGCACTCGCCGCGCCCGAACGCGGCGATCGCCTCGCGCACCGCCGAGTCGTACAGCTCGGCGACCTCCTCCAGCCGGCGCGCGACCTTGATGCCGCGCCCGCCGCCGCCGTACGCGGCCTTGATCGCGATGGGCAGCCCGTGCTCCTCCGCGAACGCCACCACCTCGGCGGCCCCCGACACCGGGTCCTTGGTGCCCGCGACCAGCGGCGCGCCGACCTTCTGCGCGATGTGCCTGGCCTGCACCTTGTCCCCGAGCGCGGCGATCGCGGCCGGCGGCGGGCCGATCCAGATCAGGCCCGCGTCGATGACGGCCTGCGCGAAGGCGGCGTTCTCGGCCAGGAAGCCGTAGCCGGGATGGACGGCGTCCGCCCCGGAACGCGCCGCCACGCCGAGCAGTTTGGCGACGTCGAGGTACGTCTCGGCGGGGGACTGCCCGCCCAGCGCGTACGCCTCGTCGGCCACCCTGGCGTGCAGGGCGTCGAGGTCCTGGTCGGCGTAGACCGCCACGCTGCCGATCCCCGCGTCATGGCACGCGCGGGCCACTCGTACGGCGATCTCGCCGCGGTTGGCGATCAGAACCTTCCGCACCGGCGTCCGTCCTTCCTGTAGGAGTCAGCGGCCCAGGTACGCGCCGCCGTTCACGTGAAGCACCTGCCCGGTGACGTGCCTGGCTCCCGCGGAAGCCAGGTACAGAACCGTATCCGCTACGTCAGCTGGAGTGCCAGGGCGGCCGTTGCGGGTGTTGTCCACGCGCGCCCTGATGCCCTCCTCGGTGAGGCGGCCGCGGAAGAACTCGGTGTCCAGCACCAGGCCGGGGGAGACGACGTTCGCGGTGATGCCCCGGGGGCCCAGCTCGGCGGCCAGGTCGGCGGTCCAGGACTCGATGGCGGCCTTGGCGGCGCCGTACGAGCCGGAGCCCGTGCCCCGCGCGGCGATGGAGCCGATCGAGATGACCCGGCCGCCCTTGTTCAGGCGCGGCGCCAGCGCGGCCGTGACGAGCACGGCGGACATCAGGTTGGCGTTGAGGTTGGCCCACCACGCCTCGGCCACGTCCATGAGGTCGTCCGACTGCCTGCGGTCCAGGTTGGTGTTGCCGCCGGCGTTGTTGACCAGCACGTCCACCTGTGAGGGGAGCTCGGCGAGCGACTCCTTCACGGCGACGGGGCTGGCGGCGTTGAAGGCCGCGTACGCCGCGCCGAGGCGTTCTGCGGACTCCTTCAGCACGTGCTCGCGGCGCCCGGTGATCGTGACGTGATCCCCCAGCGAGGCGAACGCCGCCGCGATCGCGTATCCGATCCCGGTGCCGCCGCCCGTCACCACAACTTCGCGCATGGCCGGACAACTCCCGTTGAACCCGAATCTTCCTCTGGAAGACCATAGCCGCTCGGCATAACCAGGACGACGGCCGGTGCCCGCCTTTAGTGTGAGGGCGCTTTCACACGGTCCAGGAGGTATGCATGAGCCACAGTATGCTCGGCGGCGACCCCGCCGAAATGCAGCAGATGGCCAGCCAGTTCACGCAGCAGTCGGAGGCCGTCCGCACCACGATGACCGCGCTCGACCGCGAGGCGGCCAAGGTCGGCACCGCGTGGACGGGTCCGGGAGCCCAGCGTTTCCAGCAGGCCTGGCAAAACTACCGGACGGCCTTCCAGCGGATGACCGAGGAGCTTCAGGAGGCTTCGCGGGTCATCGGCTCCTACCGGCAGAACATCGAGTCCGCCACGAAATGATCGACGGGCAGGGCCCTGGCCGCCATGTCGGGGCTTCTGTCTACAAACCGGGCAAGCTACGCTTTCCCGCCATGATTGGTCGCGCCCTCATGGCGAGCCTGCTCGCCCTGCACCTCGTCGCGGTCCCCGCGGCGGCCGCGCCCGAGGACTGCAAGCCGAAGAAGGGCACGCTGAAGCTGCCCGCCAGCGAGCCGTGGGCGCAGAAACGGCTCGACATCAAGAACGCCTGGCGGCTGACCAGGGGCTCGGGTGTGACGGTCGCGGTCGTCGACAGCGGCGCCGACTACCATCCGCAGGTCCAGATCTCCAAGATCATCGACGAGACGCACACTGGCTACCGCGACTGCGTGGGCCACGGTACGGCCGTCTCGGGCATCATCGGCGCCCGTCACATGTCCGGCGTCCCCTTCCACGGCGTCGCGCCCGACGCCGGCATCGTGATGGTCAAGCAGAGCAACAAGACAGAGGGCGACATCAACAAGCTGGTCAGCGCCATCGACGACGCGGTCGCGGCGAAGGCCGACGTGATCAACGTCTCCGTGCGCGCCTCCGACCACTCCGCGCTGAGGGCCGCCGTCCAGCGGGCGATCGACAAGGACATCGTCGTGGTCGCCGCCGCCGGGAACGTCACCGGCCCCGACGACGAGGACGTGCCCGCCTATCCTGCGGCGTACGAGGGCGTGCTGGCCGTGGGCGCGGCGACGCCCGACGGCCGCCGCGCCGACTCCTCCAACGCCGCCACCCCGGTCGGCGTGCTCGGCCCCGGCACGGACATCACGGCTCCATGGCCGGGCCGCGGCTACATGCGCGGCCTTGAGGGCACCAGCTTCGCCGCGCCGTACGTGGCGGGCACCGCCGCACTGGTGCGGGCCCGTTTCCCCGGGCTCAACCAGGAGCAGGTACGCCGGCGCATCATCGCCACCGCCGACGGCACGGCCGGCGCGGGCACCGGGACGGGCATGGTGAACCCGGTGCTCGCGGTCACGGCCGTGCTGCCCTATGAAGGCGCCAACGCGCCCGTGGTCGCCGAGCCGCCGCCCGTCGCGCTCCCGGCCGAGGCCATCGCCAAGGTCCCGCCCCGCGACGAGACCGCCGTCGGCGTCTCCATGGCGGTGGGGGCCGGCGTGCTGATCGCGATCATGGTGGCCGCCGGGCTCGCGCTGCTCGTACCGCTGGGACGGCGGAGGGGCTGGCGTGCAGGGCGCGCTACCTGAACGTTTCCAGCCGATGAATTGTCAATTGGCCAGTGAAACGGGTGATGCAAAAGTGGTGGGTTTGGTTGAATGTCCCTTTGAGATCGTGGTTTGACTGAAAGGGATGAAGATGCACCCCCTGCGGCCGGGTGATCCCGAGAAGCTGGGCGCGTACGTCATATCAGGACGACTGACCGATGGGCCACGTGGTGTGGCCTACCTCGGCAAGGAGTCGGACGACGCGCCCTTACGAGTGATCAAGTTATTGTCGCCTGATCCGGAGACGGGCAGCGACAACGTCGCTCGGCTCACCGGAGTGCAACGCGTAGCCAGTTCGTACGTCGCCAGAACGCTGGATGCCGGCAAGCACGGCGACCGGCCCTACGTGGCGCGTGAGCACGTCGAGGGGCGCAGTCTCGCCGAGGTCGTGGCCGAGGACGGCCCGCTCGACGCCGACGCGCTCGAACGGGTGGCGGTGGGCGTGCTGACCGCGCTGACCGCGGTGCACCTGGCCGGCATCACGCACCGCGGGCTGACCCCGCACAACGTGATCATGGGGCCCGACGGTCCCCGGGTGACGGACGTCGACCTGGGGGAGCCCGCCGGCGAGGTGGGTTACCGCGCGCCCGAGCAGGTCAGGGGGCTGGCGTACGGGCCGTACGCCGACGTGTTCGCCTGGGCCACGACGGTGGTGTTCGCCGCGACCGGGAATCCGCCGTTCGGCCAGGACGCCGAGGCGGTGCTGAACGGGCAGCCCCAGGTGGGGAACCTGGGCGAGCCGCTGCGCCGGGTGGTGCTGTCGGCGCTGGCCAAGGACGTCACGGCGCGCCCGACCACGTACATGGCGCTGCTGCAGCTTCTCGGGGACAAACGAGGCGCGGCCGCCGGGGTCATGACGCAGAAGCTGCCGCCCCAGCCGGGCGCGCCGCTCGAGGGCGTTCCCATGCAGGGACTGCCGCCGGTCGAGGGCCTGGCCGTGCCGGGGGTGCCGGTCGAGGGCGGGCCGCAGGCGGCGGGGCAGCCCATGCCGTCCCAGCCGTCATGGGGGCCGCCGACCGCGCTGGAGGGGTCCCAGGGGCCCGGCCACGGCATGCAGCAGGCCGCGCCGCCGATGGAGGGCGTGGCGCTGCCGCCCTCCGGCCCCATGTGGGAGCCGCCGCGCGAGCAGGCGCGGCAGGCGCCGGTCCCCGGGCATACGGTGCCCTCACGCCCGCCTCGCAGGTTCCCGGTGGGGCTGGCCGCCGCGGTGGCCACGCTGGCGCTGATGTCCGGTGTGGGGTTGTGGGGCGCCAACCAGTACGCCTCGACGCAGCGCTTCGAACCCGTGGCCGCGGCCGGGACCCCGACGAGCGACACCGCCGCGGGGGCCGACGGGGCGAAGAACGGGGTCACGCAGCCGGGCGAGAGCCGGCCCGAGCAGAACCAGCCCGAGCAGAACCCGCCCGAGGTGACCGTGCCGTGGGGGAACACGCCGAGCGCCGACCCGGACGACGTGGGCCCGATGGTGCTGCCGAACGACTGGACATCGCAGTCGCCCACGCCGCCCGAGCTCAGCACCGTGCCGACGCCCCTGCCGATCAACACCCAGCCGGTCACACAGCCGGTCACACAGCCGGCGACCGCCCAGCCGACGACCGCCCAGCCCACGTCGGCCCAGCCCACGGTGACCGTGACCAAGGACAAGGACAAGGACAAGGACAAGGAGCCTTCGCAGAGCCCGACCCCTTCGGAGGTCTCCAGCCACAGGCTGGAGGTGACTCCTTCTCCGTCCGAGACTCCGACACCGGCTCCCACGCCGACCGTCACCGTCACCGTCACGCCCACCCCGACGGCCACGGCGACCGAGCCCCCGAAGGCGACTCCGACGGCGAAGCCGACCGCGACCGCAACGCCCAAGCCGACCGCGACGCCGACCCGTACGGTCACGCCGACCCGCACGCCGACCCACACGGTCACGCCGACCCGCACGGCGACAGTGCAGCCGCCCAAGCCGACCACGACCAGCCCTCCGCCGCCGACCCGCAACCCCCACACGCCGACCCAGGTCTGTGGACCGGGCTTCAACGTGCAGCGCTCGCAGTCCTTCCAGGGCGGCGAGACCTTCCAGCTCTACAACATCGCCACCGGTGAGAACTGCGTGGTCACCATGAAGACCGTGGACGTGGGCAAGGCCACCAAGGTGAGCGCCACGCTCGAGGTTCTGGGTGGCGGCAGCCGGACCGAAACCGGCGACTTCCAGTTCTACGCCGGACCCGTCAAGCTGCCCGCCAAGGGCAAGTGCGTGAAGTTCTCCGGCAGCGTCGGCTCCACTGGCACCAGCGCGACCTGGGCCAACTGCAGCTGACCCGCACCGCGAAACCCCCTCCGGGCATCGGTCCCGGAGGGGGTTTCGAATAATTTGGGCCCTGCCCCATGCCGGTCGGTCAGGCGGTCACGGGTGGAGCGTGTTCATCAACTGGCCCTTGGAGGCCGCCGCGGCCTCCTCCGCCTGCGCAATGGCGGCCAGGATCGCGTCGGCGAGCCGGGTGGCGTCCAGGCGTTTCCTGCTCAGCGGGCTGATCTCCAGCGTGAGCAGGGTGCCGAGCGCGTCGGTCGTGGCCACGATCCGGCCCTCTTCAGCGCGTCCCACGAACTGCCGCGCGCTCCACTCGGCCACTATCTCCTCGGCCCGTCTGGCCTTGCCGGCCAGCTCCTCCAGACGCGCCATCGCGTCGTACATCTCCTGCACGGCCTCACCCCTCCCGCAGCACGCGCTGGACGTGTGGGGCCAGTGGGTCGGCTCCGGATTCGGGAGCCGCCGGCACACCCAGGCCCGTCGTGAACTCTGTCAGCCGGTCGCCCATCGCGGCCCGTGCTGCGGTGACCGCCTCCATGACGGCCTGGGCCAGCTCCACGTGGTCCAGGTTGCGCATGGTGCGCGGGTCGATGGTCAGCCCGAGCAGGCGACCGCCGGCACCCGAGACCCGGGCCCGCACGGCACCCGTCCCGTCCATGCCCTCCAACCGCTCCTGAGCCAGTTCCTCCAGCGTCCTGTTCAGCGCGTCGGTCCAGCCGTTCACCTCGCGCAGCAGCTTGGTGACGTCGCCCTCTCTGCCTTCCGCGAAGGCGTTGATCTCTGTCATCAGTCCTCATCCGTCGGCGTATCGACTGGAGCGTCGGGGTGCTTCGCGGGAATCCAGAGGTCCTTCGGACTGTCCTCGTCCGACAGCACATCCGCGAGACCGAGTTGGCGCTGCCCCAGGTCCGGATTTCCGGACATGTAGTAGGCGGCCCTCAGGTCGTTGAGCTTGAGCTCCGTCTTGTTCAAGGAGCTTTCATTCGCGCTGACGATGTCGGAGAACTGCTTGACCAGGTTGCCGAGCAAGCCGGTAAAGGCGGTGGCCTGGGCGACCAGCACCGCCCGGCCGAGGGGATGGGTGGCGCTCATGGTGGCCAGGGTCCGGAAAATCGGCGCGGAGGCGGCGTAGAGGCTGAACACCGACAGGTCGTACTGCAGCACCTCCCAGAACTGGCCGTGCATGCTGCTGCTCATCTCGTCGCTGACCGACTTCTGCGCCTTGAACATGTCGTCGAGGCTGAACCGGACATGCCGCGCCAACATGTCGGACGCGTGGCCTTTCCAGTTCGGCGAGACCTGCTCGAAGTACCCGCGCCACACGTCCATCCTGCTGCCATCGACGGAGCCGGACATGTCCTTCCACGTCTCGCGCTGGTCGTAGTACAGGAACGGGTCGCCCAGGTTGAGTGTGGCCACCACGTCCAGGGCGAGCGCCGCTGCGCCCAGACCGGACATCGCCAGCCCACCTCTGACGCTCACCCGCGCCGGCGTCAGCTTGGCGATCAGTTCCTTGAAGAAGCCGGGGTTGGTGCGGGCCGCGGTGGCCGGCCTGGCGGCGCTGCTGGAGGAGGGGACTGAGTGGGTACTCGTGACGTTGCCGTTGCGGTTGGCGATGTAGAACTGCTGGTTGCCCGGGGGAGGCGTGGTCTGGCCGGGCACAGTGAGCTTCGGCGGCTCGGTGGGGGTCGACATCTCACTCAGTTCTTTCCGCCGGGCTGGTTCGCGGCCCGGTAGTTTTCCACCGACTTGTGGACCTTGTCGCTGTCGTTACTGAGGACCGTTCCCATGATGCCCGCGGTGTCGCTCCATATTTCGGCGATGTTGTTGAAGCGTCCGACGTACGGCTGGGCGATGAGCGGAATCCCGGTAAGGGGACCGTGCCATTCCCCGAGGCGCGGAACCGACTGCTTGAGCCCGTGCATGTTCTCGGACGAGGCGGCCATGGCTCCGGCCATCCCGGTGATGTAGCCGAGTTCGACCTCGTAGCCGGGGAGGTCGGATTTTCCGCCGGAGCTGTCATCACGCTGGCCGGAGTTGTTCGCGGGCTTGCTGGGGGTGGCCGGCGCCGAGGGTTGCCGCAGGGACGGTGGCAGGCACGCCGGCGGCGGGCACTCGGGGGTGTGCGGGCACGGGCTGACCAGCGAGGGCAGCGGAGTGGGGGTAACCGAAGGGGTCGGCGTGGGCGACGGCGTCATGCTGGGGGACGGTGACGGTGACGGTGTCGTCGGTGTGGGTGTGGGTGTGGGTGTGGGTGTGGGTGTGGGTGTTGGTTCAGGTGTGGGTTCAGGTGAGGGTGACGGTGTCGTGCTGGGTGACGGCGTCATGCTGGGCGACGGTGACGGTGTCCCGCTGGGTGACGGTGACGGTGACGGCGTCCCGCTGGTCGGCGATGTGCCGGGAGTGGGCGTCGAAGTGGTCGGCGAAGCGCTGCTCGTAGGGGAGGCGCTGGGAGACGGAGTCGACACCCGATCTTTGTATCACCGGGGAATGTCGCATAATTTGGCATTCGGCCAGGTGAAGGGCAATAGGCAATCACATTTCAGATGATCGTAACCTGGCGTTTCCTTGCTCAGTAGGGCTTGTAGCCGCCTCCGCTTTCCAAGGAGGCGATGCCGGGATGGTTGCCGAGGTTGCCGTAGCGGCTGTAGGTGTACAGGACACCCGCGATGATGTTGTCCACCGGCTCCCGGATCTTGTCGTAGCCGGGCAGGTTGTGCCTCTCGAACGTGGGCGGGATGGTCTGCATCAGCCCCTGGGACGGCACGCCCTTCTTGGCGTTGATGTCCTCGGTGTTGATCGCGTTGGGGTTGCCGCCGGACTCGTGGAAGATGATCGTCCAGATGCGCTGGATGTCCGCGGGGTCGTTCGGGTCCAGGTCACTCACGTTCAGCCCTCGCTTCCGCATGATCGAGGCCATCTCGGGCGACTTGATGATCGTGAGCGCCTGCTTGATCCAGTCGACGACCTGGGCCTTGGGCGCCGGGGCGTTGCCGTACGACGACGGCGCGCCCGCGCCTCCACCACCTGCGCCGCCTCCGCCCGTGGGGCCGGTCAGGCCGCCCGGGCTGTCCACCGAGGAGAGCGTGGTGGTGGATTTGTAGCTGCCGATCCTGCTCCAGTCGACCTTGTGGTCGCCTTCCATGAAGTCGGCGCCGCCGGGCCTGCGGATGCTCTTGAAGAAGCGGAGCCCTCCGTCGAGTTGCCCGTTGAGGGCGTTCTTGGCGGCGGTCACGGCCTCCTGGGCGTTGCTGATGGCGGTGTTGGCCTTGGTGACGGGATTGCCGCCGAGTTGCGCCGTCACGTGACCGTCGATCTCGGACCCAGTGGCGTCGCGATGTTGGTCCTTGTAGGCCGCCTCCGCCGCTCTCGCCCGCGTGAGCAGTCCCTCGATCTCGTCGTAGGCGCTCTCCAGCTTGGTGGCGGCGTCGTCGAGCGCCGAGGCGCACGAGGTGAGCGCCCCCTTCAGGTTCTGTCCCGCTGTCGGGTAGGCGGCCATGTAGTCGGTGAACTCCTGAGCCGAAGCGCCCTGCCAGGCCTTGCCGACCTCGCTGACATATCCGGGGAGCCGGTTCGCCGAGGTGGAGGCATGGTCTCCGACCGCTCGCAGGCCCGAGGCGATGTTCCTGATCGCCGCCGGGTCGCCGTCGACGTCCTGCAACCGCTGTTCCAGGGTCTGGACGATGCTCATGCGCCGGAGGCCCTCTCGCCCGTGCGGAAGTTGGAAGCGACTGTGCCCAGCGCCCCTTCGACGTCCTTCATGCAGCTCTGCGCCCAGCCGAGCTCGGTCTTGACCTTGCCCCAGACATCATCGATCTTGGTGGCCAGGTCGCTCGCGCCCTCGAGTTCGCCGAAGATGCCGGCGCTGGTGCTGTCCTTCGGCGGGGTGGTCTTGCCGTCCACGAACGCGTCGTTGAAGTCGAGCATGTTCCGGACTTTGAGCACCTCTTGCCGGCACTCCTCGATCGCTTGGACGTGCACATCCACAAAACCCATGGAACTCCCCGGCCGGTTGTGAATCAGGCGAACGCCGAGCATAACGAACAGTGTTGGGCCCAGTCATGCACTACGGCTGCTCCAGGTAGGCAGTCTGGATCAAGCGGGAGCCGTACCTCCTGTCGACGTAGAAGCCGCGGCCGACGGGCAGCTGCTGCGGGCGGATGTTGCCGAAGAGCTGGCCTTCCTCCCTGTTGCCGGACATGATCAGCGCCGGGCTGGCCATCTCCTTCAAGCGCTGGACGGCCGGGTCGAACATGGACCGGCTGGCGCCGCCGCTCTGCCTGGCCAGCACCAGGTGCAGACCGATGTCGCGGGCCTGCGGCAGCAGCTCGGCCAGCGGTGCCAGCGGGTTGTTGGACGTGGCCACGAGATCGTAGTCGTCCACCACGATGTACAGGTCCGAGCCCTGCCACCAGCTCCGCCCACGCAGCTGCTCCGGTGTGAGGTCGGCCGGGGGCAGGCGCTTGAGCAGGGCCTTGCGGGCGTCCTGGATCAGCTCGGCGGCGGCGGTGCTGGAGGCGGCATAGCCGATGCGGTGCTCGGTGACCGCGGTGTCCAGCAGCGCACGCCGGTAGTCGATCACGATCATCATGGCCTCGCTCGGCGTCTTCCTGGCGACCACGCCCTCCATGATGAGCTTGAGCACGTTGGACTTGCCGCACTCGGTGTCGCCGAACACGATGAAGTGCGGGTCGGTCTCGAAGTCGAGCACGACGGGCGCGAGCGCGTTCTCGTCGATGCCGAGCCCGATCCGGTGCGGGCCCGTCAGGTCCGGCCCCGGCATGGAGGCGGCGGGCAGCAGCGACGGCAGCAGGCGCACCGGCGCCGCCGACGGCCCCTGCCAGGACTGCCGCACGATCTCCACCAGCGACCGCATCCCCTCCGACACGTCCTCGGCGGTGAGCTGTCCGTCGATCCGCGGCAGCGCCGCGAGGAAATGCATGCCGTCCCTGGTCAGGCCGCGCCCCGGCACGCCTTCGGGGACGGCCATGGACGCCTTCCTGCTGATCTCGGACTCGTACGCGTCGCCCAGCTTGAACTCGATCCTGTTGCCGAACAGGTCCCTGATGCCCGGCCGGAACTCCGACCACTTGTTGGTCGCGGCCACCACGTGGATGCCGTACCCGAGCCCGCGCGCCGCCAGGTCGGTGATCACCGCCTCCAGGCTCTCGAACTCCTGCCGGATCGTCAGCCACCCGTCGACGACCAGGAACACATCGCCCCACCCGTCGTTCTGGATGCTGCCGTCGGCGACCATCCGCCGATAGGTGGCGATGGACTCGATGCCGAGCTCGGCGAAGCCCCGCTCGCGCTGCTGCAGCAGCGCCGACACCTCGGCGACGGTCCTGCGCACCCGGTCGGCGTCGAGCCTGGTGGCCACGCCGCCCACGTGCGGCAGCCCCTCCAGCGCCGCCAGACCGCCGCCGCCGAAGTCCAGGCAGTAGAACTGCACCTCGCGCGGCGTGTGGGTGAGCGCCATGGAGGTGACCAGCGTGCGCAGCACGTTGGTCTTGCCGCTCTGCGTCCCGCCGGCCACGCCGATGTGCCCGGCTGCTCCGGACAGATCCAGCCAGTACGGATCCCGCCGCTGCTCGAACGGCCTGTCGATGATCCCGACGACGGCGTGCAGCTTGCCCCTGCCATGCCAGCCGGGCGTGGACAGGCCGAGCTCCGGCGTGACCGAGAGCGGCGGCAGCAGGTGCGCGAGCGTGGGCGGCTCGCCGAGCGGGGGCAGCCAGATGCGGTGGGCCGCCGGGCCGTGTCCTGCCAGGCGTCGCACGACGACGTCGAGCAGGCTGGACTGGGAGGAGCGCTCGTCCACCTCTGCGGCCGGGGTCTCCTTGGGCTGCTCCTTGACGACAGGAAGCGGCACGTAGGCCGAGCCGTACTCCACGACCTGGCGCAGGATGGTGTGGCCGTCGTCGGAGCCGGGACGGCGAGGGTCGGCCTGGATGGGGCCCGACACGTACGCGGCCTTGAACCTGGTCATGCCGGTGGTGTCGAACTTGAGGTAGCCGTTGCCCGGCGCGGAGGGCAGCTCATAGGCGTCGGCCACGCCCAGCACCACCCGGCTCTCCATCGCGGAGAAGGTCCGCAGGCCGATCCGGTACGACAGGTGGGTGTCCAGACCGCGCAGCCGCCCCTCCTCCAGGCGCTGCGAGGCCAGCAGCAGGTGAACGCCGAGCGAGCGGCCCAGGCGGCCGATCATCACGAACAGCTCGATGAACTCCGGCTTGGCCGACAGCAGCTCGCTGAACTCGTCGAGCACCACGAACAGCGTCGGCATCGGGGCCAGCTCCGCCCCTTGCTCCCTGGCCCGCTCGTAGTCGCGCAGCGAGGCGAAGTTGCCGGCTGAGCGCAGCAGCTCCTGCCTGCGCACCATCTCGCCGTGCAGCGCGTCGTGCATGCGGTCGACCAGGGGCAGCTCGTCCTCCAGGTTGGTGATGACCGCCGAGACATGGGCGAGCGAGTCCAGCCCGAGGAAGGTCGCGCCGCCCTTGAAGTCGACCAGGACGAAGTTGAGTATCTCTGAGGAGTGCGTGACCGCCAGGCCCAGCACCAGCGTGCGCAGCAGCTCGCTCTTGCCGGAGCCGGTGGCTCCGATCACCAGCCCGTGCGGCCCCATGCCGCCCTGCGCGGACTCCTTGATGTCCAGCTCCACGACCCGTCCGTCGGCCCCGAGCCCGATCGGCACCCGCAGCCTGTTGCGCCCGGCCCGCGCCCGCCAGGTGATCGCCGGGTCCAGGTGGCTGGGGTCGCCGACGCCCAGCAGGTCGGTCAGCGTGGTGTTGATCGACAGCACGTCCTCGGCCTCGCCGCCGGAGGACGCCGAGGCCCGCAGCGGCGCGAGCTGCCTGGCCAGGCCCTCCGCCCGCATGTAGTCGAGCCGGTCGGGATCGCCGAGCCGCGTCCCGTGCTCCTTGCCCGCGTGATCGATCTTCACCATGTGGAACCCGTCGGGCCGGACGTCCAGCCGCAACGTGTTGTTCTCCTCCACATCGGCGGTCGAGCCGGACAGGTCGATCACCGTCACGCCCTGGATGGCGTCGGTGCCCAGCTGGGAGTCGTGCGGCACGTGCCCGCCGTCCACGATCAGCACGTGGTACGGCAGCGCGTCGGCCGCCGAGCCCGGCCGGAACCGGGCGCGTTCCTTGAGCTCGCCCCCGACCAGCCGGTCCAGCTCGCCCATGTTCTCCGTCATCAGCCGCACGGGGCCCGCCGCGTCCACCTCCTCGGGATGCAGCGCGTGCGGCAGCCACTTGACCCACTCCCAGTGCGGCATCCAGTCGGCACCGGCGCACACCATGATCCGCATGTCGTCAGGCGAGTGGAACACGGTCAGCTGGGCGATCACGGCCCGCATCAGGTCGCGTACGGCGACCGGGTCGCCGGTAACCCTGATCCGGGCGAACGAGCCGAGCGCCACGGCCACGGGCAGCTCGGACACCGTCGAGTGCGCCCTGACGAACCTGCGCAGCGCGCCGGCCGACAGCGCGTCCAGGTCCTCGACGGGCTTGGAGTCCGGCGGGATGAGCTGGATGGCCAGCTTCTGGACGCCGGTGCCGAGCCGTACGGTGGCGAAGTCGTCGTCGCGCGAGCGGCGCTCCCACAGCCGGGGGCCCATGGCGATCCACCACAGGGTGTCGGGTTCAGGACCGCTCCACTCCAGGGCCTCGCGTTGCTGCTTGGCCGCGCGCCTTGTCCGCTTGCGCACCTGGCTCAGGTAACGGAAGTAGTCGCGGCGGGCGCCGTTCAGCTTGTACTTGCGCTCGCCCGACTGGCGGCCGACCTGGCCCAGCGTCATGCCCACCATGGACAGCGCGAACAGGCCGCTGGCCACGTACATGATCGGGTTGGAGTTGCCGAAGGAGGTGAACATCAGGGCCATCGCGGCCGCTCCCGCCAGCATCGGCAGGTAGGTGAGGACCATCGAGAAGCCCTGGCTCTGGACCTCGGGGATCTCGGGAGGCGACTCAAGCAGGATCTCGCCGCGCGGTGGCTTGGGGCCCGGACGGCGTTCAGGTCGGCGTACGACGACGATGCTCATCGAGACGTTCTTACCAGAAGAGACCAGATATGTTCTCTGTTGTCCGTGACCAACGGTGGGGACGGAGAGTTTAGATGGGACACATTGTTCAGGGACCTCCGCCCGGTCCGCCCCCGGCCCAGGGACCACCC
>NZ_VCJS01000409.1 GCF_005893125.1 Nonomuraea basaltis | reverse complement strand
GGCTGGCGGCGGCCGCGCAGGGGGCATTTGGGGATGAGGCAGCGGAAGCCGGGCGTCCCTCCGCCGCGTAGCGGGACGACGTTCCCGCCGGCGGGCGGCGCGGGGGGCGCGGGCGGCGGTGTCGGGTTGGGGCCGAGCTGCACGCGTTCACAGCCTTTCTTCGGGCCGCTGCGGCGGCACATGAACATGTGGCCGGTCCACTCGGGGACGGGCGTGTAGAAGAACCGGATCGGGTAGTCGGTCAGCTTGGCCAGGGCTTTGACCTGGTCGGGGGTGGGGACGCGTTTGCCTTCCTCCCACTCGTCCACCATCGGCTCCTCTCCGCCGAGCGCCTGGTCCACTTCGGGGCCGTACAGTTCGCGGGCGTCGAGGGCGAGGGTGATCCGGTAGGGGACGGGCTGGATGCGGCCGGCGGCGATGTCGGCTTCGAGTTGCCGCCGTGCATGGTCGAGCCGCTGCTGGGACAGCGCTTCGGCGTACCGTTCGAGGTCACCCATCGGGCGGCTCCCACAGGGTTCGGGCCACGCCTTCGCTGCCGTAGGTGTCGCGGGGGCGGGAGGGTCGATCCCATCCGGCGTGCGGCGGGCGCTGGGCGATGACTCTCCATCCGGCGCCCTTCAGGCTGGAGCCGGACTCGCCGAGGCGGATCGCCTCGCATGACCCGTGAGTGCATGGGCTTGGGCTGTCGCAGAGGGGCCCGTGGATGACGGTGTGGTTGTAGGTGATCAGCCGGTCGAAGCCGAGGTCGTAGGTGACTTTCCGGGCGCGGCCGAACAGCATGGAGCCGACGTTCGGGGTGCCGTCCGTGGCGGAGCGGGTGATCTCCAGCGTTTGGCCGTTGTCGTACGACCTGGCCACGGGCCGGCCGACGATGGCGACGCCGTGCAGGGTCCGGGTGGCGGTGTCGGCCACGCCGATGGAGAACACGTGCCCCTTGGGCGGCCGCAGGTGGCGGTGCCACATCGCGATGAAGCGGCATGCCTGGCGGAAGTTGACGGGCACGAAACGCAGTTCGGGCGCGCCGGGGGTGGCCCCCGCCTGGCGGGCGAGGGCGATCGGGGCGAGGGTGGAACGGCTCATACGATCGCCTGCCGAGGGGTGGCGGCGTTCATGCGGGCCTCGCGGGCTTGACGGCGGGCGACGATCCGTTTGGAGTGAGTGCGCTGCCACGGCAGGTTGTTGCCGTCCCGGTCGCGGCATGGCTCGTCGGCCGGGGCCGCGCACCAGGCGACCGGGCAGCCAACCTCCCACCGTTCGTTCGCCTGGTGCTGGGCCCTCTCGCTGGCACGCTTCGCGGCTGGGTGTTCCTCGAACGCCTTGTTCGGGCCTTCCTTTTCGACGGAGGCTGTGAGCCCCTGGTAGGTGTCGAACCTCTGGTCGGCGATTTCGGCGATGGCCCTGACGAGGTGCAGCTTGTAGACGCCGGGCTGGTCAGTGACTTCGGCGGGCGGCGCGGCGGGCACGGCCCGGCCGGAGCGGTCCTGCCGCGCTTTGCGCACAGCCTGGCGGACGTGCGCGGGCTTGAGCCAGTCGATCGAGTCGCGGTAGTGCTGACGGACGGCGGCCATGACGTCGTCGAACCGCAGGTCGCCGATGATGTCGCCCCACACCGCCAGGTCGGCCTTGCCGAAGGTCCGCTTGTCTGCGGCGGCGATGTACTTCAGGACCTTCTCGAACTCGTCGTCGGTCACCAGGAACCTCCAGGCAGGGCGGTCGAACCCGTGGCGGCGGGCTCGCCGGGGATGGTGAGGCTTTCGGGGGTGGACATCCACTCATCGAGGCGGCCGTCAGCGGCGGCCTGCCGGTAGTCGGCCATGAGCGACTCCACTTGGGAGACGCGAAGGTCGGACGTCGCTACGCGCTGCTGGCCTGGAGCGGTCTGCTGGGGGGCAGCGCCTCGCACAGCCATGAGCGCGGTCTCGAACGCCTGAAGCGACGGGAAGCGGCGGGTCGGGTTGCGGCGCAGCGCGTACGCGACTTCCTTCTGCGTGTAGTTGTCAGCGAGCGCCGACTCGATCAGCTTGACCAAGCCGGGGAAGCCCGTCGCCCCCGCCGACTTGCCGATCTTGGGCACCTGGTTGGCGTCGCACTCGTCCCACCACCACTGGGCGACCTCAGTCGCCTGCTCGAACCGGAGCTGCTCCTCGGGGGTGCGCTCCTTCGTCTTGCGGGTGCTGGCCTTCTTCTTCGCCGTGGCGGCGGGAGGCGGCGTGTCGTCGCCGAGGAGACTCCCCTGCTGCGCCTCGCCCGCAGGAGATGCCGACGAAGGAGGCATCTCCTGAAAAGAGGAGTTATCTGATGGGAGTTCTCTAGGGGAGTTGGGGGATTGTGAATCCCCCCTGGCGGGATTCACAATCCCCCCTGGCTGGGATTCAGAATCCCCCCTGGGCGTCTCCGGCAGGGGGGACTGAGAATCCCCTCTAACTTCGGAGCCCTCTTCCTGCTGGTCACGCGGCCGGAGCGAGTGCGGCCGCCGCTGCGGCACCTTCGTGCCCTTGTCGCTGCGCGAAGCACGCTTCGGGGCCGGTGGCAGGTCGGGGCGGTCGTCCGGCTGGAGCGGCGGGCGACCTTTGCGGGCGCGCTCGGAGTTGAGCTGCTCCATCTGGGCGGCGCTGTACCACGAGTACGGGATCTGGATGTCGTAGACGACGGGCCGGTAGCGGACGTCGATGTACGCGGCCACGGACTGGTCGCCGAGCTTGATGAGGCCGCGCTCCTCCAGGTCGCGCAGCGTCCGCTGGACGGTCTTCGGGTCGCACATGGCCCCATCGGCGAGCGTGGCCTTGGACTTGTAGGCGTCGCAGCCGTCATCGTCGGTGCGGTGCGCGAGATCGACGAGGACGAGCTTCTCAGTGGGGCTCTTGACCGGGGCGTAGTGCATGGCCCAGTCGCTGGACAAGTAGCTCACGCGTTCGGCCCCTCAACGTGCAGGTCGGAACGCTTATAGGGCACAGGGCAACCACGGGCAGCGTCAGCTACGCTCACGGTGGCCTCCTTATGTTGCTGTGGAAGGTTGCTGAGGGGGGCACCCAGGCGTCAGAGCGTTGGCGCGCTCTGCCTGGCTGCGACGGCGGTCCCGCTTGGGGCCGCCGTTGTGGCTAGAAAGCGGTCGGCGGGATCGCCGGAGCCGCTGAAGTTGATGGGGTGGGGCAACGCGCAGGGGTCACGTGGGTCCTCCCGGTGGGGTGGGGGCACCCCCTGACGGCGCGGTGCTCGCGGGCACGCCCGCTTGCAGACAGCGTTGATCGGGCGGTGACCTCATCGAGGACAGCGCCGTCAGGGAGCGCACGCACCCCACCAAGGGCCAGGCGTTTACGTCTGCCTACGACCCAGCGCGGGTAGTGTGATCTACGTCACGCCACGGCGGGGAGGGCGAACACATGCCAGTGATCCGCGCACGGCGCGACCACACTCTGCTCCGCCCCCACCCGGTCCGCGTATGCCTGCGCGCCGTCCTGCTCGTCGAACACCGGGGCGGTGTCCGACTGGCAGCGCAGCCACGGCCGGCGACAGCCCGAATCGTCGATCGCCCCGCCGATGTGGAAGCCCTGGCAGGAGTCGCACACGTACGTGTGCTTCTTCTCCCCCCGGTGCGCCCGGCGCGCGACCCGGCGGGCGGAGCGGCGAGTGCTGTACCGGATCTTCCCGGACTTCATGCAGCGCACGAAGGTGGCGTCCTCGTGCGACCGCGTCATGACGCACCCCTGTGGGCCGTGCTCATGAGCCCGCGCCGCGCGCTCTCGCTCTCGCCGCCCCACACGCCGTACGGCTCGCGGGACTCGATCGCCTCGTTCAAGCACCTAGCCCGCACAGAGCAGCCCCCGCACACCTGCTTGGCCTGGGCCACGGCAGCCTCCCCGGCTTCGGTGTCCGGGGACGCGATGGGGAAGAAGATCTCCGGATCGACGTCACGGCAGGCCGCGCGGTGAATCCAGCTCATTGCGGGTTCCTCTCCGTGTCGGTCGTCAGGCCGGGCAGGGTGGCCAGGCCGGTAAGCAGCGCGTGCGCCAGCGCGCGGATCCGCTCGGGCGCAAGCACTTCGGCGACGAGCTGCTTGTCCAGGTGCTTGAACGGCGTGGGGTCGCCCTTCTTGAGGGTCAGGCCGGGCACGACCTCGCCGTGCCGGTCCACGGGCGCGCCCATCTTCACCGCGTGCTTCTTGATCTCGGTCACCACGGCGGGGGCCAGCACCTGCATGGTCAGCACGTTGTGCCGGTAGTGGTCCGAGGCGAGCGCCCACGCCACGAGGCGCGGGTCGTCCGGCTTCAAGTCCGCCTCGGTCTTGCCGTCGTTCATCTGCGTGTAGCCGAGCCGGGTGCCGCCGATGTAGCCGCTCTGGCGGTCCTCCACCGGCATCACCGGCTTGCCGCCCTCCGCGATGGCAGTCAGCCCGTCATCGCCGAGCGCGATTAGCGCCTTGCTGATCAGCTCCAGCAGCCGCCCCGCCAGGTACAGGCTGGACGCTGCCTCACGGTCCACCACGGCGGGCGCGCCGGCCTCCGTGGCCTGCTCGATGCTGATCATGCCGCACCCGCCGTGGTGTTCGGCTGCCCGTACGGCAGGTCCAGGCTGGCGCGGCGCTGCTCCAGCAGCCGGTACAGGTGGGCGTAGTCGTTCTGGCTGACCGTGCCGTCCGCCTTCTCCTGGCGGAGGTTGGTCTCAACGGTGTGCAGGTCCTGCTCGGCGTCCTCTCCGCCGATGACCGCGATTGCGTGCGCCCACTGCGCCACGAACAACTTGTCGTCGAGCACGTTGTCGGGCATCGGCGGCCCGTCCTGCGCCTCTGCGGCGGGCTGGGCGGGAGCGGCGGCCGGACGGGCGGCCCTGCGGTTCTCCTTCTTCGCCTGCTCTCCCTCCCGGACGATCAGCGCACCGAGCGCTTCCACCTCGCGGTGCTCGTTCAGCACGGCCGCGCGCAGCAGGTTGGCCTTGGCCGCCAACCGGTGCAGTTCGCGCAGGTCGTCGTCCGTCATAGCGGGGTCGAGCGCCTGGTCGCGGATGTCGATCGCGTCCGGCACCGGGTCCCCGTTGCCCAGCCACTCGGCGATCACGTTGCCGAGATCCTCCCCCGGCTCCTCAACCACCGCGCCGACCGGAACGTCCAGCACCCGCGACTTCGTCACGGTGCCCGCGTGCGCCATGTCCAGCGACAGCGTGAAGTGGAAGTCCGCGTCGAAGTTGTCGCGCTGCTCCGGCTTCGTCCCGTACTTCACCACGCCCATCCGGCCCTCGCCGAGGTCCTGGAGTTGGTAGTCGGCCCGCGTGCGCAGCGTCACGATGAGGTGGCCGGGGAAGGACAGCAGCGCGTCGAACAGCTTCTGCTCAAGCCCTCGGGTTTCACCCCACGCCTTGTTGTTGTTGCCGTTGTACTTGTTCAGGGTGAGGTGGTCCACCTGGGCGATCAGCCCGCCCCGGCCCGACCAGTACATGGTGGCCGAGTCCACGATCAGCGTGTCGATCCGCTGCTCGGCAGCGACCGCGAGCGCCTCGATGAGCAGTTCCGGGTTACCCGAGTTCATGGGCAGGTGGACGAAGTCGAAGTGCTCGGCGTACAGGGCGGCGGAGCCACGGTTGGTGTCCACGACACCGACCGTCCCGCCCATACCCCGCGCCATCCGCAGCGAGGTCCACGTCAGGCCAGAGCCGGAGGGGCCCTGGATCACGACGCGCGACTTGAACGCCACGCGGACGGGAGCCTCGAAAGCGAGGTTGCTCACGTGTTTCCTTCCGGTTGTGCGGTCGGAACTGGGGCCGCTCCCCTGCTCCGACTGCGGCTGAAGTGCCGACCAGACCGGAAGGTCAGCGGGTGAGGCGCATGAAACCGCCCCACCCGACTTACCGTCCTGATCCGGATGCACATCAAAGAACTATACTGGATCTTTAATCAGCCTAGTCCGCCAACCGGCACACCACAAGCGTCACGTTTGATCACAGACCCCTGGGAAAGTCCCTCGGCACTCCCCTAAAGTTGGGCTGAACGGTCTACCCTTGAGCCGTCACTCAGGAGCCCCCGCAGCTTCCCCACCCCTCGGAG
>NZ_VCJS01000408.1 GCF_005893125.1 Nonomuraea basaltis | reverse complement strand
TAGGGCTCGATGAACTCCCACTCCACATCCGTCAATTGCACTCGCGTCACGCTGAACGATCTACCGGATCAGGCCCCGAGACGAGGGCAGATCCCGCAGATTGATCACAATCAAATACGCGCCCTAGTCGACAGGCTCGGCGGCCATGTCCTGCAAGAGGGCGGACCGCCCGCATCACCGCGAGCAGGCCGTCGGCCCGCCTCGCGCCGCCAGGCCCGGCTCCCAGAAGCCGGGCGGTTACCGGGCCATGACATGTCGGATGTAACCCCTTTGCTGGTTCTCGCCAAGCAGGGGCGATATCGACGAAGGGAGCATGACCGGTGCGTCGTAAACAGGCGGAGATCGCCACAGATCCTGTGGCCTTCGAGGCCTTCTACCGGCGACACGTCGATGCGCTCACCCGCTTCCTCGCCCGCCGCGTCGACGACCCGCATACCGTCGCCGACCTGGTAGCCGAGGTTTTCGTGGCGGTGCTCGACTCGGCCCACACCTACCGGGCCGAGCTGGGCAGCGAGGTCGCGTGGCTCTACGGTGTGGCCCGCAAGACGCTCTCCGCCGAGCGGCGCAGAGCGTACAAGCGGTACCAGCTGACGGGCCGGGTGCGCGGGCGGCGCACGCTCGACGTGGACGACATCGCCGAGCTGGAGGAACGCATCGACGCGGAGCGGCGTGCCAGGCAGGCGTTCGAGGCCATGGCCGAGTTGCCGAAGGGGGAGCGCGCGGTCCTGGAACTGGTCGTCATCGATCAGCTCACGGTCACGGAGGCCGCACTCGCCCTCGGCATCGGACAGGGTGCCGCCAAGGTGCGCCTGCACCGCGCCCGCAAGAAGCTCCGGAACCTGCCCTTCGTCATGAGTGGAGCATCGGAATGAAATACGAGGATGAACTGCTGATGGAGCTCAAGGCCGAGATCAACGACCGCGTCGAGCGGCGCCGCCGCCTCACCCACCGGCTCTACGCGGGCGGCGCGGCGGCACTCGTCGCCGCGGCGGCGGCGTTCGCCGTCCCGATGCTGACCGGGACGGAGGGGCCCGCGTACGCCGTGACCAAGAACACCGACGGCACGGTCCGGGTGGAGATCAACGAGTTCAAGGACGCCGACCAGCTCGAACGAGACTTGGCCGAGGCGGGCGTCACGGCCGACATCACCTATGTCCCGGCCGGCAAGCAGTGCAAGGCGGGCAGAGGACAGACGGGCGGCACGGCGCTGGGAGGCGAGCCGGGCTCCGGCGCGTCCTGGATGCGCGACGGTGGGGTGGACATCGATCCGCGGCGCATCGGCGCCGGCCGGACGCTGGTGCTGGAGTTCGCCGGAGACCATCAAGAGACGGCCGAGACGAAGGAGCGTCCCCTGCTGTGGCGTCTGACGGGTTCTCTGATCGCCGGCCAGGTTGCGCCCTGCACGGTGATCGATGACTCGTCGTGGGAAGCCGACGGCGGGAGCTGACGGCCCCACGAGCCGGCGGTGGAGGATCGCGGGCCGGATTGGCCGCAATCCCCCACCGCCGCTTTAAGCGTTCTGCCGCGCTCTCACAAGCGCAATCGATTCCGTACAAGATTGCGAGCGGCGCTCTACGAGCGAGCTCGTCGCAGATCTCGCCTCGGTGTCGGCATAGGCTCGTCCACCAGCCACCGCATCATCGCCATCAGCTGGGCCAGGCTCGGACCCGACCAGTCCACGCCGTGGCCCAGACAGTACGACAAGTACAAGGCGATCCTCATCGGTGAGACCTCCACGCGCCATGGCGATGGCCTACCAGGAGCGCAGACCCAAGCGCAGGCGAATCCGCCTGATCTCAACTCCGTACAGGCCCTAAGTGGCTGTCTTCGACATGAGTCCTCCACACCAGTTGGTGGGCCGTTCTTGAGACGGCTGGACTGAAGTTGACGGGATCCCGTCTGATCACCGAGATCAGGCGGGATCTTGCCGTTTCAGGGGTTTCCCGAATCTGGTTCGTCCGGGTTTGGGGTCCGAGAGTCGGCGAGATGAGTGGCTCGGGTGCTATCACGCGGTCGTGCGGGCGTGGTGAATGGCCTGGTGGGCATGGCGAAGCCCTCGGCCGGGACGGTGGTGGATGTCGATGACCCGAATTGTGGCTTAAGGGTCTGGTGGGGGTTTCCCGGCTTCGGCGGGCGGGACGCTCGGATGTCCGTCATAGGGGACGTCGTCGTGATGGACGGCGGGGCCGGGGTTGTGCTGGTGACGCCAGACGTCGAGGAAGTGGTCGTTGGCGACGGTGACGATGAGAGCGATCAACAGGGTTTGGGCGACGCGGCCGTGGGCGAGTCGGTTCTTGGGGTCGCCGAGGTCGAGGTCGTGTCCCTTGAGTCGGCCGTTGAGGCCCTCGGTCATGGCACGAGCACTTTTGTAGGTGATGATCCAGGTGGGCTGAGGTAGGCCAGATCCTGGCGGAACTTGTCGAGGTGGCCGAGGTCGTCTTTGTGCAGGGTGATGCTGCGTTGGCGGCAGATCTTCGGCAGTTCGCTGCTCTTGGTGTCGGGGACGGGTGGCAGAACGCGGGGTTTTGCGGCTGGGTGGGCGGCTCGCTGCCGGGAGTCGGTCAGGTCAACTGGGGTTGGGCGGCTGGGCTCGACCTGCTCATCGAGCACCTTGGCCATCTGCGAGACCTGGCTTTTGGAGATGTGCTTGATACCCAGCTGCTCGACCAGCTTGTCCACCCGCCGGGTCGACACGCCGAGCAGATAAGACGTGGCGATCACGCTGATCAGCGCCTGCTCGGCCCGCCGCCGACGCTCCAAAAGCCAGTCCGGGAAGTAGGAGCCCGACCGCAGCTTCGGAATCGCCAGCTGAACCGTCCCCGCCCGGGTGTCCCACTCGCGCTTGCGGTAGCCGTTGCGGGAATTGGTCCGCTCCTCGCTGCGCTCACCGTACGCGGCGCCGCACAGGCTGTCGGCCTCAGCCGACATCAACGCTTCGGCCATGGTCTTCACCATGGATCGCAACAGATCCGGGTCGTCGGTCTCGATCTGCTTCGCCAGCCACTGCTCGGGCGTCACACTGGGATCTACGGCCATCGCCTGGTTCTCCTTCGAATCTTGATCTTGCTACTCGAAGGATCACGCGATGGCCGTCTTCATTTCACGACGCCACGCCTGTGAACAGGCCAAACTCGTACACCACTCCCGTGGACGCAACCAACAGACATCTCCTGGCTCGACCAGTTTCACCGCCGCAAGGGTGCTTCCCGCGCTTCCACCGCAGCACCGATCATGGCGGCCTCCACAGGCTTGGCTCCGGAACCTGTCCCAAGGAGAGATCGCTGCCGCGCAGGCACTCAAGAGAGGCCCGTGGGCGCCGGCCATCGCGACGCACTACCCAGCCGCTTCTACGTCGCAGGTGGCAGTAAGCGCCCGCCTGGCCTTCTGCGGCCGCCCAGCAATGGATCAGGTGCCGCCGGAGGCGACGTGGGCGGTAGTGGCACGGGCGGCGGGTCCTCATCGTCGCGGTCGAGGGCGAGGGCTTCCTTGGTCCAGCCGAGGCTGATGTACAGCCGGGCGAGGTCCCCATCCAGCCGGGCGAAATGAGCGCGGTAATGGGGATCGCTCTCGGCCTCGGCCGCGTACAGCCGCCGCGCCCGCCGCAGCGACGGTTTGAGCATGACGCGGTTGCCGGCGGCGATCGCGGTGACGACGGGCATCATCGACAGGTTGACGGGGTAGTTCCACGGCGAGATGACCCCGACCACGCCAAGCGGCTGGTATTCGACGCGGTTGGAGCCGAAACGCAGCATGAGGGTGGT
This sequence comes from Nonomuraea basaltis, assembly GCF_005893125.1. Classification (GTDB taxonomy): domain Bacteria; phylum Actinomycetota; class Actinomycetes; order Streptosporangiales; family Streptosporangiaceae; genus Nonomuraea; species Nonomuraea basaltis. The sequence goes on along the minus strand of NZ_VCJS01000408.1, from coordinate 2,274 downwards.
GTGGCGGCGGGTCGGGCGCATGAACCGGCGGAGATTGCGCTCCAGGTAGTCGATGCCCTGAACGACGCCCCCGACCTCCATCAGCGCGGTCTCGTGTCGCGAGCGATGTCCGAAGTCGGTGTTGATCGCCTCCTCGATGGCGCCGCGCCGGGCGATCAGCGCCGCCTTGAGGTTGCGCAGATCGCTGCGCCGCGCCGCCAACGAGGACCGCCCCGGAGCTCGTGGTGCGGATGTTCGGCCCCGGATGGCTGTCAGTTCTGTCAGCTTGGTCAGGCGTTCGAGGGGTGTTGTGGTGTCGTCGTGTGTGGGGTGGAGGGGTAAGCGGCGGCGTTGGTGGTGAATGCGGGGCGGCCGAGCCTGTGGAGGTCGTGGTTGAGCTTCATGATGAGGCGGGCGTCGGCGGCGTTCGCGGTGGCGGGGATTTTGAGGAGAGCGTGGTAGAGGGCCATCTGGGTGCCGATGGCCAAGCCGACACAGGTGGCGCGGAGTTTGTCGGTTCGGGTGAGGCCGATGCCCATCTGGGTGGCTCGGTCGTTGTCGGCGGCGAGAAAACTGCGGATGAAGAACGCCTTGGAGAAGCTTCGCTCGAACCGGTCGCGGATCCGGCTGGTGAAAGAGGTGTCGGGTTCAAGGTAGGCGGCCATGGTCGCTCGCACCAGGGCGCCGCAGGTGGCGTCGTCGTAGGCCTTGCGGAGGGTCGCGTGCCGGGTGGCCAAGACGTCCACGAGCTGCCGCGGGGTGTCGGGGAGGAGTTCTTCGGGGAGTCCGAGGAGGTGTGCGCGGTAGCGGGCGAACTCGATGAGGGCTCGTTCGTCCGGCGTGAACTCCTGTCGGCCGCTGCGCAGGACGCGCAGGGAGAGCTGGAAGGCCGTGATGAGGCCGGCGGGCATCTGGTCGGCTTGGGGGATGGGGATGCCGTAGACGGTCGAGTCCCATGTGCTGCGGCGCAGGATGTTGTAGCGGACCATGGAGTGCATGAGGCGGACCTTGGCGGCGGCCTTGAAGCCGGCGCCGTGCCGGTCCAGGGCTCCGGGCAGCACGGATCCGGAGAAGAAGGCAGCGGTCTCCTTGATGCGCTGGGCGGCTGAGTTCTGGTCGAGGGCTCCGGTGAGCGCCATCGGCAGGGCGGCGTAGGTGTTGAGGAAGGTGCCGACGAACGCGCCGCGGATGGCGTAGGGAGCGGCGTGCGCGAAGGAGTTGCGTTCCAGGCGGGCGCCCTCGCGGACGAGGTCCATGTCGATCCAGTCAGGCACGTACTCCATGTCGGTGATGAGCGCGACCAGTTCGGCGGGCGGGTCGGTGACGGCGTCGATGCCGAGGTCGCATGCCCGGTCGAGCATGTCGACGAGGGTGCGGAACCCCAGATGGGGCAGGAGCGCGGCGTAGGCGTCGGCGACGGTGTCTCCGAGCATGGTGAACGCTTCGATCGTGGCGACCTGGGTGGTGTCGGCTAGGAGACGGGGCCGTTCGTGGGCGAGTTCGGTGCGCATCGCGGTCTCGGCGGCCGGGTCGTCGGTGAACCGTTCAGGCCGGGTGCCGAAGTCGATGGCGCCGTACATCGCCGGCAGCCGCGTCTTCTGCTGGGCGACTCTGTTTTGGAGTTCGGCGAGGGTCGAGGTCATCGGTCTGTTTCCTTTCCCGTTGTGCGGAGGTCGCGGGTGGCGTCACCGTTGGTGGGGTGGCTTGTGGTGAGGTCGTCGCGGAGCCGGCGCTTGAGGATCTTGCCCGCGCCGGACAGGGGGAGGGAGTCAAGGACGGTGAGGCCGCGCGGGCATTTGTAGCCCGCCAGGTGGGGGCGGCAGTGTGCTTGGAGGTCGGCGAGGTCGAGACGGGCGCCGGGGGCCAGGACGACGACGGCGTGGACGGTCTCGACCCACTGCTCGTGCGGGAGGGCGATGACCGCGCACTGGGCGACGGCGGGGTGGCGGGCGATGACGTTCTCGATCTCGGCGGAGTACACGTTCTCACCACCGCTGATGATCATGTCTTTGACGCGGTCGACAACGAACAGGTAGCCGCGCTCGTCCAGGTGGCCGACGTCGCCGGTGGACAACCAGCCATCCTCGCTGATGACGGCGGCGGTCTCGGTGTCGCGTTTCCAGTAGCCGCTCATCATGCCGTAGCCGCGGACCCTAATCTCGCCGACCGTTCCGCGCGGGACCGGGGCCCGGGTGTCGGGGTCGACGATCTCGATCCGGGTGTGCAGGGCGGCGCGGCCCGCCGAGGCGGCCAGGCGGGGGTCGCGGTGGTCGGCGGGGGCCAGGAGGGTGGCGA
>NZ_VCJS01000407.1 GCF_005893125.1 Nonomuraea basaltis | reverse complement strand
CCGATACGGCGTTCTCTTCCATGAACACCTCGTGCTCTACCGGCAGCGATAGACCGACATCCACTGGCCGCCACCGGCGAGATCGCCGGCCCCGACCTCGCCTACGGCGACCGCCTCGCCCGCACCGACCGTGACCGCTCCCCAGCAAATGCACCAGACCCTGTTTGGAGAGACGAATCTTCGCGCGATCATCAACGGGGAGCCATGGTCTCGCTTCTGGGGCGTGGAGTTGGGGCGGCAGGTGTTCGACTGGCCGTCCGTGGAGACCGGTGTACTGACGATGAACGGCGTCCTGTTGGTGGAGGAGCCCGGCGTCATCGAAATCGACGGCGGCCAGTCCTCCTACCAGCGGACCGCGAACTTTGACACCGACTTCTTCGACCCTTTCAGCACGAGCGGCGCCGACCTGGATCCAGCGAGCACCGACTTCGTGCACAGCGGCGACTACGCCGGCAAACTCACGGCCCAGAGCGAGAGCCGCGCCGTGCTGTACGGCTGGACAAATACCAAACGTGCGACGTGAGGTCGCACGTTGTGAGTGAGTACGTCCAAGGAGGTTCGACTGATGTCGAAGGCGTAGTCCGGGCCTGTGTCCGTGGCCCGTCCCCACCCCGACATGCGCGGCTGGGTCCTGCTCAGCCGGGTGTGGAGCTCGGGGGAAAGCCCAAGGGTGCCCGTCCCGTCCGGGGACCACAGGTGAAGGGAAGGCTGGATATGGGGTGAACACCAGTGAATCCTTGCTGATGCCTCGTTAATTTGACGCCTTGTGGCGGGATGTATCACAAGGTGGCAGGGACCGGCCGTTGAGAGGCGGCAAGCGAGCGGCCAAAGAGTTCGTTTGGCCGTAGGGACACCGCCGTTCCCGGGGTAGAGAGGACACCCAATCCCAGCCGTATCTCACGCGTGCGGAACATGTGAACCCCGTTAGGGTCCGGCGCTCACAGGGCGTCGGTAGGCCGACCGTAAGGAGGGCTGAATTCCCTGATGGGACAGGATGCCCAAGAAGCGAATGCCGGTGGCCGAAAGGCGACAGGAAAGCGAGACAGCGTGACCGGTTTCTCCACCGACGGTCTCGCGTAACTGGCCGGATACCGGGCCTGATGCCCGGACGCGAAAGCGTGCTGACGTAGGCAGGTGAGCCCTTGAAGATGATCTGCAGGAACCGCCCGAACCGATGGACAAGTTAGACGCCTTATGGTGAACGGACCTGAAGACCTCACGCTTGCGGATCTTCCACGTGCCGATCTGGACTCAATCGATTGGGACTGGATCGGCTGGACCGATGCGGAACGTGAGGTAGAGCGGCTACGGCAGCGAATATTCAAGGCGGCGCAGGAGCAGAACTGGCACAAGGTCAGGAATCTGCAGAAGCTGATGCTGCGTTCCCGGTCGAACACACTGGTGAGCGTGCGGCAGGTGACGCAGCGCAATACCGGGCGCAAGACCGCCGGAGTCGACGGTGAGGTTGCTTTGACCTCCAACGCCAGAGCGGATGTGGCGGTGCGTGTGCATCAATCCATCCGGTCTTGGCAGCCCCGTGCGGTCAAGCGCGTGTACATACCGAAAGCCGGTGACAGGAAGAAGCTACGCCCATTGGGAATTCCTGTGATCATGGACCGGTGCCATCAGGCGCGGGTCCGCAACGCGCTGGAACCCGAGTGGGAAAGCCCGGTTCGAGCCCAGATCCTATGGGTTTAGGCCGGGTCGTGGCTGCCATGATGCGATCGAGGCGACCTTCAATGCGTGTCGAGGCCCAAGGGCCAAGCGCGTGTGGGTGCTGGACGCGGATCTGGCTGCGGCATTCGACCGGATCGACCATAACCATCTACTCGCAGCCATTGGTGACTTCCCCGCGAGGGGAATGGTCGCCGACTGGTTGAAGGCAGGGGTAATCGAATCCGGAAAGGAGTTCGCTCCCACTGGGGAGGGAACTCCACAAGGCGGGGTGATTTCACCCTTGCTCATGAATGTCGCCCTGCATGGGTTGGAAGAGGCTGCCGGAATCCGCTATACCGCCAACGCAGAAGCTTGCAGGGTGGAAGCAGGATCACCTGTTTTGGTCCGCTACGCCGATGACATGATCGCGCTCTGTCACAGCCAGGAGCAGGCCGAACAAGTCAAAGCCCGGTTGGCGGAGTGGTTGGCACCCCGAGGTCTTGTCTTTAACGAAGACAAGACACGCATCGTCCACCTTTCAGAGGGGTTCGATTTTCTCGGATTCAACGTCCGCCGCTACCGCCAGAAGCTGCTGATCAAACCGAGTAAGGCAGCCATCAGGCGTCTCCGGAAAAGGCTCGCCTCTGAGATGCGTGCCCTACGCGGCTCAAACGCGGCGATGGTCATCACCAAGCTCAATCCCATCATCAAGGGCTGGGCGGCCTACTACCGGAGCGTGGTGTCCAAGAAGACCTTCCAATCCTTGGACTACTACCTGTGGCAGCTTCTCTACAAATGGGCCACATGGAGCCACGGTAACAAGCCGAAGGCCTGGGTCGTCGACCACTACTTCGGCAAACACAACAAGTTCAGGAACGACCGCTGGGTATTCGGCGCCCCCGGCACCACTGCCTACGTCGTACGGTTTTCCTGGACCGACATCGTTCGGCACATCCCGGTCAAAGGCGGGGCGTCACTCGACGACCCAAAGTTGACCGAGTACTGGGCGAAACGGCGGAAGAAGGCCAAACCTCCATTGGACAACTACACCATGCGCCTGCTCACCAGGCAGGATGTGCGCTGTCCACTCTGTGGAGATCCTCTTCTTATCGCCGATCAGCCGCCCGAGTCCCCCGACCAATGGCAACGGTGGTGGCTGCAGCTCACTCGCAAGGCGATCGCTGCCGACTACCTCGTCCACCACGGGAGACCCGGCACACCGGACGGTGATCAAACACGCCTGGTACACGCCTCCTGCCACCGCAGGCACCTCGCCCGCCCACGCAGGGGCACGGCACAGCAACAACCTGAACCGCCCTCGCGGCTTGCTTGAGCCGTGTGCATCGATGAGATGCACGCACGGTTCTGAGGGGGCCCCGGTCGCAGCAATGCACCGGGGCTACCCGACCCGGAACCGGATGGAGGCTCGGCGCGTGGCTCTACTCGCCCACCGGCCACCCGAAGGCTGGCGTCTCCATCTCCTGGCATGGCGACAGCGGCCAAATCAGCGAAATATCCGACGAGGCGCCGCTTCCTGCCGGCGTGTGGACGTTCTTCCAGGTTGAGGCCACCGCGCCCCCCGGCACAGCCGAGTTCTACGCCCAGGCGGGGATGGAGGTCGCCGCCGGGCACGCCGCCGGCAGCGTCGTCTACATCGACGATGTCGAGCTGCGCACCACGACCGGGTGGATGCGCGTCCACGCTGGCTCCTACCTTCAGATCACGCCGATGTGATCTCGGCCCTGCCTATACCTGTCCGCCCCGCGTCACGCAGGGTCGCTCTGGAGCGTGGTCGTGCCGAGCAGGGCGCGCAGGCTGCGCTCGCCTTGACGGACTGCGGCGGTGAGAGCGTCCAAGTGGGCTGCTGGGAGGCTTCCGGCGCCGAACCCCGAGGCGGCGAGCACGCCGGCGAGTTCCTGTTCCTGCTGTGGGGTCATGCGGGAGCGCATCCCGTGGTGCCCGAGGACGTCTCGGGCAGCGTAGGCGTCCGAGCAGGCCACGCCGATGACAGCGGACCGCAGGTCGGAGTCGTGTGCTGTGGGCTGGTCGGCCGTCAGGTCGAGCACGGTCAAGCCGAGCCGAGCCCGGAACGCCGCAGTCATCGGTTCGGGCTCGGCGATCAGCGCGAGTGCTTCCCGCACCGCATGGTCCAGTTCATGCTGTGATGGCGTCGACGTTGTCGGCCGGCAGTAGATGCGCAAGATGGCGGCCACGGCGTCCTCCCACGGCTCTGCGGGGACGCTGGAGTCGATCATGTCGGCGGCCTGCTGGGGGAGGTCCTGCTCCACCAGCGACATGATCGTGATCTGGCGGCCGTCGAGAAGCCGCTGGCCGACGCCACGGTGGGCGGCCATGGATTCGGCTGCCTCGGTCCAACGGCCAAGGCTGGCGAGGGCTCTGGCGCCGTCGACCAGCAGGGTGACCCACAGCTCCGTGCAGATCTTGCGGTGGTCTGCGGCGGTCTGGATCAATGGCGACAGGTCGACGTCATGGTCACGGATGATGGTGGCGCCGCGCTGCTGGGCGGCCCGGTACAACTGCTGCAGCACCGCGTAGGCGCCGCTGCCGTCACCTTCGCGGATCAGGAGTCGGGCGATGTTCACCAGCGGCATCAGCGACATCACGGCGATGTCCTGGTCGAGGCTTCCGGCTTTGGCGAAGACCTTGTGCTGCCGCCAGCACAGTTCGGCGGCCAGGTCGGGCATCCCGCTGTCGGAGGCGATGAGCGCGGCGAAGTTGAGGACTCCGCTGGCGCGGGCCACCCGCTGGGGGTGGTCCGCGCCGGGCGTTTCGACGGTCAGCGCGGTGAGCTCTGCAATGCGCCTGTCCAGTGGAAGCCCAGGAGGCTTGGGCCGGCAGACCAGCGGGATACGGCGGGCGATCGCAGGGTTCATCACGCTGCTCCCTTCTACCGCCAGTCGATGACGAGTCGGCTGTTGGGCTTGTCGATGATGAAGCGCGGGTCGGCGGCCTTCAGCAGGTCGCGGTGGGCGGCCGTGGCCATCCGGAAACCGGGGGCGGGGGCGTCGTTGCCGTAGTCGCGGGCCCACTCCTGGATCGCGGCGACGACCTGCTCGGCGAGGGAGGCGGCGCGCGGGCCGTGGCCGATGACGCCGATCTCCCAGAACCGGCCCTCGGCGTCGTCGCCCTCGCGGACGGTCAGGTAGGCCAGGCTGTCGCCGTCGAGCGCGGCCATGGAACCCCACCCGAAGTGCGGGGTGAACCCGGGCCGCTGGCCAGGCATCCGGGACAGGCCGTTGGGGAGGACGCACGCCAGCCACAGGTAGACCCACTCCCAGGGCGAGCCCTGCCGGAACTTCACACCGGTGTAGAGCTTGTGGGATGGCTCGTCCAAGACAGTCCGCATCGCCTCCCGGTCGACGAGCTGCTCGCTGTAGGTTTCCAGCCGGACGTTGCCCTCCCCGGCCATGGGAATCAGGGTGCGGATGTCGTCGCAGATGCCCTTGCGCAGCGGGACGAACGTGGCCATCTCGCAGGAGATGGTCTTCCAGGTCTCGCCGTCGCGCTCGAAAGCGAAGGAGCGGGAGATGCTGCCGCGGATCCGCATCGGGAGGACCACGCGGCCGCCGGGGGCCAGTTGCTCCAGGACGGGGAGGGGGATGTCGCCGGCGCCCACGGTGAACTGGACCCGGTCGAACGGGGCGTGCTCGGGGAGCCCGGCCGCGCCATCGGCCAGCAGCACGGTCACGTTCGACACACCGGCGGCCTCCAGGTGCTTGCTGGCGGTGTTGACGAGGTCGGCGTCGACGTCCACGGTCCACACGTGCCCGCCGGGGGCTACCAGCCGCCCGAGGAGTGCGGCGTTGTAGCCGGTGGCTGCTCCGGCCTCCAGGATCTTGTGGCCGGGCTGTGTGCCCAGTTGCTCCAGTTGGATAGCGACGACAGACGGCGCGGAGATGCAGGAGATCATCTCGCCATCCGTGTTGTGCTTGATCGACACGGCGTCATCGACGTAGGCGGCCTCGACGTCGGCGTCGGGGATGAACCGGTGCCGCTCGACCTCCCGGAAGGCGTCGATGATCGCGGGGGTGCGCAGGTGGCCGGAGCCGGTGAACTTGTCCACCATGGCGTTGCGCAGGTCGGCGGGGTCGGTAGTTGTAGTGATGGTGCTCTCCATCTGCTCGAAGGTAGGGGTTGCTGGTACGGACTGGCCGGTAGACACGGCGGCCGGCTCGTCGTCTCCGAAGGCGACCTGCCAGCCAAGCCACGCCGCGGCGGCCTGCTCGGCCACGGGTACGGCGGCGCGGTTGAAAGCGAAGATCGCATGGTGGGCGAGGACGGCGCGCAGACCTCGCCGGAGTTGCCCGCTGGCCGCGAACCGGGCCAGGCAGCGGCCGGCTTCCTCGAAAGCGGCGACGCGGCCG
>NZ_VCJS01000406.1 GCF_005893125.1 Nonomuraea basaltis | reverse complement strand
AACGTCCCCCGCTCGGCCACCGCCCGTCGGTGCTTCCACATGGCCTGGAGCGTCCCGTAGCACCACCGGTACCGCTGCCGCCACAACTGCCGCAGTGAGGTCGGCGCCTCCGTCCGGGCCAGCGCCTTCTCCTCGTAGACCACCCGCCACCCCTTGCGGCAGATGGCCATCGTCAGATCGGTGTCCTCGGCCAGCGTGTCCACGCTCAGCCCGCCCACGGAATCCAGCGCGGCCCGGCGGAAGGCGCCGATCGCGCCGGGCACCGTCGGCATGCAGCCGAGCAGGTCGAACGCCCGCCGGTCCAGGTTGAAGCCGATCACGTACTCGATGTGCTGCCAGCGGCCGAGCAGCCCGCGCCGGTTGCCGACCTTGGTGTTCCCGCTGACGGCGCCCACGCTCGGGTCGCTCAGCGGCGCCACCAGGTGGCCGATCGTGCCGGGCTCGAACACGGTGTCCCCGTCCACCATGATCAGGATCTCGTGCGCGGCGTGGGCGATGCCGGTGTTGAGCGCCGACGGCTTGCCGCCGTTCCGCTGGCTGATCACGCGCACGCCCGGCAGCCCGAGCGCGGCGGCCCGGGCGGCGGTGTCGTCGGTGGAGCCGTCGTCCACCACGATCACCTCGATCTCGCCCCGGTAGCCGGTGGTGACCAGCGACAGCACCGTAGCCTCGATCCCGGCCGCCTCGTTGTACGCCGGGACGATCACGCTGACCGGCGGCGGCGACGGCCACGGCGGCGCCTTTCCCACCCGCCTGCGGCCGCCCCGCACCCGCCGCACGTGAGCCCAGGCCAGGACCAGGAAGAACAGCAGCCTGGCCAGCGTGAGCGCGCCCGCCGCGGTCAGCACCCACACCAGCGACCCGGCGAACGCCGTCGACGCCCGCTGCGCCAGGCTCAGGCCCTGGCCGACGATCTGGTCCATGGTGCCGGCCGGCACGTACGCCGAGCCCAGCCCGAGCCCCTCGGTCAGCGTCGTGGCCCGGTAGCCCCGCTCGCCCAGCCGGGTGAGCAGCCGGTCCACGGCCTCGACCGTCTGGCTCCGGTCGCCACCGGAGTCGTGCAGCATGACGATCGCGCCGCGTGCCCTCGCGGGCGTGCCGGTCCGGACGATCTGCTCGGTGCCCGGCCTGCTCCAGTCCCTGGTGTCCAGGTCGGCCAGCACCACCACGTAGCCGTCGCCGCCGAGCGCGCGGATCGCCTGCCACTGGGCGGCGGTGACGGCGCTGGGCGTCGACGAGTACGGCGGCCGCATCAGCCGTGTGTGCACCCCGGTCGCGCCCGCGATGGCCTTCTGCGTCAGCGACACCTCCATGCTCAGCCGCCAGGCCGGAACGTCCGTCAAGTCCGCGTGCGCGTAGGTGTGGTTGCCCAGCTCGTGGCCCTCGTCCACGATGCGTCTGGCCAGGGCGGGGTTCTCGGCGACGCGGGCGCCTACGGCGAAGAACGTCGCCCTCGCGCCGTGCCGCTTCAGCACGTCGAGCAGCCGGGGCGTCCACTCCGGATCCGGCCCGTCGTCGAACGTGAGCGCCACCGTCCGCGCGGGCATGCGCAGGCTGCGGGGGCCCTGGCCGGTCTCGTTCACCACGGGGCCGCCGCGCCGTACCAGGTCGAGGTCGGGGGAGGAGGAGGGGCCGGCGGGCGCGGCGTGGGTCTCGCCCACCTCGTTGGTGGCGTACCCGTGCAGCACGAGTGCGAAGGACATCAGCAGCACGGCGACCACCACGAGGAACCAATGACCGCGCGGATCGGCCTGCCTGGCCCGGTGCGTGGCCTGCGGCGAGACGGGTTCGACGGGCCATACGCGGGTACCGGCCTCGCTCACCTCTTCGGGCCGGGCGTCTTGTCCGAGCCGGGCCCCGGGGTCTTCTTCGTCAGGCCGGGCGGGGTGCGCTCGGCCTCGGTCGTGGGCGAGGCAGTCGTGGACGGCGTCGGCGTCGGCGTCCGCGAGACGGGCGAGGCGGGCGGCCGCGTGCTCTCCCGCGCGGCCGGGGACGGGCTCCGCGTAGGCGTCGCCGTGCGCGTGGGCGTCGGCGTGGCCTGGACCACGGGCGCGACCGACCGGGTGGGCGTCGCCTTCGCCGAGGGGGTCGGGCTCGTCTTGACGACGGCGGGCACGGACTCCTTGGGGTCGCCGCTCCCGTCGCCCGGCCAATCGACGGCGTCCAGCCTCGTCGTGCTGAACGCGCCGCCGATCAGGACCGCCGCCGTGGCCAGCATCAGCGTGCCGAGCAGCACTCCGGCGACCATCAGCACCCGCCTGCGCCGGCCACTCTGATCGACGAACACGGCCGTGCCCGTTGGTCGATGCGCTCCACTCACGCATCAAATGCTAGAGACGAAAGCGCACTCCTTTTGCCGATGTGACGGTATGTCCGAATAATCCACATAAAACCGTGATTAACAGCTGCACAGCAGGCCGCGCATCGCCGTCTCCAGGCACAGGCCGGTGTGTGCCGGGCTCGGCCACGGGAAGCGCACCAGCGACTCGTCCACCCGCACGGTCGCGCCGAACCGGTCCAGCTCCCACAGCCACACCTCGCCGGCCGCCTCGCCGAGCTGCCTGGACACGCCGGCGGTCAGCTGCGCCCGGTGCGAGCCGTTGACGTGGGCGAGCACCCGCTCGGCGGTCTCGGTCAGCGGGTCGGGCGCCGCGCCCATGTAGTCGTCGGCGTCCAGCACCCCCGACTCCTGCCCGGTCAGGTAGACGACCTGGCCCACGTCCACGCGCAGCAGCCGGGGCGCGTCCGGCTTGCCGAAGCGCTCCAGCGCCTCGAACAGGCTCTCGTCCGCACTGTGCGCGGCCACCGCCACCGCCGCCTCGCGCGCCTCGCCTTCCGGCACGACCTCCGCCCAGCCCTGCACCTCGATCAGTCCGCGCGGGTGGGTGACGTCGCCCAGCTGCCGCATCGCCGTGAGGTTCACCGCCACGACCGCGTCGTCGCGCAGGCCGTGCAGCGCCTCTCCGGGCAGGACCAGGAGCACGGGACGGCCGCGCTCGTCGACGCCGCCGCGGGCGCGCGAGGGGGCGCCGTCAACGGACAGCTTCGCGACGCTCGAGGTCGCGGCGAGAGTGCGGATCCGCTCGGGTACCGGCAGCATGGCGCCTCCTTGGGGGTACGTTTAGTGGTAGGTTAGCCTTACCTAAGTAAGGAATACCTAATCACATCGAGGTGAACGTGCGCTACACCGGCCCCAAGGTGCGACTGTCCCGTCGCGCGGGCGTCCCGCTGACCAGGAAAGCCGTCCGCTACTTCGAGCAGCGCCCCTACCCGCCGGGCGAGCACGGCCGCAAGACCAACCGCCGCACCACCGGCGACTACGGGCTGCGGCTGCTGGAGAAGCAGAAGCTGCGCTGGTACTACGACGTGGCGGAGCGGCAGCTGCGCCGCTACTGGGACCTCGCCGTACGCAAGCCGGGCGCCTCAGGCGCCGAGCTGGTGATCCTGCTGGAGAGCCGCCTGGCCTCGCTCGTGCTGCGCGCCGGCCTGGCGCCGTCGATCTACGCGGCTCGCCAGTACATCAACCACGGGCACATCGCCGTGGACGGCCGCAAGGTGGACATCCCCAGCTATCTGGTCAAGCCCGGCCAGGTCATCACGGTCAGGGAGCGGTCGCGCAGGATGCAGCCGTTCGTGGCCGCGGCCGAGGGCATCCACGCCGACGAGCGCATCGCGCCGTATCTCTCGGTGGACCACGCCGACCTGCGCTTCACGCTCACGCATCGGCCCGAGCGCGAGCAGATCGTCATCCCCGTCGACGAGCAGCTCGTCGTGGAGTTCTACTCGCGTTAGCCGTCGTGGCGGAGCGGGCCGGGTCCTGACGCAGTTCGGCGACCTCCTTGCGCAGCTCGGCCAGCTCCGCCAGGATCCGCTCGGTGTGGGCCGTGGTGTTCTCGATCGCGGCCCGCTCCTCGGCGTTCTCGTCGTCCATGGCGCTGACCACGACCGCCATGAAGAGGTTCAGGATCACGAACGTGCAGATCAAGATGAAGATGGTGAAGAAGATCCAGGCCGTGGGGTGCCGGGTCATCACGTCCCTGGCGATGTTGCCCCAGTCGTCGCCCGTCATCGTCTGGTAGAGCGTGAACAGCGAGGTCGGCAGGCTGCCGAAGCGCTCGGGGGAGGCCTGGCCGTAGAGCTTGGTGGCCATGACCGCGGCCACGTACAGCACCAGGGAGAGCAGCACCACGATCGAGCTCATCCCCGGCATCGCGCGCAGCAGCGCCGACACCACCCGGCGCAGGCTCGGCACGACCGACAGCAGCCGCAGGGCGCGCAGGATGCGCAGCGAGCGCAGCATCGACAGGCCGCCCGTCGCGGGCGCGAAGGCGATGGCGACGATCAGGAAGTCGAAGATGTTCCAGGGGTCACGCACGAACGCCCAGCGCTCGACGTAGATCTTGGCCGCCAGTTCGACGGCGAAGATGTAGAGCGCGATGTGATCGACCGCGGTGAGCAGGTGGCCGTGGCGCTCGACGACGGCAGGGAAGGTCTCCAGGCCGAGAGTGCCCGCGTTGATCAGGATGACACCGACGACGAACCGCTGGAAACGCGGGTGGGCGAGGATGGCGCGGGTGCGTTCACGCACGGGGACAGGCTCCTTGGGGAATCGATCAGGTGCCGCACCATGATGACGCAACATGATCAAGTGGGTGACTGTGGTATAAATCCCACCTGACTGCCGCAAACAAGGGGGCCTTGAGCGACCATGTCCTATCCGAACTACGGTCCCTCGTACTATGGCCCGCAGCCGCACACCCACCCCAACGGCACCACCATCCTCGTGCTCGGCATCCTGAGCCTGGTGGTCTGCAGCTTCCTCGGCCCCTTTGCCTGGTCGATGGGCACCAAGGCGCTGCGGGAGATCGACCAGAGCGGTTACCCCTACGAGAACCGGGGCCACATCCAGGCGGGGCGCATCTGCGGCATCATCAGCAGCATCCTGCTAATGATCACCTTCGGATTCCTCATCTTCGCCTTCGGGATCGCGCTGATCAGCGGCGGCTTCTCCGCCACCTCCTACTAGGGGCCGCGCGCCGTAGTCGCCGAGCCCCGACTCCAGCAGGTCGAACGCCTTCTCCGCCTGTGCCCTGAGGTCGGGCTCGATCGTCTCCCATCCCTCGCCCGCGAGCATCCTGGCGACCGCGTTGCCGGTCAGGACGCGCGTCGTGTTGAGGAGGTGCGCCGCCACCAGCTTCGGGGCGAGATCGTCCGGTGCGGCGTCCAGCTCCTCGGTCAGCATCCGCGACAGCTCCTGCTCCCGCTCCTCGTGGATCTGCCGCAGCCGCGCGACCAGCGCGGGGCTGGCCTCCACGATCCTGGCGAACACGTCGCTGCCCGGATTGAGCCCGTGGCGCCAGTGGCGGGTGTCGATCGCGTCGAGATAGTCGCGCCGGAACGCCCGCACCACGCTCTCTCCCGGCCCGCGCTCCCGCATCACCTGTCGCGGCAGGTCGACGGCCACCTCCTCCCGGTCGGCGAACAGGTCCTCCTTGGTGGTGAAGTAGTTGAAGACCGTGTTGACCGACACGTCGGCGGCCCGTGCCACCTCGGCCACGGTCACGTTGTCGAACCCCCGCGCCATGAAGAGCCCCATCGCGACGTCCGCGATGCGCTCCCTGGTCTCGCGCTTCTTCCGCTCCCGCAGCCCTTCCCGCATGGCCCCATGCTATCAAATTTGCAGTGACACCAAAATTGTGGTTACCTCAATTTTGGAGGCGATGAAATGATCAAGACTTCAGGTCTGACGAAGACCTTCGACGGCGGCGTGGAGGCCGTCAAAGGCGTGGACATCACAGTGGAGCCCGGCGAGATCGTCGGCTTCCTCGGCCCGAACGGCGCGGGCAAGCCTACTAACGGTCTGGGGCGCTTTCGGGTTGGTAACGATACGTTGGGCCGCTTGGGTGCTCTCACCTGCGCGAGTACGTGATCTCTGGCCGGGACGTGAGAGGGCGGACGAATCGTTGCGGTGGCGCTGACTTCATGGGGCAAGATCGTAAAAGGGGGGCATTACAATCGTCCGCCAATCGGGGAGGGGCTGCGCCCCCTGCCCCCGTGCTTCCCTC
>NZ_VCJS01000405.1 GCF_005893125.1 Nonomuraea basaltis | reverse complement strand
ATTCAAGATGGTGATCTTGGGGACGGGTCGCCGCCCTCTTCCCCGCCGCCGACCCGTCCCCAAGATCACCATCTTGAATGGGGCGCTTCGACGATCATCGCGCGAGGGCGAGGACAAGAGATGCCGTCGCCAACACGAGGATGGCTCCAGGAAAGACGATCTTGAGGTACACGCGGGCGCAGACATGGACGGCGATGGCACCGACGAAGAACAGCACCAGCCCGATCGCGGCGGCAACGCCGAGGAACCGAACCCCCACCAGCCCGAGGAGGAGTCCCGCGGCTCCGGCGGCCTTGAGCAGGCCGAGCAGCAGGAGCCAAGACTCCGAGATACCCAATTCAGCCATGTTGCCGAGGACGAACTCGGCCCGCGCGAAGTCAGCGATGGCAGCCCCGGCGGTGGCCGCGATCGTGAGCACGGTGACGACTACATAAGCGGTGAACACTATCTCCCCATTGATCGAGAGCCCTGCGGTTTCCGGCCGCCTTATCAACTTCGCCTACCACCGGCGATCACGTCTAATACCTGCATCCATAACCTGGAGGCATGGATGTCGACACCCGGCTGTTGCGCTACTTCGCCGCGGTCGCGCAGGAGGGGAACCTGACCCGTGCCGCCGAGCGGCTGTACGTGTCCCAGCCCGCGCTGACCAAGCAGATCAAGCAGTTGGAGAACCTGCTCGGAGACCGGCTGTTCGTCCGGTCGCGGGCCGGGATGGCCCTCACCGAACCGGGCCAGGCCCTGGCGGAACGGGTGCCCGCGCTGCTGGCCGAATGGGACCGGACGGTACGCGAGACCGAGGCCGCGGCCGGGCGGGCGGCCCGCGTGCTGCGGGTCGGGTTCCTGGCCAGCGGGGCCAACGAGGCCACCCAGCAGATCATCGCCGCGTTCAGCCGCTGCCGGCCGGACTGGAGGGTGGCCATGCGCCAGGCCGCCTGGAGCGACCCGACCGCCGGCCTCACCGGCGGAGCCGTGGACGTCTCGCTGCTGCGGCTGCCCTTCCCCGGCCAGGAGACCCTGCGGGTCGAGGAGCTGCTCACCGAGCCCCGGTGTGTGGCGCTCCCGGCCGCCCACCCGCTCGCCTCACGTGACGTGATCCCGTTCAAGGAGCTGTGGGACGAGCCGTTCGTGGCCGCCCCACTCGGAACGGGCCGGTGGCGGGACTATTGGCTGGCCACCGACGAGCGCGAAGGTCATCCCCCTCGCATCGGCGCCGTCACCGACCAGCCCGACGATTGGCTGAACGCGATCGCCAACGGTTACGGCATCGCCCTCGCCCCGCAGTCCGCCGCCCGCTTCTACGCCCGCCCCGGCATCGTCTACCGGCCGGTCACCGGTGTCAGCCCCAGCCAGGTCGGCGTCGCCTGGGCACCGTCCGCCGACGCCAACCCCCTCGTCCAGGACTTCGTCCGGTGTTGCCTGGACCACGCCTCACCCCGGCCCGCCGAGCCCGGCTGAAGGGTCACGCGTGGCTGCGAGCAGTGAGGTGATCCGCTGGAGGTCCGCGTGGCTCGCGGGGACCTGCACGACCATCAGCAGGTCGGGGCGCTCGACCGGGTGGAACTGGAAGAGCTCCAGGTCGAGCCGCCCCAGCTCGGGATGGTCGATCCCGATCGTCGCGGGCCGGAAGGAGCGGACGGGGTATTCGGTCCACCACTCGCGGAACTCCGCGCTCTCCTCGGACAGGGCCTCCGTGATGTCTGCGAAGCGCGGGTCGCCGGGATGCCGGCCGGCGACGGCACGGAACTGACTGAGCACGGCGCGCGCGGCGGGCTCCCACCGGACCAGGCGGGCGCGGCTCTCCGCGTCGGCGAACATCATCCACAGCAGGTTGCGCCGCTCGTGCGGGTACCTGCCCGGGTCATGGCGGATCCGCTCGTAAGGCTTGTTCCAGGCCAGGTAGTCAAAGTGGACGTCGTAGACGGAGGCGATGTTCGGGGCCGCCGCGTCGACCAGCCGCTGCAACCGCAGGCGCGCGTCGCCGGCGGGTGCCCCGCGCTCTGGAGCGGCGAGGCCGGCCAGGTCGCGCAGATGGCGGTGCTGATCTTCGTCGAGCGAGAGCGCGCGGCCCAGCGCGTCGATCACCTGGGCCGACGTCGAGATGTTCCGGCCCTGCTCCAGCCAGGTGTACCAGGTGACGCTGACCCCGGACAGCTCGGCCACCTCTTCGCGCCGCAGGCCGGGAGTCCTGCGCCGCCCCGTGGCGCCGCCGTCCGGCAGCCCCACCTCGGACGGCCGCAGCCGGGCCCGCTGCGCGCGCAGGAACGCGGCCAGCTCGGCCCGCCGCGCACGCTTCCTGCCGCCGTCTCCCACGTCGAGTCAGCTCCCACCTGGACGGTGAACCGATCGCAAGCTAGCAGTATTCGTACCAGGATCGACCGGACTTTCCTCTCTAGCCTGATCACTATCGGCGGTGACCGGAGGAGGAATTCATGGCAGGTCGACAGGGACCCGTGCTGGTGATCGGGGCCACCGGCCAGCAGGGGGGCGCGGCGGCGCGCGAGCTGCTCGATCGCGGCTGGGAGGTCCGGGCCCTGGTACGGGACCCCGGCTCCCCGGCCGCTGGCGAGCTGGGGTCGGCGGGTGCCACGCTCGTGACCGGCGACCTGGACGACGTGGGCTCGCTGCGGGCGGCGATGGACGGCGCCCACGGCGTCTTCCTCGTGCTGACCATGCTGACCGGGGCCAAGGTGACGCCTGACGGGGTGGCGGCCGAGGAGCGGCGCGGCAAGGCCGTGGCCGACCTCGTGGCCGAATCCGGCGTCGCGCACCTGGTCTACAGCTCGATCAGCGGCGCCGGTCTCATCACCGGGATCCCGTACTACGACAGCAAGGTCGCCATCGAAGAGCACATCCGCTCGCTCGGCCTGCCGGCCACTGTTCTGCGACCGGTGATGTTCATGGAGAACTTCACCACGCTCACGCGCCCGGTCGTGGACGACGGCGAGCTGGTGGTCAGCCTCGCCGTACGACCGGAGGCGCGGATCCGGCTGATCGCGGCCCGCGACATCGGAGCCTTCGCCGCGATCGCCTTCGATCAGCCCGGCCGGTTCGTGGGCCGCCACCTCGAGATCGCCGGTGACTGCCGCACCGGCCCGGCGATCGCCGAGGCCTTCGGCCGCGCCTGTGGCCTGCCCGCCCGCTTCAGCCGGACGCCCATCGAGAAGCTGCGCGCGTTCGACGAGCAGGTGGCCAGGATGTTCGAGTGGATCGGCGAGCGTACCGACGACGAGCCCGACCTTCCCTCGCTGCGGGCGATCCACCCGCGGTTGATGACGCTGGAGACCTGGCTGGACGAGACCGGCTGGAAGCCCTGAACGAACGATCTCTGAGACGAGGCGAAAATGACCGATGGACTGCTGTTACCGCCCGGTGCCGGCCGCCGCATCGCCGCTTCCGGCATGACGCTCAAAGCAGGCGCGGAGCGGTCGAAACACTGGTCGGTGTTCGAGGCCGAGGTGGCGCCGGGCTTCGACGTCGGAGCGCACCTGCATCAGGAGGCCGAGGAGGTGTTCTACATCCTCGACGGCGAGCTCGACCTGCTCGCCTTCCATCCGCGCGACAAGGCCGGAGGCGACTGGCGTACCTGGGAGTCCGACACGGGCACGCCGGTACTCAGAGGCGGTCCGGGCAGCTTCATGTCCGTACCCGCGGGCTGCCCGCACGCCTTCCACAATCCCGGCCCTGCCCCCGCGCGGATGCTCTTCCTGGTGTCTCCGGCCACGAGGCGTACCTGACGGAGCTGGCCGAGCTGCTGACCGCCGCCCAGCCGCCGGACCAGGCAGCGATCGCGACCCTGCGGACCCGCTACGACATCCACCAGCTCACCCCGCTCAGGAACCGCTCCGTGCCCGGCAGCGGGCGCTGAGTCCATTCGCCTTTGATGTGTGAGCGGGGGTCGATGTCGACCCCCTTGTAAGCCCCGCAGCGATCCTACTAATGGTAGGATCAGCCTCATGGGTGAGCCGCTACGCACTGACAAGATGAGTATCACGGTTCCCGCCGACGTCGCGGCCGAACTCCGTGCCAGGGCGGGCCACGGCAACGTCTCCGCCTACGTCACGCATGCTCTCACGCGGCAGTTGGAACACGACCGGCTGGGCGATCTCTTGATGGAGTTGGAAGAGGTCCACGGACCCGTCACCGACGAGGAGCTGGCGGCGGCACATGCGGAATGGCCGCAGGCGTGAGCCGTAAGCGGGTTCGGCCCCGCGAGCACGGCTCGCTGGTGCTCGACAACGAAGGGCTGTCGAGGGCGGCGACGGACAGGACGATGTACGTGCGCCTCAAGGCTGCGTATCTCGGGGGCCGACGGGTGATCACTTCCGCCGCGATCCTCGCCGAGGCCCTGCGGGGTGGGGCTCGTGACGCGGGCGTCCACCGGGTGCTCGGCGGAGTGGCGGTCGAGCCGGTGACGCGCGAGATCGGCGAGTGCGCGGGCAGGCTGATCGGTTCGGCCGGACTCGCCACCGACCAAGCGGTGGACGCGATGGTGGCCGCCACTGCCCTGGCACAGGCGGGATCCGTTTTGATAGTCACCTCTGATGTGCCTCACCTCTCCGCACTGGTCGCCGACCATAATCGAGTGGCAGTGGCCCATGTGGACAAGATCGGTTGATCCAGGGGCTGATCGTTGCGCGGCGTCCGGGCCTCGACGTCTGAACGCGGCGCTCATCGGGCGCGGGCTAGCCTGGCAAGGTGAGCATTTCCGCTGGTAGCTACACGTTGGGACCCGAATCTGGTCGGCTCCAGATCAATACGACCCGTACCGGGCTGGGCGCGAAGGCCGGCCATGATCTCACCATCGAGGTCACCCGCTGGCGCGGCGAGGCCATGGTCGACACCGCCGACCCGGCCAACTCCTGGGTGACCGTGGAGGTCGACGCCGAGTCGCTCGAAGTCCGGAAAGGAACCGGCGGCGTCAAGCCACTCACGAGCTCCGATCGCGCGGAGATCGAGAAGATTGTTCGGGAGAAGATTCTTCACACCGAGCGTTACCCAACGATCATGTTCCGGTCGACACGGGTCGATGGGACCCCGGAGTCGTTCCGCGTCGAGGGCGACCTCACCATCGTCGATGTCACACGGCCCGTCACGGTCGAGGGCTCGCTGGCCGAGGACCGCGTACACGGCTCGGCGGCGATTGTGCAGACCCGTTGGGGGATTCGGCCCTACTCGGCGTTGTTCGGCGCGCTCAAACTCGGCGACGAAGTCGAGGTCCGGTTCGACGCCGGCCTCGTATCGAAGCAGTGACCCCCGACCGCGCGAAGCCCGGTCCGCAGGCGGTCCCGAGGAAGCCGGAGGCCACGGAAGTCGGCTTCCTCGATCGAGGATTTCGCCTTGACCTCGACGCCGATGACCTCGCCTTCGCTCGACTCGACGACCAGGTCCACCTCTCGCTGATCACGGGTGCGGAAGTGGCTGAACTCCACCGGGGATTCGGCCCAGCCCGCTCGTGTTTTCCTTAATGTAATGATCGTCCACCCGTTTATGTCAGAACTGTCCGCAGCTATAGGCGGCATGCCGCTGCCGACCCTGGACGACCGGACGCGCGTTCCCACCGTGCTCGTCCGCGCTCAGCTGTTCTTCATCATCCTCTCGCCCCCGAGAGCAAGGAGAAGGAACATGTCGAACTGGTGCAGGTTCGCCTTGTCCATCCGGCCGATCGCTTCGATGCCGGCTCTGGCGGTCCTGACATGGCTGAGGGCTCGGGATCGGGTGGCGTCGAAGGCAGGATCGTAGTCGGCACCGTGCCGTGCCTCCTGAAGCTCGCTGAACGCTGCGACATGCTGGACCAACTCGTGACTCCTCCACCCCGTAAACGGGGTGGCTTCTCGCTACGCCGCACGGGCGTCGCGGAGGACCAGCCCGGCCCTCTTGATATTGCTCGCCCCGACCACGTCCGCGTTGGCGGCGTACCCGCACGTGACGCAGACGAAGCCGGCCTGGGTGGTGCGATTCTCCGCTGACACGTGCCCGCATTCGGGGCAGGTGCGGGAGGTGTTGCGGGGATCCACCGCGATCACGTCCCGACCGGCGCTTTCAGCCTTGTTAGTGAGGATCGCGAGGAACACCCCCCAACCCGCGTCCAGGATGCTCTTG
>NZ_VCJS01000404.1 GCF_005893125.1 Nonomuraea basaltis | reverse complement strand
CGGTGCGGGCGAGGCGGTCGCCGTAGGCGAGGTCGGGGCCGGCGATCTCGCCGGTGGCGGCCAGTGGATGTCGGTCTATCGCTGCCGGTAGAGCACGAGGTGTTCATGGAAGAGAACGCCGTATCGGACGTCGCCGGTGGCGGTGAAGCCGATGTCGTCGACGTAGTCGATGTGGTCGCCGGTGACGGTGTAGCGGCCGGTGTAGGCCCGTTTGCGGCCGTCTCTCTCCTCCTCATAGCGGCCGTTGGGCAGGAGTTCCTGCCGGATTCGGCCGTCGCCGGTGACCCACATGCCCACGTGGGGATGGTCCGCGCTGTTGCCGGTCGGCGCTTTGCCGGGCTCAAAGCTCGAGCACGCGGCGGTCAGCACGGTGAACAGGCCGAGCCCGAGGAACATGCTTGTCTTCATGGCCGCGACCTTCCTGGTCGGGTGAGCGAAGTGCCCTGGGTGGCTGTCAGTGGCGGGTGAACCGGTATCCGGCGTGGTGCAGTTCGCCATCCCGGAATTCTCCGTATGCCCAAAAGCCCAGGTCGTCGAGATAGTCGATGCGGGTTCCGTTGATCCAGTACCGTCCCTGGTAGGCGCTGGGGCGGTCGCCGCGGGCCTCGTCGTAGCGGCCATTGGGCAGGAGCCGCTGGCGGACGAAGTCGTTCTCATCCACCCACAGGCCGAGGTAGGAGTGGTCGGCGGCGCTGGTCTCGGGTGGCGCGGCCTCGGAGACGGGCTGGGGGTCACTGGCCGGGCGTCCGTCCCATACCGTCACGCGGCCATCGTGCAGGAGAACGTCCAGATGGCCGCCGCGGGCGATGGCCGGGCCGTCCGGGGCACCCTCGGGGTCGGCGATCCTGATCACCGCGATGTCGGCGCGGTTGCCTGGGGTCAGCGTGCCGGTGATGCCAGTGCCGGTGATGCCAGCGTCGGTGAAGTCGGCGCGGGAGGGCAACACGAGACAGCCGGCACAATCGATGATGATCATCCCGTCGTCCTCGGCGGCGGTGAGCAGGCCGGGGCCGACACCGACGATCGTGGGACCGCCGATCAGGATGTCGGCTCGTTCCCAGTCACCCAGCATCGGGTTCATGCTGATGACAGTGCCGCCGGTCAGGAGCAGGGGGCGAACGTTGTCGTTGTTGATGACCTTGAGCAGTTCCGGAGTGCCCATGTCGGGATACTTCCTTCAGTGATCGTTGTGCCAGGGCTTGAGTAGGTGAGTGGTGGTCTGGTGCAGGCCGCCCCGAGCGGCGTGGTCGCGGGCGAGACCGCTGGGCCGGGCCGGGATGCCGCGCTCGGTCACGGGCTGCACGACTCGGCGGAAAAGGGCGTTCAGCGGCCGGCGGCGCGCAGGACGCGGTCGCGGGACTCGCGCACGTCCTGACGCAGCTCGGCCAGATCGACGCCGAGGACGGTGCCGGCCCACTTGCGCACTTGGCCCGCGATGAAGACGGCCTGGATGTTGCGCGGGTCGGAGCCGAGAACAAGGGTGCCGATCGGGTCGTTGAGCGGCATGTTGTTGAGGTCCTCGGCTCCGACGATGAGGAAATCAGCCTGCTTGCCGGGGGCGAGCGAGCCGGTGACGTCGCCGAGGCCGATGGTCTTGGCGCCCTGCAGGGTCGCGAAGTCCAAGACGTCGGCCACGCCGATCCGATCGGGGGTGACGGCGGTGCCGTAGGCGGCATTGACGGCGCGCATCCGCTGGATCGCGTGCAAGGCGCGCATCTGCGTGAACATGTCGCTGGCCAACGCCACTTCGACGTCGATGCTCAGACCGGGGCGGATACCGGCCGCGAGCGCCTCGTCGATAGCCGGGACCGCGGTCTCCAGGCCGATCTGCGCGTCGGAGGTGGGGGCGAGCGACACCGTGGTGCCCGAGTCACCCATGGCCCGCCAGGCGTCGGCGGTCAAGCCGGTGCTGTGGATGAGCGTCACGTCCGGGCCGAGCAGCCCATCGGCCGACCAGCGCAGAATGGCCTGGGAGGAGGGGATGCCGAAGACGGCGTCAACGCTGACGCCGATGCCGAGCTCGCGGGCGACGCGGGCGAGCGCGGGCCCGTAGGCGAGATCGGGGCCGGCGATCTCATCGGTGGCCAGGGCGGCCAAGCGCAGAGTGAGCAACTGGTCGCCGGAGGCGAAGTACTTGTCCCGCAGCCGGGTCAGGTCAGCCGGCCACTGGCCGTCCCAGTCTCCGAAGAGCGGCCGCATGGAGGCGTGCACACCTCGGATGCCGGTGTCGATCAGGGCCTCGATGGCGCTGTCGGAGTGGGCGGCGGTGCGAGAGTTGTGGGAGAAGTCGAGCATCGTGGTGATGCCGCTGTCGATGGCGGTCAGTGCGGCGAGCTTCGTCCCGATGTACATGTCGTGCGGCTGGTAGGCCGGAGCGATGCCAGACAGGGTGGACATGACGTACTCGCCGAGGTCGTTCACGTCGGGCATGATCCGGCGCAGCTGCGCCTCCCAGGCATGCCGGTGGGTGTCGACGAGGCCGGGGGCCAGGATGGAGCCGGTGGCGTCGATGACGACCGCGCCCGCGGCGGCGCCGGCGGTGCGCAGGTCGGGGGCGACGGCGGCGATGGAGCTGCCCTGGATGAGCAGATCGCCCTTGGGCAGAACGCCGAGATCGGGATCCATGGTGACGATCGTGGCGCCGGTCAGCAGAACGCGCCGGTCGCGATCGGTGTCCTGGCGGCGCAGCTGGTCGAGGGTCGTGTCGGCGTTCATGGGGCCTTCTCTCCGTGGGTTGCGGCGGGGTTCCGCCGCTGACAGATCCGAGTCTGTCCACGTCACCCAGGGCGGAGAAGGCCGCCGATTTCCTGGGAGTGTCGTACCTAGGATCCAAGACGCGTTCAGCGCGAGATCAAGGGCATGCCGGGCGAGCGGGCCATGACATCGACGGCACGCCGTCGTGACGGCGGGCGTGACCTCGAGGAGTCATGCGGACGGGGCGCGCTCGCCGAGATCCGATGCGGCCAGGGTTGCCAGGAGGACCAGCGCGTCCGCGGACGGCGAGCCGGGCTCGGCCTGGTAGATGACCAGGAGCTGGCCGGGCGCGCTGGCAATCAGGAAGACTTCCCTGCTCAGGTGCAACTCGCCGACCTCCGGGTGGGAGAGTCGGATCGTGCGGCGCACGGTTTGTCCGGACTTCTGCTCCGCCCACAAGCGCTGGAAGTGCGGGCTCTTGATGGACAGCTCGCCCACCAGTTCGGTCAGGCTTCGCTCGTCGGGCGTCATGAGCGCGATCTTGCGCAGCTCGGCCACGGCTGCGCGGGCCGTCTCGCTCCAGTCACGGAAGAACTCTCGCCCTGCCGGATCGAGGAAGATCATGCGCAGCATGTTGTCGTCGTAGGCGAACCGGCTGTGCAGGGCACCGGCGAGCGGGTTGTGCGCAAGCACGTCCTGCGACCAGCCCAGAATGTACGCAGGGACGTCCGCCCAGCCGTGCATGAGCCGGAGCACCTCCGGGGCTACCCGCTCTACGCGCGCCGGGCGCCGGCGGCGAACGACCGGACGGGCCAGCCGGTACAGCTCGGCCGCGGCCGGCTCGTCCAGCCGCAGAGCCTGCACCAGGGTGGCCACCGTCTGCCGCGAGGGGTGTCGCTGTCTGCCCTGCTCCAAGCGCGCGTAGTAGCCGGTGCTGAGCCCGGCCAGCCTGGCGACCTCATCACGGCGCAGCCCGGGCACCTGGCGGCGGCCCGGTGTCTGCAGCCCTGCCTGGTCAGGGCGTGTCAACGCGCGGTGGCGGCGTAGGAACCGCCCCAAGGCGTTGCTCGTGTCGGCACCGTCCATGGCATCGAGGCTAGGCGAGAGCGGCAGCAAAGGGATCACCACAGCCAGGCCGTACTTTTCCTAGGAAAACACGCCGACTCCTTCATATCGTGGCTCATCGGGCCATTTGTCACCTAGCCTGGCCAAATGAGCCGAAGCACACCCTTGGGTGAGTTCCTGCGAGCTCGTCGCGAGGCTCTCAAACCGCAGGACGTCGGCCTGCCGGAGTATGGGCGCCGCCGGGTGAAGGGCCTGCGCCGCGAGGAAGTGGCGATGCTGGCGGGCATGAGCAGCGACTACTACGTGCGGCTCGAACAGGGCCGGGAGTCGAGCCCTTCGCCGCAAGTGGTCGAGGCGGTGGCACGCGCACTCAGCCTGGACGAGGAGGCCACCGAGCACCTCCACCGCTTGATCCAGCCGCCCGCTCGGCGCCGAGCCGCCGCCGACGACCAAGTCAGCCCGCAGCTGCTGCAGCTGATGGACAGTTGGCCCACCTCGCCGGCGTTCGTGCTGGGCCCCGCCCTGGACATCCTGGCCGCCAACACGATGGCCACCGCCCTGCACGAAGGGTTCACCGCCGCCGACAACCTGGCCCGCATGGTGTTCACCGACCCCGCAGGGCGGGAGTTCTATCAGGACTGGGAGCGGGCCGCGCACTCCTGCGTGGCCGAGCTGCGGGCCGCCTACGGCCACGACCCGGACTCCGCGCGCATAAACCAGCTCGTCGACGAGCTCTGCTCGGCCAGCCCCACGTTCGCCGAGCTGTGGGCCCGCCACGAGGTGAAGTCAAAGACGCAGGAGGGCAAGCACCTGCGGCACCCACGCGTGGGCGACCTGCACATCCAGTTCTCCGCCTTCACCGTCAACGACGCCCCGCACCAGCAACTGGTTGTCTACCAGGCCCAGCCCGCCTCGGCGACCGCGGCCGCCTTCGAGCGACTGCGCTCCTCAGCCGCGCGGGCGACGACAAGGACACTGCACAACAGCGACGCGACCTGACCGCTCCCACCGCACCGCATCAGAGAGGTGGCCCAAGCACGCCCAGCTCGTACCACCTCCTGTTCGAGCCCGGCCTTCACCCGGCGTTCCCTTCCTAGGTGTGCTCCTCCCAGGAAAGTCCCGGCCTTCATCCCTGCCCGTGAGCTGCACAGACTGGAATCTGTCAGCGGCGGGAGCCGACTCCGCCGGAGCTCTCGACGAGAGACACACAAAGGAAAGAAACAACATCATGACTACTTGGTTCATCACCGGTGCTTCCCGCGGGCTCGGCGCCGAAATCGCCCGAGCCGCACTCAACGGCGGAGACAACGTGGTCGTCGCCGTGCGCAGCCCCGACAGGCTGCCCGGTGACCTGCAGACCTCCGACCAGGTCCTCGCCGTCGCCCTGGACGTCACCGACAGCGGCGCCATCCCCGCCGCCGTCCAGGCCGCGACAGACCGCTTCGGCGGCATCGACGTGCTGGTCAACAACGCCGGCCGCGGCCTGCTGGGCGCCCTGGAAGAGATCGGCGAAGACGAGGCCCGCTCCCTGTTCGACCTCAACGTGTTCGGCCTGATCAACATGACCAGGGCCGTGCTGCCCGGCATGCGCCGCCAGGGATCAGGCAAGATCGTCAACATCGGTTCACGCTCCGGATTCGAAGGCGAACCGGGAGTCAGCCTGTACAGCGCCTCCAAGTTCGCCGTCGCCGGGATCAGCGAAGCCCTCGCCGCGGAGATGTCGCCGTTCGGCATCCAGTCCATGGTCGTCGAACCGGGCGTGCTGCGCACCGACTTCCTGGACGCCAGCTCGCTGTCGCTGGCGCGCGAGCGGATCGCCGACTACGACGACACCCCCGCGCACGTCACCCTCAACTGGGTCGCCGACGCCAACCACACCCAGCTCGGCGACCCAGTCAAGAGCGCGGCCCTGATCTACGAGGTCACCAGCCAGACCATCCTGCCCCGGCACCTGTACCTCGGGCCCGACACCATCGATCGGCTCCAGGTCAAGCTCGAGCAGATCCACCACGACCTGAACGCCTGGCGGGACAAGTCAGCGGCCACCGCGCACGACGACGCCGCCTGACCCGCGCATCGTCTGTCTGCTCATCACGCGGTGCTCCACGGGCTTCGGCCATGGCCGAAGCCCTCCGCCTACGGACCCCTCCGCCTACGGACGGAGTCCGAGACGTGGGAGGGCACCGTCGGGGGCCGACTTCCCGGTCGACCAGCACTGAGCTCATCCGTGGCGCCAGACGCCACCACTGATCGTCACCGATCCCAAGAAGTCAATCGCTAGCAGAAAGGCACGACTCATGTCTGCTCTGCTCACCGGCACTCCGCTCGCCGGCCGCGTGGCCGTGGTCACCGGCGCCTCCAGCGGCATCGGCGCCGCCACCGCGC
>NZ_VCJS01000403.1 GCF_005893125.1 Nonomuraea basaltis | reverse complement strand
CTCCCGGCCAACCAGCAGGGGCACTGTCTTTCATCAGGACTCGAAGTCCAGGAACACCAAGTGCTCACCCGCCGGACGGCTACCAACCACCGAGTCTGCCGCAAGGCAACTCGCTAACACTGATTAGGAACGCATCTTGACGACCCTCGATATCGAGACCGCCATTAAGGAACTCGCCCACCGCGTCTACGACCGCGACCACGCCGAACCCGAGGACCGGGCCAGCACCACGGACTTCGCGTTCGAGTTCATCACCTGGCTTCGCGCCCGCGGGTGGACCGCCCCGCCAGCGGCGCAACCCGCGCCTGCGCCTGTGCAACCGAACGGGCTGCGCGGGGCGGACATCGCCTGCCACGCCCTCGCCCAGCTCAGCAAGGGAGACGACGATGGCCGCTGACCTGGACGACGACGAGACCGGCCTGGTGCCGTTCGACGAGTTCGGCAACCTCCTGCGCCAGGCGTGGACGCCTGAGGGGGAGGTGGTGTGGCGCGCTCCTGAGCCGTTCACCGCACGACTGCAACTCGGCCAGTTCGCCCGCGGCCGCGCCGCCGGATACGTCGTGTGGCTCGACGAGGACAACCACCTGTTCCCCATGTCGATGACGGAGCTGGTGGACACGGTGCGCACGGTCGGCATCGAACCCGGCGGCTACGCCGAAGCGGAGTGGATCGCACACCGCCGCGGCGGCGCCTACGGCATCCAGCTGTACATGTCGCGTCGGGAGCGGCGCAGGGTGCGCCGCGGCGGTGGCGGCTGATGCTCGAGCACCTGACCGTAGGGGAGCGGACGCACCTGCGCATCCTGCTCGCCCACATCCTCCAGGACCAGCGAGTCCCACCAGAAGCCGCCGACCACATCCGGCAAGCCTTCCGGGCCGAACTCGAAGCCCTGTCCCGGCCGTGCCCCCTCACCCTGGTCTACACAGGGTGGCGGGGCGCCGCCCGTCACCGGGTCCGCGAGGACCTGGAGGACGCGCGGGCCCGAGCCGGCGGGCGCCTGCACGTGATCGTTGGCTACAACCCCGACACCGACGACCCGCCCGGCGGTGACCGGTGGACGTACGAGTGGGCCAACAACACGGTCGGCGTGACCGTCGAGACGCACCCCGCCCCATGGGACGTCCCCGAACTGTCCCGGGCGGCTGGGCCGTACCGCAACGGTTACATGCTCGGCCTCGCTGCGGGCCGGCCTGGTGACTTCGGAGTCCTCGCGCACCTGCATCCCAAGAGCCGAGGCGCAGCAGGTACCGCCGCGTTCGCCGGGTACCTGGGCCTGCCCCTGTTGAGGAGACCCGCCATATGACCAGCAAGTCCGACGTGAAGAAGCTCGTCGAGGCCGAGACCGAACGTCTCGGTTTCCAGATGGAGCTCGCCAACGGCAAGTGGCTGATCATCAACCCCAACAACGGCCGCACCGGCGAGATCCCGCTGCAGGCCATGGGACGGGGGATCGACAACTACCGCACCAAGATCCGCTCCCTGCTGCACGACCACCCGACCAAGCCGTCCCCCATGGTCGCCGCCACCGACCCCGCCACACAGAAGGACGACAGCATGCCCCGTGACACCTGGTGGAGCGTCGAAGCGCTCCTCGCCGCCGCCTTCGCGAACGGCCTGAGGCCGTACGTATCGGGCGGCAACCTCCACACCCCCGGCCCGGTCGATGCCCAGCCGTACGCCGAGATGCTGCAGGCCCGCAAGGACGAAGTGATCCGCCACCTCACCAAGACCCCCACCACCGAAGGAGACACCGCTGTGCCGACGATCGGCGAGTCCGCCAATGTCACCAGGAACAAGCCTCGCGACATCGCCGCCGACGCCGAAGCCCTCTGGGGGCTGCTGCGCGAAGCGGCCCGCGAGCAGGGAGACAAGACGCTAACCAACGGCGGCGTCGTCGGCGTCCAGTGGGTCGGCGCGCTCGCCGACATCATCAAGGCCACCTGCCCCGACTGGGACGACATCCACGAGAAGGACGTCCGGCAGTACCTGAACCGCACCGAGCACACCCGCTGCCACCGGCCGCGCGCCACCCCGCCCGTTTGGTGGATCGCCCTGACGTGGAACAACGGCGACCTGACCGTCACCAAGACCACGCCGAAGACCACGGCCAAGGCGGATCCCCGGACCGTCGCCGCCGCGGCCGCGAAGAAGGCCCCCGCTGACAAGCCCGCCGCACCGGCACCGGCCGCCACCGCGCCGCCGGCCACCGCCGGTCCCGCCCTGCGGGCGCTCATCGGGTTCGAGCAGGCCATCCAGCAGGCAGAAGCCGAACGGGACCAGGCGATTCGCGAGCGGGACGAGCTCAAGCGCGAGCTGGAGAAGTCCCGCGCCGACCACGCCGACGTCCGGGTCGAACTGGACGAGGTCCAGGCCAAGCTGGACCAGGCGCAGGCCGAACTCACGGCGATCAACGCCGTGTTCGCCCGGTACGGCGCATCGTGATCGTTCTGTCCGATCTGGACACGGAGGGGCCGCGTGTTCTCAGCCGCTGACCTCAAGCCGTGCCGGGGCAGCAAGGACAAGCTGCCCTGTGGGAAGAACGTCCGGTGGACCCGCACCGAGACCTTCGCAGACTTCCCGGTGGATCCCGCCCCGCACCCGGACGGCAACACCGCCGTGTGGAGAGACGTCCACGGGACCCTGCGGTCACGGCGCGTCACGGCGGACCGGCCGCTCGTCCCCCCGGAGAAGCTGATGATGCCACACGCCGCCACCTGCACCGGCAGACCACGCGTCCAAACCCCGCCGCGCAGGCATACACCGCTGCTGACCTGGCCCCTGTACCACCTGCTCGGCGTCACCCGGGTCGCGAGCCAGGACGACATCAAAAGGGCATACCGGCGGCTCGCCCGCCAGCTGCACCCCGACGTCAACCCAGACCCGAAGGTGGCAGCACGGTTTCAGGAGATCGGGGAGGCGTACCACATCCTGTCCGACCCCGGCCGGCGGCAGGAGTACGACCTGTCGGGGCGGTCGCCGAGAGCAAGATGACGGCTGATAGCGGAACCGCTTACCGTAGCGGGACGCCTCTTCCCTCGGTGGCTCCAACTGAACGATCCAGCACGTGAACGGGCCCGATGGGTTACAAGTTGGCCGACGACGTGGCGATCAACGCGCCGAAGAAGACCCCGCCGAGGGATCTGCTCGCGTTGATCGCCATCGCTCGCAGGATCAACGACCACACCCGCACCGGCTGGCTGACCCGCGAGGAGATCGCCCACTGGGCGCGGATCGACGTGCGGTCGGTGAAGGCGCTGCGGGAACGCCTGGTCGAGGCGGGTCTCCTCGTCGTGCTCGAGACCGGGGGCGGCCGCCGCAGGGCGACCGTGTTCTACATCCCTCCGATGCCCGGCTACCTGCCGGGGGAGCCGCCGCAGCCGATTGACCTGGAGCTCGAACCACCGCGCGACGACTTCCCCCTTTCGGGGTCGGAGGGAGCTCCGGACGACCGTAAAGGGGGAAGCCCAGACTTCCCCCTTTCACCTGTGGACAACGATGTGGACAACCCGAAAGGGGGAAGCCTGGACTTCCCCCTTTCGGAGAGCGAAAGGAGGAAATCTGGACCGGAAAGGGGGAAGTTTGGGGGCAAAAGGGGGAAGTCTGGACTTCCCCCCAATCCTCATTCCAATCCACACTCTCAATCCTCTTCTTCGTACGGGGCTGAGGAGGAAGCGCGCAGCGCGGCCGCCGACCCCCCGGATGAAGACGAAGACAAGATCAGCAAGGAGGACACCACCAGCCGCGCCGCACGAGTGATCACCAAGCGGATCGGTTGCCCCATCGACGAGGCCGAACGGATCGCCCAGACCATCGCCCGCGAGAACCGCATCCGCAAACCCCTGCACATCTACCTCGCAGGCATCCCCGCCGACGACCTGCGCGCCTGGCGCGACAAAGCCCAAGAGCAAGCGCACGAGCAGGCCCGGCCAGCGACACCCACACACCCGGCCGGCCGGTGCACCATCCACTGGCTGTCGCTGCCCTGCATCGGCTGTGCAGCCGACGCCAAGGCCAGGCCCGACGCGTGAGAAGTGACTGGTTGGCGGACCGAGCGACACCACGCAAGCCCGCCACCAGAACAAAGACGGAACCCGCCCACCAAGCGGACCGCCGGAACCATGCGGAAAGTACTCCCAGAGCAGCCAAAACGAGCCAGAAACCCATCAGCACGAGCCGAGCCCACCTCCTCGTCGCTGATGGGTTTTCGCATGCCTGGAGATGCGACTCGACGCATCGGACGCACCAACGGTGACACGACGCACCGCACAGGAAGCGCTGAGCTTCACGGAGACGGACGAACGCCGCTAGGTCGGTACTAGGAGTACCCCTTGAGACGTGAGTCGCTCTATGTCCATTTCAGAGCGTTTTAGCAAGATCGGCAGTGACCATGAAGAGACAGGGCTGGGCAACTGGTCGCTGGGCGGCAAAACCGCCGAGATGGCGCCAATGCAGATGATCAGCTGAACTGACGATCAGGCAAACGCCTGTTCGATTTTCCCTCTGGCCGCCCTCTTCGTGATCTGATCGTTATTAAGCTGCCGGAAAACCGTTACCGAAACTGGTTCCCCAAATGTCTAGGTCGGGCTACTTTTTGTCATGTGCAGATACGAACGAGCGAGCGGATCGCGTGGCTGACCTCCGGGGCAGCCGCAGCGCTCCTACTCGCACAGACGCTGGCAGGAGGCGCGACCACGGCAACGCTGGTCGCCGCCGACCCTGCCCCGACAGTGACCGTTAGCGGTCCCCCCGGGCCGCAGGGCGCACCTGGCCCCCAGGGCGTGCCCGGACCGCAGGGCGTTCCCGGACTGCAGGGCGACCCCGGACCGGCAGGAAGCCCCGGACCCACCGGGCCTGCCGGACCGAAGGGCGACAAGGGCGAACCTGGCGACCGTGGCCCGCAGGGCATCCAGGGCGTGCCCGGACCCGTGACCACCGTCACGCCTACCGGCATCCCGGTACCCGGACCGAAGGGCGACAAGGGCGACGCCGGACCGCAGGGCGAGCCCGGCAAGCCAGGCGAGCCCGGCAAGGATGGCGCGACCGGTCCCAAGGGTGACACCGGACCCGCAGGGCCGCAGGGCGACCAGGGCGAGCCGGGACCGTCCGGCAAGCCCGGTACCGACGGGAGCCCCGGGCCAACCGGTCCCGCCGGTACCGGCGAGCCTGGGCCGACTGGTGCCGCCGGACCTGCTGGGCGTGACGGCAGCACCGGACCGCAGGGCAGCCCTGGACCGTCCGGCAAGCCTGGGCCGACCGGATCACCCGGGCCGAAGGGCGGCCAGGGCAAGCCCGGACCGTCCGACAGTCCGGCAACCGGCGAGATCAACGCGGCCTACACGTCCACCGACACGCCCGCCCTTGCATGGTGGTTTGCCTGGTCGGCCCCAGCAGTCGCCGCAGCCGTAGCGGTCGGCATCGCGGTCAAGCGCCGCCGACGCGCGCAAGCTGATAGCGGGACTGCTGTCAGCAGGAACGCCGATAGCGATGCCGCTATCGACGACACGCAGCAGCTCTAACCAACCCGCCCGCCCGGACCGTCCGGGCACCCAACACCACGAAAGGCAAGATCAATGCAGCTCAACGTCAACCCGGCCGCTCTGTTCGACTCGATCGAGGCCGTTACCGTCGCCCACTCCAAGACGTTCACCCGGCTTGGCGTCTCCCGCCCGATCGGTTTCGTCGTGCTGGGCCTGGCCGCTACCGGCCGCCTTGACGAGCTGGCCACCGCCGAGAACGAGGGCAGCGTCGCCGACCGCATCATCACCGGTGACGAGCTGGCCGACCTTCCCACCGATTGCATCATGTCGCGCGGCACCGGCAAGAACGCGGTCAAGCTCAGCACTTACGCCCTGATCGGCATGTACGTGGGCGCACAGGTCGGTTTCGGTAAGGCGACCCTGACCGAGCTTGGCAAGGTCCCCGGCACGTCCGCGAGCCAGGTTCAGAAGCTTCTGGCTGAGCTGCCGAGCATGGCCGAGTACCGCAAGGAGATCGAGGCCCGCCGCAAGGCAGCAGCCAAGCGCGCCGCCGACGTCGCCGCCGTCCGCCTGGTGTGGAAGTTCGCCGAGAAGTTCAAGGCCCCGCACACGGCCGACACGTACGACGAGGTCATGGCGGACCGTGACCTGACCTGGGCGAACGTGTCCGAGATCATCGCAACTCTCGCCAAGGAGGCCGACGCCAAGACGGACGCCGCCGCCGACGAGGCGAACGCCGACGACCAGGCCAAGGCAGACGCCTAGCAGCACCGGGCGGCCCGTGACGCCACCACGGGCCGCCC
>NZ_VCJS01000402.1 GCF_005893125.1 Nonomuraea basaltis | reverse complement strand
TGGCAGAACGGCCGTTCTCACGCGCAACGCGTTACGCGATCGCTACCACCCTCCATGCAGCCCCGGCCTCACTCGCGCCTGGAAGTCGCACTCCGTGACCGCTCCCCGGCAAATGCACCAGACCCACTTACCGGCTGAAACTCACACATGACCGACCTCGACGGCCCTGCTGCTGGAGGTCCGCGCGACGGTGAGCACGGACGCCCGACAGGGTGAGCGCGTCGACCGGGTGGCCGACTGGCTGCTGGAGCACGGCTTGCATCTGGTGGTCGCCGCGCGTTCCTGCGAAGCTCACCTTCCGGCTGACGTCTCCTGGGCGAAGACGCGTGGGGCACGCCCTGGAGGACACCGCCATGACGAAGGACGCCAGGAACAAGCAGAAGACCCGCGCCTATGCCGCCTACCTCTGCGGCGCGGGCGCCGCAGAGGTAGGCGGTTTCGAACAGCACCCGGTCGCGCAGCCGGTCCAGCGGTAGGTCCTTGCGTCCCTCCCGGGGGCGATGTCGTCCAGCAGTCCGCCCCCGAGACCGTCGTCGGCTTGTACGGCTGCGGCGCAGTCCTTGCGAGTACACGCCATACATGCGCCGGTACGGGATGGGGTTCTGCGGCCGTGAGATCAATTAACCCTCAAGTGTGCGGGAGCTGAGAACTGCAACCGCAGCCGCGGGTTCGTGACCTCGGCCTCTTCAAGGGAGTGCAGCGGCGCCGACGGTCACCGGTCGATGCTGGCCATGTTCGCCTCGTCATGGCGTTCGCCCGCGGCCGGCGTGAGGTTGTTCAAGCGGTCGAGCTGAGCGGCGCTGAGTTCGATGCCGTCGGCGGCGGTGTTTTCTTCGGCGCGCGCGACCCGCCGGGTTCCGGGGATGGGGGCGATGTCGTCGCCGCGGGTCAGCAGCCACGCCAGCGCGGTCTGTGCCGGGGTGGCTCCGATCTCGGCGCCGATGGCCTGCACCTCGTCGACGATGCGCAGGTTGCGCTGGAAGTTCTCGCCGGTGAACCGCGGGTTGGTCTTGCGCCAGTCGTCATCGGTGAAGTCCTCGACGGTGCGGATCTGCCCGGTCAGCAGGCCGTGGCCGAGCGGGGAGTAGGGCACGAACCCGATGCCGAGCTCGCGCAGCAGCGGGAGGATCTCGGCCTCGACGTCGCGGGTCCACAGAGAGTATTCCGTCTGGAGCGCGGCCACCGGATGCACGGTGTGTGCCCGGCGGATCGTCTCGGGGCCGGCCTCGGAGAGTCCGATATGGCGCACCTTGCCTTCGGCGACCAGCTCGGCCAGCGCGCCGATGGTCTCCTCAATGGGCGTGTTCGGGTCGACGCGGTGCTGGTAGTAGAGGTCGATGTGGTCGGTACCGAGCCGCTTGAGCGAGCCTTCGACCGCGGCCTTCACGTTGTCGCCGCTGCTGTCGATCACGCCGGGGCCGCCGCCGGAGTGGGAGACCAGGCCGAACTTCGTCGCCACAACAACGTCGTCGCGTCGGCCTTTGATGGCTTTGCCGACGATTTCCTCGCTGTGGAAGGGGCCGTAGATCTCAGCGGTGTCGATGTGGGTGACCCCCAGTTCCAGCGCCCGGTGGATGGTGCGGATCGACTCGGCGTCATCGAGCCCCCCGCCCGTGGTGTAGGTCCCGGCCATGGTCATGGCTCCCAGGCCGATGCGGGAGACATCAAGCCCGCCCAGTGATACGTGCTTCATCAGGTATTCCTTGTCGTAGCGGTCATCAGGCCCGGTCGGTGGTCATGGCCTGTGAGGTCCATGACCAGTGCGGTGCCCACCCGCTAAAGGGCCGTGCTTCGGTGGCCCGCGCTGCCGGCGCCGGTGCCGTTCCCCAGATAGCGGGTCAGCTGCCGTAGGCGTACCCGGCGGCGGCCTCGGCCGGGTGCGGGGCGTGTTGCTCAGGCGTGGCGTCGGCGTAGACCAGCCTGCCGACGACATCGACGCCTTAGCCGTTGGTGATGCGCATGGCTTCGTTCAGGTAGCCGAGCATGTACTGGCCGTCCGCGGGGGATTTGGAACTGGCCGCTGTCAGCTGGGGTCAGTGCTCCTCGGCCGCCGGCTCCAGAACGAAGACCGGGATCTGGCGGTCGGTGTTCTTCTGGTATTCGGCATAGTCCGGGAACGCCTCGACGGCTCGG
The DNA here is from genome assembly GCF_005893125.1 of Nonomuraea basaltis. Classification (GTDB taxonomy): domain Bacteria; phylum Actinomycetota; class Actinomycetes; order Streptosporangiales; family Streptosporangiaceae; genus Nonomuraea; species Nonomuraea basaltis. Next base: position 4,191 of record NZ_VCJS01000402.1, on the reverse strand, counting down.
GCCCACCACACGGCCTTCTCGTCCCCGGTCACCTCGCGTGCCAGCATGTCCTGGCGCACCGGGCCGTCCTGAAGCTCCACCCGGGGGTCGGCCACCACGTTGTGGTACCAGACCGGGTGTGTGGGGGCTCCTCCCGCGGAGGCGACCACGGCGTAGGAGCCGTCGTGCTCCACCCGCATGAGCGGGGACTTGCGGATCTTGCCGCTTTTGGCGCCCAGGGTGGTCAGGATGACGACAGGCAGGTCCCGTAGCTTCTCGTCTTCCGGACGTACGACCAGGATGCCCAGCGTCGTTCCTTGCGTACCACCGGAGATTTCGTACAGCTCCACCTGGTCACGTACAAACTGCGCCGTGCTCGGCTCGTACTCGCCTTTGAGTGGCATGTTGCCTTTCTCCATGCTGTCGAAGATGCACCTGGCGTCCGCCTCGGCCGGGGTGCGGGGCGTGTTGCTCAGGCCTGGGTATCGTCGTAGGCCAGGCTGCCGCCCAGCTCGCGTGAGGCCTCGGCCTGGGCGAGGAGTTCCTTCGCTTTGGCCTGGGCGGCCTCGATGGCGTCCGCGCCGGCGACGAAGCGCTGCAGGGGCTTGTCTTGGTTGGCGATGGTGAGCAGGGCGCGGGCGAGTTTGGCGGGGTCACCGGGCTGCCGGCCGTTCATGCTCTTCATGCCCTCGATCGTCGGGGCGGTGCGCGGGGCGTAGTCGTCGATGGACAGCTCGGGCCAGGTGGTGGAGCCGTCCCCGAGGAGTTCGGTGCGGAAGTAGCCGGGTTCCACGACCGTGGTGTGGATGTTGTACGGCTCGACGTCGTAGCGAAGGGACTCCATCCAGCCCTCTTCTGCGAACTTCGAGGCGGCGTAGGCGGCGGTGAATTCCATGCCGACCAGGCCGGCGGTCGAGGTGATGGTGATGACGTGGCCGGCGCGCTGCCGGCGCATGAGGGGCAGGACGGCGCGGGTGACGTTCATGGGTCCGAAGAGGTTGGTCTCGAACTGATGGCGCATCTGTGCCGGCGAGATCTCCTCGAAGTAGCCGGTGAAGAGGTTCCCGGCGTTGTTGATGAGGACGTCGATGCGGCCGAAACGGTCGACGGCGGCCTGCGCGGCGGCCTGGGCGTCCTCGAGGCTGGTGACGTCCAGCTTGGTGACCAGCAGGTTGTCCTGCGGCCCGCCCAGGGTCTTCTCGACCTCTTCGGGGCGGCGGCCGGTGGCGACGACCTGGTGGCCCGCGGCGAGGGCCTCGCGGGCGATGTCCGTGCCGAGACCGCGTCCGGCACCCGTGACGAGAATGACCTTGCTCATGAGATTTCCTTTCAGGTGCCCTGATCGGGCACCTGGATGATTTCGATGATCACAGCGGCCGACGGCGCCGCAGAAGACTGGAAACCAGCGGCACAACCGCCGTATTCGGCCCATTCCCACCGCCGCGGGGCGGCGCACTACCAACAAAAACTTCCAGAGTCATCGCCCTTCACCCTCGATGAACTCTCCGCCGGCGGGCCTTCCTGCGAACAGGTTGGCGGCCTCGGGAGCAGGGACGGACGCGTCGGAGGAGGGCGAAGCGCAGGGCTCCGCTGTTATGCGGCGGGTATGGCGCCCATCTGCCGGAGGATGCCGAGCATGTCGAGCTGGGCTCGCTCCTCGACGATCTTGCCGTGGGACAAGCGGTAGAACGCCATGCTCTCCGAGCGGATGGCCTTGCCGGTCGCCTCGACCCCGGCAAAGGGTCCCTTGTGGGTGCCGGTCATGCTGTAGCGGATGGCCACGGTGTCACCCTCGGCCCGCATGTCCTCCACCGTCCATTTGAGGTCGGGGAAGGCCTTCAGGTTCGCGGCGACGATGCCGAGATAGGTGTCCCGGCCCTGCCACGTCTGGCCGCCGAAGTGCACGACGATGTCCGGGCTGACGAACTTTCTCGCCAGAGCGGGATCGCGACCGGGCAGGAACTCACTGGTGTAGCGCTGCATGATGCGCTTGTTCACCTGGGAGATCCCGTGGTGCCACGAGGCGGATTCCGCCGTGATGCGAGGCGACGGCCCGGAGCCGGTGTTGCCGCCGACCGTGCTGGCCGCGTCCGCGGCACCCGATCCGAAGACCGCGAGGCTGAGCGCACCCAGCGCCGTGACTACGACAGCCGGCTTGGTGTATCGACGCATGATTCGTCCTTCTGATTCCGAGGATCGCGGCGCCGACGGCGCCGCAGAGGGCTGGAAACCCAGGGCCCCGGCAAAGTCGCGACTCGACGTAGATGTAGAGGAACTTGAGCTGGTCCAGGCGGTGGCGAGCTTGGCCTGCACCGGGATCGGCGGGTTATCGAGCAGGTTCCGGGTGTTCGTTCGGATGGCCATCAGGTTCTTCTTTTGAGAGGAGCGGTCCGTCCGCCGGCGTGGCGGCAGGTCTGGGCGTGCATACGCACGGGTGGTCGCGATCGAGGCTGTGGCTGCCATCCCCGGGCGGCCCTCCACGGAGTCCTCGCCCGCGTGCGCGACCTTGGCGCCGCCCTCATCTCGGTCACGACCGGACGAGGCGCACGCCGGTCGCGAGCAGCCAGACGAGCCAGGCGACGAACCCTAGGAGCCCGACGAAGATCAGCGGCGAGCCGTCGGCGATCGCGAGGTTGCCCAGCCCCGCAGCGAGCAGCAGGCTCCCGCCCACCATGCCCAGCAGGCGCTGCCAAGCCGGAGTCAACCCGCTCGCGTGCGCGGCGAGGGCCGAGCCGATGCAGGTGGTGCCGAGCATCGGCAGCGCCAGCGCGAACGCCGCTGCGTGAATCTGCCAGACGAGCCCGAACGCGGGCGTCGGCTCGGCGAGCCCGCTGGCGGAGAGCGCGAGCCCGATCTGCAGGACGTTGACAAGCACGAAGATGGCCGACAGCGTCGCGCCAGCGGCCAAGGCGAGGCGCGACCAGTCGGTGCCCGCTCCGCCGCGCCGCTCCACGAGGCCGTGCAGGCCCGTCACGAACACGAGCAGCAGCGGCAGGTACAGGGCTACCAGACCGGACACGATCGCGACCGCGTCGCGGTTGGCCGCGTAGTAGGCCAGCACTTCCTCGATCGGAGCGCCGTAGGGCAGCGCGCCCGTTACCGCAAACAACACGTTCTCTATCACCACCAACACCGCGAACGCGATCGCCGCGGCACCGACGAGCCGGCCTCGAACGAACCAACTGCGGGCTGGCGTGGTGGCGGTGTTCTTCGGTGATCTCATCTCTTACTCCTTCGTTGCGGTCGGATGACCGGCGGGTTGTCGAGCGGGTTCGGGGTTTCGCTGATTCGTACACCGTACGTCGTACACTGTACTACAGTTTAGTACACTGTACGATGAACGTACGCTTGACGATTGTCAAGCCGTTCGAGCGAGTGAGGAGACCCGTGTCCGGGAAGAAAAAACGCCAGGTCGCGCCAGACGCGGGGCTGAGCAAGCAACGGGTGGTAATCGAGGCCATCCGGATCGCCGACCGCGAGGGGGTCCACGCGCTGAGCATGCGCCGGCTGGCCGGCGCGCTCGGCGCGGGCGCGATGTCGCTCTACTACTACGTGGCGAACAAGGAGGAGCTGCTGGACGCCATGATCGACATCGTGTTCGAGGAGATCGAGCTCCCGCCCGAGGAGACCGACTGGCAGTCGGCGATGCGACGGCGGTCGGTATCCGCCCGACAGGTTCTCGCACGCCACCCGTGGGCGATCGGCCTGATGGAGTCGCGGACATCGCCGGGGCCCGCGCACCTCCGCCACCGCGAAGCGGTCACCGCCTGCCTGCGGAGGGCTGGCTTCTCGGTTCTGATGGCGACGCACGCCAACTGGTTGCTCGACGTCTACGTCTACGGTTTCGCCCTGCAGGAAGCCAGCCTGCCGTTCGACACCGCCGATGAGTTCGCGGACATGGCCGAGGACGTCTACCTGCCCCAGCTTCCTCCTGACGAGTTCCCCTACCTCAACGAGTCCGCCGCAGCGCTCGTCGCTGCCGGCTACGACCCGGCAGAGGAGTTCATCTTCGGCCTCGACCTCATCCTAGCCGCCCTCGAGCCCTAAGAGCCTCCGCATAGCAACGCTCACCGACCGTCGCGGGCGGGCCTGTCCAGTAAACGGTGTAACTCGATCTTGAATTAGTTCTATCGGGTGGTCGGGTTCAGGCGGCCTTCGAAGGTGATGGCGAAGGCGTTGAGAGCGGCTTTCCAGCGGGTGATCCAGCGTTTG
>NZ_VCJS01000401.1 GCF_005893125.1 Nonomuraea basaltis | reverse complement strand
GTCCCGGCCCGCCGCCCGGCCGCCGCCACAAGAACCCCCACACCGCCATGCGCTACGTCAAACCCGGCGCCGAAGCCATCGCCAAGGTCACCGAGGTCCTGGCTCCCCGCCGCCGTACTCATTGACTGCGACGCAGCCACCAGCCGAAACGCCGTTCAAGATCGACTCAATGTGGGTTTTGGGCTTACGTGGGCCGGATACCTCTGACGGCGTGGGAAGCGCCCGCAACCCTGGGTCTCCTGGTCTGAACCGGCCATCTTCATCTGAAGTCCGATACGCCGCCGAACTTTCCCGACGGGCATCTATCCCTTAGCTCGATGACCAGCATGCTTCTGACGGGGACTGCTACGTCCAGAGGTGCTCTCTATCGTTCGGCCTGAAGGCCTCTTAGCGCCGTTCGAGCGGTTCGTCCCCCTCGGGCCGTCCCGGTCCAAACGATCGATGCGATTCGCGAATCTGGCGCAGAAGAGCACGGCCACGGCCCGCAAGATCGCCGGACGCTCCTCTGGGTGAGTCCCACGCAGCGCCAGCCACACCACAACTACCCGGGCTATGCCTGCGGCGGCCAGGAACGCCATGCCGCTAAGGAGGAGATTGCCCACTTCAACAAGATCCCTTCGCCTTTCTCCTGGCCGAGAGAGGCGATCCACATCAGGTCCTCAGCTCGACCAGTGCATGACTGGTTGAACCGAGAACCCTGCGCTGCCGGCGCAACGTGGATCTCAGAAGTGGTGGGCGACGACCCCTCCTGCGTCGAACGACAAGTCCCTTCCGTGCTTACCCTCACCCTCCGGGAGCAGGGGCGGAGCGTGCTGCTGCCGGTGCAGCCGACTCGACTGGTCAGTATCCGTACTTACGGCCTGTCCGCAAGCTCAACGACCCCATGGTCGCCCGGACCAGCTGCCCATCACCCTGCCAAGGACGCGGGGCATTCAGCAAGGCCCGATATCGCTCCTTACCAACGAAACAGGCGGCGCTCGATCGCGCCACGAGCGACAGTCGCCTGCACGCCGCGAACTCTGCGGCTGCCTACTTGCCTGACGTGCCTGACAGACCTTCAAGCAGCTGACCAGCTATTTCGCTTGACTACCCAAGATAACGATCGATGCCGGTCTCCCCGTGCGAGACGCCGTTGATGCGGACGTCGAGGATCGCGTCGGCCATGGAGTGGGCGAGCACGGCGCCATTCGCCCCGGCGCGGGCGTGGTTATCGGGGCTTGGATAACCACCGTTGCTACCGGAAGGTCGCTCTATGTCGCAGAAGATTCGCGCTACGTCACAATTTCGCCCGATATCGGCCGCACGCAGCAAGCGCAGGGATCAGTTTGTACACGGGCGCTCAGAGACCTAGCACCGCCTCGATGTCGTCGACGGCCGCCAGGGGCTGGGCGAGCTGCTCGCGTTCGGCCTCGGTAAAGGTGAGCGCGCGCGCCCGGGCCAGGGCCTGCCCGGCGGCGGTGTGGTCCTTGGCGCGGACCGCGAGCTCGGCCCGGTAGACCAGCGCCTCCAGCAGCTCGGCCGCCGACGCGGTGTCCTTGTCCCGCTCCAGGGCGACGTCCAGGATCTCGGCCGCCCGCACGTGCTTGCCGTGGGAGTCGCCCATCACGACCGCCCGGTTCAGCGAGGTGGTGAGCCTGCTCTCGGCCTCCTCCTTCTCCGGCAGGGGGCGGGCCGCCATGATGCGGATCCAGTTGCCGCCGGGGTCGATGACGGCGAAGCCGGAGCGGTTGCCGTCGTTCTTCCGCCGGCGCGGCCGGGTCATCCGGGGAATGCCGGAGACCAGCAGCTTGCCGTGCACCGCGCGCATGCCCGCGGCGAACGCCTCGAACAGCTCTCCGGTGTCCGGCACGACGATCACGCAGGTCCCGTAGGAGTCTTCGGGCTTGAACGCCTCCGGCATGCCGAAGAAGCCCAGCTGGAGGTCCTCGCGCTTGAGCAACACGTACGGGTTCGGGCGGACCTGGTAGTAGATCCGGCGGAAGCCGAGCATGGTGTAGAAGTCGACCATCTCGTCGATGGAACGGCAGGGCAGCAGCGGTATGGCGATCTCGTTGGCCATCAGGGGGACTCCTCTTCGCCGGCCATGGTGAACGCGCCCTCCTCCAGGCGGCGGATCATCCGGTCGGTCCATTGGGCGCCGGCGTCGGCGGTGGTCAGCCACAGGGACAGCACCTCGCCGACCGGGCCCCAGGTCGCCAGATCCGTGCCCTCGGGCAGGTACGCGGTGATGCTCGCGCGCCACTCGCGCATGGCGCGGGCCCGCTCGCGCAGCAGCTCCAGGGCCCGCTCCCGGGGAAGGTCCTCGATGAGGCCGACGGCGGCGCCCAGCACGTCCAGGCTCGGCTCGCGGTCGGCCAGGGCCTGGCCGAGGAGGGCGAGGTATTCGCGCTCGCCCTCCTGGGTCAGCTCGTACTCGATCCGCGGCGGTCCCCCGGCCTCGGAGGCGACCGTCTCGTGCGTCACCAGCAGGCCCTGGCCGGCCATGCTCTTGAGCGCGTGGTAGACCGAGCCTGAGGTGGCGGTCGACCACTCGTGCGCGCCCCACGACTCCAGATCCGCGCGGACCTGGTAGCCGTGGGCGCGCCCGCGCCTGCGCAGCGCGCCCAGGACCAGCAGCCGTACCGGCTTCATCGAGCCCTCCCGATCTTCACTAGCCAAATTTGGCTAGCTCCTACCGGGAGCTTACCGTACTCACGTGGACCATCACCACCGTCCGCCGGCCATCAGGCGCTCGATCCCCTCGTGGACGGCCGCCTCGTTGACCGGGTCGAGCGCGGAGGTCACCTCGTCCAGCAGCACGATGGGCGCGTCCTTCAGCAGCGCCCGCGCGATCGCCACCCGCTGGCGCTCGCCGCCCGACAGCAGCCCTCGCCGACGTGCGCCGACCAGCCGCTCGATCACCTCCTCCAGCCGGGCCGCGCTGGCCGCCGCCCGCACCTCGGCCTCGCTCGCGCCGGGACGGCCCAGCCGGACGTTCTCCTCGATCGTGCCGTCGAAGAGGTAGACGTCCTGGAAGACGATGGCGATGCGGGCCATCAGGTCGTCGGTGGCCATCGCGCGGACGTCCACGCCGCCGACGCGCACCGCTCCGGCGTCCACGTCGTGGAAGCGGGCCAGCAGGCGCAGCAGGGTGCTCTTGCCCGCGCCGGACGGGCCGACGATCGCCAGGCGCTTTCCTTCCGGTACGGACAACGTCAGGTCGTCGATCACGGTACGGCCGTCCTGCCGGAAGGTGACCGAGGCGAACTCCACGCCGTGGCGTACCGGCTGGAGGGGCTCGCCCGGCTCGGGCAGCGGCTCGGTGCGCAGGATCGCGTCGAGCCTGGACAGCTCGGCCCGCGCGCCGCGCAGCTTGCCGCCGATGTCGGCCAGCGATAGCCGCGGATCGGCGCAGCGGGCGGCCAGCACCAGGATCGCCAGGACCTCCGCCGCGCCGAGTTCCCCGCCGAGCGCGAGGTAGGCGCCGAGGGCGAGCAGAGCGGTCGGGCCGGCGGACGGCGTCACGGGAGACCGCGCGGCCCTGCTGGGCTGGCTTCACCGGCAGAACCGCCGGCCAGGGCCTGTCCACGGCCGCCCGCTCCCGGCTCTGCGCCGCTGGTTGTGACCCGGGATACCGTTGAGCGGTGGACGAGGAGACGGCGCTTCCGGCATCCCACCCGCGTCCCAGCAGGTCGGCAAAGACCGCAGGCCGCAGCCGGTAAGCCCATCCCACCATCCCATCTCGGCGCACTTTCCTTGCATGGCCCCTTTTCCCGTTGCGAAGCTTCCTGTCACGGGGATGGCGCGGCGAGCCCCGACTCGGGGCAACGACCGCGCCGCAGCCACTCACGCCGGCACGAGGTGCCGGCTCGCCGAAACGGTTGGAGAGGACCATGAGAACGAAGATCGCACGGATGGCGACGCCGATCGTCGCCGCGACCGTGCTGGGGGCCGGCGTCGCCGCCCTCCCGGCAGCGGCGGCCGACACCGCTGGAGCCAAGCCCCGACTGATCCGCATCTACAACAGCGGCAGTGGTCGCTGCCTGTACGACAGCGGCAGGCCCAGCGGGGGCACGTTCGCCGGCAGTTGCAGGAGAGGCAACCGCTACTGGAGAGGCGTCGCGGACGTCGGAGGCGGCCGCATCATCAACAACAGGACGCGGCGCTGCCTGACCGCGGGCAGCACGAGCGCCTGGTCGGCCCGGTGCAACGGATCGGCTTCCCAGGTGTGGAAGGGTGTCGGTTTCGGCCTGATCCAGAACTCTGGCAGGGGCACCTGCCTGCAAGGGACGACCGCGGGCGCAGGCATCATGATGAGGTCCTGCGACCAGGGCAACAAGTACCAGCAGTGGGGTCAGCTGGGCTGAGGCCTTATCACGGCCATGATCAACTGACGGCCCTCTCGCCGAGCTACCGGCGGGGCCGCGACAGCCAGCCTGCTTGCCTTAAGTCCCGGGCAGTGATCTTCACTGATCACGAATCTCCGGCAGCGCGGGGAGCGTGATCCCGTCCTCTGCGACGATCGCTGCGAGGACCTCGGCAAGCAGTGTGGCTGTGAGCGATAGTTGGCGGAGCCGACGCCAGGCAGCTCGCAACCTGAGCCCACCGGCGCAGCCTGACAGAATCGTGACCCATGATCGACGATTTCGCGAAAGACAACCTGCACGGGAGACTGCGGCGGGACCGCAAGGCGCTGCTCTGGAAACTCGACGGCTTGTCCGAATACGACGCCCGCCGACCTTTGACAGCGACCGGGACCAACCTCCTCGGCCTGGTCAAACACGTGGCCAGCGTCGAGGCCAGGTACTTCGGCGAGGTCTTCGACCGCCCTTCCCCGGAACCGCTGCCCCGGTGGCAGGACTCCAACGGCAGCGATCTGTGGGCGACCGAGGACGAGACCCGCGATCAGATCATCGGGTTCTATCGGCGCACGTGGGAACACTCGGACGCGACGATCAACGAGCTTCCCCTCGACGCCCTCGGCCACGTGCCGTGGTGGCCGGAGCCTTATGCCGACACGAACCTGTTCGCCATCATGGTCCATGTCCTCGGCGAGTCCATCCGGCATGCCGGGCACGCCGATATCCTGCGCGAGGGCCTCGACGGCCGGACCGGGTTGCGCGCCGAACACGAGAAGCAGATCGACGAGGAAGCCCGTGCAGCCTACTGCGCGAAGATCGAACTGGCCGCCAGGGCGGCCGCACCAATCAAGGCTTAACCACAATCGCGCCACGGTTTACCTCCGCCCCCCCACCAGCAAGATCACTTAAACGCCAAGGCCGGAGTGCTGCGACGCGCCCTTAACGACCTCGAGGCGCTCTCCGCACGCTCGGTTCTTCTTGGGTCTGGGCTGCGTTCGGTCAACTTGGCCTACGTGAAAGAAGAGATCATCGTCCTCTGACCTGCTGGAAGGGTCCTCCAACCCTAGATAACGATCGACCTGCTGGCGGAGCTCTTCGATCTCAGCTTTCTGGTTCTTGATGGTCGTCTTGAGCTGGATGACGGTTTCCCGCAGCTTCCTCTCGGATTCGGGGACCTGCGCGGTCTCTTTCCGGACGCGTTCGTAGAAGTGGTTCTTCAGATCGGCATGTCGCTTCTGGAGGGCCATGCGGTGAACGCTGGCCTCAGCGGCGAGAGCCTTGACGGTGAGACTCCCATCAGGGGCGATGGGCCGCCCAGCGAGGAGCCGGTCCATGGCCTCGCGGATGCGGGTCCGCTCGTCATCGTGCCGGGGCTGTGTGGTCATGTGAGGGCCTTCGCGGTCTGGGCGGTGGCGTCGTGGGTGTCGGCGATGGAGCGGGCTCGCTCGGCGTTCGCCTTGAGCCGTCGGCTGAGCGGACCTGGTGAGGCGTCGGCGAGCTGGTCGATCTCGTCCGCGCGCTCGCGCAGGAGACGGGCGTGGGCGTCGGTGCGGATGGCGTTCCCGCAACCGGCCGGCAGTCGTGCTGCCTCGGCGCGTTCGCTCCCGGCGCAGGCTCGCAGAGCGCGTTGTCCCGCTTGAACGCGCAGATCAGCATCGCGTCCGGGTTGTCGAACAGGATCACGCCATCCCGGGCGAGGAACTTGGCAGCCTCCCTCGCGAACGTCGCGGGGACGATCCGGCCCTCGAATCGCAACCTCGGTCTTTGGGGGCCGGTGATCGTCCGGTGGCGTTTGGCCTGTCAGGCGCGATCGTGGAGAGTGATCTGGTAGCCGTCGGGGTCGGCGAAGGTGAATGTCCGGCCGAAGGGGCCGTCGATCGGTGCGGAGACGATGGTGTGACCGTCGGCGACCAGAGCATCGTGAATGGCTTGGACGTCTGTGGCGTGGAGCCAGATCGCGGCACCGATGCCGGGCTGAGCAGCGGATG
>NZ_VCJS01000400.1 GCF_005893125.1 Nonomuraea basaltis | reverse complement strand
CGACCAGGCCGCCGCCCCCGCCACCGCGGCCTCCGGCATCGAGGTCCACTCGGTCAACTGGATCCCCGCCGCCGAACGCCACGGCACCCCCGCGCACCTCGGCGCGCTGTGGTTCATCGGCAACATCAACCTCACAGCGTTGGCCACTGGTGTGGCGGCCCTCAGCATCGGCGCCGGACTGATGTGGACCCTGATCGCCACCGTGCTCGGTTCGCTCTTCGGCACCTTCTTCATGGCCTTCCACTCCGCCCAGGGACCTCAGCTGGGGCTGCCCCAGCTCGTCCAGTCCAGACCCCAGTTCGGCTATATAGGCGCGGCGCTGACCGTGTGGGTCTTCGCCCTGGGCAACTACGTCGCGTACAACATCTCCGACGCGATCCTGTCCGGCGACGCCCTGCACACCCTGTTCGGCGTGGGCGAGAGTTACGGCTACTTCATCGCCGCCTCCGTGGCCGCGGTGATCGCGCTGTACGGCTACCGCTGGATCCACCGGGTGAGCCGGTGGCTGACCTGGCCGCTGGTCGGCGTGATGGTTCTCGTCACGGTCGCCGCCCTCACCGACCGGGGCCTGACGGCCGACGCGTTCGCGTTCGGCGACTTCAAGGCCGGCCCCGTCATGACCGTCTTCGTGATCGTCGCCGGCTTCCAGCTCGGCTGGGCCCCCTACGTCTCCGACTACTCCCGCTACCTGCCCGCCCGGGTCGGGGTACGGTCCACCTTCTGGTGGACGTACCTGCCCAGCGCGCTCTCCGCGATCTGGGTCTTCGCCATCGGCGCCGTGGCCTCGGCCGCCTACCCGGACGCCACCCCCGTGGCCGCGTTCAAGCAGATGGGCGACGGCCTGGTCGATGGGCTCGGCTGGTTCGTGGTCGCGGCGCTCCTGCTCGGCCTGCTGTCGGTGATGGCGATCAACCAATACGGCGGCATGATGTCGATCATCTCCATCTGGGACAGCTTCACGCCGGTGCGGCCGACCCGGAGAATACGCGCCCTCTGCATCGCCGTTATGTTCGTCGTGGTATGGGGTGCGGCTCAGTTCGTCGGTGTGGACCGGTTCAACTCCTTCTACGGAAATGTGCTGATCTTCCTCGCGTACCTGTTCACGCCGTGGACCGCGATCAATCTGGTGGACTACTTCTTCGTCCGTCGCGGCGCCTATTCGATCCGGGAGATCTTCAACCCCCGGGGCATGTACGGCCGCTGGGGATGGCGCGGCAACCTGGCCTATCTGATCGCCCTCGGGGCGATGATCCCGTTCGTCGTCACCACCCCGTTCACCGGCTTCGCCGCCTCGATGCTGGACGGCGTCGACTACAGCATGTTCGTCGGCCTGCCCGTGGCCGGCCTGTGCTACCTGCTGTTCTGCCGCTCGCTCGACCTACCCGCAGAGCGGCGCGTCGTCGAAGAGGAAGGTGTGCTCGACCTTGCGCACTGACCCGCCGGATCTCATCATCACCGGTGCCCCGGCCCGCCTCTCGGCGGGCCGCTGGGCCTCGGCCCTGGCCGTGCGGCGCGGACGGGTCGCCGCCGTCGGCGACGACGCGGACGTCCTCGCGCTGGCCGGACCCGGCACGGAACGAGTGCACGCACCCGGCGGCCTGGTACTGCCCGGTTTCCAGGACGCCCATGTCCACGCCCCCTTCGCCGGGCGCAACCTGCTGCGCATCTGGCTCAACGACTTGGGGGGACGCGAGGCGTATCTGGCCGCCATCGCGGGCTACGCCCGGGCCAACCCCGACGAGCCGTGGATCGTCGGTGGTGGCTGGGCCATGGAGTACTTCCCCGGCGGTACCCCACGCAGAGAGGACCTGGACGCGATAGTCCCCGACCGTCCCGTCTTCCTCTTCAACAGGGATGTGCATGGCGCCTGGGTCAACTCCCGCGCCCTGGAGCTCGCGGGGATCGACCGCCACACCCCCGACCCCGCCGACGGCCGGATCGAGCGCGACCCCCTCACCGGCGAACCCACCGGCACCCTGCACGAGGGCGCCGCCTACACCTACAACGACACGCACGTCCCGCTCCCCGACCAGGCGGAATGGGAGGCTGCGATCCTCACGGCCCAGAGCCACCTGCACGCCCTCGGCATCACCGGCTGGCAGGACGCCTGGGTCACCCCGGCCACCCAGCGGGCGTACGAGTCCCTCTCCACCGACGGACGCCTGACCGCCCGGGTGGTCGGCGCGCTGTGGTGGGACCGGCACCGGAATCTGGAGCAGATCGCCGACCTGCTGGCCCGGCGGGAGCGTGGGCTCGCCGTCACGTCACCGCGTGCGGACCTGGGCTCGGGCTTCCACCCGACCACGGTGAAGATCATGACGGACGGAGTGCTGGAGAACCACACCGGCGCGCTCCTGGAGCCGTACTGCGAAGGCTGCGGCGGGCACGGCGAAAACCGCGGGCTTTCATACATCAATCCGGAACTGCTCGCCGCGGCTCTGGTCGAGCTGGACCGTCACGGCTTCCAGGTACACCAGCACGCCATCGGCGACCGCGCGGTCCGCAATGCGCTCGATGCCGTGGCCGCCGCCCGCGCCGCCAACGGCGCCGGTGACCGACGCCACCACATCGCCCACCTGCAACTGATCCACCCCGACGACATCAAGCGCTTCGCCGAGCTGGATGTCGTCGCCAACCTCCAAGCGTTCTGGGCCATGAGCGGGCCCCAGATGGACGACCTGACGGTGCCTGGCATCGGCCCCGAACGGGCTCGGCGGCAATACCCCTTCGCGGACCTGTTGAACTGCGGCACCCGCCTTGCCATGGGCAGCGATTGGGCGGTCACCACCGCCGATCCGCTGAAGCAACTGGAGGTCGCGATCACCCGTACCGACCCCGGCAACCGTGGCGACGCGCCTTTCCTGCCCGAGCAACGGCTGCCGCTCGGTGCCGCCGTGGATGCCTTCACGGCGGGTTCGGCCTACGTCAACCACGACGGGCAGGCGGGTGACCTGGCAGTCGGCCGACGCGCCGATCTCGTGCTGCTGGACCGCGACCTGTTCGCCCCCGGCTTCGCTACACCGGACCAGGCGCCGCTGGCCGAGGCCAAGGTCGTGCTCACGGTCGTCGCCGGGCAGGTCGTGTACCACGCCGAGTGAACCGGACCCGCGGCACAGCCCGCCCCTGGAGACAGGGCCGAGCCGACCGTCCCGCCGGCTACGGACTCGCTCCCGAGCTCGCCCCGAGTTGGGAGTGGCGACCATATGTGCCGCCCTGTGCGATTGCGCTGCTCCTCTCCGAGCCTCCCGTGGTAAAGGACAGGCGTGCCTACAGCGGCGGTTACCGTCAGGACGCGAAAGCGAACGCGGTCGCACGCATGGCAGAGGGCGTCTCGCGGGGATCCGAGGTGATCGCGGATCCCCGCGAAACAACGCCGCGCGAGCGACATTCCTTGATCATGCGCCGTGTCGTGAGACGTTCGCCCTTCACACACCGACGCACATTCATGGCAGTTGATCTTCGGCTGCGTACTGCCAACTTCGATGACGTGAGCACTGGCATTTCGACATCCATCGAAGTGACAGTGCCCAGGTCAGGAGCAGGTCCCATTGTCATCTTCGCCGCGTCCAGACAACCCGGCACTCATCAAGCACCCACAGGTCCTACAGGTCCTGGCCGCGCTGAAGCCGAAGTTGACCCAGGGCCAATACAGCTAGGACGCCACCTTCCACAGCGCGATCATCAACGGGCCCGGTCACTGCGGCAAAACGTCGCTGTTAAAGCTGATCGGCAAGGAGTGCGAGCTGGACTGGCGCCGCCGTCATCCCGAGCTGGACGTGTCACCTGCCGACTTCCGCGGCGACTTCCTCGGCGACCGGGTGCCGGTGATCTATGTCAGCGTCGGCACCGGCGCGACCGCGGGCATGCTGTCGCAGGCCATCGGCAAGTTCCTGCACGTCCCGAACCCCGGCCGCACGGCGACGATGCGATGGAGGCCTGCGGCACAGAGCTGTTGCTCCTGGACTTTACCGACCGCTCTTCAGTCTGTTCTTGATGTCCGTCCGACTTGCGTTCCGAGACGTTCCGCGATCATTTACCGACTTGGTTCGGAACGTCCGCCATGTTCGCGGGTATCGGTACGGAGGGCATGTGGCTCGGCAGATTGTGATCGGTCAGCTCAGAGTTCAGAAGCTGACACGTAAGGACGTGCTCCGGTCATGGACGATCGTGTGGCCGGAGGGGACGGTGCATCCGGAGGCAGACAGGTTCCTGCGCCGACATGAAGGGGCGGGCACCCAGCGGACCTACGCCTATCTGCTGGTCGACCATCTGCGGTGGCTGGACCGCGAGTGCCTGGGCCTTGACGTGGTGACGTTGCGGGATCTCGAACGGTACATGGGCATCGTCGGCGCCGAGGTCGCGATGCCACTGGGTGAGCCGTGGCGGGTCGGCAAACGTCCCTACGGCCATGACGCCCTGTCGACGGCAGCGGCCTGTCTGAAGGGCTTCTACCTGCACCAAGCTTCCCTCGGGGTCAACGGTGACCTCGGCAGGGCCCTCAGCAGTACCCGGCTGCCGTCTCGGGCGGACCGCCGCCGCTCGTTCCTGGGGCATGTGAAGACCCAGATGCCATCGAACCCGCTGGGCCCGCGGGGTCCGCATCGCCAAGCACCCGAAGATGCCAGCGATCGCTTTGTGCTACTCGGCGGTGTCGTTGACCGGGAGCTGTAGCGCGGCCAAGGCCGAGAAGAGGTCGTCGAAAGTATGGAAAGAGTCGATGGCGTTCTCGTAGGCGTGGACGCGACGTCGGTATTCATCGATGACCGCTTGCCAGGTATGCCGGTGGTCGCCGCTGGCAACCGCGAGGACGGAGTCGTAGGTTCCCAGGTCGCAGCCGATGGTGATGTCGACGAAGACGTCACCTGGGGCGAGCAGGGTCGCCAGTTCGGGTTGCAACTGTCCGCGCAGTGAATCAAGCAGCCGGTCCTTGCGGTCAAGGCCGGCGAGGCCGAAAAGGTTCACGTTGCCGTCGACGTCCATCAGTGTTGTGGTGGTCAAGGCCGTCAGTTCACGCAGATCACGGGCAGGGAAAAGGCCGGCCTCGTGCCGATGTGCACGTTGCCAGTCGGTGGGAGCCGGTCGAATGGACAACATATTGCGAGAGGCAACGAATCCACGGTCGCGGGTCGGCCAGTCCGGCTGCTCGGCATCGATCTCGTATTCCCAGGTGATGAAGTCGTAGTCGTGCCGCCCCAGGTAACGGGTCGCCTCGTCGCGTGCCCAGGTCGGGACAACGAACCGATGTCGTCCGGCGGTGAACGCCCAGGCCAGGCCGAGATAGACCGCAACTTCTTCCTGGTTGCTGTTGTTCACGCCGTAGCGGAAAAAGGGATTGTGTTGCGGGTCGTCGGGATAGTCGAGCGCGTAGAGGCCAGTCCAGTGGCGTTCGATGACGCCCTGCCCGAACTCGGCGATCAGCCGGGCATGGGTGATGCCGTTGGCGTACTCGAAATCGAAGTTCAGACGACTCATGATCTACAGCCTAGGTCCGATGGCCTGTGCCGTGATGCTTGCCGTTCTGGCTTGCTTCCGCAGCGGCTCCTCCTCAACGGGGCGGGCTGTTGAGCCGGGTCATCAGTTCACGCGTGGCGGCGCGGGCGGCAGCGAGGTCCTCGTCGCGTTCCTCAAGCTGGAGGCGCAGATCGATGACCTGCTGCTCCAGGTGGGTGATCTTCTGGTTGAGAGCGTCGATATCGGCAGGCGTGCCGAGCCCGGACTCGCGCCAGACTTTCTCGCCGTGCGCCTCGGAAAGTCGGCGTTCGAGTTGCTGCACACGGGCGTCGAGCCGCACCGCGCGTTTATGGGCGGCCAGCAGGTCGGCTTGCAGCGAGGCTCGAGTGACGGCCAGACCGGCGCCTCCGCCGGTGGCGGGCGGAGCGGCTTCCACTGCGTGGATCTTCTCCAGCAAGTCGCGGTGCCGGTAGAGGAAGGTGCGATCGACACCGGCGTGTCTCGCACCTTCCTCTACACCAACCCGCAGGCCAGAGCAGCCGTGGCAGAGGCGATGGCCGACACCGGGGCACGGCGAGCACAAGACACGCCAGCCGCGAAGCCGAGCAGGAGGCGACCTGGCGGGAACGCGCCCTTAACGCTGAAGACGCTGCTGAAGGCAGCTCACGTTGAGATCCTTCAGCAGCGAACCCGCATCGGCGAACTCCTCGGCCAGGTCCGCGATCTCGAAGCCGAATGGACCCAGGAGGATAGCCCGACAAGGCTCCGACCTGACAGGCCCGATCACCACCCAGCGGCCGGGCCTGTCGGTCGGTGTCGCAGGACCCGTCGGCTGGCCAGCCGGGCTGCCCGGCGCAAGGCGGGCTCAGCGGGGGCATGGTCTCGGGCCAGGCTTGGTCGCGCGGGCCGGTCTCGGCAGTAGGTGCACCCGAGGTCAC
>NZ_VCJS01000003.1 GCF_005893125.1 Nonomuraea basaltis | reverse complement strand
GACCGGATGCTCCTGGGGGTGAGGGACCCCGTCCCCGCATTCCCGGACCACGCACCCGATGCGTGCCGCCCGGATGCGGCGAGCACACGGGCGACCAGAACGCTCAACACCGTTCGGAGCGTTCGGCTGAGCATGAGCAACTCATGCTCAGTCCCTAGGAACGGTGGTATCCCGACGACGTCACGTCCGCGCGGGACAGGCTGGCTTACTACGCGAGCCGGTTCCCCGTGGTGGAGGTGGATTCGTCCTATTACTCGCCGCCCGCGGAGAGCACGGTCTCGCTCTGGCGCGACCGCACGCCCGCCGGATTCACCTTCGACATCAAGGCGTTCTCGCTGTTGACCCAGCATCCGACCAAGCCCGCGGCGCTGTACAAGGACCTGCGGGAACGACTCGGGGATACCACGAAGAACCTCTACCTCCGCGACGTGGACCCACAGGTGACCGAACAGGTGTGGGATCGGTTCCTGGCGGCGTTGGCGCCGCTGCACGACTCGGGCAGGCTGGGCGCGATCTTCTTCCAGTTTCCGCGGTGGTTTCCGATCGGCAAGCGCAACAAGCAGTACATCCTGGATTGCCAGGCGCGTTGCGCTCCGCTGCGGATCTGCGTCGAGTTCCGCAATCACACCTGGATGAGCCAGGAGAACCAGGCCGAGACCCTGGATTTCCTCACCTCGTACGGGTTGCCGTACGTGAGTGTGGACATGCCGCAGGGATACCCCGACTCCATTCCGCCGGTGCTCGCCGCCACTGCGGACCTGGCCGTGGTGCGGTTCCATGGTCATTCGGCGAAATGGACCAGCAAGGACGTCCACGAGCGGTTCGGCTATCTCTACAGCGAAGAGGAGCTGCGGGAGTGGGCGCCCAGGCTAAGGCGGCTGGCCGAGGACGCCGGCACGACGCACATTCTCATGAACAACTGCTATCGCGACTACGCGCAGGTCAACGCCGCACAGCTGGCTCGCCTGATCCCACGTGGGTGATGCAGCCGGCGGCCGGTCTCCCAGGGAGCTGGGCCGGCCGGTTCATGTCCTCCCTCCTCGCCTCGTGGAGGACCGGCAGCACGGTCTCCGTCGACCACGATGGCGAGCAGGCCGGCTTCACCTTGCGCCCCGTTCCAGATCCGCACGTTCCGGGTACGGCGGGCGGCATGAACACGCTCGGCATCGTGCGGGACCGGCTGCTGGCCGCCCTGGCAAGCCCGGTCACTCCCGTCGACGTACCGCGGCCCGACGGCACCTGGCCGGACATCGACTACGCGGGCGAGGACGTGGCCGACTGGCAGCCCGCCGAGCACCTGCGCCGGCTGGCGGTGCTCGCCCGCGACTCCCCCGCCGAGGCGTTACGCGCCCTGGACGGCTGGCTGGAGCTGGACCTTCACTGCCCCAACTGGTGGTACAACCAGCTCGGCGCGCCGCGGCTGCTGGGTGACGCCGCCCTGCTGCTGGAGCGGCACCTGTCCGCAGACCGGCGGTCCCGCGTGGCACGGGTGTTGCACAACCGGGCCACCTGGGAGCGGATGACCGGCCAGAACCTGCTGTGGACCGCGCAGGTCGCCATCCGCCGCGGGCTGCTGACCGACGACCTCCATGTCGTGTCCGACGCGTTCGGCCGCGTGGAAGAGCTGCTGGCCGTCGGGGAAGGCGAGGGGATCCAGCCCGATCACAGCTTCCACCAGCACGGCGCCCAGCTGTACTCCGGCGGCTACGGCCACCACTTCGCCAGGGACGCCGCCGCGCTGGCCGCCCTGGCCGCGGGGACGCCGCTCGCCTTCTCCGGCCGGGCCCTCGCCGTACTCGCGGACTACCTGCTGGACGGACAGCGGTGGATGGTGCACGGCGGGCGGTACGACATCGCCTGCATGGGACGCGAGAGCTCCAGGCGAGGCAATTCCGCACAGGCGCGCGAGCTGGCCGCGGCCGCCCGCGCCCTGGCCGACGCTCCCCGCCGGCAGGAGCTCGCCGACTTCGCCGACCGGCTGGACTCGGGAAAGCCCCTGGTCGTCGGCGCGCGTTACTTCTGGCGCTCCGACTACCTCGCCGTGCACCGTCCCGGCTGGTCGGCCGCCGTGAAGCTGTCCTCCACCCGCACCGTGCCGTCCGAGACGGCCAATGGGGAGGGCCTGAAGAGCCTGCACCTCTGCGACGGCTTCGTCCCCCTGTGGCGGACCGACCGCGAGTATCCGGAGCTGTGGCCGGTGTGGGACTGGCGGCACCTGGCCGGCACCACGACCGTCTACCGGACCGGCCCGTTGCATGTGCCCGCCTTCGGCCAGGACACCGGAGGATCCCGCTTCGCGGGCGGCCTGTCCGACGGCGAGTACGGCCTGGCCGCCATGCACCTGCGACGGGACGGGCTCGAGGCGCGCAAAGCCTGGTTCTTCTTCGCCGACGAGTACGTCGCCCTGGGTGCCGGCATCAGTTCCGGCGACCCGGACGCGCCCGTGCACACCACGATCGACCAGACCGCGCTGACCGGCCAGGTCGTCTGCGGCTCCACCATCCACGGACCAGGCACCACCGTGCACGGACCAGGCACCACCGTGCACGGACCAGGCACCACCGTGCACGGACCAGGCACCACCGTCTGCCAGGGGGCGCGCCGGCTCCACCACGACGGCGTCACGTACGTCTTCCCCGAGCCCGCCACGGTGACCATCCGCACGGGCCTGCGCCGGGGCAGATGGGCGGATATCAACCGCTCGCAGTCCGACGCCCCGCTCTCCGCCCGGGTCCTCGAGCTGTGGATCGACCACGGCGTGCGACCCGGCGACGCGTCCTACGCCTACATCGTGGTCCCCGGTGAGGCCGGCGCCCCGGAGGCGATCAGTGTGCTCGCCAACACCCCGCGGCTCCAGGCGGTACGCCACGGCGGGCTCGGCGTCGTCCACGCCGTCTTCCATGAGCCCGGCGTGCTCCGCGTGCCCGGCGGCCCGGACATCGCCGTCGACCGCCCTGCCCTGCTCCAGCTCCGCGAGGCCGGGGACCGCCTCTCCCTCTCCACCGCCGGCCCGTACGGGCACGGGGACTCCGCCGGGGTGAGCATCCATCGCGGAGGCGCCCCAGAAGTAGAACGGCCTCGATCATGAGGCGCAGCCTGGCTGTCCCGGCGGCTCCGGGCACGATCAACGCGCGGAGGCGGGCGACGGCGGCCCGATGGTTCACATGGTGGCGAGCCGGTGTCTTTCCGCGTTCATGTGGGCTTCAGCGGCCGGACATCGATCTTCGGTAGTTTCCACCCTTATCTGCAACTTTGTAGCTAAGGGATGCGTCATGTCTCGTCACCTCGTCGTCGCGCTGGCCATCGGCGCGACGCTTGCCACCGCGGTCGCAGGGCCCGCGACCGCCTCGTCCGGGCGGCAGCCGCGTGTTCTGTCCGACGTGACGCTGCCCGCGCCGGACCTGGCCGCATTCCAGGCCGGCATCGTGAAAGAGTCCAGAGGGGTCAAGCTGGGCGGCGTCGGCAGCGGCCTGTTTCCCGCCGGGCGGCGCGGCGAGTACTGGATGGTGACCGACCGCGGCCCGAACGGCGAGCCTAAGATCAACGGAGAGAAGCGGCGCACTTTCCCGGTGCCCGAGTTCGCGCCCGCGATCGTGCGCGTGGCCGTACGGCACGGCGCGGCGCGCATCGTGCAGAGCATTCCGCTGAGGAAGGCCGACGGCACGCCGATCAGCGGACTGTCCAACCAGGCCGGTCACGACGAGGCGCCCTATGGCTGGGACGCCCTGACCCAGCTCTCCTACGACCCGAACGGGCTGGACACCGAAGACCTCGTCACGGACGGGCGCGGCGGCTTCTGGCTGGTGGACGAGTACTCGCCCTCGCTCGTGCACGTCGCCGGCAACGGGCGCGTGCTGGCCCGGTACGTGCCCAAGGGCCTCGGCCTGACCGGCGCCGGCTACCCCGTGCACGAGACGCTGCCCGCCATCTTCGCCACTCGCCAGCAGAACCGCGGCATCGAGGCGCTCGGCATCTCGCCCACCGAGCGCGCCCTGTATCTGGCGGTGCAGAGCCCGCTGGCCAACCCCGACAAGAAGACCGGCAAGGCCTCCAGAGTCGCTCGCATCCTGCGGGTGGACCTGCGGACCGGGCAGCCCACCGGCGAGTGGGCCTACAAGATGCAGGATGTCGCCACCTTCGACCCGGCCGCGGAGCAGGGCGACATGAAGATCTCCGCGCTCACCGTGCTGAAGCCCGGCCGCCTGCTGCTCCAGGAACGCACCGACGCCCTGGCCCGCCTCTACACCGTCGATCTCCGCAAGGCGACCAACCTGCTCGGCGGCGCCCACGACGACCCGGCGACCACGCCGTCGCTGGAGGCGGCCCTTCCCGCGGACGTCACCGTGGCCGCCAAGTCGCTGACCGTGGACCTGGCGGCGATCGACGGGCTGCCCGGCAAGATCGAGGGCGTCGCGCTGCTCGACCCCACGACCATCGCCATCGCCAATGACAACGACTTCGGCGTCGGCTCCTTCGACGCGGACGGCCGCCTGGTGGACACCGGGGTCACCAGCCGCATCTTGACGATCCGGCTCCCCCGCCCGATCGTCTAGCTCCGCACGCACGCGGTGCGCGCCAGGAATCCTCTTCACAATTAACTTCGTCAAGATTTGAATTCCGTTCCGGGAGCATCTACGCTCCAGAGATCCGATGTCTCCACACCCCCCGGTGGTGGCCATGCCATCTCGACGGTCTCTACTGAAGGCAGGCGGAGTTCTCGCCGCCGCCACGCTCGCTCCCGGAACGGCGTCGGCGCAGGCCGAAGCCCAATCACCCGATCCGTGGCACAAGGTGCCGTACATCCTGGACAAGATCCGACCTCCTCGTTTTCCGCACCGAAGATGGGATGTCACCGCCTTCGGCGCCGTAGGTGACGGCACGACCGACTGCACGGCCGCGTTCAAGGCGGCGATCGCCGAGTGCCATCGCAACGGCGGCGGGCGGGTGGTGGTCCCGCCGGGCCGCTTCCTCACCGGCGCCGTCCACCTGCTCAGTGAGGTCGAGCTGCACGTGTCCGAGGGCGGCGTGATCGCCTTCAGCACCGACCCGAACGCGTACCTGCCGGTCGTCTTCACCCGGTGGGAGGGCACAGAGTGCTACAACTACAGCCCTTTCATCTACGCCCACGGCCAGCGGAACATCGCGGTCACAGGCAAGGGCACGCTCGACGGCCAGGCCAGGCAGGGCCCATGGGAAAGCTGGTACGCGAGCGGCGGGCCTCAGGGCGGCGACCAGCGGGCGCTGCGCAAGATGGGCGACGACGGCGTACCGGTCGAGCAGCGCGTCTTCGGGGCGGGCCACTACCTTCGCCCCGCCATGATCCAGTTCGTGAAATGTCAGAACATCCTGGTCAGCGACGTCACCATCCTCGAGCCTCCCATGTGGACCGTGAACCCGGTCCTGTCCACGAATGTCACCGTGCGCGGCATCACCGTCGTCAGCACGCTCTACAACACCGACGGCTGCGACCCCGAGGCGTCCTCATACGTGCACATCCACGGGTGCCGGTTCAACACCAACGACGACTGCGTAGCGGTCAAGTCGGGACGTGACGCCGACGGCCGCAGGGTGGGCGTGCCCAGTGAGAACATCGTCGTCCAGGACTGCTCCTTCTCCGGCCGCTGGGGCGGCATCACGGTCGGCAGCGAGATGTCGGGCGGCGTCCGTAACGTCTTCGCCGAGCGGTGCGTGATCAACTCACCGGACTTCCCCGGCAACTACCCGGTGAAGTATCCCGTCTACATCAAGGCCAGCAAGAAGCGCGGCGCGTTCATCGAGGGCGTCTACGTGCGCGGCTTCACCGGCCAGAACGTGGACCGCGAAGTGATGTTCGTCAACATGGCCTACGCCAGTAACGAGCAGGGCACGGAGCCGGTGTCGGTACGGGACATCCGGATGGAGCGGACCAGGCTCGACGGCGCCGACGCCGTGCTCAACCTCGTCGGCCTGGAGACCGACCGCCTGGTCGGGGTGCGCCTGGAGAAGTGCGTGTTCACGAACGTCGCCGGCCCGAACAAGATCGCGTTCACCGACGACCTGGTCATGCGGAAGGTCTTCGTGAACGGGGTGGAGCAATGAGGCACCTCATCGCCGCCCTGATCCTGCTGGCGACGGCCGGAGTGGCGCTGCCCGCGCGGGCCGAGGCCGACCAGGTGCGCGGATGGACGATCCTGTCCGCCAGCGACGCCGGGGCCGACGCCGTCATCGCCGCCGCCAAGCCGTACAAGATCAACCACCTGCAGCTGAGCCACGAGATCGTGCACGACCTGCGCGAGGTACGCGAGCCCGGCAAGCAGGCGGGGTGAGCGTGGAGACGATTTACCGGGAGTTCGCGGCCAAGACGTACGGAAGCCGGGCCGCGCGTGACGTCGCCGCGGCGCTGTCGAAGTCGTACGAGATCGTCACGTCGGTGCTCTACAGCCTGGGCACGAACACCGCGAACCACTCCCGGCTCGACTACGAGCCGTACTGTTCGAGCTATCACCGCAGCGTGTCAGGCAAGTGGATCGAGCCGCCCGTCACGTATGTCCGGCACGGCGTGAACAAACGGTTCCACTTCTGGATCGACGTGGTCAACCACCTGTCACCGGCCGCCTGTAAGACCGATCCCACGCTGGCCAGGGAGGCGCAGTACGTGCTGGACAGGGGGTGGGTGACTCTGGGCGACCAGATGACGCCCAGGTACCTGCACTATGTGCTCACGGAGAAGGACCATGGCGTGCGGGTGGCGGAGAGCGCGCTGCATGACATCGCCAGGGCCCGGCCGGACCTGTCGCCTGAACACTTCCAGCAGCTCAAGGCGTACTTCGAGCGGACGGTGCTGACCGCCAGGCTGCACCGGGCTGTCGCGGCGGCGTACTTCGGGTACCGGATCTATGTGCGGGACGAAGGGCAGCGGACGCGCAGGATGAAGCAGCTCATCTGGGACGGACTCGACGACGCCCAGCGCATCGCCGAACAGATCCGGACTTATCCGGTGCCGGCGGCGAGTGGCGAGTGGGACTGGGTCCGTGACGCGGCCGAGGCCGCCAAGTACCACGACCGCATCTCCAAAGGCTGGGACCGATACGGCGGCATCGCGGTCCCCCGCCCTTGACGGTTGTCGCAGACGAGCCGGCCGCCGTCCCGTGCCGTAGGAATGCCGTAAGGAATCCTTAAACGGGTTCCGCCAAGCTGAAGGCACATGGAAACGGCGGGCCGGACGGCCCGCACCGCGAGAGAAGGAGTCGCAGATGGCGAGCAGGCTGGTGGTTTCGACCTTCGTGTCGCTGGACGGTGTCATGCAGGCCCCCGGCGGGCCCAGCGAGGACGACTCGAACGGTTTCCCGTTCGGCGGATGGTTGGCCCCGCACGTGGACGAGGGGTTCAGCCGCATCATGGGCGACGTGCTCGACCGCGCCGACGGCATGCTCCTGGGCCGCAAGTCCTATGACATCCTCGCCTCGTACTGGCCCGACGTGCCCGACGAGGAGGGCGGCGCCAAGATCAACAGCATGCCGAAGTACGTCGCCACGAGGAAGCCGATGGACGCCAAGTGGCGCAACACCCAGGTCCTGGTGGGCGAGGCCGCTCAGACGGTCGCCGAGCTCAAGCAGCGCACCGAGGGCGAGATCCTCGTGCAGGGCAGCAGCGACCTGCTTCGTACGCTGCAGCAGGCCGAGCTGGTCGACGAGTACCGTCTGCTGGTCTTCCCCGCCGTCCTCGGCCAGGGGAAGCGGCTCTTCGCCGAGGGAACCGCTCCGGCCGGGCTGAAGCTCACCGGGTCGGTCACCACCGACGCCGGCGTCGTGTACGTCACCTACGAGCGGGTGGGCAAGCCCTCTCTCGGTTCCGTCGTATAGCGCCGCCGGCATCGCGCCGCGCCTTGGCGTCGACCACGCCACGGACAAGGTCCGCCGCGTGGTCGACGCCTTCCCCGCGCCTCGTCGCCGACTCCTACGCAGGTACGGTCGCCGGCTCCTCCTCCGCGGCGGTCGCCGCGACCTCCTTGCCGTCCAGGACTTTCGTGGCGCGCTCCTTGTCGATGTCGCCCTCCCACGCGGCGATGACCACGGTGGCCACCGAGTTGCCGACCAGGTTGCCGGCCGCCCGGGCCATGCCCATGAACCAGTCCACGGACAGCACCAGGACCAGGCCCGCGACCGGGATCGCCGGGATCGAGCTGAGCGTGGCGGCGAGGACCACGATGGCCGAACCGGGGATGCCGTGCGCGCCCTTGGAGGTGATCAGCGCGACGAGCAGCACGATCAGCAAATCTCCGATGGACAGCGGCACGCCGGTGGCCTGACCGATGAAGACGGCGGCGAGGGTCAGGTAGATCGAGAAGGCGTCCAGGTTGAAGGAGTAACCGGTCGGGATGACCAGGCCCACCGTGGACTTCTTGATGCCCATGTGCTCGAGCTTCCGCATGACCTGCGGGAGCACGCTGTCGGACGAGGCCGTGCCCAGCACGATCAGGACCTCCTCGCGGAGGTAGCCGATCAGCTTGAAGATGTTGAACCCGGCCAGCTTGGTCACGAAACCGAGGATCACCACGACGAAGATCGTGACCGCGACGTAGAACAGCAGGACGAGCCAGCCCAGCCGGACCAGGGCGTCCCCGCCCGAGTTGCCCGCGGTGACCGCCACCGCGCCGAGCACGCCCAGCGGGGCGAGCCTGACGATCAGCGAGACGACCTTGAACAGCACCTCGGTGACCGTCTCGATGAACTGCCCGACCGGGCGGGCCTTCTCCCCGACGAGCAGCAGCCCGCAGCCGAACAGCACCGCGAACAGCAGCACCTGGAGCACGTTGCCCTCGGCGAAGGCGCCGACCACCGACGTGGGGATGAGCCCGAGGATGAAGCCGACCGGTCCCCCTTCGGCGAGCTTGGCGGCGTTCTCCTGCTGGGTCGCCAGCTTGGCGGCGTCGAGGGAGGCCGGGTCGACGTTCATGCCCGCGCCCGGCTGGAAGACCAGGGCCAGCACCAGGCCGAGCACCAGCGCGACGGTGGTGACGACCTCGAAGTAGACGATGGTCTTGAGACCCACCCGGCCGACCCGCTTGAGCTCGCCCGCTCCCGCGATGCCCGCGACCACCACGCAGAACACCAGCGGTGTGATGACCATCTTGATCAGTGTGATGAAGCCGTCGCTGAGCGGTTTGAGCTCGGTGGCGAAGGCCGGGAAGAGCAGGCCCACCACGGCGCCGATGGCGGCTGCGATGAGGACCTGGCCGAACAGAGAGGTGACGAACCTTCGCACAGTGCTCCCTATGCCATGCGCCGCGCGGCCCCGCCACACGCACGCTGGGGGGCCGCTCCAGCGCCATTGCTTGATCGGGGGTTACGACGGATGTACGGTAGGTGACCTTCCCGTCGTGGCTAGAACCCTACGGACGGGCAAACGCGCGGTCTAGGGGACGAAACGCACTCGAAACCTCAATAACCGCGAATTAACGTATGCCAGGCCTCGTCATTCTGAACCTGACCTCCGGCACCAGGGGAAAATCGTGGCCACCCACCACGCCCGCGAGCCATGGGTGCGGACAGGCGGGTCCGGCCCGGCGGGTCATGGAGCAGCCGGTCACCCTGCCGCTACGCACTGTCGATCGGGCGGCTCTTGCGCGCATGACGTTCGCCGGTGAGGTCGATCTGCCCCTTTGTACGGGCGGACGACCATGACACCTTCGAAGGGACCGTGTCGCACCCCCACCTGGAGGAGCCGTGTGCGCGTTCCACATCATCGACCTGCGTGCCATGCAGATCCTGGACTCGCGCGGCCGCCCCACCCTGTCGGTCACCCTCACCCTGGCCGGTGGCGCGACCGGCTGGGCCGGAGTGCCCTCCGGCGCCTCCACCGGCGCGAAGGAGGCGGCCGAGCTGCGCGACGGCGATACGAGCCGGTACGGCGGAGCGGGCGTGACCAGGGCGGCGGCCCGCATCACCGGCTCGATCTTCCATCTGCTCAAAGGCCGGCCGTGGCACTCGCTGGCCGACGTCGACCATGCGTTGATCGAGCTCGACGGCACCCCCGACAAGTCCAGGCTCGGCGGCAACGCCATCGTGGGGGTGTCGATGGCCACCGCCCGTGCCGTGGCCGCCGCCCACGGGCAGCAGCTCTGGGAGTTCCTCACCCCGAACACCGTGCGGCCCCGGCTGCCGGTGCCGCACTTCAACCTCATCAGCGGCGGCCTGCACGCCTCCAACCGCCTCGACTTCCAGGATTTCATGATCGCCCCGATCGGGGCGCCGTCCATGGCCGAGGCCGTACGGGCCGGAGCCGAGATCTACGCCGTGATGTGCCGCAACCTGGCCGCGGCCGGGCGGCCGACCGGGCAGGGAGACGAGGGCGGGTTCGCGCCCGACTTCACACACCCGCGCGAGGTGCTGGCCGCGCTGGTGACCGCCATCGACGACGCCGGGTACGTCCCCGCCCGCGATCAGGTGGCCATCGCGCTGGACCCGGCCGCGTCCCGCTTCCGCCGGAGCGACGGCACCTACCACGTGGCCGGCGAGCGCCTGTCCAGCCTGGAAATGATCGAGCTGTACGCGGATCTCGCCGGCGACTACCCGATCTGGAGCATCGAGGACGGTCTCGGCGAGGACGACACCGACGGCTGGCGGCAGCTGACCGACCGGCTCGGCGAGCGGCTGCAGCTCGTCGGCGACGATGTGTTCGTCACCAATCCCGCCATCATCAAGCAGGGCATCGCCGGCCAGATCGGCAACGCGGCGCTCATCAAGGTCAACCAGGTCGGCACCGTCACCGAGACTCTGCAGGCGATGGAGCTGTGCCGCAAGCACGGGTACGCGCTGATGGTCTCCCACCGCTCCGGCGAGACCGTCGACGACTTCATCGCCGAGCTCTCGGTGGCCAGCGGCTGCGGGCAGATCAAGTCCGGCGCGCCCGCGCGCGGCGAACGGGTGATCAAGTACAACCGGCTGCTGCACATCGCCTCGCAGCGGCCCGATCTGCCGTACGGGCTGGCCGACCGGAGCTGATCACCCGATGGGCGCAGGCCGCGTGGCCGGTGAGCGGGACGCACGCTCACCGGCCACGGACGGTGCCGTTCAGCCCTTGGCGGCCTCCTCCAGGGCCTGGACGTCGATCTTCTGCATGCCCATCATCGCCTGCATGGCGCGCTGCGCCCGGCCCGGGTCGGGGTCGCTCAACAGCTCCGGCAGCCGGCTCGGGATGATCTGCCACGACAGGCCCCACCTGTCCTTCAGCCAGCCACACTGCGACTCCTCCCCGCCGTCCGTCAGCTTGGCCCACAGCTCGTCGACCTCCTCCTGCGAGGAACAGTCGACGAACAGCGAGATCGCCTCGTTGAACTTGAACTGCGGGCCGCCGTTCAGCGCGAGGAACCGCTGGCCGGCCAGCTCGAACGCGACCATCATCGCCGTCCCGGCCGGGACGGGCCCGCCCTCGCCGAAGCGCTGGACGTCCACGATGCGCGAGTCGTCGAAGAGCGAGGTGTAGAACTGCGCCGCCTCCTCGGCCTGGTTGTCGAACCACAGGTACGTTGTGATCTTCTGCATGACGCCATCCCTTCGGGGACCGTGTTCCTGTCCTGACATCAACGCGTCGAACGCCCCTCGGCCGGATCGACACGGCGGCGAAGAAATTTATCCGAGACCCATACGCGTTCCCGCGGACGGGCCTACGCCTTCGTCACCCCCAGCAGCGCCTGGTAGGCGGGCTTCGGCGCCAGGTTCTCGTCGAACAGGCAGGCCGCGCCCTGGCCGGGGAACCAGCCGGGCACCCACGAGTGCCGGTCGGTGAAACCCCAGACGGTGAACTCGCGACAGACCTTGACGCTGAGGCAGTCGGTCAGCGCCCGGCGGTAGTAGTCGGCCTGGGTGGCGAGCTTCTCCGGCGTCACCGGCAGCTCCATGCGCACGTCCAGTTCGGTGACCGCGATCTCCAGGCCCAGGTCGGCGAAGCGGCGCATGACGTTCGCCCAGTCGCCCGGGTAGTCGTACTGGATGCCGAGGTGGCCTTGGAAGCCGGCGCCGTGGATCGGCACGCCCTGTGCCTGGAGGTCCTTGACGATCGACAGCGTGGTCTCGATCTTGGCGGCGTTCCACTCCAGGTTGTAGTCGTTGATGTAGAGCTTGGCGTGCGGGTCCGCGCGGTGGGCCCAGCGGAAGGCGTCGGCGATGTAGCCGGGGCCGAGGTGGGTGAGCCAGATGCTCTGCCGCATCGTGCCATCGTCGTTCACCACCTCGTTGACCACGTCCCAGGCCCTGATCTTGCCCTTGTAGCGGCGTACCTCGGTGGTGATGTGGTCGCGCAGGATCTTCCTGAGCTCGGCGGCGTCGATCGTGCCGTCCTCCACGCCGCTGGTCAGCCACGCGGGGAGCTGGTTGTGCCAGACCAGGGTGTGGCCGCGCACCCGCTGGTCGTTGCGGCGGGCGTGCTCGACCAGCGCGTCGGCGTCGGCCCACGTGTAGGCGCCCCGGTCGGGCTCGATGGACTCCCACTTCATCGCGTTCTCCGCGGTGACGTGGGAGAACTCTCTGTCCAGCACCTTGCGGTAGTCGGCCTCGCCGCGCAGTGCGGCGATGTCGACGGCGCTGCCGATCCTGATGCCGTGCTGTCGCGCCAGGTCGCGTAGGTCACTCGGCTTCCAGGGGTGGGCGTGGGCGGGGAGCGGGGCGGCGAGGACGAGCGCCAGGGCGATGATCAGTGGCTTCACCGGTGACCTCCGATTCGCGGAAGACCGAGTCTCCGAAAATTTCGGCGACGTAACGATATGTTTCTCCGGTCGCCGGGAACCTAAGCGCTCCAGGGCCCGCCGTCAAGGGCCGACGCGTACACGTTCCGGCTGATCATCGACGGCGAGACGGCCGAGCTGCTCCAGTACGAGGTCCTGGGGAAGGGACGGCCGCTGCTGCGGGTGGCGCTTGAGGACATGGGCTGGAGCGACCCACTCGGCGAGAAGCCGAAGAGCTGACCCTCAGCCGAGCCGCACGGCGACCGTCTTCGAGGCGCCCTCCTGATCGGCCAGCCCGCGGAACGTGAACGTGGAGCCGGTCACGAGGGCGTCGCCGCCGAGCACCTCGGCCACCGGCCTGGCCCAGGTCACGGTCAGCTCGTCCAGGTCGCACCGGGGATCCGACACGGTGAGCGTGGCCGTGCCGCCGGGGATCTCGCGGACGAGGACCGCGCACGGGGCGGAGGCGCTCAGCCCGCCGACGGCTCCGGCGTTCCAGAAGCAGGCCGCCGTGATGCCCAGCGCGGGCACGCGGACGGCTTGCAGGCGGGCGGAGTTGGCCAGCACGCGCACCCAGCCGGGGTCGGCGGCCCTGGCGCGTGTCTCCGCCCGGCTCGCGCCCGGCAGCAGCAGGTAGACGTAGCCGGCCGAGCGAGGATCGACGCCGTGGTCCAGCCAGAGCGTCACGTAGTCACGGGCCACGCCGCCGCCGGTACGGCGCTCGCGCAGCGTACCCAACGACCCCTGCACCACGTAGCCGCCGTGGCCGTCGAGGTGGGCCCAGCCCGCCTCGACGGTGAGCGGGGCATCGGTCCTGCGGTTGTCCACGATCGTCTCGACGCGTGCCCCGTCCTCGCCGGTGATGCCCGCTCCCAGGCAGACGACCGCGTCGTCGAGGAAGAACCACGACTTGAACGCCTCCAGCGTGCTCTCGAGGCCGCTCAGGTGCTGGCCGACGGCCGCATACGTGCCGTCCGTGGCGCCGCCCACCCACCGCCGGCGGGTGCGCGTGTCGCCCCACCCCTCACCCGCGCCGTCGGGCAGGCGCCGGGTGGAGACGGTCGTGCCGGGCAGGCGGTAAGGATCCACGGTCGGCCAGAACGAATCGGAGTACTGGTCGCCGTGGCCGCCGGCCCACCAGTAGAGCATCCCCGAGCCGGTGTGCCAGCCCCGCGGGTTCTCGCCGTTGCCGTGCTCGTAGTGGCCGATCCGGTGCGAGGCCATGCTGAGCGCCGCGCACCAGCCCGGCCGCCGGTGCACGGCCCTGGCGCTCATCGGCAGCAGCCGGTGCCCGGCCGGCTCGGGCGCGGCCGGGACGGCGTCGTCATCCATGATCGCCGCCAGGCGGGCGTGGAAGGCGGGCTCGGCGTGCTCCAACATCGGCCGGTACGTGTTCCGCGCCGCCCAGCCCTTGACCATGGCGTGCCAGCGGGCCCGCGCGGCGGCAGGGGCGGCCTCCCCGAGCAGCAGGATCGCGGCGGCGATCTCGTGCCCCTTCTCGTGGTCGCCGAAGGGCCGCCGGCCGACGCCTCGCCCGCGTACCAGGTCCATGCAGGCCCCGTCGCGGACGAACGGCGCGAACGACCGCTCCACCATGTCGAACACGAGCTGATGAGCGATCTCCCACGGCGAGCCGCGCAGCACCGCGAACAGCGTGGCCAGCCCCGACAGCAGCGTCACGCCGTAGGCGCCCTGGTAGGGGACGTACGTGTGCTGGATGAACGACCCGTCCCGGTAGAACCCATCGCCCTCGCGGACATACCGGAACACCGGCGACAGCGCCGAGACGGCCAGCGCCGCCTTGCCCGGGTCGGACCTGAGCATGGCTCGTAGCAGCACCACCAGGCACAGGTCCACGCGGTTGGCGGCGGTGCTGGTGCCGCTGTAGTCGCCGAGGCGGCGCTCGGGGACGAAGTGGTCGACCGCGTCCCGCAGAGCGAGGCTCCGCCGCTCGTCCAGTTGCGGGCCGATCAGCACGGCCGTGTCGAGCAGCGCCTTCGGCACCCCGATCTGCCAGTGCCACCAGTTGCCCGCCGGGTCGGCGCCCGCCGCGTAAACGTGCTCACGGTAGTGGTCGATCCCGGCGGCGACGGCCGCGCCCAGGCCCGGATCGCCGGTCAGGCCGGTCCCCTCCAGCACGTACGCCTGCGCCATGGCCCGCAGCCGCCGCGGCGTCGCCATGAACGACGGGAAGACCTGGTCCGGCCAGAGCCACGTGCGGGCCGGCGCCATCGTGTCGCGATACCGGGCGGCCACTCGCCCCAGCTCCGCCAGCCGGCTCCGGTACGGCTCCGCCGCCGGGTCGTAGGTCCCGGACCCCGCGGTCACCTCCCGCCAGCGGCGGCGTAATCGCAGGAACGAGTCGTCCGGCGTGTGCGCGGCCTCCGCCTGGGCCAGCGCCCCGAGCACCCCGGCCGCGGCCACGCCGCCGAACTGGAGGAACGATCGCCTGGATGGCCGATGCACGCTTCGATTATCTGTGCACCGGCCCACATCGCGCAGGGCGGACCGCCACGAGCCAGAAGCGTCAGCCTTCACCAGGGGTGGTGGTAGGCCAGGTTCACGGCCAGTGCGGCCACCGCGAGGGAGAACATCACGGCCCAGGGGCCGAACTGGTAGTTGCGTGCCCGCAGGTGCGCACCGAATGCGCTGAGGAAGTACAGCACGAGGCCGGCGGCGGCGAGCATGCCGAGCGCCGGCACGACGAACCCGGCCAGCAGGCCCAGCGCGCCCGCCCCCAGGAGCGTGCCCAACGGGCGATTCCACGACCGTGGCACGCGCATCTTGTCTGCCTGGGTCGTGGCGTACTCGTGGCCGATGAGGTTCGCAATGGCAGCGGAGCCGTTGGCGGCCGCGGCCAGGAGGGTGACGGCGATGTAGGCGGCGAGCATGAGGATCTCCTTGCCTGTGAGGACGATTCCCGGGGTTTGAAGTCGTGCATCGGCGGGCCGCGACCGAGTCGGCGGTCTGGCCCGGATCGGTGAGGGAGTGCGATCGCCGAGGAACCGCGGGGGCTCCATACAGTGCTGTATGTTCGACCGTACAGTAGTGTATGGACATGTCAAGGGCTCAGGTCTCACGCGACGACTGGACACATGCAGCACTGGAGGCCCTCGCAGAAGGCGGCGTCTCGGCCGTGCGCGTCGATGCGATCGCCCGGCGGATGAAGATCACACGCGGCAGTTTCTACTGGCACTTCAAGGACCGCGACGCGCTGCTCGCCGCCGCGCTTGAGGAGTGGGAGCGCCTGTCCACTACTGAGGTCCTCGAGCAGCTCAAGGCCATCGTCACCCCTGCCGAACAACTCCGGGCCCTGCTCACCCACGCGCTTGCCGTTGACGAGCTCACGGGTCTCGAGCCGGCGCTTGCAGCCCACGCCGACCACCCGATCGTCGCGCCGGTACTGCGCCGGGTGACTGACCGCCGGGTCGGCTGGCTCACCGAGGCCTACCGGGAGCTCGGCCTGGCTCCCGCCGTGGCCCGCCGCCAAGCGGTGGTCGCCTATGCCGCATTCGTCGGCTGGCTAGAGCTACGCAGGGCCGCGCCGGATGTCGTACCCGAGGTCGGTGGAGACAGCCGCACGTCCCAGGCCGCCTTGGACTACCTCGCTCAAGTGCTGGTCCCCGACGAAGACAGGTCCGCCTAGCACTGCTCGGGGCTGACGCATCCGCCGCCACCGCTACACCCGCCAACTGACCCCGCGGTCACCTCCCGCCGGCGGCGGCGTAATCGCAGGAACGAGTCGTCCGGCGTGTGCGCGGCCTCCGCCTGGGCCGACGCCGTGAGCCCCGGCCGCGGCCACGCCGCCGAGCTGGAGGAACGATCGCCTCGATGGCCGGTGCACGCTTCGATCATGTGGCCGTCGGCGGGTGGATGGTCAGGACCGGCCTCGCGCAGGCGAGGGCCCAGCAGTCAGAGGGGGAGCACGGCCCCCGCGCGCTTGATGGTCCTGATGATCGGCGCGGTCTCGATGTTCCTGATCGCGGGCAGCGCGCCCAGGCCCTCGGTGAGGTAGCGGTAGAACGCCTCGTCGTCGCGGCACACGACGCTGGCCGCCAGGTTGGCCGGGCCCGTCGTCGCGGCCGCGAACGCGATCTCCGGATGCCCGGCCAGCGCCCTTCCTGTCGCGTCCAGCTCGGCCGGCGGCACCGACATCCACAGCTGCGCCTCCACCTGGTAGTCCAGCAGCGTGGGCAGAACGTCCATGTCGAAGAACAGCGCCCCGGCCGAGCAGAGGTGCTCCATGCGGCGCTTGACCGTCGACTCGGACCAGCCCGTCACCGCCGCCAGATCGGCGTACCCGGCTCTGCCGTCCCGTGACAGCGCCTCCAGCAGGGCCTCGTCTCCGGGGCCGAGCACGACCCGCTCGCCCGTCCCCTGCCTGCTGTACACCCGCCCGGCCGCCAGGTGCGCCACCTGGCCGGCCGAGAGCGCGGCCAGCGCGGCCCAGCCGATCCGCCCGCCGACGAACATGTGCAGGGTCCGGTGCGCCGACACCGACAGCACGCGGTGCGTCCGCGCGAGCTTGTTCAGCAGCAGCGACTCGCGTTCCCTGGCCGTGCGCTGAAGCGCGCCGCAGGAGATCTCGGTGCCTCCGGAGAGCAGGTGCACCCAGAACGTGTCGGAGCGCCGCGCGAGCGCCTCGGCGATCGCGAGCGCGGCGTCCGGGGTGCAGCGCAGCCTGATCGACCACGACTCGTAGCCGAGCCGCCGCCCGTCCACGACGCCGACGACGCGCAGCATGCCGCTGGAGCGCAGCCGCCGGTAGCGGCGAGCCACCCGCTGGTCGGACACGCCGAGCACCTCGCCGATGCGGCTGAACGAGGCCCGCCCGTCCACCTGCAGGGCATGCAACAGCCCCCGATCCACCCCGTCCAGCTCGATGTTTTTCATCATCACAGGCTATCTCGCACGGGAATCCACCAGAAGTGGTGACTCTGCTGGCGAATACCCACAGCCTGGGCCGACCGTGGTCGCCATGACCGAAACCCGCGCACCCGAGACGGCGGCCACCGGCTGGCAGCCCTTGGCAGCCGCCTGCCTGGGCGCTTTCATGCTGCTCGTCGACGTGACCATCGTCATGGTCGCCCTCCCCCAGATCACCGCCGACCTCCATCTGTCGTTCGCCGGCACGCAGTGGCTGCTGGACGGCTACGTGCTGGCACTGGCGGCGCTGCTGCTCGCCGCCGGATCCCTCGCCGACCACGCCGGGCGGCGCAGGGTCTATCTGGTGGCGCTGGCCGTGTTCGCGCTGGCCTCGCTCGCCTGCGGGCTGGCGCCCAGCGGCGGCGTGCTGTTGGCCGCCCGTGTGGTGCAGGGCGCGGGCGGCGCGGCCATGATGGCCACCACCCTCGCCCTCATCAGCTCCACCTACCACGGCCGGCAGCGGGGCATCGCGTTCGGCGTGTGGGGCGGCGTCAACGGGGCCGCCGCGGCCGTCGCTCCCGTGCTCGGCGGCCTGCTCACCGAACACCTGAACTGGCGGGCCATCTTCCTGGTGAACCTGCCCATCAGCCTGGCCGCCGCCTGGCTCACCCTGCGTGCCGTCAAGGAGTCGCGCCTGCCCGGCGCGGGCCGGCCCGACTGGGCGGGCATGGTGACGTTCACGGTCGCGGCGGGCGCGCTCACGTACGGGCTCATCGAGGCCGGGCAGTACGGCTGGACGGCGGCGCGGACGCTGGTACCGCTGGGCGCGGCGGCCGTGGCGCTCGTGGCCTTCCTCGTCGTCGAGACGCGGAGCGCGCGTCCCATGCTGGATCTGAGGTTGTTCGCCGACCGGTCGTTCAGCGGGATCATGGCGGGGGCAGGGCTGCTCATGCCGGCCGCGTTCGCGTGCCTGGCCTTCACCTCGCTCTGGCTGCAGGGGGATCTCGGGCTCGGACCGGTGCTGGCGGGGCTGGCTCTGGCGCCGATGGCGGCCACCTCCCTGGTGGTCTCGATCGCCGCCTCCCGGCTGCTTCCCCGGCTGTCCCCGCGGGCCGCCGTCGGCGCCGGGCTGCTGCTGATCGGGGCGGGCGCGTTCCTGCAGGGCACGCTGGACCAGCACTCGGCCTGGACCGCGCTGGCGCCCGGCCTGGTCGTGACCGGTGTCGGCGTGGGCCTGGCCATCCCCTCGCTCAGCTCCGCCGCCATGGCCTTCGCCCCGCCGCCGCGCGCCGGCATGGCCGCGGGCGCCGTCAACACAGTCAGGCAGCTCGGGTACGCGCTCGGCATCGCCGTGCTGGGCCTGCTGTACCAGGGCGACCCGGCGCCGCACGCCGCCTTGAACGACGTCTACCGGGCGAGCGCGGTCATCGGCCTGGTCGCGGGCCTTCTGGTCCTGGCCGTCGTCCGGAGTCCCGCGAAGGTCAGAGCAGGCGCCTGATTTCGCCGTACGCGCGGTAGAAGCCGCCGCGGCCGGCCGAGCGGACGCCCTCGACGAGGTAGCGGGCACCCGGCTCGCGGATGTCCTTGGGGAACTGGACATTCCAGGACTCGTAACCGGAGCTGACCACGCGGACCCGGAGCCGTTCGCCCTCCCTGACGCACTCCACCACCACGCCGTCGCCCACGTCGGTCACCGTCTCCAGCACGGCGGAGGGCTCGACGGTCTCCAGCGACGCGGCCGCCTTGACATCGAGCGGCTGCGGCACGCTGCCCGCGCGGGCCGCGGCGATGGCCGCCTCACTGGCGTCGATGCACGCCAGCGAGCCGTCCGTGGTGACGATGTAGAGGCGCTCGTCCAGATACTGCATGGAGAACGCCGACCCGTTGCCGGTCCCGAGCTTCCACAGCCGCTCGCCGGAGGCGTCGAAGCAGTAGACCGAGGAGTGGTTGTCGCCGGCGAAGACGTGGCGGCCTCCCGGCGAGGTGGCGCACGAGTAGACGGCCCCGTCGCACTGGTAGACGGCCTCGATCCGGCCGTCGCCCTTGGCCAGGCGGTACACGCTGCCCCCGCTGCCGCGGGCCGTGCCCGCGTAGACGGAGTGCTCCTCCTGCCAGCCGAACAGCACCTGGTCCGTCGGTGTGGTCCACACCGGCGCGCCGTCGGAGACGTCGTAGCGGGCGACGCCGCGCGAGTGGCCGTGAAAGACCGCGTCCTCGTCGCATCGCACCATCCACGCCGAGTCGCCGCCGGCGCTGCGCGCCCACTGGAACTCGTCCTCGTAGTCGATCGCCGTGACCCGGCCCGCCCGGTCGGAGACGCCGAGCACGCCGTCGTGGATGTCGAGCCAGTAGATGTCGACGTCGGCGGCGATCTCGTACGCGGCCCGCGGCACCTTGCCGCTCAGGTCGTACACGCGGCCGTCGTCGCAGCCCGCGTAGATCCAGAAGTCGTCGGCCACGATGCACTTGACGCCGTCCGGCAGCTTGAAGCGACCGGTCACGGTGCCGGAGTGGGCGACGGTATAGACGTCGCCGTTCTGGTTGCCGACCCAGCAGCGCTCCTCGTCCACGAAGATCCCGAACGCGGCGGCGCCGCTGTGGAATCGCCACAGGACCGGCGCCTGCTGGGCGGTGGAGCGGGTGCTGGAGATGGCCCGGTGGGTGACGGCCCGGCGCGCGCGCATCCCGCGCACGGCGGGCGCGTAGCCCTTGCGGGTCTTTTCGGCGATCTTCTTGGCGGCCGCCGCCTGGGCCTTCGCCGCCGTGGGGAAGGGCGTGACCTTGGTCTGGCCGCTCTCGCCGATGCGCCCGTACGTGATCGTGACCTGTGTGCCCGCCACGGTCACCTCGTAGAACTTGTGCGATCCGCCGCCGTCCTCCGACAGCTCCAAGTAGGTCATGTCCGCGCTTCTCCAGATCGGCAGGGCTTGATCAATTGCTCGGGAGCGTAGAGGACGGCGGCGACAAAACTCCTCTCGCTAAAGGCTCACTTGTCGTATTCGTACGCCCCGGCGTCGACCGGACCGTCGCTGCCGTCGATCGCCCGCCCGGTCACGTCGTCGTCGCTGAACCGCGTGACGCCGAGGTCGATGGCGGGGCTGCCGGCGCGCAGGCTCAGTGGGTGCTCGGGGTCGGTGAGGTCGAACAGCGGGTCCGCCGTGACGTTGTTCGCGCCGCCCATCTGGTGCTGGCCGGCGCCGTAGAACACGTTGTGGTGGCTGTCGGTCACCTGAGGGCCGTAGGCGGTCTTGCGCACGGCCTGGACGATGTTCTGCGACACCGACAGGTGGGCGTTGGTGCAGGCCGCGTCGCAGATGACGCCCTGGGAGTCGGCGTGGGTCAGGCGCAGGGTGTTGTTGCGGAAGACGGTGCCGAGGACGGGGCCGTTCGGGTCGGGTTCCTGGCCGGGCTCCTGCGGGCCCCTGGTGACCAGGCCGGCCTGGGTCGCCGGACCGCCGATCACGTTGTACTCGAAGACGTTGCCCGAGGTCCCGTCAGGGTCGACGGGGGTGCCGTCGGTGTTGACCTCCTTGCTGGTGCCCAGCTCGGTGAAGGTCTCGTTGTCCATCGCGATGTTGTGGTGAATGCGGTTGCCCGAGCCGAGGAAGATCTCCACGGCCGCGCCGTCCCTCCCGTAGTCGTGGCTGAAGGCGTCCGAGCCGCGGATCTCGTTCCAGCCGATGTTGGAGTAGTCGCCCTGGACGAGGATCGCGAACGCGCCGGAGTCGTCGTTCTTCGGCACCTCAGTGAGCTTGCTCATGTAGTTGTTGTCGACGAAGTCGTTGGCCGTCACCGCCGTGTAGAGCACCTTCTTCTCGATGTAGACGCCGGCGGCGGCACCGGTGATGTAGTTGCGCTCGATGACGTTGTCGTTGCCCGTGACCTTGATCCCGGCCCACGTGCAGCGCGCGCCGTCCGTGGGCTGGCCGACCTGCAGGTTGTAGACCTCGATGTGGGCGCCTTCCAGGCTCACGCAGGCCTCGGCGTGGCCCGTGATCACGGGCTTGGCGGTTTCCGTGCCGTAGGAGTCCACGACGATCGGGGCGGCGGACGTACCGGACCTGCCGAGCGTGAGCTGCTGGCCCTGCCACGTGCTGCCGCGCTTCAGCAGCAGCTTGTCGCCGGGGGCTAAGGGCGCCGTCGATGCTTTGGTGAGCGATTTCCACGCGGTGGCGGCGGATGTGCCCGCCGCCGAGTCGCTGCCGTTGACGGCGTCCACGTAGTAGACGGTCGCGACGACCGCCGACGCGGCGCCCGTCCCGACCGTCGTGGCCGCGAGCGCGAACGTGGTGATCGCCGCACCGGTACGAAGGTTCCAGCCAGACAATTCAGCCTCCAGAACGGCCGGGTCCCGCCATTTCAACGAAGATCATCCCCGGCTTGCGGCTGACACCTTATCCGCGATCTTGCTGGAAGTCCTGACTTCTTGGTGAACGCGGGGTTATGTTCCGGCCCTGATCGGCACGACGGTGCCGGCCACGCCCGCGCGAGGGAGCGCGAACCAGGTGGCCTTGCCGACGAGGTCAGGGTGACTGGCGTAGCGCTGGGGGTGACAGCCGTAGAAGCCGTCGGAGAGCCTGGCGATGATGCGCAGCCCGCGCCCGTGCTCGGCCTGCAGGTCGTGAGGCGACGGTGCGGGCAGGATCGGACTGCCGTCCACCACGACGCACATGATCTCTTTGGCGTCTATGTGGAGGATCAGTTCATAAGGACTGTCGCCGTACATGAAGGCATTTGTCACTAATTCGCTCACCATGAGCACGGCGTCGTCGATGAAGTCAGGAGAAAGGGCAAGGGCCGACAATTCATCGCGAATGATCGCTCGTGCGCGACCGACCGTCTGGGCGTCCTCGCGCAGCGACCACACGTACTGCACCGGGCTCCTCCGAGCTGATCGCAGCGTGGTCATGGCTTCTCTCTCCTGGCCGGGGCAGCGAATGCGCGTCTCGTTCAACAAGAGTGCCTGCCTGTGGGTTGGCGTAGGCGGCTGTCGAAACTTGTACGCACAGGAAAGCCATTCGGGTCGAAGCTTCGACGGAAAATTCTGGTTACTTTTTGGTTACATGAGCGACCACAGGGATGACGGCGTGAGCGGCACGTCGGTGATCTTTCCGGCGATCTCCGGGAGGGCGTCGGCCACCGCGTTGGCGATGGCGGCGGGCGGGCCGATCGTGCCCGCCTCCCCTACGCCCTTCATACCGCCCGGCGTGATCGGCGAGGGCGTCTCCAGCATCACGACCTGGATGTCCGGGATCTCCCGTGTGGTCGGCAGCAGGTAGTCGGTGATCGGCTGCCCGTCGGCGGTGTAGACGATCTCCTCGGTGAGCGCCTCGCCGATCCCCTGGGCCACGCCGCCCTGGATCTGGCCCTCCACCACCGCCGGGTTCACCAGCACGCCGGCGTCGTTGACCACCCAGTAACGCTCCACCTCGACCGCCCCCGTCTCCGGGTCGACGGCCACGGCGGCCGCGTGCGCCCCGTAGGCGTAGGTGTAGCCGGCCGGGTCGTAGCTGACCCGCTCCTCCAGCCCAGGCGAGACGCCCTCCGGCAGGTCCCATCCGCGCCACGCGGACGTGGCGAGCTCGCGTAGCGTCACGGACGCCTGCGGGTCGCCCTTCACCCGCACGGCGCCGTCGGCGATCTCCAGGTCGGCGGGCGCGGCCTCCAGCCGGTGCGCGGCGAGGGCCACGAGCTTGTCGCGCAGCCGGGCGGCGGCCTGGGTGAGCGCCCCGCCGCCGACCGCCAGCGCGCGGCTGGCGATGGACCCGACCCCCGAGTACGGCGTCGCCGCCGTGTCCCCCAGCACCACCCGCACCCGGTCGATCGGCACCCCCACCCGGTCGGCGGCGAGCTGGGCCAGCGCCGTCTCGATGCCCTGCCCGATCGCCGCCACCCCGGACGACACGACCACGGACGCGTCCTGCTCCATGCGCAGAATCGCCGTCTCGTAGCCACCGGACAGGATGCCCATGGCCTTGAGACCCATCGACGGCCCCAACCCGGTGCTCTCCACGTGGCAGGAGTAGCCGATCCCGCGCCTGCGCCCGTCGTCCTTCTCCACGGGCGTGACCAGGTGGCGGAGGGTACGCAGCGCGCGCGGGTAGTCGCCCGAGTCGTAGCGCTGGTAGACGCGCGTCGTGTACGGCAGCTCGTCCGGCTCGAGCAGGTTGCGCAGCCGCAGCTCGATCCGGTCGATCCCCAGCCTGCGCGCCGCCTCGTCGATCAGCCGCTCCCTGGTCAGCGTGCCCTCGGGCTGGCCGAAGCCGCGGTAGGAGCCGATGGGCGTGGTGTTGGTGACGACGCCGCGCACGCGTACCGCGACCTGGTCGAAGCGGTAGGGGCCGGGCAGCAGCGTGGCCGTCACCGCGGCCGTCGAGGGGCCGGAGTTCGACGGGTGGGCGCCGAGGTCGGCGAGCACGTCCACCTGGAGGGCAGTGAACCTCCCCGCACCGTCGAGCGCCAGCCGCGCCCGGTGCACGGCGGCCCGGGCGGGGAGCGTGGCCAGCAGGCGGTCGCCGGGCGACTCCGTCCAGCTCACCGGGCGGCCCAGCCGCATCGCGGCCAGGCAGATGAGCGCCTCGTCGGGATAGAGGTGCTCCTTGCCGCCGAACCCGCCTCCCGTGTCGCCGCCGATCACGCGTACCCGGTCGTGGGAGAGCCCGAATGCGTCCGCCAGGTGCTCGCGCACGTGATGCGGCGACTGGGTGGAGATGTGGACGGTCAGCTCCTCGTCCGCGTAGGCCGCCACCACGCCGCGCGGCTCCATCGGGTGCGGCGAAACGCGGCCCATCCGGAACGTCATCTCGACGACGTGCTCGGCCCCTTCGACGGCGGCCGCGCAGTCGGCGTCGCCGAGCGTGAAGTCGGTGAGCACGTTCGTGCCCCAGTCCGGGTAGAGCAGCGGGGCGTCGTCCTCCAGCGCCCGCTCG
This sequence comes from Nonomuraea basaltis, assembly GCF_005893125.1. Lineage (GTDB taxonomy): Bacteria > Actinomycetota > Actinomycetes > Streptosporangiales > Streptosporangiaceae > Nonomuraea > Nonomuraea basaltis. The sequence continues at coordinate 129,515 of NZ_VCJS01000003.1, read as the reverse complement.
ATCCCGACCGTGGCGGGCAGCTCGTCGAGCTCCAGATCGACCAGGTCGGCGGCGTCCCTGGCGGCCTCGGGGGTGCGGGCGACGACGACGGCGAGCGGCTGGCCGGCGTACCTGATCGCGTCGTCCAGCGCCCGGTACGAGCTCATCCGCTGGTCCGGCGCCAGGTGAACGCAGGCCAGGCGCAGGCCGGCGGCGTCGGCCGGGGTGATCACGTCGAGGACGCCCTCGACCGCCCAGGCCGCCTTGGCGTCGCAGCCGAGCAGCCGGCCGTGGGCAACGGGGCTGCGGACGACGTACGCGTGCACGGCGCCCGGCAGCCGGACGTTGCCGACGTACCTGGCCCGGCCGGTCAGCAGCCTGGCGTCTTCCCGTCGCGGCGTCTTCGCGCCCACATATACGTCTCCCATGGCCTGATTGTGAGCGCCGTCCGCCGAACGGTCTATACGACTTCGAAACCCGCCATCATCGCCATGTCCTCGTGTTCGAGGTTGTGGCAGTGCAGCACGTAGCGCCCCCGGTAGTCGGTGAACCGGGTGACGATCTCGACGGTCTGGGCGTCGCGCAGCTCGACGGTGTCCTTCCACTCCGGCGGCCCCGCCGGCCGCTCGCCGTTGACCGACAGCACCTGGAAGTGGTCGAGGTGCAGGTGCACCGGGTGTGCGACGTCGCTGGTCAGCCGCCATACCTCGATGTCGCCGAGCTTGGGCCTGGCCTCCATGCGCTTGGGGTCGAACGGCCTGCCGTTGATCAGCCAGCCGGTGCCGCCGTGCATGCTGCCGCTGCTGAACTCGAAGTCCCGCGTCACCGTCGCCTTGCCGGGATCGAGCGCCTCGACGGTGGACAGCCGGGCCGGCACCGTCGAGTCGTCGGGCTCGTCGCGGTCCACCGCGAACCGCATCACCCTTGCCTGCGCGCCCTCCCCCGCCAGATTCCGCAGCTCGACGTACTGGCCGAGCTTGTAGGCGGAGAAGTCGACGACCACGTCGGCCCGCTCGCCGGGGGACAGCCGGATCTGCCGCACCCTGCGGGGCGCGCTCAGCAGGCCGCCGTCGCTGCCGATCTGGACCATCGGGCCGCCGGTGGTCAGCTCGTACGCGCGGGCGTTGGACCCGTTGCACAGCCGCAGCCGGTACCGGGCCCTGGCCACCCGCAGCTCCGGCCATGGCGCCCCGTTCACCAGGATCACGTCGCCGAGCACGCCCCCCATGTAGCCCTCCTGCACCCCGGGCCGGTCGCTCAACGCCGGGTAGAGCAGGGCGCCGTCGGCGGCGAACGACCGGTCGCAGATCAGCAGCGGCACGTCCCTTTCCCCGGCGGGCAGCGGCAGCGCCTCCTCCTCGGCGTCGCGCACCAGGAACATCCCGGCCAGCCCGCGCCAGACCTGCGGCCCGGTGAAGTCCATGCGGTGGTCGTGGTACCAGAGCGTGGCGGCCCGCTGCTCCAGCGGGAAGACGTACTCGCGCGAGGCCCCCGGCGCCACCAGGTCCGTCGGAAAGCCGTCGGACTCCGGCGGGGTGTGCCCGCCGTGCAGGTGCAGCACGGTCGGCTGGCCGAGCTGGTTGATCAGTTTCACGACGGTCCGCCGGCCGCTGCGCGCCTGGATGGTCGGACCGGGAAACTGCCCGCCGTATCCCCATATCTGGGTACGCAGTCCGGGCACCAGCTCCACCTCCGCCGCCCGCTCTGCCAGCTCGTAGAAGTCGGCCCCGCCCGCGCTGCGGACGGGCTTGGCGATCTCGGGGACCGGCAGTGGCACCGCGTACGGCTTGGGCAGAGGCGCCGCGCCGGCCAGAAGCTGCGGCTGCGGGGTGCCGGCGACCAGTGAGCAGCCGGGCACCGCCGCCACCGCCACCGCGCCCAGGCCGAGCAGGCGCAGCGCGTCGCGCCTGGTCGGGGTCATGCCGCGCCCGGTCGCGCAAGGACCCTGAAGAGCTGCGCGACGCCGCCGCCGAACAGCAGCACCCCGAGCGGCAGGTGAACGGTCTTCACGCCCGCTTCGCCGAGTATCGCCGCCACAATCGTCAGGGCCAGCAACAACGCGGCCGGGACGATGAACCGCGGCGACCCGCCGCCCGGCCGCCACACCGTGATCGCCACGACGAGGTGCAGGAGGCCGATGACGGCCAGGGCGACTCCCGAGGACATGTGCAACGCCCGGCCGCCAGGCGAGGACAGCAGCAGTCCTGCCGTCACGGCTTGGAACAGCAGCGCGACGACGTGCAGGACCACCACGGCTCGGAGCGCCTGCATGGTCCAGGAAGTGGGGGCGACGGTCTGGTGTGCAGTCATGATCGTTCTCCTGCGAGTGCTTCGGTGATGAGGGTCTCGGCGCGTTCCGTGGCCGTGATCGCGCCGAACGCGCAGAGCCGTACCAGGTCCTCGTCCGTTCTGGAGCCGCGCCAGGCGGCGACGTCGGCGTCGGTGACCCGGTACGGCGCGAGCGCCGCGAGCAGCGCCAGCCTGGCTCCCGGCCGATCCTCCTCGGGCAGTCCGCCCAGCCAGGCGTTGCCCATCGGCGGGTGCTCGCCGTCCCAGGCGGCGACGGTGTCGGTGACGGCGGCCCGGGCGGTGTCCCCGAGCAGCGCGCCCCCGTCCCCGGCTACGGCCCTGAGCGCGGCGTAGGCAGGGGCGATCGGGGTGCCCGCCGCCCAGGCGGATTCAGGGCTCCCGGGCAGGTCCGCGATCAGGGGCAGGCTCGCGCCCGGGGGCAGCCGCCTGCGTACCGCACGGGCCATCACCCGGCCGCCCACGCTTCTGACCAGGCGGGACTTCTGCAGGTTGCCGGGGAGCAGGTTGTCGGTGAGCAGCGCCGAGGCCATGCGGTTGATGAAGTGGAAGATCAGCGCGGTGCCGATGTACTCGGGGGCGTGCCGGGCCTCGAACGGCCCCGCGATCCCGCCCCGCTCCTTGGCCCAGGCCAGCAGTCTGGCGTGCGCGGGATCGGACGGCGTGCCACCGGCGGCGATCGTCTCCGCCAGCCGGTGGTCGCCGGTCGCGTGCAGCAGCGTCGTGTGCGCGGCCACGCAGAACGGGCACTTGTTGGCCATCGACACGCCCAGCGCCACGACCTCCTTGCCGGCGCGCGCCGCGTTGCCGGAGAGCAGCGACTCGCGCAGCATGGCCCAGGTCGCCGCCAGCACCTCCGCCGACGGCGACAGCGTCAGGAAGACGGCCATGCGCGCCATGCCGAAGTCCTCCGCGAGCTGCGCGTAGACCTGAGCGACTCGCCCGGTCGCCGCCTGCGGCGGCACGGGGGTGACGTAGCGGAACTGGCCCCTGCTCTGGATCGTCTCCATAACCGGACATGGTGGTATTCAGGCTGGTCAGCGGTCGTCGTGCCCGGGGATGCTTCTGTCCCTACGCCCGCGAGGCGGAATCAGCGGGACGTACTACACCGGAAGTAGTGACGGATTACGCCCTCCTGCGGAGGATCTCGGCCGGGAAAGACCCTAATCTGCAGGAATGAGCTCTGTGGACCGGTGGCGGCCGCTCGCCATGGACGGCGCGCTCGCCGCGGTGGTCGCCGTCATGCTGTCGGCCACCGTGCTCGGCACGCCGGGCGCGAGCGCGCTCGATCTCGCGGCAGTCCTCGTCGGGTCCCTCGTGCTGGTCGCCTGGCGCCGGGCGCCCCTGGTGCCGCTGGTCGTCAGCACGGCCTGCATGCTCGTGTACGCGGCGCACGCCGAGCCGGGCCCACCGGCCGCCTTTCCCGTGCTGGTGTCGGTGTTCGCCGCGGTCAGGGCCGACCATCGGCTGGCCGCGGCGCTGGCGAGCGCGGTGTTCCTGGGCGCCGGCCTGGCGGTGAACCTGCCCGACGCCGACGGGAGCGGGCAGAATCTCCGGAACACCGCACTGCTGGTCGGCTGGTTCCTGGCGGCCGGCGTGGCGGCGACGGTGACCCGGCACCGGCACGCGTACCTGGAGCAGGCCGAGCAGCGCGCCGCCGAGGCCGAGCGCACCCGCGAGGAGGCGGCCCGGCGCCGCGCGGGCGAGGAGCGGCTGCGCATCGCCAGAGAGCTGCACGACTCGCTCACCCACAGCATCTCGATCATCAAGGTCCAGGCCGGGGTGGCCGTCCACCTGGCCCGTAAGCGCGGCGAGGAGGTGCCCGCAGCGCTGCTGGCGATCCAGGAGGCCAGCAGCGACGCCATGCGCGAGCTGCGCGCCACGCTGGAGGTGCTGCGCGACGCCGACGGCTCCTCCGATGGCGAGGCGCCGGCCAGCGGGCTCGACCGGCTCGGCGACCTGGTGGAGCGGGCCCGCTCGACCGGCCTGCCGGCCACAGTGACGATCTCCGGCGTACGCCGCGAGTTGCCCGCCGAGGTTGACCGGGCCGCGTACCGTATCGTCCAGGAGGCCCTCACCAACGTCTCCAGGCACGCGGGCGGAGCCACGGCGGCGATACGCGTCGACTACGCGGGCGAAGAGCTGATCGTGCAGGTGGACGACGACGGAACGGCCAGCAAGGACGCGCCGCCCGTGCCCGGCGTGGGCCTGCTCGGCATGCGTGAGCGCGTGACGGCCCTCGGCGGCCGGCTGCGTGCCGAGCCCCGCCCCGAAGGCGGTTTCACCGTACGCGCCGAGCTTCCGCTGAAGGAGACGTCGCCGTTGAATGAGACGGTTCTGGCGAAAGAGGCGCTGCCCTTGAAAGAGACATCGTGATCCGCGTTCTGATCGTGGACGACCAGGCGCTCATCCGCGGCAGCTTCCGTGCCCTGCTGGAGGCCGAGGACGACATCGAGGTGGTGGCCGATGCGGCGAACGGCGAGCAGGCCGTCGCGCTCGCCCTGGAGCACCTGCCCGACGTGGCGCTGGTCGACATCCAGATGCCGGTGATGGACGGCATCGAGGCGACCCGGCGGATCGCCGCCGACGAGCGGCTGAGCGGCGTCCACGTCGTGATCCTCACCAACTACGGCCTCGACGAGTACGTCTTCAACGCGCTCCGGGCCGGTGCCGGCGGCTTCCTGGTCAAGGACACCGAGCCGGCCGACCTGCTGCAGGGCGTCAGAGTGGCGGCCCGCGGCGACGCGCTGCTCTCCCCGGCCATCACCCGCCGGCTGATCGGCGAGTACGTCGCCCGCCGCCCCGAGCCTGCGCCTCTGGGGCTCGACGTGCTCACCAACCGCGAGCGCGAGGTGACCGCGCTGGTGGCGCGCGGCCTGTCCAACGACGAGATCGCCGCCCACATGGTGATCAGCCCGACCACCGCGAAGACGCACGTCAGCCGCGCGATGACCAAGCTGCATGCCCGCGACCGCGCCCAGCTCGTGGTGTTCGCGTACGAATCCGGGCTTGTGACCCCGCGGCGTGGTGGAATAGGCCTGGATCAGTAGGAAGGGGCGGGTCGTGGGCATCGTTTCGCGCGGTTTCCGCGGAAGGCGCAGTGAGGGCGGCGACCAGCTGCCGCCCGGTCAATATCTGGTGGAGGACTTCCCGGTGCTGTCGGCCGGGCCGACCCCGCGGGTCCCGCTCGACCGGTGGGAGTTCGCCATCGACACCGAGGCGGGGCAGACCCACCGCTGGTCGTGGGAGGAGTTCACGGCACTGCCGAGCCAGACGCCGACGGTGGACCTCCACTGCGTCACCAAGTGGTCCAAGCTCGGCACCACCTGGGAGGGCGTCTCCCTCGACGTGTTCTTCGAGGACGTCGAGACCACCGCCGAATACGCGCTGGTCTACTCCTACGGCGGCTACACCACGAACATGCCGCTGGAGGACCTGCTCGACGGCAAGGCGTGGATCGCGCACCGCTACGACGGCGAGGAGCTGGAGCCCCGGCACGGCGGCCCGGCCCGGCTGCTCGTGCCGCACCTGTACCTCTGGAAGTCCGCCAAATGGGTGCGCGGCATCCGGCTGCTCAACGAGGACTGGCCCGGCTTCTGGGAGACCGCCGGCTACCACAACTATGGCGACCCGTGGCGCGAGCAGCGCTACGAGGGCGACTGAGTGCGCGGCCGCCTGCCCTGGCGGGCCGCCCGCGTGCGCGAGGTCCGCGCCGAGACCGCCACCGCCCGCACGCTGGTCTTCGACGTGCCCGGCTGGCCCGGTCACCTTGCGGGACAGCACGTGGACGTGCGGCTCACGGCCGACGACGGCTACACCGCGCAGCGCAGCTACTCGCTGGCCGCGCCCGCCGACGGCGACCTGGTCGAGCTCACCGTGGAGACCGTGCCCGACGGCGAGGTGTCGCCGTACCTGACCGAGGTCATCGAGGCCGGCGACCAGGTCGAGCTCCGCGGCCCGGTGGGCGGCTGGTTCGTCTGGCGGCCGGCGAGCAAGGCGCCGGTGCTGCTGGTCGGCGGCGGGTCGGGGATCGTGCCGCTGATGGCCATGATCAGGGCCCGCCGGCAGGCGGGCAACCGGGTGCCGTTCCGGCTGCTCTACTCGCTGCGCGACCAGGACAGCCGCTACTACGCCGCGGAGTTGCGGCGCCCCGAGCCCGGGCTCGACGTCGCCTACCTCTACACCAGGGCCGTGCCACCCGGCGTGTCCCGCGCGGCCGGCCGCATCGCGCTGACCGACATGGCCGAGGGCGGCTGGCCGGCCGACTTCGCGCCGGACTGCTACGTGTGCGGGCCGACCGGCTTCGTGGAGGCGGCCGCCGACCTGCTGCTCGCGCTCGGGCACGCGCCGGAGCAGATCAGAACCGAACGATTCGGCCCGACCGGAGGCTGACATGACCGCAGAACACCTGGACGGAAACGCCCTGGCGGGCCCGCTCGGCGAGATCTTCGCCGTGGACGTCACCGCCGCCACCGGCCGCTGCGCGAGCTGCGGACTGACGGGTCCCGTCGCCTCGCTCCGCGTGTACGGCCCCGAGCCCGGCCTGGTGGCCCGCTGCCCCGGCTGCGACGAGGTGGTGCTCAGGCTGGTCCGCGGCCCCGGCACGGCCTGGCTGGATCTGCGCGGCACGGTGTCGCTCCGCATGACCATGCCCGACTGACCCCGCGATCGTCCCTGACTGTGCCATGACCTGGTCCGACTGAGTACACTCAGTCACGATCAACGGCCGAGATCCCTACGGCAAGGCCGTGCTCATGGCCAGGGGCGGCGGCCCCTTCGGCCCCGACCCTGTGGGAGTCACGTGAGCAGCGGGCTTGTCGACGCGCCGCCCTCCGGGCCCGGCGCGCCGCCACGACGGCGGCGCCATTGGCTGCGCTGGGCGGTCGCGGTCGCGGTGACCCTCGTCCTCCTGGTCGCGGGCGTCGCGGTGGGCGTCTGGACCAAGCTGATCGGCAACGTCAGGCACGTCGACGTCACCGCCGACGACCTCGGCGCCACCCGCCCGCCCAAGGTCGCCGGCACCGCGATGAACGTCCTGGTCGTCGGCTCCGACCAGCGCAACGGCAAGAACGCCAGGTACGGCCGGGTCGCGGGCGAGCGCACCGACACGATCATGCTGGTCCACGTGTCGTCACAGCGCGACAACGCGATGGTCATCAGCTTCCCGCGCGACTCGCTGGTCCAGCTGCCCGCCTGCCGCGCCACCGGCGGCCTGCCCGGGCAGCGGCCGCACCTCGGCATGATCAACGAGTCGTTCAACTCCGGGGGCATCGCCTGCACCTGGAAGACGATCGAGACGCTGACCCGCATCCACATCGACCACTTCGTCAAGGTCGACTTCACCGGCTTCAAGAGCATGGTGGACGCCGTGGGCGGCGTGGAGGTCTGCCTGCCGCAGCGCGTGGACGACAAGAAGGCGCTGCTGCACCTGCCGGCCGGGCGGCAGACGCTCGACGGCGAGCAGGCGCTCGGCTACGTACGCGCCCGCTACAGCCTGGGCGACGGTTCCGACATCGGGCGCATCCAGCGGCAGCAGATGTTCATCGCCTCGATGGTCAAGAAGGTGATGAGCGGCGAGACGCTCTCCGACCCGGCCAAGCTCCTGGGCATCCTCGACGCCGGCACCAAGGCGGTGACCACCGACCGCGGCCTGTCCGTGGGCGTCATGAAAGACCTGGCCGCAAGCCTCCAGGGCCTGGACGCCGGCAAGATCCGCTTCATCACCACCCCGTGGCACTACTCCCTCACCCAGCCCGGCCGGGTCGAGTGGGTGCAGGCGCAGGCCGGCCGGCTGTTCCAGATCGTCGCCAGGGACCAGAGCGTCGAGGGCATCAAGGGCGGCCAGGCCAAGGTGGCCCGGCCCAAGATCCAGATCGAGCTGCGCAACGGCACCTGGCGCAGCGGGCTGGGCAGCCAGGTGGCGGCCTTCCTCGAGCAGCGCGGCTACCACATCACGAAGATCGGGGACTCGGCACGCAAGCCGCAGCCGAAGACCGCGATCCTCTACGGCCCGGATGGCGAGACCCGCGTCCCCACGCTGGCCGGCGACCTGCTCGCCGCCGCGCCCAGGGAGGTCGCGGCGGCGCGGACGAACCGGCTGGTGCTCGTGATCGGCGACGACTGGCAGGGCCTGAAGCCGCTGCGCTCGGACGACACGGAGTCGCTCAAGGGCTTCGACGCCACCCACGACTCGTGCGCCACCTGACCTTCCCGGAACGCCGGAGCATCAGCGGGCTTCGGAGAGACCACCCCCGTCAATGGCGGTGAACCCGGCATCCTCGATCAACGGCACCACGGCCTTCTTGGCCCCGTCGTCGTCGCCCCAGTAGGGCATGTCGGCCCGCGTCCCGCCGCCCTGCCCGGCCGTGCCGAGCTCCAGCAGCTCGTTGGGGTACTTGGTGTTGAACGTCCGCACCAGCCGCACCCCCGGCCCCAGCACGTGCTGCTGGTACTGCGGACTGGTCAACCCGTCCGGGACCGCCACCGCCGTCGCCGTGCCGTCGCGATCGGTGATCGGATTGCTCGGATCGATGACGATCTTTCCGGCGAGCTCCCCGCCGAGCTCCTCCACCACCGCAGGGAACGCCTCCCACCACACCGCCATGATGACGACCTCGCCGAACCGCGCGGCCTCGATCGGTGAGCCGTCCCTGACCTGGCCACCGGCCGCCGCGGCGGCGGCCGCCGCCGCACGGGAGGGCTCGGTGTCGCTGAAGCACACGTCGTGGCCGGCGACCGCGAGCAGGCGTCCGAGCGGCGCGCCGAGCTTCCCAGAACCCACGATTCCCACACGCATGTGTCGATCACCTCGCCCCCGGGAACTGCCCCGAGCCGCCGCCGACATTCCTGACTTTGCGCGTGACAGGAACAGCCTTGGTCACGAAGACCCCTCCCGCGGCCATCTCCCGGCCCACTGACGTCGCTCGTCTGAGGCCGCTGTACAGTCCCCTTCCGTGCTGTACGGCAGAGCCGCGGAGACCGCCGCGATCGACGCCCTGATCACCTCCGCCCGCACCGGCGAGGGCCGCGCACTGGCGCTGCGCGGCGAGGCAGGCGTCGGCAAGTCAGCCCTCCTGGACCACGCCGCCCACCGTGCGCGCTCCGAGACCGTCACATCGGCCGACTCGCGGGCGGACGCCGAAGCCGTCGCACCGGCGCGCTCGCGAGCGGGGGCGATGCGGGTGTTGCGGGCGGGCGGGATCGAGTCGGAGTCCGACCTGGCTTTCGCCGCCCTGCACCAGCTGCTCCACCCGGTGATCGACCTCCTCGACGCGCTCCCCGAGCCGCAACGCGACGCCCTTTCCGGGGCGCTCGGCCTGGCCGCCGCGCCCGGCTCGGACCGCTTCCTGGTCTCGGCGGGCGTCCTGTCGCTGCTGGCCGAGGCGGCGGCGCCGCACGGGCTGCTGTGCCTGATCGACGACGTCCAATGGTTCGACCGGGCGTCGGCGGACGCGCTGCTGTTCGCGGCGAGGCGGCTGCGGACCGAGAGCATCGCGATGTTGCTGGCCGTCCGCGGGGACGCCGTGCTCAAGGGCGTGCCCGAGCTGCGCGTCGGCGGCCTGGACGAGGCCGGCGCCGGTCGGCTCCTGGACTCCGCCGTCACCGTCGCCTCCGAGGTCAGGACGCAGCTGACGGCCCTGACCGGAGGCAACCCGCTCGTGCTCCGCGAGACGGCCGCGTCGCTGTCACCCGACCAGCTCGCCGGTCGAGTCCCGTTGCCCGATCCACTGCCGGGCGGCGAGCAGCTGTTCGGAGAGCAGGTGGCCCGGCTGTCTCAAGGCGCCCGCCGTCTCGTCCTGCTCGCCTCCCTGGAGAGTGACCTCGCCCTCGTCCTCCGCGCCGCCACCCACCTCACCGTCTCCTGGCCGGACGCGACCGGAACCCGGCGCGACGTCGGATCCACCGGGCCGGGAGCCGCCGGGAGCGTGCCTGTCGAGCCGGGAAGCGATGGGGTGCTGCATGAGGTGGAGGCCGCCGGGCTGGTGACAGTGACGGGCGGGGTGATCCGGTTCCGGCATCCGCTCGTCAGGTCGGCCGTGCACGCCGCCGCCACCTCCGTGCAGGTCCGCGCCGCGCACGCCGCACTCGCCGAGCTGGTGGACGGCGACAGGCGTGCCCTGCACCTGGCCGCGGCCAGGGTGGGCACGGACGAGGCGGTGGCCGCCGCACTGGCGGAGTCCGCCGAACGGGCACGGGCCAGGGGTGGGTACGGCGACGCCGCGACGGCCCTCGCCAGGGCGGCCGAGCTCACCCCCGATCCGCTCGTCAGGGCAGAGCGACTGAAGGACGCCGCCACCGCCGCCTGGCTCGGCGGCCGCCCCGGCCAGGCGCAAAGCCACCTCGCCGAGGCCCGCGACCTGGCCGAAGCCCACGGACTCGCCGGCATCGCCGAACCGGCCGAGACGCTCACCCCACACGCCGGCGCGCCGGCCGCCGAGCCGGGAGGCCCCCGGCCGGCAGGCGTCCGGCCAGGTAGGCGGGTCGGGCTGCTTGAGGAGATCGCGCAGTTGCGGGGGCGGTTCGAGTTGAACTCGGGGGACGCGGCGGAGGCGATGAGGATTCTGGCGGCAGGCCAGACGATCGAGATGCTCGCCGATGCCTCCGAGGCGGCGAGCTACGTGGGCGACGTGGCGGCCATCGTGGAGTTGGGACGGCGGGCCAGGGCATACGCCCCCGGCTTCCTGCGGGACGTGGTGGCCGGGATCGGGGCCATGCTGGACGACGGCACCGGTGGTGACCTGCTGCGCGGGGCGCTGGCTCGTACCGGTGAGCTGACCGGGGCGGCGGAGCTGCTGTGGGCGTCGGCGGCGGCCAGCTATCTCGGGGAGGCCGACGTGTCCGCTGAGCTGGTCGAGCGGGCCGGGCGGGCGGCCAGGGTGTCGGGGATGGTGGGGCAACTGCCCGTCGTGCTGGAGTTCGTGTCGACGGCCGAGCGGATCAAGGGCAGGCTCGCCGAGAGCGCCGCGATCGCGGAAGAGGGGCTGGAGCTGGCGCGCGAGGCCGGATACCGCAACTCCGTCGCCGCCCACCTGGCGAACCTGGCCGTGGTGTCGGCCCTGCGGGGCGAGGAGGAGCAGTGCCGCCGCCAGGCGGAGGAGGCGCTGGCCATCGCGATCCCGCACCGCATCGGGCTGCGCGCGGGCGTGGCCGCGTACGCGCTGGCGATGCTGGATCTGGGCATGGGACGGTACGCGGCGGCGCACGCGCGGTTCGTCTCCATCACCACGGCCGGCCCCGGCGCCGGGCAGCCGACAGTGGTATGGCGCTCCACGCCGGACCGGGTGGAGGCGGCCGTGGCGGCAGGCGAGTACGAGGCCGCCAGGGAGGCGGTGGCCGGTTACGAGCGGTGGGCGGCGCACGCCACCACGGACGAGCCCCTGGCGCTGCTCGCCCGCTGCCGCGCTCTGCTCGCCGGCGTGAGCGGACGGTCCGGCCCAGGAACCGACCAGTCCGGTGCCGGGGCCGAGCTGTCCGGTGGCGGAACCGAGCTGTCCGGCGGCGGGGCCGAGCTGTTCGAGGAGGCGTTGCGCCGGCACGGCGAGCCGTTCGAGCGGGCACGTACAGCCCTGCTGTACGGCGAGCGCCTGCGCCGCGCGCAGCAGCCCGGTCAGGCGCGGCACCATCTGCGCGCGGCGCTGGAGACGTTCGAGCGGCTGGGCGCCAAGCCGTGGGCCAAGCGAGCGCACGGCGAGCTGCGAGCGGCGGGCGAGACGGTGGCCCGGCCGGAGAGCGACGCGCTGGCCGCGCTGACCCCGCAGGAGCTGCGGATCGCCCGGCTGGTGGCGGAGGGGGCGTCCAGCAAGGAGGTGGCGGCGCGGCTGTTCCTCAGCCCGCGCACCGTCGAGTACCACCTCTACAAGATCTATCCCAAACTGGGCATCTCCACCCGTACTGAACTGGCCCGGCTGCTCTGAACGCCAGTAGTCCTACGGAAGGCATCCGTAGCGATCCGGGGCAGGCTCGAGTCATGCAAACGAACATGATCGAAATTGACGGCGGGGAGCTCTGGACCGAGGAGTTCGGAGACGTCACACACCCGCCGATCCTGCTGGTGATGGGGTCGATGACGCAGGGGATCCTGTGGCCGGACGAGTTCGTCGGGCGGCTGGTCGCCGCGGGCCGGCGGGTCGTCAGGTACGACCACCGCGACACCGGCAAGTCGGCCACCTTCGACTTCGAGAAGCAGCCGTACACGTGGCTCGACATCAAGGACGACGTGCTGCGCGTGCTGGACGCGTACGGGCTGGACAGCGCCCACCTCGTCGGCCACTCGGCGGGCGGGCTGCTCGGCCAGCTGATCGCCGTCGAGCACCCGGAACGGGTGCGCACGCTCACCGTGATCGGATCCTCGCCGCTGGGCGGGCGCGAGGGCGAGGTGCTCATGCGGGCGCTCACCGGGCAGCCGCAGCCGGAGGGCAGCCTGCCGCCGCCCAGGCCGGAGTTCGTGGAGTTCTACACGAAGTGGATCGCCGCGCCACCGCCCTCCGACCGGCGCGAGCAGATCGACCGCATGATCGCGGAGGCGCGGTTGCTGCACGGCACCGCGTTGCCGTTCGACGAGGACGCCGAGCGGCGCCTTCAGGAACGCGTGCTCGAACGGGCCCGCGACCTGCCGGCCGTGGTCAACCACCGCCTGGCGCACGCCGCCTCCCCGGACTTCGAGCCGGTGGACGCGCTGGGCCGGGTGAAGGCGCCCACGCTGGTCATCGAGGGCACGCACGAGCCCGCAAAGCCCGGCCACGGCGCGATCATCGCCGAGCGGATCCCCGGCGCGGAGCTGCGGATGATCGACGGGATGGGGCACATGCTGCCGCCCCAGGCGTACGAGGAGCTGGCCACGGCGATCGTCCGCCACACTAGGCGATGAGGCCCGAGAGGGCGGCGAGCGCGTCCACGACCTGGCGGGAGTCGGGCGTGCTCGCCTGATCTTCGGCATCCGGGACGCCGGGCGTGTCGGCCGGCTGCTGGAGACCGAGCTGGGCGACCAGGAGATCCGCGACGAGCTGATCACCATGCTGATCGCCGGCCACGAGACCACCGCCACCGGCCTGGCGTGGGCCTTCGAGCGGCTCCTGCGCCTGCCCGAGGCCCTCGAACGGCTGCCGGACCACGAGCCCTATCTCGACGCGGTGGTCAAGGAGGTGCTACGCGTCCGGCCCGTCGTCTATGAGGCGGCGCGCCTGCTCGACGCCCCGCTCCGGCTGGGCGAGTACGAGATCCCGGCCGGCTGGTACGCCGGACCGTACATCCCGCTCGTGCATCGCGACCCAGACGTGTTCGACGCACCGGAGGAGTTCCGCCCGGAACGCTTCCTGGACGGACGCCAGAGCAGGGCGTGGATGCCGTTCGGCGGCGGCCGGCGCTTCTGCGTCGGCGCGCAACTCGCCCTGCTGGAGATGCGCGTCATCATCCGGGAGGTGCTGCACCGCCTGGAACTCGCGGCGCCCGATCAGGCACCGGAGGCCAGGCGGCTGAAGAACGTCACCCTCGCTCCCGCGAAGCTGACGCGCGTCATTGCGCGCGCTCGGACTCCTGCTCGGACGGCGTAGGCGGGGAGATCTCCTCGCTCCGCTCGTCCGCGCCCAGCTCCTTGCGCAGCCGGTCGTAGTCGATGTTGTGGTTCGTGTACTTCAGCTGGCGAGCGACCTTCGTCTGCTTCGCCTTGGCTCTTCCTCGGCCCATGGCTACTCCCTAGTCCCCGCTGTCATGCTATCCAACAACGTTACGACTTGAAGAATTATGCAACTTCACTGGATTACTCTGGGCTATATGCACGTGGAGGTCTACCAGGCCAAGGCCGACTTCTTCCGAACGCTCGGCCACCCCGCTCGCATCCGAGTGTTGGAGCTACTCCAGGAAGGGCCGCTACCCGTCAGGGATCTGCTGGCCCAGATCGACATCGAGCCGTCGAGTCTTTCCCAGCAGCTCGCGGTCCTGCGCAGGGCCGGAATCGTGAGCGCCATCCGCGAGGGCAGCACCGTGGTCTACACGCTGGCCACGCCGGAGCTGGCCGATCTGCTCGGCACCGCTCGCCGCATCCTCACCGACATGCTCGCCGACCAGGGCGAGCTGCTCGCGGAGCTGCGAGCCGAGGTCACCTAACCACCAGCGGCCAGGCGCCGCCCTGCACACCGGCTGCCGGATGGGCCGAAGAGCAGATCAGTTAGGCTTCGGCCCATGGTCTCCGAGTTGTTCGATCCCAAGGCGTGGCAGGCGGTCGAGGGATTCGACTTCACCGACATCACCTACCATCGGGCGCTGGACCAGGGCACGGTGCGGATCGCCTTCAACCGCCCAGAAGTACGCAACGCCTTCCGTCCCCAGACGGTGGACGAGCTCTATCGCGCGCTCGACCACGCGCGGCAGACCACCGACGTCGGGTGCGTGCTGCTCACCGGCAACGGCCCGTCGCCCAAGGACGGCGGCTGGGCCTTCTGCTCGGGCGGCGACCAGCGCATCAGGGGCAAGGACGGCTACCAGTACGCCGACGGCTCGGCCTCGACCGGCCGCCTGCACATCCTGGAGGTGCAGCGCCTGATCCGCTTCATGCCCAAGGTCGTGATCTGCGTGGTGCCCGGCTGGGCCGCGGGCGGCGGGCACAGCCTGCACGTCGTGGCGGATCTCACACTGGCCAGCGCGGAGCACGCGCGCTTCAAGCAGACCGACGCCGACGTGGCCAGCTTCGACGGCGGCTTCGGCTCGGCCTACCTGGCGCGGCAGGTCGGGCAGAAGTTCGCCCGCGAGATCTTCTTCCTCGGCGACGAATACTCCGCGGCCGACGCCCACCGCATGGGCATGGTCAACGCCGTGGTGCCGCACGAGGAGCTGGAGGTCGCCGCCCTGGAGTGGGCCCGCAAGATCAACGGCAAGTCGCCCACGGCCCAGCGGATGCTGAAGTTCGCCTTCAACATGATCGACGACGGGCTGGTCGGACAGCAGGTGTTCGCGGGTGAGGCGACGCGGCTGGCGTACATGACGGACGAGGCGGCCGAGGGCCGCGACTCCTTCCTGGAGAAGCGCGCTCCCGACTGGTCGCCCTTCCCCTGGCACTACTGACGGCCCGACACTACCGCGGCAGGCCGACGTGACCAGCGTGAACACCCCGTTCCTGGGGCGCCCCAGGGTCTGGATGAGGGGAAGCCCCAGCCCTTGACCCCAGGGCAGGCTGGGGGCATGAGGATCACGGTTCCGGAGGCGTTGACCGAGTCACATGTGAAGTACGACGGGGAGGCCGGGCGCGCCTGGTCCGCCGGGCTGCCCGCGCTGGGCGAGCGGTATCTGGAGGAATGGGGGCTGCGGCTCGACGGCGAGCCCGGGCATGGAGTGGTGTCCTTGGTGCTGCCGGTGGTCCGCGAGGACGGGACGCAAGCCGCGCTCAAGCTGCAGCCCGTCACCGACGAGAACGCCAGCGAGGCGATCGGGCTGCGCGCCTGGGACGGGGACGCGTCGGTACGGCTGCTGGAGTCCGACCCCGAGACCGGCACCATGCTGCTGGAACGGCTGCATGCCGGCCGTCCTCTGTCGGCCGTGCCCGACGACGTCGAGGCGATGACGATCCTGACCGAGCTGCTCGTGCGGCTCGTGGCCCATCCCGCGCCCGAGGGGATGCGCCGGCTCGAGGACATCGCCCAGGCCATGCTCGACGACGTGGACGAGGCCATCAAGGCGCTGCCGCGCGAGCGGGACCGCTTCTGGCTGCGGTGGTGCGCGGACGCCGTCGCCGAGCTCGTCCCCGAGCCCGGCGACCGGCTGCTGCACTGGGACCTGCACTACGACAACGTGCTGGCGGGCGACAGGGAGCCGTGGCTGGCCATCGACCCCAAGCCGCTGGCCGGCGACCCGGGGTTCGACCTATGGCCTGCCCTGTGGAACCGGTGGGACGACGTGGTCGCGACCGGCGACATGACGCGGGCGGTGCTGCGCCGCTTCGACCAGATGGTGGACGGGCTCGGGCTCGACCCGCAGCGGGCGGCCGGCTGGACGCTGGGCCGGGTGCTGCAGAACGGCCTGTGGAACGTCGAGGACGGCGAGAGCGAGCTCGGCGAGATCGACCTCATCGTGGCCGAGGCCGTACGCCACCGTCAGCGCGGATGAGAAACCTGCTGAATGGACTGCCGCTACGGCCTTGACCAGGCACAACAGTGGGACGGCAGGCTGATGAGCAGGTTTCTCGTCCGGAGTCACATCGTCAGGACGATCTTCCCCTGGCCGTGCCCGGTCTCGATCTCCCGATGCGCGTCCGCGGCCTCCTCCAACCGGTACGCCCGCCGCACCGGGAACGTGAACCGCCCCTCGGCGTACAGCGAGGCGTACCGCCCGAGCCGCTCGGCCGTCCGATCGCCCCGCACGACGCGCACGCCCAGCTCGGCCGCCTTGCCGTGCTCGACCAGCGTGACGATCCGCCCACGGTCGGGGACCAGCTCCAGCGAGACCTCCAGCGCATGGCCCCCGGCGCCGTCCAGCGCCGCGTCGACCCCGCCGGGCGCGAGCGCGCGGACCCGGCCGGCGAGCCCCTCCCCGTAGACGACGGGAACGGCGCCGAGGTCGCGCAGGTAGTCGTGGTTCGTCTCGCGGGCGGTGCCGATCACCGTCGCCCCGCGCATCCTGGCGATCTGCACGGCCGCCGTGCCCACTGATCCGGCCGCGCCGTGGACGAGCAGCGTCTCGCCTTCCTTGACGCCGAGCCCGTCGAGGGCCAGCTCCGCCGTCTGCACGCCCGCGGTCAGCCCGCCGGCCACCTCCCACGGCACGCCCGCGGGCTTGGGCGCCACGTCAGTGCCGTCCACCACGATGTACTCGGCGTAGGCGAACAGCTTCGAGAACCCGAGCACCTCGTCCCCGGCGGACACCCCGGTCACGCCCTCCCCCACCTGGTCCACCACGCCCGCGAACTCGTTGCCCGGGATGCGCGGGAAATCGGCCGCCGATATGTACGGCGGCAGCCACCCCGTCCGTACCGCCGCGTCGAACGGCTGCACGCCGGCCGCCCGCACGCGCACGCGTACCTGCCCCGGGCCCGCCTGGGGCGCCGGGAGCTCCATCACTTTCAGTACCTCGGGACCACCTGGCTCGGCGAAGGCCGCCGCCCTCATCAGTTCTTCCATGCCGACCAGCCTGCTACCTAAACCATGGTTGAGGTCAACTCCCGCGACACGTAACCCCGTTTGGGGAACTTTCTCCTTTACTCGGTCTTTATCTGGATATAGTCCGTCAGGACATCACACGGGGATGGGGCACACCGAGGCGGGATGGCCGAGTTCATAGACATCGCGTTAAGTTTTCCGACTGTCATTTTCAGTTTTCTTCTCGTGGTGGTCGTCGGGTATTGGCTGGTCGTCGTCACCGGCCTCTTCGAGCTGGACGACGACGCACCCTGGCTGGGCCTCGGGGGGGTCCCGGCCGGAGTCACGCTCTCACTGCTGATCGCGCTGGCCTGGCTGCTGTGCCTGATCGGCAGCCAGTTCGCCACCGGCGGCCTGCTGATCGCCGTCCCCTTCGCCGCCGCGGGCGGGGCCTGGCTCGCTACCCGCGGCCTGGTGGTCCCGCTGCGCCGGATCTTCCCCGAAGGGGACCGGCACTCGCGCGGCGACTTCGTCGGCCAGCAGTGCGTCATCCGCACCGGCACGGCCACCCACGACTTCGGCCAGGCCGAGGTCACCGCCGCCGACGGCTCGTCCGCGGTCGTGCAGGTGCGCACGACCGGGCAGGACCGCCTCGCGCGCGGCGACAAAGCACTCATCTTCGAATACGACGCAGACGGCGAATTCTTCTGGGTCATGCCCTACGAAAGCGAGCTGTGATGGACGTCATCTCAACAGGTTTCGGCGTTTTCCTCGCCGTCATCCTGATCATCGTGATCGGCCTGCTGATCCTCATCGGCCGCCTTTTCCGCAAAGTGGAACAGGGCAAGGCGCTGATCGTGTCGAAGGTCAACAAGGTTGACGTGACGTTCACCGGCGCCGTGGTGCTACCCGTGGTCCACAAGGCCGAGATCATGGACATCTCGGTGAAGACCATCGAGATCGGGCGGACCGGCCGCGAGGGCCTGATCTGCCGGGACAACATCAGGGCCGACATCAAGATCACGTTCTTCGTCCGGGTGAACAAGACCGCCGAGGACGTCATCAAGGTCGCCCAGGCCATCGGCACCGTGCGCGCCAGCGACGAGACGACGCTGCAGGAGCTGTTCAGCGCCAAGTTCTCCGAGGCGCTCAAGACGGCCGGCAAGCAGCTCGACTTCGTCGACCTCTACACCAAGCGCGACGAGTTCCGTGACGAGATCGTCCGGCTCATCGGCACCGACCTCAACGGCTACAGCCTCGAGGACGCCGCCATCGACTACCTGGAGCAGACCTCTCTGCTCCAGCTCGACAAGAGCAACATCCTCGACGCGCAGGGCATCCGCAAGATCACCGAGCTGACGGCCATCGAACACGTGCGCACGAACGAGTTCCAGCGCAACGAGGAGAAGGAGATCACCCGCCAGAACGTGGACGCCCGCGAGGCCATCCTCGAGTTGCAGCGTCGCCAGGCCGACGCCGAGATGAAGCAGCGGCGGGAGATCGAGTCCGTCAAGGCCCGCGAGGACGCGGAGGTCGCCCGCGTGCAGGCCGAGGAGAGGCTGCGCGCCCAGACCGCCAGCATCAAGACCGAAGAGCAGCTCGGCGTGCAGAAGGAGAACCAGGCCCGCGAGATCGCGGTCGCCGAGAAGAACCGCGAGCGCGTGATCGCCATCGAGTCCGAGCGCATCGAGAAGGACCGCCTGCTCGAGGTCATCGCCCGCGAGCGGGAGACCGAGCTGTCGCGCATCTCCAAGGACAAAGAGGTCGAGACCGAGAAGCGGTCGATCGCCGAGGTCATCCGCGAGCGCATCGCGGTCGACAAGACCGTGGCCGAGCAGGAGGAGAGCATCAAGCGGCTGCGCGTGGTCGAGGAGGCCGAGCGCACCCGCCAGCAGGTGATCATCGCCGCCGAGGCGGAGGCTCAGGAGAGCCTGGTCAAGGACATCAAGGCCGCCGAGGCCGCAGAGGCCGCCTCCAAGTTCAAGGCACGTGAGGAGCTCGTGCTCGCCGAGGCCCGGCAGCAGACCGCCGAGCTGGACGCCCGGGCCAAGATCCGCCTGGCCGAGGGCGTCCAGGCCGAGACCGCCGCGAGCGGGCTGGCACAGGTCCAGGTCAAGGAGCGCGACGCCGACGCCATCGAGAAGGTGGGCCGCGCCGAGGCCATGGTGCTGAAGGAGAAGCTGGCCGCCGAGGCCGACGGCGCCAAGATGATGGCGCTGGTCGAGGGGGAGCGGCTCAAGGCTCGGGCCGAGGGCGAGCAGGCGATGGCGCTGGCCGCCGCGGCCGCGGTGGGCGAGAAGCTGAAGGCCGAGGCCGAGGGTCTCACCGAGAAGGCGGCCGCGATCGCGGCGCTGGACGACGCCAGCAGGGGGCACGAGGAGTACCGCCTGCGCCTGGAGGCCGACAAGGAGATCCGCCTCAAGCAGATCGACGTGTCGCGGCAGGTGGCCGAGTCGCAGGCGAGCGTGCTGGCCGCCGGGCTCGCGAAGGCGAACATCGACATCGTCGGCGGCGACACGATGTTCTTCGACAAGGTGGTCGGCTCGATCACCGCGGGCAAGGTCGTGGACGGTTTCGTGGGCCACTCGCAGGTCGCCGGGGCGCTCGTGTCGCCGTACGTCAACGGCGAGGCCAGCCTGGCGGCCGACCTCGCGAACGTGGTCGGCGGCGTGCGTACCGAGGATCTCAAGAACCTGACCGTGTCCGCGGTGCTCATGCAGCTCATCCAGAACGGCGGCCCGCAGTCGTCGGCGCTCGGCGAGCTCCTGGAGACGGCCCGCCGCCTGGGCGTGGCCGACTCACCGGTGGCCGCGCTGGCCAGGGCGAAGGGCTGAACATCACGTGACCGAGCAGGGCGAGGGAGCCATTAGGCGCAGCAGCCTGCACGCAGGCCCGACGGAGGAGGGCCTGTGAGCACGCTGGAAGCCGGCGCGGAGCTGGAGGCGGGGACGTACGAGGTCCTCAGGAACCGGCTCCAGACCCAGGCCAAGGCCCTCGCGGCGGCGGCCGGGGCGCTCAACGGGGAGCGGCTGAAGGTCTTCGGCGGCGCGGAGCTGCGCCTGCTGGGCACCGAGCGCATCCGTACCGAGAACAACTGCGTCCCCAGGGACATCGTCTCCCTGGGCGACGTGATGTTGTTCGGCTACAACGTCTTCATCGGGCTCAAGCCGGAGACGACGGTGGCCGACGTGTTCGCGGTGCACCGGTTCTCCAGGGACGGCGACGCCTTCAGGTTCGACGCCGACAAGCTGGAGGCGCTGGCCGACCCGGCGTTCAAGAAGGACTTCGCCGAGCTCTACCGGTACTACAAGGAGACCCGGCTCCAGCAGCTCCGGCGGGTGGAGGGCAAGCTGCTCGCCGTGTTCCAGACGGGCCCCGCCGACCAGCGGGTGCTCCGCTGGGCGGTCGACACCCACGGGGTCCCGAAATATCTGGACAACCGGGGTGAGCGGGACCACGTCTTCCCGCCGTCGCACGACTTCGAGTGGACGCCGACCACCCGCGACGACCACGTGCTCGGCCGCCACCCGCACATCTCGATCGGCGGCGAGGTGTTCGTCGAGACCGTCGGCGGCGACCTCACCATCAAGATCGAGAACAACACGGAGACCGGTGCGGGCATCTACGCCGAGCCGGTCTCCGAGCCGCTGCAGAGCCTGGCCGACGCCGACGTCGAGTACGCCAGGGTGGGGCCGCTGATCCTGATGCGGATCAGGCCGTACAAGGAGACCGAGTGGCGTCACCTGGTCTTCAACACCCGCACCAAGGCCGTCGTCAGGCTGGACGGCATCGGCCAGGCCTGCCAGCGCCTCCCGGAGGACCAGGGCCTGATCTTCCCCGGCGGCTACTACCTGACGACCGGGGTCAGCAAGACGTTCGCCACCGACGTGACGGACCTGGAGTTCGAGCGGGTGGTCCGCTCGCCCAACGGCGAGGACGTCCTGTACGTCTTCCACGCCAGGGGTGACGGCCGCTCGCTGCTGCTGCCGTACAACGTCATCAGGAAAGAGGTGGCCACCCCCATCCTCTGCCACGGGTACTCGCTCTTCGACGACGGCACGATGGTGGTCTTCCGCGCCACCTCCGAGGAGCCGACCCGGGTCCACCCGATGCAGGTGTGGCAGACCCCCTACGTCTCCGACACGTACGCCGCCGCCCAACCCACCGGCACCGGCCCGCTCGAACGCATCGGCAACGCCGAGCTGGTGCGCGGCATCTCCGACTGCCTGTCCGTGTCCCGCATGGTCGAAGAGATGGCGCCGTCGGCCGGCACGTTCGAGGGGCTGATCGCCGCCTGCACGCGGGCCTTCGACTCCTACCACTGGCTCGGCGAGCACGGCCTGCGCGGGCCTCTCGCCGACGTACGCGCCACCGCCGAGCAGGTGCTCGACGAGTACGAGAACGTCGAGCAGCTCACCCACCAGGCGTCGGAGACACTCGCCTCGGCGACGGAGGAGACCGCCCAGCTCGTACGCCAGGCGCGGGCCGACAGCCCGGCCACCGCCGACGCCTGGGTGACCATGCTGGCCACGCTGCGCCGGGCCCAGGGCCGCCTGGTGACGCTGCGCGAGATCCGCTACATCGACCTGACCGCACTGGATTCGCTGGCCGCGTCCGTGGCGGAGGAGCTGGACTCGGCCGGGCGGCGGGCGGTCGCGTTCCTGGAGCGCGCGGAGGCGTTCACCGCCTACCACGCGGCCGTCGACCAGCTCGCCACCGACGCGGCCGCGATCGCCACGGTCGCCGACGCGGCGCCCGTCGCGGACCGGCTGGCGGAGCAGGCGGAGGGCCTGGAGGTGGTGACGGAGGTCGTCGGCTCGCTGGACATCGCCGACGCCACCGTCCGCACGTCCATTCTGGGGCGGATCGCCGAGGTGCTCGGCGGCGTCAACCGGGCGCGGGCCGTACTCGACGGGCGCCGGCGCGACCTGCTCGGCACCGAGGGCCGGGCCGCGTTCGCCGCCGAGTTCGCCCTGCTCGGCCAGGCCATCACCGGCGCGCTGGCGGTGGCCGACACTCCCGGGAAGTGCGACGAGCAACTCGGCCGGCTCATGCTTCAGGTCGAGAACCTGGAGTCGCGCTTCGGCGAGTTCGACGACTTCGCGACACAGCTGTCGGCCAAGCGGGACGACGTCTACGAGGCGTTCTCCGCCCGCAAGCAGACCCAGCTCGACGAGCTGGCCCGCCGGGCGGACCGGATCTTCGCCTCCGCCGAGCGCATCCTGGGCAGCATCACCCGCCGCCTCGGCGCGCTGACCTCGCTGGACGAGGTCAACACGTACTTCGCGACCGACCCGATGGTGGCCAAGGTCCGCTCGGCCGCCGGCGAGCTGCGGTCGCTCGGGGACGCCGTACGGGCCGAGGAGCTGGACGGGCGCGTCAAGTCGGCGCAGCAGGAGGCGGGACGGGCGCTGCGGGACCGCCTGGACCTGTTCTCGGACGGCGGCGAGACGCTGCGGCTCGGCCACCACCGCTTCGCCGTGAACACCCAGCCCATCGACCTGACGCTGGTGCCTCATGTGGAGCGGAGGAGCTCCGGGGGAGAGAGCGAGGGACGAGCCAACGAGCCCGGAAGCGGCCGCGACCATGAGCGCGTGCGGAGGAGCTCCGGGGGAGAGAGCGAGGGACGAGCCAACGAGCCCGGAAGCGGCCGCGACCATGAGCGCGTCTCGATGTACTTCGCGATCACTGGTACCGACTACCGCTCGCCCGTGCCGTCCTCCTTCGCCGACACCCGCCCCTTCTGGGACCAGCTCCTGGTGTCGGAGACGCCCGAGGTCTACCGCGCCGAGCACCTGGCCGCCTCGCTGCTGGACTCCGTCACCCCCGGTGCGCCCCTGGCCGATCTGGTCCGGCAGACTGCCGAGTCCCGGTACGACGAGGGGTACGAGCGCGGGGTCCACGACCACGACGCCACGGCCATTCTGGACACTCTCGTCCGGCTGCGCGAGGGGGCCGGGCTGCTGCGGTATCCCGCCGAGGTGCGCGCCATGGCCCAGCTGTTCTGGGCATTCGGCCTGGACGACGTTTCACGTAAAACATTCACGACCCGGGCCGTGTCCCTGATCCGAGCCCGCACGGTCTTCGGCATCACACCCGCCCTGGACGCACTGGCCGCGGAACTCGGCGGCTTGATCGCGGCCAGCGCGGCAGACGCATCGACAGCCGCCATGAACGACCTGGCAGGCGTGGCGGCATCCGGTGTGAACGGCATGGCAGCCGCGACGGCGGCGCTCATGGCAGGCGAGTATCTGGTCGAGGAGCTGGCGGGCAACCCCACCGGCTTCGTGACCAGCAAGGCCGCCCGCGACCTCCTCGACGGCTTCCGCCACTCCCTCGGCCCGGTCAAGCTGCGCGAGTTCGAGGACGACCTCAGGTCACTCCCCCTCCCCGAACGCCTGCAACTGGCCCAGGCCTGGCTGGCCGCCTACCACCAGGGCCCGGAAACAGCCGAGGCCATAGCCGTGCAGCTGTGCGGCGAACTCCCCCGCCACGACTCCAGCGCCGCCACCACAGCAACCGTCGACGGCCTCCTGGGCACCCACCCCCGCATCAAAGACCGCAAACTGCACATCCACCTGGACGAGATCCTCACCAGAACCCGCCGCTTCCGTCTGGAGCGGGTCCCGGCCTTCCGCGCCTACCAGCGCCGCAGGAGCGAGCTGGTCGAGAGCGAGCGCCACCGCCTCCGCCTGGACGAGTACAAGCCCAAGGTCATGAGCGCCTTCGTCCGCAACCGCCTCCTCGACGAGGTGTACCTGCCGCTGATCGGCGACAACCTGGCCAAGCAGCTGGGCGCGGCGGGCGCGAACAAGCGCACCGACCAGATGGGGCTCCTGCTGCTCATCTCACCGCCCGGCTACGGCAAGACGACCCTGATGGAGTACGTCGCCAGCCGCCTCGGCCTGGTCTTCGTCAAGGTGAACGGCCCCGCGCTGGGCCACGAGGTCACCTCGCTGGACCCGGCGGACGCGCCCGACGCGACGGCCAGGCAGGAGGTGGAGAAGATCTCGTTCGCCCTCGAAACGGGCAACAACACGCTGCTCTACCTGGACGACATCCAGCACACCTCGCCGGAGCTGCTGCAGAAGTTCATCTCGCTCTGTGACGCCCAGCGCCGCATCGAGGGCGTCTGGAACGGCCGGACCCGCACCTACGACCTGCGCGGCAAGCGGTTCGCGGTGTGCATGGCCGGGAACCCGTACACCGAGTCCGGTCAGCGCTTCCGCATCCCCGACATGCTGGCCAACCGGGCCGACGTGTGGAACCTGGGCGACGTCCTGTCGGGCAAGGAAGACCTGTTCGCGCTGAGCTACGTGGATAACGCCCTCACCTCCAACCCCGTGCTGGCGCCCCTGTCCGGCCGCGAGCGGGAGGACGTGGAGCTCCTCGTACGTCTCGCGAAGGGCGACACGACGGTCCGGCCGGACCAGCTCAGGCACCCGTACAGCAAGCCGGAGCTCGACCAGATCCTCAGCGTCCTGGCGAAGCTGGTCCGCGTTCAGGAGGTCGTGCTGGCCAACAACCGGGCGTACATCGCCTCGGCCGGCCAGTCCGACGCCGCCCGCACGGAGCCCCCGTACCGGTTGCAGGGCTCGTACCGGAACATGAACAAGCTGACCGAGCGCATCGTGCCCGCGATGAACGACGCCGAGCTGGAAGCGGTGATCGACGACCACTACCTGGGCGAGGCGCAGACCCTTACCACCGACGCCGAGGCGAACCTGCTCAAGCTGGCCGAGTTGCGCGGCCGCCTGACCCCCGCCCAGGCCGAGCGCTGGGCGCAGATCAAGAGCGCCTACCTCAGGGCCAAGGCGCTCGGCGGCGCGGACGACGATCCGATGGCCAGGGCGGTGGGCGCGCTCGGCCTGCTGGCCGACCGGGTGAGCGAGGTCGGCACGGCCATCAGGGAGTCCGACCGCTGAGAGCACGCCTCATTCCTCGCCCAGCGCCGTGGTCGCCTCCCGCTGCAGGGCCGTGGAGCGGGTGAGGAAGTCGAGGATCACTTCGAGCTGCTCGTCCGTGTAGCGCTCGTACAGCTGCGCCAGCGCGGCCACGAACGGTTCGAACAGCTCCCCGAACCCGGCCAGCCGCTCGTAGTTGATCTCGACGCGCACCCGCCGCCGGTCCTTGGTGTCGCGCACGCGCCGTACCAGCCACTTGCCCTCCAGCCGGTCGATCACGCCGCTGACCGTGGCCGGCGCCAGGCCCGTGTGCTGGGAGAGCTCGCCCGCCGTCAGCGGCCCGAGACGTTGCAGCAGGTCGAGGGTCTTCTCCTCGGTCATGCCAAGGCCGAGCCGCTCGCCCATGGCGCTGTGGTACATCACGGCGGCGTTGCTGCTCTTCCGCCCCGCAACCGCCAGCTCCTCCAGCAACTTCTTTCGGTGATCCGAAATATCTCTCGACATAACCCATACCTTCACCGTATATTTCGTTCGACCGAACGAAAGGTATCATGATGAAGGCTTTGATCATAGGGTGCGGAATTGCCGGCCCGGTCACCGCGATGGCGCTGCGTGAGGTGGGCGTCGAGGCGGAGATCTTCGAGGCGTACGGGCAGAGCGCGGAGAACGTGGGCTCGTTCCTCAACCTCGCCTCGAACGGCCTGGCCGCGCTGCGCACGCTGGGCGCGCACCGTACGGTGCTGGAGCCGGCCATCCCCACGCCGCGGATGGTCATGTGGAGCGGCTCGGGCAAGCGGCTCGGCGAGGTGGCCAACGGCCTGCGGCTCGACGACGGCACGGTGAGCCACACCGTCCTGCGCTCCGACCTCTACCGGACCGTCCGCGACGAGGCCGCGCGGCGGGGGATCCAGGTGACGTACGGCAAGCGCCTGGTCTCGTACGACGACCACGGAGGCGGGGTCACCGCCAGGTTTGAGGACGGCACGGAGGCCACCGGGGACCTGCTGATCGCCTGCGACGGCGTGCACTCGCACACCCGCTCGATCCTCGACCCGCAGGCCCCGGCGCCCCGCTACAGCGGGCTGTACAGCTTCGGCGGGATCGTCAAGGACACGAGCCTCCCCGGCGAGCCGGGCGTGTACAACATGGTCTTCGGCAAGCGCGCGTTCTTCGGCTACACGGTGGCCGATTCGGGCGAGACCTGGTGGTTCGCGAACCTGCCCAGGCGGCTCGGCGACGTTCCGGAGAGCTGGAAGGCGGAGCTGGTCAGGGCGTTCGAGGACGACGCGAACTCCTCCGCCCAGCTCGTCTCGCGCAGCGAGGTCGGACCGGCGCTGCCGATCCACGACCTGCCGCCGGTGCCCGTGTGGCACCGCGGCCGGGTCCTGCTCCTCGGAGACGCCGCGCACGCCACCTCTCCCAGCTCCGGCCAGGGCGCCTCACTGGCCGTCGAGGACGCGGTCGCGCTGGCCAGGTGCCTGCGCGACAGCGCGGATCACCGCGAGGCGTTCGGGCGCTTCGAGGCCGAGCGGCGGCCCAGGGTGGAGCGGGTGGTCGCGTACTCGCGAACGATCAGCAACAGCAAGGCCGCGGGCCCGGTGGGCCGGGTCTTCCGCGACCTGATGCTGCCGCTCTTCCTGAAGAAGAGCGCGAGCCAGGAGTCACTCGCCTGGATGTACCGCTACCAGGCGAGCCTGTGACACCGCCCCAGCGCTCGCGGGCACCAGCGGCAACCGCACGTCCGGGGTCGGGATCAGGCCCTGGGCGTGCAGCACGCCCTTGATCACGGTGGGGTTCGGCTCGGCGAACAGTGCGGCGGACATCCTGGCCAGCCGGTGCCCGAGCGCCCTGGCCCGGCCCGCGTCCCCCGCGTGCCAGGCGTCCACCAGGTCGGCGAAGCTCCGTGTGCGCAGGTGCGCCGAGGCGAGGATCCCGCCCGAGGCGCCCAGGGCGAGCAGCGGCGAGATGAACGCGTCGTCGCCGCCCACCACCTCGAACCCGTCGGGCAGGTCCCCGAGCAGGTCGACGGCGTCCTGATCGATCCCGCCGGCCGCGTACTTCACGCCTGCGACCATCGGGTGCGCCCCCAGCCGCCGCAGCGTCGCGGCGCCCACCGCCTGCCCGGTCCGGTACGGGATGTGGTAGATCACGAGCGGCACCGGCGTCTCCTCGGCCAGCGCCTCGAAGTGCGCGACGACCCCGCGCTCGCCGGGCCGCAGGAAGTACGGGACGGTCACCAGCGCCGCCCCCACCCCGTCCGGCAGGCTCCGCAACGCGTGCGCCGTCGAGCGCGTGTCGTTCCCCGTCACCCCCACCGTCAGCAGCGCCTCCCGCCGCACGCAGACGCGCGCGCACACGTCGATCACCCGCGCCACTTCCTCGGGGTCGAGCGCGGCCACCTCACCGGTGGTGCCGAGCGCGACCAGCCCGGCCGCGCCCTCGTCGAGAACCTGGTGGGCGAGCTTCTCGATGACGTCCAGGGCCACCTCGCCCGTCGCGGCGAACGGGGTGACCAGCGGTACGTGGATTCCTCTCAACATGCTTCGAGCGTGACCGACCGCGTCCCGTTAGGTCTAGTTCGGATTTCTTCGCTGGAACGTAAGCTCAACTTATGCTCGATCCGCGCAAGCTTCACCTCCTCCGCGAACTCGCCATGCGGGGCACGATCGCCGCCGTCGCGGAGGCGGTCACGTTCACGCCCTCGGCCGTCTCGCAGCAGCTCAGCGCCCTGGAACGGGAGGCAGGCGTGCCGCTGCTCGAACGCACCGGCCGTACCGTGACACTGACCCCGGCAGGACACCTCCTGGTGGAGCACGCGCAGGCCGTACTGGAGCAGCTCGAACGCGCCTCGGCGGCCCTCGCTGCCGCGCGGGGCGGGCCGTCGGGGCCTCTCCGGATCGGCGCGTTCCCCACGGCGGCCCGCGTGCTGCTGCCGTCCGCCCTCCGCCTGACCGGCGCGCATCCGGGGCTGGAGCCGATGGTCGCCGAGATCGACCCCGCCGACGTGTCGGCCGCGCTGCGGGCGGGGGAGCTCGACGTGGCGCTCGTCCACGAGTACGACTTCGTCCCGCCCGTCACCGACCCGTCCATCGAGACGGAGCCGCTGTTCAGCGAGCCGATGTACCTGACGAACCGGGCCTCGATCGCCGCCGCCCGCGATGACGTGTGGATCACGAACAAGCCCGGCACGCTCTGCCACACCATGGCGATCAGGGCCTGCCAGGCGGCGGGTTTCGAGCCGCGCGTCCGGCACCACATCGACGACTTCGACACCGTCCTGGCCCTCGCGGCGGCGGATCAGGGCGTCGCGCTCGTGCCCCACCTGGCCGCGACCGCGCCGCCGCCCGGGGTCGCGCTCACCCGCCTGCCGCTGAGCCGCCGCACGCTGGCGGCGTTCAGAAGGGGGTACGGCGAGCACCCGGCGATCAGGGCGGCCGTCGCCGCCTTCCGAACGGCGATCATCGACCTCCCATCAGCCCCCTGACCAGCTCGGCGTAGCTCGCGGCGAGCTTGTCGTGCTCGCCCGCGCGCAACTGGCTCGCGATCGGCTCCATGTGCAGCACGCCGAGCAGCATGTGCGCGATCTGCTCGGCGTCCACGTCCGGCCGCCCCGCGGCGATCAGCTCCGACACGTGCCGGTGCCAGAACAGGTAGATCGGATTGGCCTCCCTCGGCTGCTCGGGGGCGGCCTTCCTGGTGAGCATGGCGTGCTCATACGCCGCCACGAGGTTCCCGTTGCGCGCCGCCAGCACCGCCAGCGCCTCGAAGAACGCGACCAGCCGCGCGACCGGCGGCGCGCCCGGGCCGAGCGGCGGCGGCCCCTCGGTGACGGCCTCCTCCAGCTCCCGCACCCGCTCGGCCATGAGCTCCCGCATGAGCCCGGTACGGCTGCCGAACCGGTGGAAGACCGTCCCCTTGCCCACGCCGGCGGCTGCCGCGACCCGCTCCACGGAGACCTGCTCGGGCGGGTACTGCCCCAGCAGGTCCTCGGCCGCCCGCAGGATCGCCTGCCTGTTGCGCGCGGCATCGGCCCGCTCCCGACGTTCCATCCGGTCATTCTTTCGTATGGACAAACTTGACCAGAGGTCCATATATTAACTGGACCACTGGTTCACTTAATGCCTTTGAAGGAGCGAAGCATGCGCGCGATCGTCCTGCCCGAGACGGGTGGCCCGGAGCAGCTCAAGGTGACGGATCTGCCCCGCCCGCGCCCAGGCGAAGGTCAGGTCCTCATCCGTGCCCAGGCCATCGGCGTCAGCTACGCGGAGACCCAGATCAGAGCGGGCGCGCTGCCGTTCCCGCTGTCGCTGCCCGCCGTGCTCGGCGCGGAAGCGGTCGGTGAGGTCGTGGAGGTGGGCGAGGGCGTCGGCGCGGAGCTGCTCGGGACCACGCGGGTGGGGGTGACCGGCGGATTGGGGTCGTACGCCGAGTACGTGGCGCTCCCGGCCGCCATGACCTGCCCGGTCCCGGAGGGCGTGACGCCGGCGGACGCCTTGGCCGTGGCCGCGCCCGGCGCGATCGCCCTGGGCCTGCTGCACCGGGCGCGACTCGAAGGCGGGGAGACCGTCCTGGTGGAGGCGGGCACCAGCTCGGTCGGAAGCCAGGTGGTGCGGCACGCGAAGGAGTTCGGGGCGGCGAAGGTGATCGCCACCGCCGGGTCCGCCGCCAAACGGGCCCGGGCGGGCGAGCTGGGCGCCGACGTCGTGCTCGATCACAGCTCGCCCGAGTGGCCCGGCGAGCTGCCCGCGGACGTGGACGTCGTCTTCGAGTCCATCGGCGGGAGCTCGGCCAGGAGGGTGCTCGACCACCTGACGCCCGGCTCCGGCCGCATGCTCTACTACGGGCTGCTGAGCGGGGAACCCGCCGCCGTCACCGCCGCGGACCTGATGGAACGCGGCGTGACGATCGTCGGTTGCAGCGGCCCGGGGTGGGCCGGGGAGGTGTTCGGGATGCGCTATCCGGAGATGCTCGCCCGGCTGGGATCGGGGCGCGGCGAGGCGTTCATCGACCGCACGCTGCCGCTGGAGGAGGCCGCGCAGGCCCACCACCTCCTGGAGAGCCGCGCGGTCACCGGGCGCATCCTGCTCATTCCCTGATCTCAGGCGCCGAGGACAGCCTCGACAATGGCCGCGGCGCTGGCCGCGTCCTGGTCATACTCTCCGGCGGTCACCGCCACGACCAGCTCCTCGCCGGGCGCCACGAGCAGCCGCTGCCCGCCGTTGCCTATGCCCTGGACCCAGCGACGGGCTCCGGTGCCCACGTACCACTGGTAGCCGTACTCGAACCCGTCGTC
Organism: Nonomuraea basaltis; assembly: GCF_005893125.1. Lineage (GTDB taxonomy): Bacteria > Actinomycetota > Actinomycetes > Streptosporangiales > Streptosporangiaceae > Nonomuraea > Nonomuraea basaltis. The sequence goes on along the minus strand of NZ_VCJS01000003.1, from coordinate 98,970 downwards.
GATCCTCACCCGCGGTCGCGACAACTCCTTGATCCAATCGCCGGGCACGATCCCCCGGCCGCCGTCGAGCACGAGCTGCCCGATGGCGGCCAGGCCGATCGGCCGCAGCCGCACCCCGGCCGCGGCCATCGCCAGCCCGTCGTCGCCCTTCGACCACTGGAACTCGGTGATCCCGAGCGGTCCGAAGAGCGCGGTGGCGGCGTACTCCTCCAGCGGCCGGCCCGTCCCACGTGCGATGATCCCCCCGATCAGCGCGCTCGCCCCGCCGCAGTAGAGCCACCGCTTGCCGGCCTCCTCGATGACGGGCCGCTCCAGCACGTACCGGTACCGGTCGGGGGCCAGCTCCATCCCGGGATACCGCCTCACACGGTGTCAGACTCAATCTCCCGGCCGGGTGAGCTCGGTAAGCGCCCGCTTCCAGGGGTAGGCGTCGAAGCGGTCGGCTGCCGCGCTGGGCGGATGGGGCTCGTACTGTCCCGGGCCGAACAGCACGCGTACGCCGTCGGCCCGCAGCTCCGCCACGCTGCGCCGGAAGGCCGTACGGGAGGCCAGGGCGCTGTTGACGAAGGGCAGCACGACAACGGGAATGCCGAGCCCGGGCGCCTCGGCCAGCACACCGAGGGCGTAGGTGTCGGCGATGCCCTGGGCGAACTTGTTGATCGTGTTGTACGTCGCCGGGGCGACGATGATGGCGTCGGCCCGGGGCGGTTTGGGCTCGGACGGCTTGCGGTAGCGGCTGCGGACCGGGCGGCCGGTCTGCCGTTCCAGCGCCGGCACGTCGATGAAGTCGAGCGCCGACGGCGTGGCGACGATCTGCACGATCCAGCCCTCGTCCTGCGCCATGGCGACGAGGCGGCCGGCCTCCACGGCCGGTCCGGCCGCGCACACGATGACGTAGAGGACCCGGCCCGGCGATTCGGTCACGGTCTCCAGAATGTCATGTCCGGGACTGAGCAGCCCTCTGACTGCGGTGAGTTGAGATTTGTTGGAACAATTGGTAGAAATCACCGCCCATTCACGAAAAATCCGCTCATACTGGAGGTACTCACACCAGGAGCACGCCAATGCGGAAGACCCCCCTTCGCATGGCGGCCAGGGAGGACGACCTCGCGCCGAGCCAGTTCCTCCAGCTGGCCGCGGTGGACTTCACCGGCATCTACGCGGTCCACCTCGCCGCCAAAGAAGAGCGGCTGAAGATGACCAGGCTCGCGCTGAGCCTGCTGTCCGGCCCGTTCCTCGCGGCCATCGCCCTGGCCAGCGCCAAGGTGGTCGACCCGCAGAGCCTGACGCAGTGGCAGCGGGTGCCGTGGTACCTGTTCGCCCTGATCACCACGTTCGGCCTGCTGAGCGTGCTGCCGTTCCTGCGGCTCGTCGAAGCGGTCAACGCGCATGCCAGAACGGCACGGGCGATCAACAACTTCCGCCTCCTGTACGCGACCAGGCTCAGAAAAGAGCTCGGCTGGAGCCCGAATCTCCCGATCGACCCGCGCTTCCCCGAGACGTACGCGCCGCTCGCCTGGCCGGGCATCAACGTCATGGTGCTCGCGACCGTCAACTCCACCTATCTGACCGTCGGTGTGACCGGGCTGAGCGACCAGGATCCGAACCTGGTCACGCTCATGACCGGCATCCTGCTCGTCGCGCTGGTCCACTACGCCGTGTACTACGTGCGGTGCAACGTGTCCCGGCGCCGCCGGCTTCCTCGCAACCCCTACGAGTTCCCGAATCAGGAGACCTAAATGCCCGGCCCAGCACAATGGGCGTCATGTGGGGAGGCGTGGATCTGGTTGATGCGCCATGTCTGGTCGACGGGCACGCTCGCCCTCGACGACCGGGGTCCCGTCATCGAGGGGCCGGCCGTGCTGTTCGAGATCGCGCGGGTCAGCAGGAACGACCCGATCATCGAGCGGTTCGGCGACCCGGAGCGGCTGGCGCTGTACAGCAGGAAGTTCAGCGAGGACGCGATCGTGCCGCCGTTCAAGTACAGCTACCGGGCCAGGATCGGGGGTCAGCTCCGCTGGGTGGCCGACCTGCTGCGGGTCAAGCCGTACAGCAAGAGCGCGTGGATCTCGCTCACCACCCCGGGCGAGCCTTACGATGCGGTGCCCTGCCTGATCGGGCTGGCGTTCCGGATCAGGGACGACGCGCTCGTCATGACCGCGACGTTCCGCTCGCAGAACGCCTACACCAGCTATCTCAACTACGTGCCGCTCGCTGAGGTCCATGCGAAGATGGCGCGGTCGCTGCGGCTGGAGCGGGGGCCGATGCGGGTGTTCGTGGACGTGCCGCACGTCTACCTGGCCGACAGCCCTCAGGTGCTCAAGGTGATGCGGCACGAACTGCCCCGGCGGTCGTGAGCGGCGCCGCGATGGCCTCCAGCCCCTTCCGCTCGGCTGCCTACGCGGGTTTCCTGGCCTCCACGACGCCCGTGCCGAACCAGGGGCCGCCGTACCAGAACCGCCAGCCGGCGTCGCGCCGCCGCACGTCGACGACGCCGAGCCCGCGTAGCGTGGTCTCGTACGCGGGCGTGTGCTGGAAGTCGGCGATCAGCATCAGCCCGCCGGGCCGCAGCACGCGGTGCGCCTCGCGTACGGCCTGCTCGCGTCCCCCGGCGTCGGGAATGTTATGGATGGCCTGGCTCGACACGATCACGTCGAACGTGCCGTCGGCGAACGGCAGGTCGCGCATGTCGCCCCTGACCAGCTCCACCCGGTCGGAGACGCCCTCGGCCTCGGCGTTCGCCCTGGTCACCTGCTCCCCGTTGCCGGACTGGTCCTTCGAGCGCCACCTGTCGATGCCGGTCGCCCGGCCCTTGTCCAGCCGCTGGGCCGCCATGAGCAGCACCGCTCCCCGCCCGCAGCCGAGGTCGAGCAGCCGCTCGTCGCCCTCCAGCCGCTGGAGCTCCTCGGCCCAGACCGCGAACTTGCCGCGCCGCGTCGTGTAGACGTAGCTGGCCGCGCTGGCCAGCGTATAGAGCCCGCCGAGCAGGAACGCGAGGCCCGCCGCCAGGACGTCCAAGGCGAACGAGACCACCGCCAGGGCCACCAGCGCGATCGCTCCGAACAGCAAACCCGCCAGGGCCCACGGCGCGTCGAACCCATAGCTACCGTGTCTCTTGCTCACACTCACGTTATATCTCAAGGAGGTCTTGGGCGGGCCTTGACCAGACCCTTCCCCTTTACACCGTCAATCACGCACATCTCATTACTAAGGTGACTTGGATGGGCAGGCAATGGGGGTTTGACCAGGCATGACGGGGAAAGATCGAGGGTTGGGCCTGGGGGCGAGGATGGCGTTGACGATGGCTTCGGCCGCGTTGTGGGGGGTGGCGCATCTCGCTGCGGAACGCCGCAAGACCGGCCTGGCGCTCATGGCGGCCTATGTCCTGATGCTGGCCGCGATCCTCACCGTATTCACCGCGTTCAGCACGAACCTTCTGTCGCTCGCCGTCCAGCCCCGCTGGCTCACGTGGCTCACCGCCGGCATGGTGGTGATCGCGCTGGCCTGGACCGGCGTGATCATCTGGTCCTTCCTCGTGGTACGCCCCCCGCGCTCGGACACCGTCGGCCGCTTCTTCACCACGGCGCTGACCATCGCCCTCTGCGCCCTCGTCCTGGCGCCGACCGTCTACGCCGCCAGGGTCGCCTACCTGTCGCGCGACCTCGTGAACACCCTGTTCTCCGCCACCGGCAGCACCCCCATCGTGGCCCAGGACCCGTGGAACGGCGCCGAGCACGTCCACTTCCTGCTGCTCGGCGCGGACGCGGCGCCCGGGCGGCCCGGCGTGCGTACCGACAGCATGACCGTGGCCAGCGTGGACGTCGAGACCGGGGCGACCACCCTGTTCGGCCTGCCGCGCAACCTCCAGCGCGTGCCGCTGCCCCATGGCCCGGCCAGGGACCGTTTCCCCGCAGGCTTCACCGGCAGCGGCCCCGAGACCCCGGGCCTGCTCAACGAGGTCTTCCAGTACGCCGAGGACCACCCGGCCATGGTGCCCGGCGTGGAGCGCGGCAAGCGCGGCCCGGCCCTGCTCAAGCAGACGATCAGCGACATCCTCGGCATCCCCGTGAGCTACTACGCCATGATCGACATGAAGGGCTTCGCGGAGCTCATCGACGCCATGGGCGGCGTGCAGGTCACCATCAATGAGCCGATCGTGTACGGCCGCCACCGCGAGGGCCTCCTGCCCGCCGGCACCCGTAAGCTCACCGGCGAGCAGGCCCTCTGGTACGGCCGCTCCCGCACCGACAGCGACGACTACGTCCGCATGGGCCGCCAGAAGTGCCTACTCAACGCCGTCGCCAAGCAGGCCGACCCGATGACCGTGCTCGACAGCTTCGAGCGCCTGGCCGCCGCCACCAAGCGCGCCATCTCCACCGACATCCCGCAGGACCTGCTGCCGGCCATCGTGGGCCTGGCCCAGAAGGTGAAGGGCAGCAAAATGCGCAGCCTCGCCTTCGTGCCGCCGCTGATCGACACCGCCGACCCCGACTGGTCCCTCATCCGCCGCAAGGTCACCGCGGCCCTGGACGACCGCTCCTCGACCAAGTCCGGCGCCGTTCAGACCCCGGAACCGCCGCCGAGCGAGGACGACCCGGTCTCCCTGGACAAGGTCTGCGGCTAGCAGGCCGGGGCCTCAACCAGGCGTGACGATCTCGTCCAGGTTGTCGGCGTAATACTCGATGGCCCGCCGGTATCCGCCCGCCTTGTCCGACTCGGCGACCACCTTGAGCAGCGTCGAGACGGCGTCGCCGGACCGGCCGGCATTGTGCAGCGCCATCGCCGTGAACGTGCGCAGCCCCGGATCGCCGGGAAACTCCGCCAGCCCCCGCCCGAGCACCTCCAGCGCCTCCTCGAACCTCCCGAGCACCCGCAACGTGCTCCCGTACCCCGTGTGAGCACCCAGCCGGTCCTCGGCGCTCAACCCCGGCCCCGCCAGCGCCCTCTCGTAGTACGGCACCGCCTCGGCCTCCAGCCCGAGCGAGTCGTGCACCCACGCCGCCTGGCAGGCCACCTCGGCGTCGTCCGGATGCCGCCGCGCCAGATCGACCAGCAGCAGCCGAGCCTCGTCCTTCTTGCCCTCCTCGCGCAGCCGCACGGCCAGGGCCAATTCACCATCACGCATGATCCCAGTGTGGCATGATGGTGATCGTCCCAACGGAAACGATTTTCATCATCATCTGGAGTTCCCGTGAGAGTGGCCTTCGTCGGAAAGGGCGGCAGCGGCAAGACGACGATGTCGGCGCTGTTCGCGAGACACGTGGCGAGCCAGGGCGGACCGGTGGTCGCCATGGACGCCGACATCAACCAGCACCTGGCTCTGGTCCTCGGCCTCGACCGGCAGCCCGAGCCGCTCGGCGCCCACCTCGGCGAGATCAAGGACCGCCTCCGCGGCGGCAACCCGCGCATCCCGTCCGCCGAGGCCATGGTCAAGACCACGCCGCCCGGCCGCGGATCCACCTTGCTGAGCTTCGACGACCTGGCCGAAGACCCGTACGGCCTCACCACCCCCGACGGCCTGCGCCTGCTGGCCACCGGCCCGTTCAGCGAGGACGACCTCGGCGTGGCCTGCTACCACTCGAAGGTCGGCGCGGTGGAGCTGCTGCTCAACCACCTGGTCGACGGCCCCGGCGAGTACGTCGTGGTGGACATGACGGCCGGCGCCGACTCCTTCGCTTCGGGCCTGTTCACCCGCTTCGACCTGACGTTCCTCGTCGCCGAGCCCACCAGGCAGGGCGTGAGCGTCTACCGCCAGTACCGCGAGTACGCCGCCAAATACGACGTCGCGCTCGCCGTGGTCGGCAACAAGATCCATGGCCCGTCCGACGTCGACTTCCTGCGCGAGCACGTAGGTGACGACCTGCTCACCTGGATGGAGCACTCGGCCGCCGTCCGCGCCATGGAGCAGGGCCGCCACTTCACCCTCGGCGACCTGGAGCCGGTCAACGCCGACGCGCTGGCCCTGCTCCACAAGACCATCGACGAGCAGGAGAAAGACTGGGCCCGCTTCGGCCGGCAGACGGTGGAGTTCCACCTGCGCAACGCCCACGCGTGGGGCAACGAGCGCACCGGGACCGACCTCGCCGAGCAGGTGGACCCGGACTTCGTCTACGGCCCCTGACCACACGACTGTCCCTGTCAGGCATCTGGACGTCCCCCGTTCCGCACCTAGCGTCAGATTTGAACCCTTTCGAGAGGAGACAGCATGTCGCTGACCGTTCCGAACGATCTGCTCGACCAAGCCAGAGCCGGTGAGGTGGACGACGCGGCGTTCCTCGCGTGCGTCCGCGACTCCCTCCCCTACGCGTGGTCGCTGATCAGCGAGCTGGTCAAGCAGCGTGAGCACAACGGGGCCGAGTTCGCCGACAACCAGGTGCCGCCGCCGTCCGAGGAGGCCCGCGGCGAGCTCCTGCGCTGCCTGGCGAGCGACTCGATGCGCGGCGCGCTGGAGCGTCACTTCGGGGTACGGCTGGCCTTCCAGAACTGCCACCGGGTCGCCGTCTTCGACCCGGCGGCGACGACGGCCCTGGCCGACTTCGTCACTCCGAGAGCCCAGATCCTCAACCAGAAGCCCGAGCTGGTGGACTGCTGAGCCCTCGTCCGGCGAGCCGGCCGCGCCCGGCTCGCCGGATCACCGGCGCAGGAGCGGCAGCACCTCGGCCCCGAACCGCCGGATGTTCTCCACCGTCCGCCGATGGTCGCCCAACCCCTCGACCATCAGGATGAAGTGCCCGATCCCGGTGTTCTTCGCGGTAGTCAGGAGCGCCTCGGCACAGTGCTCGGCCGACCCGACCGGATGGATCCGCGTCAGCAGGTCCACGTATTCGCCGACGTCCTTCGCCGGCCGCGGCCGGCCGTCCACCGGCTGGTATCCGGCCAGCCCCGGCCCCAGCCACCTGGGCATCGACTCCTTGAGCTCCCGCACCGCCCGCGCCGTGGAGTCGGCCACGTGCCCGACCGCCGCCGCCACGTGCCCGCTCGCGGTCCCGCCGAAGGCCACGTAGTCCGCGACCATTGACGCCTTCTCCGCGTCGCCCATGTGCATCCCCAGCAGCATCGGCAGCCCGCGCTCGGCGGCCAGTGCCACGGTCGGCTCCGACGTGCACGCGACCACCGGCCGCATCCGCGCCTCAGGCACCATCCGGACCTCGCGGAAGCGGAAGAACTCCCCGTCGCCGCGTATCCGCCCCGCCGACAGCGCGTCGAGCAGGAGGTCGAGCGACTCCCCGAAGCCCCGCTCGAAGCGCTCCAGCCCCGTCCCGAACACCTCCAGGTCCACCCACGGCCCGCCCCTGCCGACACCGAGCGTGAACCGCCCGCCGGACAGATGGTGCAGCATGGCCGCCTGCTCGGCCAGCGCCACGGGATGCTGGGTGGACAGCACGCTCACGGCCGTGCCGAGCCCGATCCGCGTGGTCCGCCCGGCGGCGACGGCCGCCAGTGTGATCGCGGACGGGCAGACTCCGTAGGACATGAAGTGGTGCTCGGCGATCCACGCGTCGTCGAACCCCGCCTCCTCGGCCGCCACGACCAGCTCAACGGCGTCGGCCAGCACGCGCCCGGGCTCCTGGCCGGGGAACCGCGCCGCAATGACAAAGATCCCGATCCGCACTCATCCGATGATGGCCGATCCCCGCGCGGCCCGCCTACCGGATGCGCGCGTCGTGCGGAGCCTTGACCTGTTCACCGTTTCCGTTGACCCGCCGGTCCCAGGTGAGCCGCACGCCGGCGTCTGTGTCCGAGGGCCCTTCGCTAGCCGAAAAGGCTGGCCTGACCCTCACATGCGAGCGGGTCCCGGTGCTGCTTCAGGTGCCGCCATCGGGGGAGATCGTCCAGGTAGGACCACGAGAGCCGATGGTGCGGGGTGGGCCCCAGCCGGGCCAGGGCCTCCTGGTGGACGGGCGACGGGTAGCCGGCGTTCTCGGCGAAGCCGTAGTCGTCGCATCCGATCGTCCCCATGTAGGCGTCGCGCCGGACCTTGGCCAGGACGGACGCGGCCGCGACCGAGACGCTCGCCGCGTCCCCCTTGATCTCCAGGCGCACCGGCCAGGGGGCGCCGATGTAGTCGTGCTTGCCATCCAGGATCACCGCGTCCGGGCGTACCGGGAGCGCCTCCAGGGCGCGCCTGGCGGCCCGGCGCAGGGCCTCGGTCATGCCGAGCGCGTCGATCTCCGCGTGCGTGGCCTCGCCGTAGCCGATGCCCGCCGCCCATGCGGTCAGCTCGGTGGCCAGCGGCCCGCGCTTGGCGGCGGACACCTGCTTGGAGTCCGTCAGGCCGGGCGGCGGCTCGGACAGGTCGGTGACGACGGCGCACACCGTGACGGGGCCCGCCCAGGCGCCGCGCCCCACCTCGTCGACGCCCGCGACCGTGCGGGTGCTCGGCCGGGAGAGGAGCAGCTGCTCGATGTCGTACGTCGGCGCCATGAAAACAGACGCTACCGCGCTCATTCGCCGAGCGGATCCTCCTCGGGCCGGTCGCCATCCCCTGGCCGCTCCGCCGGGCGTACCGGGTCCAGGTCGGCGGCGATGTAGCGGGCGGCCACGTGGATCGCGCGCAACGTCACCGATACCGAGGGCCGGTGAACGCTGGAGACCCGGGCGACGGCGTGCACGTCCCGCCCGACCGGGTTGCCGGGGAACTGGCGCACGGAGAGCCCGCGCACCCCCGCCGCCAGCGCGAGCGCCGGCACGGCGGCGATGCCGATGCCCTTGGCGACGAGCGAGAGAATCGTTCCGAGCCCCTCGAACTCCCACGGCGTCGGCCGGGTGCCGCCCACGTCCACCAGGAGCCGGTCCACCGCGAGCCGCGACGGCTCACCGTCGGGCGTGGCCATCCACGGCTCGTCGCGCAGCTCGCGCAGGTCGAGCGGCACCTCGGGGTCGGCCAGGCGGTGCTTGCGCGGCACGACCAGCACCAGGGGGTCGCGCAGCAGCGGGAACACCCGCAGGCTCTCGCTGTCGCGGACCCGGCCGTACCAGTCGTCGACGAGCGCGATGTCCACCTCGCCCGACTGCACCTCCCGCATGCCCCGCCCCGACCGGCTCTGCCCCAGCCGCAGCGTCAGCTCGGTATGGCGGCGCAGCGAGCGCGCGAGCGCGGGCGCGAAGGCCACGGCCGCCGTCGGGAACGCGGTGACCACCACCCGCCCGGCCGGGGTTCCGGCGTGGGCGGACAGATCGGACTCGGCCTCCTCGACCATCGCCAGGATGCGCTCGGCGTGCGCGACCAGCCGGCGGCCGGCGTCGGTGAGCTCGGCGCTGCGCGCGGTCCTGTCGATCAGGGCCGTGCCGGTCTCCCGTTCGAGGGCCACGAGTTGCTGTGAAACCGCCGAGGGGCTGTAGCCGAGCGACGCGGCGGTCGCGGCGATGCTGCCGCGACGGGCGAATTCGCAGATCAACGCCAAACGGCGCAATTCGAGCATCGCACTTCCTTATGCCTACCCACAAAAAGCCTCGCTTGTGGTGATGCCTTCATCCAAGCACCCTGGGAACGTGACAAACATGGCTGTGACGTTGTCCGCCACTTTGGCGGCGAATGAAGACATCGAACGAAGACGACGCGCCGGGGAACGTGTGCTGCACCTGGCCTTCGGTGAGGCAGGGTTGCCCGTCCACCCGGCGCTGCGCGACAAGCTGGCCGCCGCATCAGGACGCAATGGCTACGGGCCGGTCGCGGGGGCGTCCGGCTTGCGGGCCGCGGCAGCGGGCTACTGGACACGACGGGGGCTCTTCACCGACCCCGAGCTGGTCGTCAGCGGACCGGGCAGCAAGTCGCTGCTGTACGGCCTGCTCCTGGCGATCGGCGGAGACATCGTCCTGCCCATGCCCAGCTGGGTCAGCTACGCCGCGCAGGCCGACCTGGTGGGCTCCCGCCCGATCCTGGTGCCCGCACCACCAGGAGAGGGCGGTGTGCCGGACGCCGACCTGGTGGCCGCCGAGGTCGAGCTGGCGAGGAGCCGGGGCAGGACCGTGAGCTCCGTGCTGGTCACGCTGCCCGACAACCCGACGGGGCGGCTCGCCTCGCCGGAGTCCGTCGCTCGCCTGGTGGCCGTGGCCCGCGAGCTCGACCTGATGATCATCTCGGACGAGATCTACCGGGACCTGATGCACGACCCGGCCCTGCCGTACACCTCGCCGGCAGATCTCGCGCCCGAGCGCACGATCATCACCACCGGGCTGAGCAAGAGCCTGGCGCTGGGCGGCTGGCGCATCGGCGTGGCCAGGCTGCCCGCGGGCGGGCACATGCTGCGCAGGAAGCTCCTGGCGGTGGCCAGCGAGATCTGGTCGGCGCCCGCCGCGCCCGTCCAGGAAGCGGCGGCCTACGCCTTCGGCGAGCCCCCGGAGCTGACCGAGCGCGTCGCCCTCAGCCGCCGGCTGCACGGCGTCGTCGCGCGGGCCGTGTACGACAGGTTCGCCGAGATCGGCGCTCGCGCACCCGTCCCGCAGGGCGGCTTCTACCTCTATCCCGACCTGAGCCACTTGCGACTCGGCGGCTCCGCCGAGATCACCAAGATCCTGCTGGAGGAGCACGGCATCGGCGTCCTGCCGGGCCACGCCTTCGGCGACGACCCGGCCGCGGCCAGGGTGCGGGTGGCGGTCAGCCTGCTCTACGGTGACACGCCCGAGCAGCGCATGGCCGCTCTGACCAGCACCGACCCGCTCCAGCTGCCCTGGATCGCCGACAGTCTCGACCACCTGTCGATGGGGTTGAAGGAGCTCTCGCTGGTACGCCACGGAGCGGTGCGTGAACGCCACCCGGCGCTCGTCCCGACGCCATGTCACAGTTAGGCGAATCTTTCCCCAAGAGCCGGTTTGCCATCCCCCAAAAGGGGCCTCTGACCTGCAGAAACACCCCTTCTGCAGAAACCTGCAAAAGATCTCCCTAGCGGCATGGTTACGTGCACGCCCAGTTCCCCCCATCATGTGCTCATGCCCGCTCTTGTCACCCTGTCCGGGCGCTCCGTGCGCCTGGAACCTCTCAGCTTCGCGGCGGTCGATGAGCTGGTCGCCGCGGCGAGTGAAGACCGTGCCACTTACGCCTTCACTCGTGTCCCGAATGGCCGGGACGACATGGTCTCCTACGTGGAGGCCGCTATGGCTGAGCAGGCGGAGGGCCGCACGTTGCCCTTCGCCATCCGGTGGCTGAACACCGACCGCGTGGTCGGTGCCACCCGTCTCATGAACCTGGAGTACTGGCAGGGCCCCATGCCCTGGCCTCCGGGTACACACTGTGCGGTGGGCGACGTTCCGTCCGTGGCCGACATCGGATACACCTGGCTGGGCGCCTGCGCCCAGGGCACGGGTGTCAACCGGGAGAGCAAGTTCCTGATGCTCTCGCTCGCCTTCGAGACGTGGAACGTCCACCGCATCACCCTCAAGGCAGACGTACGCAACATCAGGTCCCGGGCCGCCATCGAGGCCCTCGGCGCACACTTCGACGGGGTGCGGCGAGCGGAAAGCCGAGGCGCCGACAACACGGTCCGAGATACCGCGTTCTACTCGATCCTGAACTCCGAATGGCCGCTCGTCCGGGAGCGACTGGCCATGCGGATGGGACTGTTCGAGGCAGCCTAGAACCCGTCCACTGCGCCCACCCACTGAGGCCCCGCCCAACTTTCCGGGCGGGGCCTGTATTTTTCCCTGCCTACATTCGCTCTACATGACACGCCCCCGCGGTGCGTCATGCCTAGCCCGACCATCAGCATCCAGGGGCGTGCTCAACACCCGATTAAAGGCGGATCAACGGCTCAGTGAACGATCAACCCGGATCTAGGTGACGAGCAATGATGGATCTATCATTTGGTAACAAATCGTTCCATTGGCTTGGAGACAGACGGCATGGCTGGTCAGAGCGTTGAGAGCGGGCTGCGGTTCGCCGTGCTCGGTCCTGTCCGCGCGTGGCGTGATGGCCGGGAACTCGACCTGGGCACACCGCTGCAGCGTTCCATCCTCGGCATGCTGCTCCTGCGGGAGGGCCACGCGGTCACGCCCAACGAGATGATCGACGCGGTCTGGGGCGAGGAAGCGCCGCCGCGCGCCCTGGGGGCGCTGCGCACGTACGTCTCCAGGCTCCGCACGGTGCTGGAGCCCGACCGGCCCGCCCGCTCCCGTCCGGAGCTGCTGACGTCCATCGGCAGGGGCTACGCGCTGCAGCTGCCCGACGGCGCGCTGGACCTGACCCGGTTCGAGCGCGTCAGCCGCGAGGCCGAGGCCGCGCGCAAGGGTGGCCGGCTGCGCGAGGCCGGCGAGGGGCTGCGCGCCGCGCTCGCGCTGTTCGAGGGCGAGCCGCTGGCCGGCACCGTAGGACCGTACGCCGAGCACCAGCGCGACCGGCTCATCGAGCGCCGCATCAGCGTCATCGAGACGCTCATGGACGTGGACCTGGAGCTCGGCAACCACGCGAAGATCGTCTCCGAGCTGATCGCGCTGACCGCCGACCACCCGCTGCGCGAGCGGCTGCGCGCCCAGCTCATGCTGGCCCTCTACCGGTGCGGGCGGCAGGGCGACGCGCTCAACGTCTTCACCGAGACGCGCGAGGCGCTCATCGACGAGCTGGGCATCGAGCCCGGGCCCGAGCTGGCCGCGCTGCACCAGCGCATCCTGGCCGCCGACCCCGCGCTGGCCGCCCCTGCGCCGATCACCTCTGAGGCGCCCGCGGACGAGCCCGCGGACGAGGAGGAGCAGCCACCGGCGATGGAGCTGCCCCGGCCCGCCCAGCTCCCTGCCGCCGTCAACGACTTCACCGGCCGCAAGGAGCTGATCGTACGCCTGCGCACGCTGCTGTCGGCCCAGTCTCCGGCCGAGGGCGTGCCGGTCGCGGCGATCTCCGGCATCGGCGGCGTCGGCAAGACCACGCTGGCCGTGCACGTCGCCCACCAGGTCGACGACGTGTTCCCCGACGGGCAGCTCTACGCCGACCTGCGTGGTTACACCGATGAGGCGACCGCGCCCGAGTCGGCGCTCGGCGGGTTCCTGCGCGCGCTCGGCATCCCGCCGGACGTCATCCCCGACGGGCTCCCTGAGCGGTCCGCGCTCTACCGGTCGATCCTGGCCGAGCGGCGCATCCTGGTGCTGCTGGACAACGCCCGCGACGCCGAGCAGGTCAGCCCGCTGCTGCCGGGCTCACCCGGGTGCGCGGCCATCGTCACCAGCCGGGTCAAGCTGGCCGACCTGCCCTCCGCCAGGCTCATCGACCTGGACGTGATGGAGCCGGACGAGGCACTGTCGCTGTTCTCGTCGGTGGCCGGAGCCGAGCGCGTGTCGGCCGAGCACGGCGCGGCCATGGACGTGGTGGCCGCGTGCGGGTTCCTGCCGCTGGCGGTGCGCATCGTGGCGGCCCGGCTCGCCGCGCGCCCCTCCTGGACGGTCGCGTCGCTGGTGTCCAGGCTGGCCGACGAGCAGCGCCGCCTGGACGAGATGCGGGTGGGCAACCTGGCCGTCGAGGCCACGTTCGCGCTCGGGTACGGCCAGCTCGAGGCCCCCCAGGCTCGCGCGTTCCGGCTGCTCTCGCTGCCCAACGGGCCCGACATCTCCGCGGGCGCCGCGGCCGCCGTGCTGTCGCTGGGCGCGTTCGAGTCCGAGGAGGTGCTGGAGTCGCTCGTGGACGCCAGCCTGCTGGAGGCGCCCGCGCCCGGCCGCTACCGCTTCCACGACCTGCTCAAGCTGTTCGCCAGGCGGGCGCTGGAGAAGACCGAGCGCCCCCAGGCCCGCACGATGGCGCTGCGCCGGCTGCTCGGCTTCTACCTGGCCTCGGCCCAGTCCGCGCACCAGCTGGCCTACGAGGGCAGCATGATCCCGGCCAACCTCGTGACGGTCGGCAGCGGGCGCGCGTTCGGCTCCGCCGACGAGGCCGTCGCCTGGCTGATCGCCGAGGGCGACTCGCTGTTCGCGGCCATCAACCAGGCCGCCGCGGCCGCCCGTACCGGCGAGCAGCTCCTGCCCGCCGCCGACCTGCTGGTGGCGATGGAGCCGCTGCTGGAGTCCGGCACGCACACGCGCGAGTTCGACCACAGCACCCGGGCCGCGCTGGCCACCGCCCAGAACATCGGCGACACCGCCGGGGAGCTGCGGGCGCGCTACGTGCTGGGCCGGGTCCTGTTCGCCGGCAACCGGCTCAGGGAGGCCGAGGCGCAGTTCAGGCGCGTGCACGAGCTGTCGTCCGAGCGCGGCGAGAAGATCGTCACCGGCGAGGTGCTGAACGCCCTGGCCGTCGTCATCGGCCGGCAGCGCCGCCACACCGAGGCCCTGTCCTGGTTCGACGCGGCCATGGCCTTCTACCGCGAGAACGGCGTGCCCGCCGGCGAGGCGCTGGTCCTCAGCTACTCGGCCCGCGACCACCTCGGCCTCGGCCGTCCCGAGGACGCCATCGCGGCGGCGGAGAAGGGCCTGGCCATCTTCACCGAGATCGGCAGCGGCGCCGGCACCGCCCGGGCCCGCTACCACCTCGGCATCGTCCTGTCCCGGGTCGGCCGCCTCACCGAGGCCGTGCATCACCACGCCGAGTGCCTCGCCTATTTCCGGGCCGGCAAGCAGCGGGTCTGGGAGCAGCGGGTGTGCTCCAGGCTGGCCGAGACCTTCATCGCGGCCGAGCGCTACCCCGACGCCGTACGCCACGCGGAGCAGGCCCTGGTGGTCTCCCGTGAGATCGGGCACCCGTACGGCGAGGCGCTGTCGCTCACCGTGCTGGGCAAGGCGCTGCGCGGTCTCGGCAGCGTGACGAGGAGCTCGGACTGCCTACGGCAGGCCTTCGAGATCTTCTCCAGGCTCGGCGCGCCCGAGGCCGGAGATCTCAAGGTCCTGCTCGACAGCATCCCCGACGCCGAATCCGCCGCCGGGGCCGTCGTCGAGTCCTGAGTACAGCTCGTCGTCCAGACGTGTCATCCACACATGGTTGATCAAGGCTGTCCTTAGGGAGTCACGATCGCGCTCGTGATCGGCATTTATCAGCCCGGCCGGTCATCTTCACCACCACGCTTCGCTAGGGGGCCCGGTTATCCGGATGCTCCACGTGGTGGCTAGCCGCCTCACACAGACGACCGGCCGGACCTGACACGGCCCTCGAACCCCCCAGGTCCGTGTCCTGGCTAGAGCCTCCACCCAACCGGTCAACGTCGAATCAACAGCGAATCAAAGAAGGAAGTAACCCTCGGCTATGAGGGGTCTGACCGCGTCGGGGCCGGGCAGCTCGCCGTCGCCGACCAGCTCGGCGATCACGTTGAGCAGAGGGCCGAGCGCCAGCTCGCCGTCGCACACGCCGGCCAGCGCGGCCTCCACCGTGCCGACCTCCCTGCTGCGCCGCAGCCCCTGCGTCTGGCGCAGGACGATGCGGATCGGGTCCTCCGCGCCCGGCAGGCCGATCCGCTCGTCGAGCAGGCCGTCGGCGGTACGCAGCAGCGCCGCGTCCAGCCCCTTGGCCCGGTGCGCGGCGGCGATCGCGTCGAGCACGGAGTCCACGTAGTCGCCGACCGGGAGCACGACCTGGTGGTCGAGATGCTCGACGCGGACGACCGGGTCGAGCGTGCCGGAGTTGCGCATGGTGATCCAGCCGAAGCCGACGCCCTCGACCTTGCGCTCGTCGAACCAGGCCAGCCAGCGGTCATAGAGCTCGGCGTAGCGGGCGGTGCCCTGCTCGGCCGAGTCCCTGAGCCACAGCTCGACGTATTCCGCCGGATCCTGCACGTCCCGCTGGACCACCCAGGAGTCGCAGCCGGTCTCGCGCAGCCAGCCGCCGACCCGGTCGTGCCAGTCCTCGCCCTCGACGTGCAGCCAGTTGGCCAGGAAGTGGGCCTGGCCGCCGGGGTTGAGGTGGCGGGGGGTGCGGCGTACGAGGTCGCGGCAGAAGCCGTCGCCGTCGCCGCCCGACTCGCGGTAGGTCAGCGTGCCCTCGCGCCTGGGGGCGATGACGAACGGCGGGTTGCTCACGATCAGGTCGAACAGGTCGTCCTCGACCGGCTCGTACATGGAGCCCGCACGCGCCTCCACGCCCTCCACCCCGGACAGCTGCCAGCTCAGCCTGGCCAGCTCCAGCGCCCGCGGGTTGAGGTCGGTGGCCACGACGTGCTCGGCCCTTCCGGCCAGGTGCAGCACCTGGACGCCGCAGCCGGTGCCCAGGTCGAGCGCGCGCCGGACCGGGCGGCGGCTGACGAGCTGGGCCAGGTTGGCGGACGCACCGCCGGCCCCCACGACGTGGTCGGGCCGCAGCGCGGCGTCGCCGGGCCGCACCTTGCGGTCGGAGACGAGGTAGCCACCGGTCTCCCAGGGCTGGAGGTGGACGGTCGCGCTGACTTGGTCGCCGTCGGCCGCGACCAGCCCGGAACCGAGGACCTCCGGCGCGACGTCCTTGGCGGGAACGGGTACGCCGAGCCACCACAATCTGATCAACGTAGCGAGCGGATCGCCGTCCGCGGTCGCGCGCAGGGCGGGGACCAGCTCCTCGCGGGCCAGGGCCGACGCGGCCATGCTCCCGAGCCTGTCGCGTACGCCGTCGATCGTGTAGCCGGATTCCAGGAGGTGATGGCGCAGTCGTTCCACACAACCCATCCTTTCACCCCGGAGTCTCACACATGATCTGATACCGACAGTGACCATACTGTTACTTAAGCACCCAAGTGTTCTGCAAGCGGTGACCAAGTGGGGCGCGGTATCTCTTGGGATGCCAGCACGTCATCCCGAGGAGTGGACCCCATGCTGATCCCTTGCTTGGCTTGCGAGTCCCGATTCGGACCCGACGAATACTTCAGCGCCTGCTCCGACTACAACCGCGGCATGGACCTGGTCTCGTGGACGTGCCCGCGCTGCGGCAACCGCGACGACCTGCGCGTGCTGCCCGGCGAGCTCGGGTTCGGCTATCCGTACCGGGGCAGGTTCAACGTGCACGACCGGGTCCTCGTGCCCGGTTTGCGCAGGCACCGCGGCGACCTGCGGCTGGACATCTCCCTGGACAGGGCCAGCTGGCGCGTGCCCACGCGGATCCGGCAACCGGCATGACGGGATGCTGCGGGCGGCTCGTTTCCCGCGCCCGATGACCGGCGTGACCTACGTGGACTCGGTAGCCGGCGTTGCGGACACGGGCTCCTCGCCGCGCAGCAACCGCGCGATGTCCGCCACCAGCGTCTCCGCCAGCTCCTCCCGGCTCTCCCCCGTCGCCTCGCCCAGGCGGGGCGTCAGCACCACGTTCGGCAGCCTGATGAGGGGATGTGACGGGTCGAGCCACTCGCCCTCGAAGTGGTCGAGCCCCGCGCCACCCACGTGGCCCCCGCGCAGCGCGTCGACCAGCGCGGTCAGGTCGTGCAGCGCTCCACGTGCGGTGTTGAGGTAGATCGATCCCGGGCGCATCGCGCCGAACTCGGCGTACCCGAACAGGCCCCTCGTCTCGGCGGTCAGCGGCACGTGCAGCGACACCACGTCCGCCTCCGACAGCAGCGCGGGCAGCGAGTGGGTGGCCTCGGGCACGTGCGGGTCGCAGACGATCACCCGCATGCCCAGGCCCTCGCAGCGCCAGCGCATGGCCCTGCCGACGCGCCCGAACCCGACGATGCCGAGCGTCCTGCCGGTGAGCCGGCGGCCGCGGTGGCGCTGCGCCGGCGCCACCTTGCCCCGGTAGACGCGCCCCCGGCGCACCTCTCTGTCGGCCGTGACGATGTGCCTGCTGACCGCGAACATCAGCGCGAGCGTCAGCTCGGCGACCGCGTCGGGGTCACGGTCGCGGGCGTGCAGGACGGTGACGCCGCGCTCGGCGGCCAGCGCCAGGTCGACGCTCGTCGGCGGGCCCATGACGGCCACGACGTCCAGCGGCAGGCCGAGGACCGACGTGCGGACCTGGTCCCCGTCGGTGACGAGCACGGTCGCGCCGGTCTCGACGACCAGATCGGCGAGCTGCTCGTCGGTGAAACCGAGGCTCGGACGCGCGGGGACCTCGATCAGGTCGGCCACCTCGCTCAGGCGGGCGAGCGCGCGCTCCGGCAAGGAGGGCAACACCAGCGCCCGCGGTCGTCTCACATTCAGGACAATAACACCACAGAACGTGATCAGATCATCGCTCCCCGCACTGACCCAGACCTCCGGCCTTGCCAAGCTGAGCACAGCCATCGCTTCGGGTGCGGCGGGGGCGAAGAAGCGGGCGGTGATGGCGGCTGCCGGTACGGCGGGCCGGGGCGGTGGGTTCACTCGGAGCGCTGGCGGAGACTCTGCCAGGCCGCCTCGCCCAGGTCCTTGATCTCCTCGTCCGTGGGCGTGTGGGCGCCGGCGAACCACAGCCGGCACATCTCCTGCGCGGGCCCAAGCCACAGCACGTAACACATGGTGGCGTGGACCGGCCGGAGCAGGCCGTTCTTCATGTGCGGCCGCCACCAGTCGGAGACCTGCCGGAAGAACGTCCGCCGGGCCTCGGCGACCTCCGCCCCGCCCGGCTCTTGCTTGCGCGGCGGCCGCTCGCTGATCAGCAGCCTGGCCCGCTCGGGATGCTCTCCCGCCCACCGCATGTGGAAGGCCACGACGGCCTCGATGCCGTCGCGGGCCCCCTGATGGCTGACCAGTTCGGCAAGGAAGGCGCTCTGGTAGGTGGTGAGGATCTCGGTGTACAGCACGCCGAAGACGTGCTCTTTGCTGGCGAAGTGGTGGTAGAAGCTGCCGACGCTTACGCCGCTCTCCTCACGGAGGCTGGCCAGCGTGGTGGCCGACACTCCGTCCTGGCTGAAGCGGCGGAGGGCGCCCTCGATGATGCGGGTCCGGCCGTCGCGTCCGTTCTTGACACTCTTCACACTGTCAATGGTGTGGCAACAGAACGTTGTTCCGCAAATAGACCCGCTCTGTCGATCATAGCGGTCACCTCAACCGATCCGGAAGAAACCCGCATCTTGGCGTCCGGCCACTGCCTCCGGATGAACCTCAGCACCCGCCGGTTCTCCCCCAGAACGTCCATGCCCACGGTCCTCGCGCCCCGTACGACCGCCCGGAGCAGCAGCGTCTCGATCAGCCTCGACCCCAGGCCCAAGCCCTGCCACTGATCGGCCACGACCACCGCGATCTCCACGTCGGTGGTGCCGCCCCTGTAGCTCATGGCGTGGCCCACGATCTCGCCTCCGGCGATGGTCGCCACGAGGGCGTCGCGGCGCTCGTCCACGGCGAGCAGCGCACGCACGAGGCCGGCGGCCGGCGTGCGGATGCCGGTGAAGAACCGCAGCGTCTGGGTGTGCAGCGACAGTCCGGTCAGGAAGCGCCTGGCCCGTTCCTCGTCTTCTGGACGGGCCGGGCGAATCTGAGTTCGACACATAGACTCAGCCTGCACGTCGCGACCTGGGTCTGTCAATTGAACTCAGGTATAATGAAAAGATGAGTTTTCCCTTCCGGGTGAACAACTGCTCGATCGAGCGCACCCTGGACATCGTCGGGGAGAAGTGGACCTTCCTGGTGCTGCGCGAGGCGTTCAGCGGCGTGCGGAGATTCGCCGACATGCAGGCCGTCACCGGCGCCCCCCGCCAGGTGCTCAGCGCGCGCCTGGCCCGGCTGGTCGACGAGGGCCTGCTGCGCAAGGAGCCCTACCGCGAGCCAGGGCAGCGGCAGCGTGACGAATACCGGCTCACGCAGAAGGGCCGCGATCTCTATCCGCTGCTGGTCGCGCTCATGCATTGGGGCGACACATACCTGGCCGACGAGGACGGGCCGCCCGTGCTGCTCACGCATCGCGACTGCGGCGCCCCCATCGAGCAGCACTTCCGCTGCGCCGATGGCCACGAGGTGTCCGGGCCGCGCGAGGTGACCCCGATGCCGGGCGCCGGAGCCGAGCTCAGGAGCGCCTGAGGCGCGTGCGGGGGGCATCGGTCCCCCGCCTGCGGCGTGGCCCGCGTTCAGCGGCCCGCCGCAGGTAGCAAAGCCCATTGCACCTACCCTTGAGAGCGTGTACCGGTTCCTTCTGACGCCTCGATGGCTGGCGCTGCACGTGGTGGTGCTGCTGGTCATCCCCGCCTTCGTGTTCCTGGGGCAGTGGCAGTTCGGGCGGTTCGAGGAGCGGTCGGCCAACAGCGAGCGGGTCACCGCCAACATCGACGCCGCGCCGGTGCCGCTGGAGCGGCTGGCGGCGCCCGGGCGGCAGGTCCGCGAGTCCGACCGGTTCAGGACCGTGACGGTCGCCGGCACATACGACCCGTCCCATGCCCTCGTCGTACGCCGCCGCCCCCAGGAGGGCCGCGCCGGCTACTACGTCCTGACCCCGCTCGTCACCGGAGACGGCACGGCCGTCATCGTGAATCGGGGCTGGGTCAAGGCGGGCGCCACCGCCGACACGCCGCCCGAGGTGCCTCCTCCGCCCACAGGGCAGGTAACTGTCACCGGGCGGCTACGGCCCAGCGAGACCGAGGAGTCCAGCGGGATCCGCGACCTGCCGGGCCTGCCGACCGGTCAGGTGTTGCTGATCAACGCCGACAAGATCGGGAAAGGGCTGCCGTACCGGCTGGTGGGCGGGTACGTGGAGCTGACCGCGCAGCAGCCCGCGGCCGCCGCGGCGCCCGAGCCGGTGCCCGAGCCCGACGTGGGCTCGGGAGGCGGGCTCAACCTGGCCTACGGGGTCCAATGGTGGTTGTTCATCGGGATCGCGATCGGCGGGTGGATCCTGCTCATCCGGCGCGAGGTCGCCGAACGGCGGGCCGAGGAGCGGCCCGAGGGCGCTTCCGTGTCCGAGGAGGCCGGAACCTCCGCCGTTTAAGGTGTTGAGGGTGATCCGCCACATTGAGTTCAGCAATCTCTGCAACTTCCGCGACGTGGGTGGATATGCCACCCGGGACGGCCGCACCGTCCAGTGGCAGCGGCTCTACCGTGCCGACTCGCTCGGCTGGCTGGCCGGGGCCGATCTCACGACCTTCCGCGCGCTGCGCGTGCGTACCGTCATCGACCTGCGGCATCCGGCCGAGGTCGAGAAGTCCGGGCGGGTGCCGGAGGCGGAGGGGCAGCGCTACCACAACCTGCCCATCGAGGGGCGCCGGTGGGACACCGCCGTCTACACCGAGGAGCTCGGCGTCGGGAGATACCTGGCCGACCGCTACCTGGAGGTTGCCGAGGACGGCGTCGAGAACATCAAGACGGCCCTGGAGAGGATCGCGAAGGCGGACAACGCGCCGGTGGTGATCCACTGCGCGGCGGGCAAGGATCGCACCGGGATACTCACCGCGCTGATCCTGTCGCTGGCGGGCGTGAGTGAAGACGACATCGTGGCGGACTACGCGCTCACCGGCCTGGCCACCGACCGGTTCATCGCAGACTGGCGCAGGCGGCATCCCGACGCGCCCATGTGGCCGGGGTTCGGGCTGGCGCCCGCCGAGGCCATGCGCTTCTTCCTGGCCGACCTGGCGCTGCGGCACGGCTCCGTGGAGCAGTACGTCACACAGATCCTCCAGGTCACCCCGGCCACGATCGGCGAGCTACGCGACCATCTGCTGAGTGAAGAGAGCCCGGAGGGGTAGAGGGCGAGCGCCCGGGATCGCCCGCAATCCCCCTCCCGGCGGTCCCGGGTTCAGAAGGTTGGAGACCCAACGGATACGTCGCAGCTTGTTCGACGTTATCCCGTCGTCGTACGGTTACGTGCGTGACTACGCCGCTGCTTCCCGACCCAGATCCGAGGCGGCGGGACTATGTGATCATTTCCGTCGACGACCATCTGATCGAGCCTCCCGACCTCTTCGAGGGACGGCTGCCGGAGAAATATGCCGAGGTCGCGCCCAAGGTCGTGGAGACCGAGGCGGGTCATCAGGTCTGGCGCTACGGCGGGGCCACCTACCCGTGCGCCGGCATGGACGTGGGCGCCGGCCTGCCCCGCGAGCAGTGGACACTGGAGCCGGTCAGGTTCGAGCAGATGCGTCCCGGCTGCCACGACATCGAGGCCCGCGTTCAGGACATGGAGGTGGCCGGCATCTGGGCCGCGCTGTGCTTCCCCGGCATGCTGGCCACCCAGGCGGGCATGCCGTTCGCCAGGACCCGTGATCAGGAGCTCGGCCTGGCCCTGATCAGGGCGTGGAACGACTGGCACATCGACGTCTGGGCGGGCACCTACCCTGAGCGGATCATCGGCCTGCAGCTCCCTTGGCTGCCCGATCCCGACGTGGCCGCCAAGGAGATCCGGGCCAACGCGGCCCGGGGCTTCAAGGCCGTCGTCTTCCCGGAGTTCCCGACCCGCCTGCGGCTGCCGTCGATCCACTCCGGCCACTGGGACCCGTTCTTCGCCGCCTGCGAGGAGACCGGCACCGTCGTCGCCCTGCACGCCGGCGACTCCTCCTGGTCACCCGTGCCCTCGCCGGACACGCCCATCGAGGCGATCACCACGCTGATGCCGGCCAGCGCCATGTTCGCCTGCGCCGACTGGCTCTGGTCGGGCCTGCCGCTGCGCTTCCCGGCGCTGCGCATCCTGATCGTCGAGGGCGGCGTGGGCTGGCTGCCGATGCTGGCCGAGCGCGCCGACTACGCCCTCGACCACCCGGTGGCCGGCGAGGCGTCGTGGGAGGGCGGGCTCAAGCCCAGCGAGGTGCTCCGCCGCAACTTCTTCTTCGGCACGCGCGACGACCACGCGCTGTCGGGGGTGCGGCTCGCGGTCGGGCTCGACCACGTGCTGCAGGAGAGCGGCTATCCGCACTCCGACTCGACCTGGCCCGACACGCAGACGTCGGTGGCCCGCAACCTCGGCGCGCTGCCGCCCGCCGACATCGCCAGGGTCGCGTACGGCAACGCGGCCCGCCTGTTCGGGCACCCGCTGCCGTCACGCGCCTGGCTGCGGATGGAGGAGATCTAGCCCTCTTCCTCGACGAGCCTGCCCTGCTCGACGAGTCTGCCCTGGATGACGGTGCGCTCGTGCTCGACGTAACGACCGCTCTCGCCGAGCAGCGAGGAAAGCAGCCACAGGAACACCCCGAAGTCGTCGGCCACGCCGACCAGGATCCAAAAGTCGGGCAGGACGTCGATCGGGGACAGGATGTAGACCACGCCGAGGCCCAGCAGGGCGAGCTTGCTCCTGCCCATGCCGGCGTACTGGCCGCGCATGACCGCGCCGACCATGCGCGGGATCGCCCGCACCCTGGTCATCAAGCCAGGCGACCCAGGCTTGGTCACCTCGCGGTAGGTCCGCCACGCCGCCGCTGCCCGTGTTGCCTTTGCCATCATGTCGCTCCCCCTACCCCCGGCTCTTCACGACATAACGCGTCGCCGGGGTGAGGGGTTCCTGCCGATCATCACATCGCCGGGTGCTCGAACGGCCTGGCCCGCTCGATCTGCGCCGCCACCCTGATCAGCAGGTCCTCCCTGCCGTTCGCGGCGACGAGCTGCACGCCCACCGGCAGTCCGGCCGCGTTCCTGTGCAGCGGCAGCGAGATGGCGGGCTGCCCGGTCGCGTTGATCGGCGAGGTGTACGACACGGCGTGCGCGGTCCTGCCGAAGGCGATGCTGAGGTCCTCGGGCGGGATCCAGCCGAGCGGGAACGGCGCGACACCCAGCGACGGCATCAGCAGCAGGTCGTGGCCGGCGCTCCACCACGCGGCCATGCGGCGGCGGAAGCCGTCCATCCATTGGGTGGCCTGGATGTGCTCGGCCGCGCTGTGCGCCCGCCCGGCGCCGACCATGGCGGCATTGCGCGGCTCCAGCTCCTCCGGCTCGACGGGCTTGCCGCAGGTCTCGCCCAGGCTCGCGACCTGCGCGGCCAGGTTGTTGGCCACGATCGCGCCGAAGTGCCCGGAGAAGTCCGGGTCGCCGAGCGCCTGGGGGCCGCCGGGCGTCACGTCGTGGCCGAGCGACTCCAGCAGCGCAGCGGCCCTGGCGACGGCCTCGGCCAGGTCGGGCACTTCGGGCACGTCGCCCCTCGGGTGCGTGGTGACGTACCCGATGCGCAGCCGCCCGGGAGCTTTGCCGGCCTCGGCGGCCAGCGGGCCCGGCAGCGCGGGCGCGTCGTACGGGTCGCCGGGCTGGAAGCCGGAGACGACGTCGAGCGCCGCCGCCGTGTCCCGCACGGTCCTGGTGACGAATCCCGGGCACGAGAAGCCGCTCCAGCCCTCGCCCGCCCCCGCGACGGCTTGAGCCCCACGAGCCCGCACAGGGACGCGGGGATGCGGATCGACCCGCCGCCGTCGCTGGCGGTGGCCAGCGCGACCATCCCCGCCGCCACCGCCGCGGCCGAGCCGCCGCTGGACCCGCCCGCCGAGTACGCCGGATCGTACGGGTTCCGCGTCGGCCCGAACGCCACCGGCTCCGTCGTGATCGTGCTGCCGAACTCGGGGGTGTTCGTCCGCCCGAGCACCACGAACCCGGCCTCGCGCAGCCGCGTGACCCCGTAGCCGTCCTCGGTGACCTCGACGCCCTCCCGCACGTTCGAGCCCGCGCTGTACGGCTCGCCCGCCTGCCGCCAGCCGAGGTCCTTCAGCAGGATCGGCACGCCCGCGAAAGGCGCGCCGGCGGGAACGGCGGCGATCTCGGCCAGCGCGCGCTCGAATCGGCGGTAGATGACCGCGTTCAGCTCGCCGTCACGGGCCTCGATGGTGGCGATCGCGGCCTGGGCCAGTTCCCGCGCGGACACCTGGCCGTCCCTGATCGCCTGTGCCTGCCCGACCGCGTCAAGCTTCAGTAACTCGTCCATGCGCTACTCCTTCGGAGCGAGGTCCCGTACAGCCTGCTCGATGGGGATCTCCCCGCCCGGGATGGGGGCGAGGATGGGGGTGTCGAGCCCGTTGTCCACGTACTGCCGGATCCTGGCCCGGCAGGCGGCCGCGTCGCCGTGCACGATCAGCGCGTCCACCACGTCGTCGGGGATGGCCTTGAGCGCCGCCTGCCGGTCGCCGGCCGCCCACGCCTCGTGCATGGGACGCAGCACCTCGCCGCGGCCCAGCCAGTCGTGGAACGCGGCGTACACCGGGACGGTCAGGTAACTGGCGAGCATCCACCTGGCCATCTCGCGTACCTTCTCGGTGTCCTCGCTCACGCAGACGAACAGGCGGGCGATCAGCTCGGTGTCCGGGCCGATCTCGGCGCGTACCCGGCGCACGTCCTCGGGGGAGAGCCAGTTCGTGATCGCGCCGTCGGCCTCCTCGGCGGCCAGGCGCAGCATCCGGGGGCGCAGCGCGGCCAGCACGATCTTCGGCGGGATCTTCGGGGCCCGCTCCAGCTTGAACCCCTTGATCTCGAACGTCTCGTACGTCTCCGAGACCTTCTCCCCCGCCAGCGCCCGCTTCAGGAAACGCAGGGTGTCGCGGGTGCGCGCGTACGGCTTGGTGAACTCACCGGCGTTCCACCGCTCGACGATCGCCGGCGACGACGCGCCGATGCCCAGCACGAACCGCCCGGGCGCCAGGTCTGCCACCGTGGCCGCGGACATGGCCAGCAGCCCGGGGCCGCGCGTGGAGACGGGCACGATGGCGCTGCCCAGCCTGATCCCCGGAGCCCACTGCGCGGCCAGGGCCAGCGGCGTGAAGCCGTCGGCCCCGTTCACCTCGGCCGACCAGGCGTCGGTGTAGCCGAGTCCCGGCAGTTCCGCGATCAGCTCCTGGGACCTCGACAGCGAGCGGTCATAGAAGGGGATCGTCATGCCCCAGTTCTGCGTCATCGGCGGCCTCCCAGGTAATGGTCAATACGGCCGACCATGGGTGCGCGGTTGGCCGCTGGCGCGGCCGACCATAGGTGCGAGCCTCGCTCCTCATCGTCGGACGCTGAACGCGTCCGACGATACCAACCGGGCGGTATGTTGCCCTATGCCCGTAGCTCGTGGACCGCGGCGATGAAGTCCTTCGTGATCCCCTGCAGCCCAGGCAGGTGCGACAGCCCGACCAGCCGGTCCACCAGCGGCACCGTGACCTCGATCAGCCGGTACGTCCGCACGCAGCCCGGCGACGTGTCGTGCACCCAGAACAGCACCATGCCCATGGAGAGCAGCCACAGCAGCTCAGGCAGCTCCTCCCGCAGCTCCGCGTTCATGCGGTCGCGCGACCCCTCGACGACCTGGCGGTAGATGGCGATGGACGCCTCGCGGGCCGGGGACGACTGCTTGCTGAAGGGGCTCAGGGGGTTCGTCGGCTCGGCCGCGTGCTTGAAAAACTTCACGGCGAACTCGTGGTAGGGCTCGGAGACGCGTACCCACTCGCACAGCACCCCGCTCAGCCGCGCCGCGAACGACGTCTCGGTGGCCAGGAACTCCCGGCAGGCCGCCTCGTGCTCGGCCTGGGCGCGATCGTAGTACGCCTGGATCAACGCCTCTTTGCTCTCGAAGTAGTAGTAGGCGTTGCCCACGGACACCCCGGCCTCGGCGGCGATGGCGCGCATCGTGGTCGCGTCGAAGCCGCGCTCCCTGAACAGTCGCAAGGCCGTCTCGACGATGACCTCTCGGGTGCTCTCCGATCCTCGGTTTCGGGCTTCGGACACGTTCGTCACTTTACGTCGGGAAACGAGGTTAAGTCATGAAGCCGCACGGTGATCACCGCCACAAGGCAAAGTTGCCCTCGCAGCAGGAGTTAGCGCGTGTGAAAGGTGGGATTGTCGTTTCAGGCGGAAGGGCTATTTCCGCGAAAAGGCATCGACATGTGGATACGTGGAACAGTGCGCCTCACTGGAGTCGCGCTCCTCGGCATAGAGATCAGCATAATCGCACTGGCTTCGGCCGCCTCGGCTGCTACCGGCCCCGAAGGGCAGCCGGCGACGAGCAGCCTGTATGAGGCCGGGCTCTACCACGGGCCGGCGCCGGCCAGGCACGCCGCCATGATGGAGGCCCTCTCGGACTCGCTGGGCCTGCGCATGGCCGAGGGCTGGCCCCTCGAGCGGCTCCTGGCGGCCCGGGAGTACCCGCCGGCCATACCAGGCGACTGGCCGCCGGCTGCCCCTCAGAACGTGGGACAACCGCCGGCCGGCATCGCGACTCAGACCCCTCCCGAGTCCGACATGACCGCCCAGGCCCCCTCCGAGCCTGCCACGGCCCTCCTGCCCAGCCCAGAGTCCGGCACGACCCCCCGGACCAGCGCAGAGTCCGGCACGGCCGCCCAGACACCCTCCGAGTCCGGCACGGCCCTCCAGACCAGCCCTGAGTCCGGCACGGTCGTCCAGACCCGCCCGGAATCCGACGGGGCCGCCCAGGCTCCGTCCGAGTCTGACCGAGCCACCCATGGCCGGCTCGAGCCCGGCACGGCCACCGAGAAGCGGCCTCCGGCCGGTACGGCCGCCCGGACGCGGTCGCGTAAGGACGTGGCCCGGTCCCGGACGCGGGCGGCGGGGGGCCGCAAGGCGGTGGCGAACCGGGCGGAGGTCAAGGCGCTCCCGAGGCCCATGCGTACCGGCGCGGTGCGGACGCCCCAGACACGGCACCACCCGGCCCGCAAGCGCGCACGGGTCGATCTGACCCGCGTCGTGCCCCGGCAGGCCGCCGTGCCGATGTCCCACGCCACCGCGGCCGGCTGGCTGAAGAGCGCGGGCCTGCGGACGAGGTCCACCGGCCACTGCACGAGCAAGCACCTGCACCACTGCACGTCGCTCGACTCGGTGCG
This sequence comes from Nonomuraea basaltis, assembly GCF_005893125.1. GTDB lineage: Bacteria > Actinomycetota > Actinomycetes > Streptosporangiales > Streptosporangiaceae > Nonomuraea > Nonomuraea basaltis. The sequence goes on along the minus strand of NZ_VCJS01000003.1, from coordinate 71,482 downwards.
GACCGGCACGATCGCCCGCGTCATCGAGCTGAAGCGCGAGAGCCACTGTCCGATCATGGTCACCGGCGGGACCGAGGCAGGCCACGCGCCCGGCCATTACAGCCACGGCAACGGCTACAAGCTGGACATCAGCCACAATCCCTGCATCGATCGGTACATCACCAAGAACCACGACAGGGCCGGTGTCCGCAGCGACGGCGCCCCGCTCTACCGCTCTTCCTCAGGCACGACATTCGCCGACGAGAGCGACCACTGGGACATCCTCTTCCGGTGACAGAGCCCGCGGCACAACAAAGGTGGACGCCGCACGCAACGCACGGCGCCCACCCAGGTAACCGCTACAGCTCGGCAGCCACCAGCTCGGCGATCTCCGCCGCGTTGAGCGCCGCGCCCTTGCGCAGGTTGTCACCACACACGAACAGGTCGAGCGTGTTGGGGAAGTCGATCGCCTGGCGAACGCGCCCCACGTAGGTCGGGTCGGTGCCCACCACGTCGAGAGGCGTCGGGAACACCCCGTTGGCCGGGTCGTCCACGAGGACCACCGTCGGCGCCGCCTCCAGAACGCGGTGCGCGTCGGCGACCGTGATCTCGCGCTCGAACCGCGCGTGCACGGCCAGCGAGTGCGTCGTGATCACCGGCACGCGTACGCAGGTCGCGGAGACCTTCAGGTCCGGGATGCCGAGGATCTTGCGGGACTCGTTGCGGAGCTTGAGCTCCTCGGAGGCCCAGCCACCGTCCTTGTAGGAGCCGGCCCACGGCACCACGTTGAACGCGATGGGCGCGGGGAACGGCGACTCCTCGGGCAGCTTGTTGGCCAGCACCTTGCGTACGTCGCCCGCCGCCTGACCGATCGAACGGTCCCCGGCCAGCGCCTCGACCTCGTCGTAGAGCCGGGCCGAGCCCGCCACGCCGGCGCCCGACACCGCCTGGTAGGAGGCCACGACGAGCTCCGTGAGCGTGAACTCGGCGTGCAGCGCGCCCATGGCCGCCATCATCGACAGCGTCGTGCAGTTGGGCGTCGAGATGATGCCCCGCGGCCGGGTGCGCGCGTCGAGCGGGTTGACCTCGGGCACGACCAGCGGCACGTCGGGCTCCATCCGGAACGTGCCGGACTTGTCGATCGCTATCGCGCCGCGCTCGGCCGCGATCGGCACCCACACGGCCGACACCTCGTCGGGCACGTCGAAGATGGCCACGTCGATGCCGTCGAACACCTCGGGTGCCAGGGCCTGGACGACGACGTCCTCCCCGCGCACCCGGAGCACCTTGCCCGCCGAGCGGGGCGAGGCGACGAGACGGATCTCCCCCCAGATGTCCTCACGCGACGAGACGATGTCCCGCATGACGGTGCCCACGGCGCCGGTGGCACCGATCAGGGCGAGATTCGGCCTGCTCATCGTCCTGTACCTCCATACACCACGGCTTCAACCTGGTCGGCGTCGAGATCGAAGGCGCGGTGCGCGGCCGCCACGGCCGCGTCGACGCCGTCCTGCCCGACGATCACAGAGATGCGGATCTCCGAGGTGGAGATCATCTCGATGTTGACCCCCGCGTCCGCGAGGGCCGCGAAGAACGTCGCCGTGACGCCGGGGTGCGAGCGCATGCCCGCGCCGATCAGCGACACCTTCCCGATCTGGTCGTCGAAGAGCAGCGACTCGTAGCCGATCTCGGCCTGGATCTTCTTCAGCGCCGCAAGCGCCGTCTGGGCGTCGGTCGTGGGCAGCGTGAAGGAGATGTCCGTGCGGCCCGTGGCCGCGGCCGAGACGTTCTGCACGATCATGTCAATGTTGATCTCGGCGTCGGCCAGCGTTTTGAAGATCGAGGCAGCCTCGCCGACCTTGTCGGGGACCCCGACAACAGTGATCTTGGCCTCGCTCCGGTCGTGTGCGACGCCGGAGATGATCGGCTGCTCCATCTCGGTTCCTTCGGTGTAAGGGTCGGAGACGACCCACGTGCCTTCCCTGGTGCTGAAAGAGCTGCGTACGTGAATCGGCAGGTGGAAGCGGCGAGCATACTCGACGCAGCGAAGGTGCAGGATCTTCGCGCCGCAGGCCGCCATCTCCATCATCTCGTCATAGGAGATCCTGGGGATCTGGCGCGCCGCCGGCACGATGCGCGGGTCGGCGGTGAAGATGCCGTCGACGTCGGTGTAGATCTCGCACACGTCGGCCTCGAGCGCCGCCGCCAGCGCCACCGCGGTGGTGTCGGAGCCGCCCCGGCCCAGCGTGGTGATGTCCTTGGTGTCCTGGGAGACCCCCTGGAACCCGGCCACGATCGCGATGTGGGCCTGGTCGATCGCCTCGCGGATGCGGCTGGGCGTCACGTCGATGATGCGCGCCTTGCCATGCGTGGAGTCGGTGATCACACCTGCCTGCGAGCCGGTGAACGAGCGGGCCTCGTGGCCGAGATTGGCGATCGCCATCGCAAGCAGGGCCATCGAGATGCGCTCGCCCGAGGTCAGCAGCATGTCCAGCTCGCGGCCCGGAGGCAGCGGCGACACCTGCTCGGCCAGATCGAGCAGCTCGTCCGTCGTGTCGCCCATCGCGGAGACGATCACGACCACGTCGTTGCCGGCTTTTTTCGTCGCGACGATCCGCTGCGCGACCCGCTTGATGCAGGACGCGTCGGCGACGGACGAACCACCGTACTTTTGCACAACGAGCGCCACGAGAGTCTCCCGGTCTGGACTGTGAGGTGCCAGTCTACTTGGGGCCTCTCATGCGCCTGATGGCTCATACCACTATGTGGATGATCATCAGACCGTGGTGGTCTCCTCGGCCACGTCGAGGCGCGAGTGCGCAGCCAGGGCCTGGAGCGCGCGCATCGCGGCACCCGCGTGGTTGCCCCAGGTGTTGAAGTAGGAGTATTGCCACCACCACAGCGCCTCGTGGGGACGGCCGGCGTGGTAGTGGCGCAGCCCGTGGATGAGGTCGGCGGCGACCGCGGTCAGGTCGTCGGACAGCCGGTAGGGGGTGACGCCGGTGTCCTTGTAGGGGTCGAACACCTCCGCGTAGTCGTCGACCGGCCCGAGCAGCTCGGCCAGCGCGGTGCGCACGCCGTCGATGTCGGGGTCCTCGCTCATCGGCGGCTCGTAGTTGCCGGCCAGGATCACGTCCCTGTTCGCGCCGAGCTTGGCGCCGGCCAGGCTCACCTGTGCGACCTCCACCAGCAGCAACGACCAGATGGCGTCGCCGCCTTCGCCGCCGGCGACCCTGGTCAGGCCGTCCACGTAGTTCTGCGCGTGCCCGGAGATCTCTTCCGCCAGAGCGCTCCACTGGTCAGACATCCAGCAGCCTCCGTCCTTCGAACGCGCGGCCCAAGGTCACCTCGTCGGCGTATTCGAGGTCACCGCCAACAGGCAGACCGCTGGCCAGTCGTGTCACTTTGATACCCATCGGCTTCACCAGACGGGCGAGGTAGGTAGCCGTCGCCTCTCCCTCGAGATTGGGATCTGTGGCGATGATGAGCTCGGTGACCCGGCCGTCGGCCAGGCGTGTCATGAGCTCGCGAATGCGCAGGTCTTCGGGGCCGATGCCGTCGATCGGGCTGATCGCGCCGCCGAGCACGTGGTAGGTGCCGCGGAACTCGCGGGTCTTCTCGATCGCCACGACGTCCTTCGACTCCTCGACCACGCAGATCACATGCGTGTCGCGGCGGGTGTCGCGGCAGATGCGGCACTCCTCCTCGGCGGCCACGTTTCCGCACACCCGGCAGAAGCGGACCTTCTCCTTGACCTCCAGCAACGCGTGGGCCAGCCGCTTGACGTCGGCTGGATCGGCCGCCAGCAGGTGGAACGCGATCCGCTGCGCGCTCTTGGGACCGACGCCGGGCAGCAGCCCCAGCTCGTCGATCAGGTTCTGGACGACCCCTTCGTACATACCTAGAATCCTGGCAACTGTCCGAGGCCGCCGCCACCCAGCCCCTGCGCCAGCGGGCCGAGTTTCTCCTGCTGCAGGTCGGCGGCCGCGCGCACGGCGTCGCGGACGGCCGCGATCACCAGGTCGGCGATCGTCTCGGCGGTCTCCTGCGCGTCCCCGGCGTCGATCACGCTCGGGTCGATCTTGAGTTCGAGCAGCTCGCCCGAGCCGTTGACGACGGCCGTGACCAGGCCGCCGCCTGATGAGCCCTCGATCTGCGCATCGTTGAGCTCCTGCTGGGCGCTCACAAGCTGCTGCTGCATGAGCTGTGCCTGCTCCAGCAGCTGCTGCAGGTTGACATCCCCTGGGTTCACCGTCGTGCGCTCCTCGTGGCTCCGCGTTCTTGACTGCCACGAGCCTACGGTGTTTGGGCGGCGACATGTACTGGGAGCGTCCCCATGTTTCGTCGCCCGCCGCCGTCCGGCGCCCGGTACGCCGCATGGGGCGGGTGTTTCCCCCGTCGATTGTCATGTGGGGCCGATGTTCCTGCCTGCCGTGGACCGGCGGTTTCCCACCCCCGTGAGACCGCCGGGCCTGATCTTGCATGTGCGATTTGGCCGGGTCCCGGCCCCCCTCCAGCGTCCGGGACCCGGCCATCACGCCGACGGAGCGGCCGCACCACGCCGACGCGTTGAGCCAGCACGCTAGCCAAGGCAACGTTGCACACAGGTTGCGTTCATTCAAACACCCTCCGCAATCCCCCGAACAGGTTGCGCAGATCGGCCGTAAGGCGGATGCTCTAGATGACTACTTGGAGTGACCAATGAGTTACGCCCATCTCGATGCGTACTCCCGCCTTCTACGCGGAGCGCACGAAGCCGCGGCGACAGGCCGGGTTTGGCCAGAGTCGCCCCGCAGCCTGATCGAGGCCTCCTGGCGCCGCTCCCTGGCGGCGGGGATCGACCTGGAGGGCACGAGCGCGCCTCTGGTCTACGACCCGGCGTACATCGAGGACATCCGCCGGGAGCATCCGCTGAAGCCCCTGCTGCCGATCCTCGCCGAGACGCTCTCCGGCCTGGCCAGCGAGACCGGCCACGTCATGATCGTCACGGATGGTCACGGCAGGGTGCTGTGGCGCGAGGGCGGCAACGTGATCCTGCGCCGCGCCGACCAGATCGGTCTCGCCGACGGCCACCAGTGGGCCGAGGGCAACGTCGGCACCAACGGCATCGGCACCGCGCTCGCGACCGGCCGCCCGGTGCACGTCTACTCGGAGGAGCACCTGATGCGCGTGCTGCACGTCTGGTCGTGCAGCGCCGCTCCGATCACCGACCCGGATTCGGGCCGGGTCATCGGCTGCGTCGACGTCAGCGGCACCGCCCGCAGCCTGCACCCCGCCACCGTCGCCCTGGTCGGCGCCGCGGCCAAGCTCGCCGAGACCCAGCTCGCGGTGCGGATGCACGAACGCGACGAGCGCCTGCGCCGCCGTTACGAATCCCTGCGCGGCCGGCCCGGCATCCTGCTCTCCCCCACCGGCCGCGTCATCTCCGGCGACCCGTCAGGCCGCCTGGGCGCACGCGTCCCCCTCTGGGACGACCCGGACGTGCCCGACGATCGGCTCCAGTTGCCCGCTGCCGATCCAGCCGAGCGCCTTCGCCTGTCCGGGCAGCGCATGATCCTGCGCGACGGGACGGTCGGTCTGCTGGAGCCGTTCTCCGGCGGCTACCTGCTGCGTACCGTGCCGACCGCGACGCCCGCCGCCCTCACCCTCTCGTTCCTCGGCGAGGGCCCGCCCTCCGTCTCCCTCGGAGACCGCTCCCTTGCGGACCGCCCCCTTGCGGACCGCCCCCTTGCGGACCGCTCCCTTGGGGACCGCGACCGGCCGCTGTCGCTCCGGCACGCGGAGATCCTCGCCCTTCTCGCCCTGCACCAGCACGGGCTGACGGCCGAGCAGCTGTCCTTCCACCTGTACGGCGACGCCGGCAACCCCGTGACGATCAGGGCGGAGATCCACCGGCTGCGTGCCCAGCTCGGGAACGCGATCGCCGCGAAGCCGTACCGGCTGGCCTGTCCGATCGAAGCCGACTTCCTCGCCGTGCGCCGCCATCTCACGGCGGCTGACCCGGCCGCGCTGGCACGCGCGTACACCGGGCCGCTGCTGCCGCGCTCGGAGTCCCCGGAGATCCGGCGCGCGCGGGACGAGCTCGAGGCCCAGGTCCGCGCCTGCCTCCTGCGCCACGGCTCTCCTGAGCACCTGTGGGCGTACGCGCAGACCACCAACGGGCGCGACGACTACGAAGTCCTCGAACGCCTCGCCGCCCTTCCCGCGACCGACTCCCGCTCCGCCGCCGCTCGCGCCCGCCTTCTCCCCTGACGCCGACCCCTCCAACGTTCTCGGGGTGGGTTTTCTTGTTTTACGGCGGGGCCGAGGAGAGCGCCTCCCGCCGTCGTCACGACCGCCCGTCGGTTCAGCGCCCCTCGGGCGCACGTGCCAAGACCGTAACGTCGCACGTTGCCCCCTGAATGGCTATGTCGCACCTCGGGCACCGTCTGCACCTGGGTTCTCATTCGGAGGCCATCCGCTGACGCGGCTGCTCGTGGTCAAGGGCCGTCCGCGACTGTGGTCAGACGCCTGAGGTCGCCAATCGCCGGTGGCTCCGGTGGATGCAACGGTCGAGTGGGCGGACGGACGGCGCGTCGTGCGTTATGTGTGGTTGATCTCGCCGATTACCCGGGCGCCGAGCTCCCGCTCAAGGAGCGCCATGCCGGAGACCGCGCCCACGTCGGCGTCCGCGTCGTTCAAGGGGTCGACCTCGTCGGAGTCTGGGCCCTTGTTGCGGCCGGGGACCGCGTCCGGCCAGGCCGCGGCGCCGCCTCGGGAGGATGAGGCACGCGGCCCTGCCTGGGCGGCGGCCTTCGCCGCCGATCTCGCGGCGGCCAGGCCCGCGCCCGCCAGTCCGCCCGCCGGGGGCGCGGCGGCATGCTGTGCGGCGGCCACGGTTCGCGTGGGGTCGGGGGTCGGCGGGGCGGCCGGACTCGGATCGTCAGGGGCGTCGGGCCAGGACTCGTCCGTGGTCTGGTGTCCTGGCGGCGCGGCCGGAGGCTGCCCGGGGTCCTGGGCACTCTGGTCGTCTTGGGAGGCGCCGTGTGACGCCGTACGCCCTTGGGAGTGAGCCGACATGCCCTGAGCGGCGGCATGCGTGCCCTGAGGGCTGGTCGTCGTGCCCTGGCCGCCTGGAGAGGCGGGGGCTCCGTGTGCGGGCGGCTGCGGCGGACGGCTACGGGAGGCCTGCGGGGCCGGGGCGCCGCCGACGACCGCCTCGACGCGCCAGGTGCCGCCGAGCACGTCGCTGAGCGCGCTGGCCACGACGGCGTCCTTGCCGCCGCCCGTGAAGTTCTTCATGGCGCCGACCTGGGTGAAGCCGAGCGTGACCAGGTTGCCTTCCATGCCGACCACCTGGGCGTTGGTGCTCACGTTGGCCCAGACCACGATGCTGCGTTGCTTGAGCGCGGCCAGCACGGCAGGCCACTGCTGCTGCATGGAGCCCGGACCGGCAACCCCGCCGCCGCCCGGAGGAGACTGCGTACCACCGCCGGAAGACGCCTGAGAGCCGGGTGCCGCCGAACTGCCGCCGCCCCCTGAGGAAGGAGCGGCCGCCGCCGGGGCTGGAGCGCCGGGGCGGGCAGGCTCCGGCCAGTCGTCCCCACCCGCCGAAGCAGCGGCATGAGACTGAGCCGGCTGAGCATTGGCGTGAGTCGGAGCCGTGGGAGCGTTGTGGCCGCCTGCGGAATCGGTCACCGGACCGCCCTGGGGCTGGACTCCTCCGGCGCGAGCCGCCTGCTCGGCGCCGGGAGCATGGCCGGACGGCGCGGCGGACTGGCTGGCCATGCCCGGGCGGGGAATGGTCACCGAGCCGGGAGCAGGGGCGGCGGGCGTACCGGACGAGGCTCGGGCGGCCATCTGGGCGACGGCGCCGCCCCGTTCCAGGCGTTCGAGGCGGGCGAGCAGGGCGTCCTCACCCTGCGAGGCGCCGGGAAGAAGGACGCGGGCGCACATCAGCTCGAGCAGCAGCCGCGGCGACGTCGCGCCGCGCATCTCGGTGAGGCCGGCGTTGAAGATCTCAGCCGCCCGCGTCAGCTCGGCGGGCCCCATCGAGGACGCCTGCTGGACGAGGCGCTCCAGCTCGTCGGCGGGCCGGTCGAGCAGGCCGCTGGAGGCGGCCTCGGGGACGTTCGCCAGGATCACCAGGTCGCGGAAGCGCTCGAGCAGGTCGGAGGCGAAGCGGCGGGGGTCGTGGCCGCCTTCGATGACCCGGTTGACCGTGTGGAACACCTGGCCGCCGTCGCGGGCCGCGAACGCGTTGACGACCTCGTCGAGCAGGTCGCCGTCGGTGTAACCGAGCAGGGAGACGGCCTTGGCGTAGGTGATGCCGTCGTCATCCGCCCCGGCGAGCAGCTGGTCAAGGATCGACAGCGAGTCCCGCGCGGAGCCGGCGCCGGCGCGTACGACCAAGGGCAGCGCGGTCGGCTCGAAGGGGACGTTCTCGGAGTTGAGGATCTCTTCCAGCAGTGCCCGGAGCGTCGCGGGCGGCATCAGCCTGAACGGGTAGTGGTGCGTACGCGACTTGATCGTGCCGATGACCTTTTCCGGCTCGGTCGTCGCGAAGATGAACTTCAGGTGCGACGGGGGCTCCTCGACGAGCTTGAGCAGCGCGTTGAACCCCTCGCGGGTCACCATGTGCGCCTCGTCGATGATGTAGATCTTGTAGCGCGCGGAGACGGGGGCGAAGAACGCCCGCTCGCGCAGGTCGCGCGCGTCGTCCACACCACCGTGCGAGGCTGCGTCGATCTCGATGACGTCGAGGTGGCCGGGGCCGGTGGGGGCGAGCGCGACGCACGACTCGCAGACGCCGCAGGGGTCGGGCGTCGGGCCTTGCTCGCAGTTGAGAGAGCGCGCCAGGATGCGCGCGCTGGAGGTCTTGCCACACCCTCGGGGGCCGCTGAACAGGTAGGCGTGATTGATGCGGCCCGTCCGCAGCGCCTGCCGCAGCGGGTCTGTGACGTGCTCCTGACCCTTGACCTCGGCGAAGGTCCCGGGTCGGTACTTGCGATAAAGCGCAAGGCTCATGCGACCATCCCGCCTGCGAGGGGGCTCCCAACGAAGAGACCCCCCGCACACCCGCCAGAGCCCGCTTATCCTTGCTGCCTTCCGGCCCTGGGGAGGTTCACAGGATGACGCCGCGCGAGGGGTCCGTGGACAGTCTAACCGGCTGCGGCAGTGCTCGCTCCACGCTCGCCCCATCAGTGGACCCGAAAAAAACGTGGTCTCCACACACCCGCGAGTCCGGTAAGCTCAACGGCGGAGGATTCGCCTAGTGGCCGAGGGCGCACGCTTGGAAAGCGTGTAAGGGGCAACCCTTCAGGAGTTCAAATCTCCTATCCTCCGCCAGCCCAGAGGGGTCGTACCGAGATGATCGGTACGACCCCTCTGGCTTTGGGTCTCAGTTCTGCTTCACCAGGCGCTCAGACCTGCCCGGGGAGTACGGCTCGTGGTCCACCGTCTATGACCGGTTCCGGTCGTGGGCCGCCACGGGCGTCTTCCATCGTTGGGGACAGCCCTATCTGTTCGCTATCCGCCGTTCGGCGGCTTGGGGTTCAGGCGGGCACCTCAACCGATCCTCAACACGCTCTCAACATGCCCCGCCCTACCTTTCCATTCGGCAAGAGGGACGGCGTTCGCCGTCCAGGACAACGAATGGAAAGGAAGCATGATGAGAAACCTTCCCGCCACCATCGTCGCCGGCGCACTCGCCGCGGGTCTTTCCGCCCCGGTGGCGGCCCACGCGGCCGCCGCCGAATCCGCGCTCCAGCCGACCGTGACATCCCTCGCCTCGGTCAGTGAGGCGGCCCAGGCTTCGGCTCAGGACCGCTGGTCCACCCTCTGGTACGGCAGCAGAAACACCAAGAAGCTGCAGAGCCCCGCCCTGCGGAACAGGGCCAAGGTCATGCAGATCGTCGTCCAATGCTGGAACGGCGGCGACGGTACTCGCGCCAAGGCGTACATCCAGCGCAAGTACGCCGGCCGCTGGTGGACGGTGGGTGGGTCCAGTAACGGTTACTGCGTCGGTGGGAAGATGTACCACCGCATCCGCAACGTCCCGGCCGGTACTTACCGCGCCATCATCACGCTCAGCCCCAAGTCCCACACGGTCAGGGCGTGGGTGCAGAACTACGGCTGATGTCGTGACACGGGCGTGGTCCCCGCACTGACCGGCCGCCTACGTCGAGACCGGATCCCACCGAGAACCCACAGAACATCACGCGGGACCACGGTTCAACCGTGGTCCCGTATTTCTAGGTCCCTTTTACCTCGGTGATCGACCGGCACCGCACCGACCCGAATTCGCGATCAAGGTATCGAAGGCCACGTCACGTAGATCGCTAGGTCAGAGCACGGCTGGCACGCTGTGCGTCCCCGGCGTAGCCTCAGCTCTCGTGATCAGACCAGCGAATGTCCCGCCGGAGGTCTTCGGCTATGTCGGCGAGGTCGCGGCGGTCCTCGCCGGGCTCCGCTCCGATCTGGTCGGCGTCTATCTGCACGGTTCGGCCGTGCTCGGTGGATTCCATTTCGCGCGCAGTGATGTTGACGTGCTCGCCGTCGTCGAGGGGCCCGGTACTACGGCCACTCAGCAGGCGATGGGCGAGGCGATCGCAGCGACCACGGAACGGTGTCCTGGCACGGGGCTGGAGATGAGCGTCATCACGGCGGCAACCGCACGTGTGCTTGGTTCCTGCCTGTTCGAGGTACACATCAACACAACCTCGGATGAGACCGTGATGGTGACAGGAGCAGGAGACTCTGGCGATCCCGACCTTGTCCTGCACAGCGCCGTCTGCCGAGATCGGGCTCTTCCGGTCCTGGGGCCGCCGCCGGCCTGGGTCTTCGGCCCGGTGTCTCGGGACCGCGTCCTCACGGCGATGGCCGGCGACCTGCGGTGGGCGCTTGACCACGGCTCCGCCGCATACGCCGTGCTCAACGCCTGCCGGGCGGTACGGTTCGCTGAGGATGGACACCTGTGTTCCAAGCTCGACGGTGCCGAGTGGTATCTAATCCGCCATCCCGATGACGCCACCGTAACGGCCGCTGTGGCCTACCAGAGCTGTGGGGACTACGGGCCCAACGCCGAAGAAGCGGCCCAATTCGTTACAGAAGCGTGCAGCCTCTTACGCTTCTCACCTGTGAGGGCTTGAGCAGGTCGGCCTCGTCCCGTGCGAGCTCCTGCGCGGAATCTCGGCGTCGTTGGCGCAGACGACCGGGAACGGCGCCCTTGGCATTCGTGATCACCCGGTCTGTCCTCCGGATACAGGCGATGTGGCTCGACCGGTGAACGAGCGGGCTCCAACGAGCAGGGGCCCGCTCAGGCGGCCACCAGGGCCTTGGAGCGGTCGGTCGCCATGTGGATCGCGAAGCCGCCGAGCACCGTGCCCATGACGTAGCGCTGGATCCGGAGCCAGAGCGGGCGGGCGGCCAGGAACGCGGCCAGGCTTCCCGCCGAGATCGCGATCAGGCCGTTGACCGTGGTGGCGACGACGATCTGCACCGAGCCGAGCGCCAGGCTCTGCAGCAGCACGTGTCCCATGGCCGGGTCGATGAACTGCGGGAGCAGCGACAGGTACAGGATGGCGATCTTGGGGTTCAGCAGGCAGGTGAGCAGGCCCATTCCGAACAGCTTGCGCGGGCGCTCGACGTCGAGCTCGCGCGGCTGGAAGGCGGACGTGCCGCCCGGCTTGACGGCGTTCCAGGCCAGCCAGAGCAGGTAGGCGGCGCCGGCCAGCTTGAGCGCCGTGTACGCGGCCGGGACGTACGCGAAGACCGCCGTCAACCCCAGGCAGGTCGCGGTCAGGTAGACGTTGAAGCCCAGGAAGACACCGGTGAGGGAGATCAGGCCTGCGCGGCGACCTTGGCTGATCGAGCGTGAGACCAGGTAGATCATGTTCGGGCCGGGGGTGAGCACCATCCCCAGGGAAACCAGCGCGATTCCGATCAAGGCACCCGTCATATCGGCAGATTAGCGGACATAAAGATGGAAGATCCTGCCGCCCTTGCGGACCAAGGTGGCGTGACACCGACGCCTTCACGCACGGCACCTCGCGGCAGTGCGAGAAGTGGTCAGCGTCGGGTACGACAGCGGTCCGACACGTTCTCCGGGGGCATCTAGGCGCCCCTTCGGGGAAGTGGGTCCATGCGGGCACCCCCGGAAGGAACGTCATGGACTTCAGAGATCAGGTCGACCTCGATCCCTCACAGGTGGAGGACGCCGGCGGGGGCGGCGGGTTCTCCGGCGGCGGCTTTCCCGGCGGCATGATCATAGGGGGCGGCGGCATCGTCAGCCTGATCGCGCTCGTGCTGGTGTTCGTACTGAACAACGTGGGTGGCGGCACCGAGCCCGCCCAGCGGCGTCCCCCATCGAACCTCGCCGAGCAGTGCCAGACGGGCAAGGACGCCGACCAGTCAGAACGGTGCCGCGTGGTCGGCGTGGTGAACAGCATCCAGGACTACTGGAAGCGGGAAATTTCCGAGTATCGCCCGTCCAAGACCGTGCTGTACTCGGGCGGAGTGCGTACCGGCTGCGGCGCCGCCAGCTCGGCCGCCGGCCCCTTCTACTGCCCCGGCGACCAGCGCGTCTACCTAGACCTCAGCTTCTTCGACCAGCTCCACAGCGAGTTCGGCGCCAAGGGAGGGCCGTTCGCCCAGGCGTACGTGATCGCCCACGAGTACGGCCACCACGTGCAGGACCTCCTCGGCGACCTCCGGTCCGGCAGCTCGGTCCCCATTGAGCTCCAGGCCGACTGCTACGCCGGGGTCTGGGCCCGCAACGCGGTCACCACCGGCTTCTACGAAAAGCCCTTCACCAAGGCGGAAATCTCAGAAGCCCTGGACGCGGCCGCCGCCATCGGCGACGACAGAATCCAGCAACGCACCCGGGGCAGAATCGATCCTGAATCGTTCACGCACGGCAGCTCGGAGCAACGCGACGCCGCCTTCCAGCGCGGCTACGAAAACGGCGCGCCCGCCGACTGCGAACAAGCCGACCTGGGCTGACGAGCCCTGGATAGCGCGAGCAATCGGATTCTCTCCTAAAATCAGTGGGGTGATCTTCAAGCTTGTCGGCGACGGACGCCCTTATCCCGAACACGGTCTGACGAACCGAGAGTGGGCGCAGATACCTCCACGGCAGGTCCGGCTCGACTCTTTGATCACCACGAAGGCCATGCTGGACCTGCACTCGCTGCTCGCCGCCGACTCCACCTTCTACGGGGATCTTTTCCCGCACGTGGTCCAGTGGCAGGGCGAGCTCTATCTGGAAGACGGTCTGCACCGCGCGTTGCGCGCGGCCCTGCACCAACGATCGATCCTGCACGCCAGGGTCCTGGAACTGCCCAACTGAGAAATCAAAAGGGAGCCGCGATTCGCGGCTCCCTTTTGTTGCGTCAACCCATGTGGTGTCTCGCGCGTCAGAGCAGCGTCTTTCAACATCATTTTGGAGAATGCCGTGCGGGATCCGCAGCAACCACCCGGGCAGCAACCGCCGCATGGATACGAGTACGGGCACACCCCGCCCTACTACGGCCACGAGTCGCCGCCTCCGAAAAAGGGCAACCTGGACGTGATCCTGCTGCTGGCGATCGGGCTGCCGGTGTTGTTGCTGGCCGCCGGCGGCGCACTCTTCTTCGTGCTCGCCGACCAGGGGGCCGTGGCCGTACGCGACTCGCTGGAGACCACCGAGGACGTGCCGACGGTGCGGCTCGACCCCGGCACGCCCGAGCAGACCCCGGCCGAACCGTCCAGGTAGTCCCCTGCCCGAAGGGCGGAACGCGAAGAGGGCCCCCGAATCCCGGGAGCCCTCTCGTAACGGCGGTGGTGGTGGGATTTGAACCCACGGATGAGTTGCCCCATCACACGCTTTCGAGGCGTGCGCCCTCGGCCACTAGGCGACACCACCGCGCACGAGCTTACCGGATCCTCCGAGTGGCAAAGAACCGCTTTAGTACGGCGGAGCATTCTTCGGCCAGCACGCCCATGACGACCTCGGGCCGATGGTTGAGCCGGCGATCGCGTACGACGTCCCAGAGTGAGCCCACGGCCCCGCCCTTCTCGTCGACGGCACCGTACACGATCCGATCGACCCTGGCCTGCACCGCGGCCCCGGCGCACATCGTGCACGGCTCGAGCGTCACCACGAGCGTGCAGCCGCCCAGCCTCCACTGCCCGCGCGCCGCGGCCGCCTGCCTGAGCGCGAGGACCTCGGCGTGGCCCGTGGGATCGGCGGAGGACTCGCGGTCGTTGCCCGCCGCGGACAGGAGCTCGCCGAGCGGGCCGAGCACCACGGCGCCCACGGGGATCTCCTCCCTGGCGGCCGCCGCGACGGCCTCCGCCAGGGCCAGGCGCATGGCCTCCTCGTAGGTCACCGGGCTCGCGGGGCTAGCGCAACCGGTCGAGCTCGTCGGCGAACGACAGCCGCTCGGCGAGCACGGACAGGATGTCGGCGGGCAGCATGCCCTCCTCCATGCTCAGCTCCAGCAGCTCTTCCGAGCTCACGCCCAGGTCGCTGAGCAGCTCGAAGTCGCCTGCCGGGCGTACGCCGAGCCCGTTGCTCTCCTTGTCGGGCACCACGCCGGCGAACTCGGCGAACAGCTCACCCAGGCTGTCGGAGACCACCGCATGCGCGTCCGAAAGGAAAACGCGCGGCTCTTCCTCGCCCCGGTATCGGGCGATGGCGAACCACTCGTCCTCGACCTCGACGCACAACAGGGCCAGCTCGTCGCCGGTCAGGCCCAGCGTCTCCAGGACGGCGTCGCCGAAGTCGTCAACGATCTCAGCATGACTCAGATCGACCTCGGCGCCGCTCCAGCCGTCGGAGGTCCTGACGAAAGCCGCAGAGAAGGTGTTGGACGCCATGTCCGCGCTCCAGGGGGTCAGCCGAAGACCGATTCGATGGCACGCTCGAACGGCTCGGAGAAGCCGAGCCGCGCGGCGATGCTGGACAGCACATCTTCGGGCAGCAGGTCAATGTCGCCGGAGAGGATGCCCAGCTCCATCTCGTCCAACCCGAGATCGGCGAAGATCGACAGATCTCCGGCGGGAAGCACGGTCTCCTCATCCTGGAGGATCTCGTCGAGCTCCTCCTCGTCGGGCACGGGCACGTCCAGGTAGTCGAGGACCTGGCGGGCCAGCGGGAAGTCCCACGAGGCGGCGATGTCGGACAGGAACACGTCGACGCGATCTGCCAGGACCCGCAGCGCCACGAAGAACTCATCCCCCACGGCGACCAGGCCGATCGTGCCGCTCTCGCTCGGCTGCTGCCGCAGAGCGTGGATAAGACCCTTCAGGTCGGATGTGAGCGTGGCAGGCAGCAGCTCGGCATCCCAACGATCGTCCTCGCGATAAACCACGATGGCGAAGTCGAGAGCGTCTTCGTCTGTCATCGCCATCTCCACCCCGACCTCTGACACGACAGATATCACCAAGACCTAATCGTTCCAGAACCGGCGACCAGGCGTGTGCCTCTCCGACCAAATTGTGATCAAAACCAATACCGAGATGTCCGGTACGTCCCCCGCACGATGCCGTCACGCCTCCCGCGAGATAGCGTTGTCCTCCATGGAGACCCTCGTCGTTGACCATCCGCTCGTGGCTCACAAGCTCACCGCGTTGCGTGATGTCCGCACCGACTCGCCCACCTTCCGCAGGCTCGCGGACGAGCTGGTGACGCTCCTCGCGTACGAGGCCACCCGCGACGTGCGGGTCATCGACGTCACCGTCGAGACTCCTGTCGCGCCCGCCAAGGGCGTGCGCCTGGCCAAGCCGCAGCCGCTGGTCGTGCCGATCCTGCGCGCGGGGCTCGGCATGCTCGACGGGATGACGAGGCTGCTGCCCACGGCCGAGGTCGGGTTCCTGGGCATGATCCGCAACGAGTCCACGCTGCAGGCGGAGACATACGCCACGCGGCTGCCCGACGACCTGTCCGGGCGGCAGTGCTTCGTGGTCGATCCCATGCTGGCCACCGGCGGGACGCTGGCGGCGGCGGTGCAGTTCCTGTTCGAGCGGGGGGCCGTGGACGTCACGGCCATCTGCCTGCTCGCCGCCCCCGAGGGGCTGGCGCACATGGACAAGGTGTTCGCGAACTCCGGCAAGCCGATCCGCGTGGTGACCGCCGCCCTCGACGAGCGGCTCAACGAGCGCGGCTACATCGTGCCCGGCCTCGGCGACGCCGGCGACCGCCTCTACGGCGTCGTCTGAGGCCGTACGGCGGCGCTTGGACCGATCCGAACGCCACCCGAAGAGGTCCATTTCCGTCACGCAGGGTCGTCA
The DNA here is from genome assembly GCF_005893125.1 of Nonomuraea basaltis. Taxonomy (GTDB): domain Bacteria; phylum Actinomycetota; class Actinomycetes; order Streptosporangiales; family Streptosporangiaceae; genus Nonomuraea; species Nonomuraea basaltis. The sequence continues at coordinate 55,252 of NZ_VCJS01000003.1, read as the reverse complement.
CTTCGTTACATAGTGTGGTTGAGTGGGTACGAAGAGATGGGAAGGTTACTTCCGCATGCGCGTGAGGGAGCACGATGAGCGACATGCCCGGTTCCGAGGTGTTCTCGTGAACGAGCACATCAAGGCCGATCCGACTCCGTACGCGGAGGTGGAGGCGGTGCTGCGCGAGGAGTTCGCCGGCGTCCACTCCACGACCACGGTAACGCGCTGCGTCGAGGCGGCGCACTACGGCGCGCTCGAGGTCACCGGCTACGCCCATCCGAGCCTGGTCGAACGCATCGCGCGCAAGCACCTTCACGTCCTGGCTCTGGTGGCCAGCGAACGTGGCTAAGCAAGATCAAAACTAACCCGCCAAGTCACCTTTACCCCGGCATCCGGGTGGGTAATGTATACGGCGGGTGGAGTGGGTAAGTGGCACGGAGGCGACAGTGCAGGTCAAAAAAGTCCTCACATACGGTGGTATCGCATTTGTGGCGTACTACCTGCTGGCTCGGCCAGCTGACGCCGCTGACGCGGTGAAGGGGGCGTTCGACACGATGGTCAACGCGGCTGACTCACTGGCCCAATTCGTGAACAACCTCTCATGAGACTTGTGACCCACGGGGACTCCGCCCCGGCGTCGGTCAACCGCTACCTCCTCCCCCACGAGCAACAAGTCCTCATGGTGCGGCGGCACCCTGCCATCCTGCTGCGCCCTGTCGCCGAGGTGTTCGGCGGCCTGATCATCGCCGGGTTGCTCAGCAAAGTCTTCGGCGGCGGCGACGCGGGCGGCACGGCACTCGTCGTCGTCTGGTGGCTGTGGCTCCTGCTGCTGATCCGTTTCGTATGGAAAGTCGCGGAGTGGTCAGTCGATTACTTTGTGGTGACTTCCAAGCGCATGTTGCTGACCACCGGGCTGATCACCCGGAAGGTCGCGATGATGCCCTTGGGCAAGGTCACCGACATGAGTTTCCAGAGATCTCTGCTTGGGCGCATGCTCGGTTACGGTGAGTTCATCCTGGAGTCCGCTGGTCAGGACCAGGCTCTCTCCACGGTGGAGTACATTCCGTACCCGGAGACCTTGTACCTCGAGGTCTGCCAGATGCTTTTTCCCAGCAAGGACGACAGCGACGATTAATCTCCGCGTGGAGAATTCTTCACGCGGGGATACCAGATTCGGCTACTTCATGCAATCATTGCGTGTTGTTGACCCTTCCCCGCCTTGAGAGATGAGATGCCGAGTCAGGGAACCATCGGTGACCGCGTCCGTGGATTGCGGCTGAACAGGCGAATGTCGCAGGCCCAGCTGGCCGGACCCGACCTGTCTGACAGTTATGTCTCGCTCATAGAGTCGGGCAAGCGCACGCCGACTCCAGTCGTGGCTCGGCTCCTGGCCGAGCGACTTGGGTGCACGACCGAGTTCCTCCTTCACGGGATCGAGCCTCGGCAGCGCATCGACACCGAGCTCGGCCTGCGCCATGCCGAGCTCGAGCTCCAGCACGGCGATCCGGCCGTCGCCGCCGACCGCTTCACGGAGATCGTGAAGGCGGCCGACGAGGAGAACGCCATGCTGACCGCGCACGCACGCTTCGGCAGGGCGCGCGCTCTGGAGGCGCAGGGGCGTCTCGGCCAGGCGGTGGAGGCGTTCGAGCGCCTGCGCAGGGAGGCCGCTGCCCACCCAGAGCGGCTGGCCGACCTTCCGCTCACCACCGCGCTGAGCCGCTGCTACCAGCGGGCCGGCGACCGGCTACGGGCCCGCGACCTGGCCTCCTACGCCCTTGAGCAGGCCGAGCGGCTGTCCATCACCGAGGGCGAGATCGCCGTCGACCTGGCCGCCGCGCTCGTCGAGGCACGCAGCGAGCGGGAGGGCGACTCCCCCGAGCTGGCGTACATCAAGCGAGTACTGGACAGAACCGGCGTTCCTCATGTTGTGGACCGTTCCGGAGAGATCAAGGCGCTGTGGCACGCGAGCGCCGCCGCCGCGGCGGGCGAGGATTCCGCGCTGGCCGTGCGCCTGGCCGACGACGCGATCATGGCCGGCCGCGAGGCCCGGCTCGCGCTGCAGCTCTCCCGGGCCGCCATGCACTGGTCCAGGATGGCGACGGCGCCGATCGACGAGGCCGAGCGATTCGTCGCGGCCGCGTCCGAGGTGTTCGCCGCCTTCCCCAACACCACGCGGGAGCACGGCGAGAGCCTGATCGTCCACGCGCGGGTCAGGCTGCGGGCCGGCGACCCGGCGCGCGCGGGCGAGCTGGCCGGCGCGGCGCTGGAGCAGTCGTCGGGCCACTCGGGCACCGCGCCTGCCGAGGCCTACCTCGTGCTGGCCACCGTGGCGCTCGACCAGGGCGCGGACGCCATCGCGTCCCTGAACACCGCTCACCAGTTGCTCGGCGCGCTCGACCGGCCGGTGTTCGGCTCCGACCGGCAGGCCGCCCGCTGCTGGCGCGAGCTGGGCGACCTCTTTGGCAGGGTCGGGTCCGTGACGCAGCAGACGGCGGCCTATCGTAGGGCCCTCGAAGCTGCCGGAGTCCGCTCCGCCATGGCAGGGGTGACGGTTGACGCGATAGTTCCCCGCTGATCCTCCGGAAGCTCCAGATTTGGCGTTTGGAGTCTGGAATAATTAGGGTCGACCAGTCATTGACTCATAGGATGATTGGTTTCCCCGGAGGAGGCGGACTGTGAGTCTGCGTACGGCGCAGCGGGCTTCGCTCGTCGACCAGGTGATCGATCAGCTCAAGGAGCAGATCACCTCAGGATCATGGCGGATGAACGGCAAGATCCCTACCGAGACCGTGCTCGCTGAGCAACTCGGGGTGGGACGCAACACCGTTCGGGAGGCCGTACGCGCGCTCACGCACGCCGGGCTGCTCGAGTGCCGTCAGGGAGACGGCACTTACGTCCGGGCGACCAGCGAGCTGTCCGGCGCCATGCTGCGCCGGCTGAAGCAGGCCGAGCAGCTCGAGATCTTCGAGGTACGCCGGGCGCTCGAGGTCGAGTCGGCGCGCCTGGCGGCCACCCGGCGCACCGACGAGGACATCGTCCGCATCGAGGCCGCGCTGACTGAGCGGGACCGCGCGTGGGAGCTGGACGACCCCGACTACTTCGTCGAGGCCGACCTGGCCTTCCACATGGCGGTCGCGCACGCCACGCACAACCTCGTGCTCATCGACCTTTACGAGGACTTCTCGGCGGCGCTGCGGGCCAGCATCACGGCTGCGGGGACGTCGCTGAACAAGAGCTACATCCCGCACGACGCGATCGCCCGCGCCATCGCGGCCGGGGACGCGTCGGCGGCCGAGCGGGCGGGACACGCCTGCATGGAGCACATCCTCATCGCCCTCACCGAGTCCTGACCCCTGCCTTCAGGGGTCAGGGGCGCAGGTGGGCGGCGTGATCTCTCGCGAAGTCGGTGAACGACCTGCCGGGGTGGCCCATCACGTCCGTGAACGTCGAGGTGGTGTAGTCACCCCAGCCCTGCGCGTACGCCGTGAGGTATTCCCTGTTGACCGCGGCGATCCACTCCGGCAGCCCGGCCGCCAGCATCGAGCGGTAGGCGTCGTCCGGCGTGACCGGCTGGTAGGCGATCGGCATGCCGTACACCTGCTCCAGCTCGGCGGCCGCATCCCGTAGTGAGATGCTGGATGGGCCCGTGAGAGTGTAGGTCTTGCCCTTGTGCGGCGCGGGATCACTCAGGACCGCGGCGGCGAAGTCGCCGATGTCACGTACGTCGATCATGCCCAGCCGCCCCTCGCCCGTCGCGCCGTAGAGGGTGTCGCCGTTGACCGAGCCGAAAAGGTTCTGCATGAAGAAGGCCGGGCGGATGACGGTCCAGCCGAGCCCTGAGGCGGCGAGCTCGACGTCCGACAGGGCGTGCAGCCGGCCGTTGCGGGTCGGCGCGTCATGGGCGGCGCCGATGGCCGACATCCGCACCACGTGGCTCACCCCGGCCCTTCTCGCCGCCCAGACGGCGTTCATGCCGGCATGTGGTGCCTGCGGGCCCATCGCGGTCAGCAGCCACAGCCTGTCCACGCCCTTGAACGCCTGGTCGAGCGTGGCGGGGTCGTCCAGGTCGCCGACCGCCACCTCTACGCCCGACGGCGCCTTCGCCGCGTCACGCACCAGGACCCGCACGTCCTCCGTGCCCGCCAAGGATCGCAGCACGGCGCCGGAAACAGTGCCGGTGGCACCGGTGATCAAGATGGTCATCGCGTTGTCCCCTCTTCCATGGACACGAGCTCGTCGATCAGGTCGAAGAAGGCCCGGATGCCGGGCAGGTTGGCGCCCTTGGCGCGGGAGGCCGCGAAGTCCTCGGCCGAGCGCCACTCCACGATGTCCAGCCATTCGCCGTCGGACACGCGGACCAGCTTGGCGTCCAGGAATCCGGCCCGGTCGGCCTGGAAGTCCACGATCATCCCCTGGCGGGCCGCCAGCAGCCGGTCGGCGTGGCCGGGAGAGACGCGGAACCTGGTGAGTTCCACCGTTGTCGTCATGTCACGGACAATATAGTAATAATTAGTGACGGTCAAGATTAGTGACTAATTGGAGGGTGTGAGTGCGCAGGAGCCAGCGCAAGCAGGAAAAGCCCGATCTCGGCATCCTGTCCAGCAGGACTCTTTTCAGCCTGCAGCGGGAGCTGTTCACCAGGCTGGCCGAGCAGGGGCATCCGCGGCTCAGGCCACGGCACGGTGCCGTGATGGCGTACCTGGACGAGGAGGGCAGCAGGGCCACCGACCTGGCCGCGCAGTCGGGCCAGCACAAGCAGGTGATCGGCACGCTGGTGGACGAGCTGGTCGAGCTGGGGTACGTGGAGCGGCAGGCGGACCCGGCCGACCGCCGGGCCAAGCTGATCGTGCCCACCGAGAAGGGCCGGGATCACATGGCCAAGTCGGACGCCGTCCTCGCCGCGATGGAGGCGGAGCACGCGCGGGCGGTGGGCGAGCAGGCGTACGCGGACTTCAAGCGGGTCTTCAAGCTGGTCGCCGAACGCCAGACGGCCAAGGACCGAAACGACCCGCCCGGCGCGGCCGAAGCAGACGGCCGGCGCCTGTAGGGAGGCACCGATGCCTGTGCGCCGTTGCGGCGGCCGACCCTGTGCGGGTCAGAGGGCGTCACCCTGGAGGCGCCCGGCCCCGGTCGGCGGGTGGCGCCTCGTTGGCTTGCCGTACAAGAACAAAAAGGGGTTATGACTGGCGGAGGGACATGACCAGATAGCGGAAGGCCGGGGCGGCGTCGCCCGGGACGTCCTGGATGAGGGCGGGCCTGGTGGGCGACTCCAGGTTGATGCGCGCCAGCTCGCTCTCGATCCCCGTCAGCCCGTCGAGCAGGAACTGCGACTGGAAAGCGATCTGGATGTCGTCGCCGCGCAGCTCGCACTCCACCACCTCGGTCCCGCGCCCGATGTCACCGCCACCCGCCTGGATCAGCACCTGCCCCTGGGTGAACGACAGCCGGATCGCGGTGTTGCGCTCGGCCACCAGCGCCACCCGCTTGATCGCGTTGACGAACGCCGCCACCGGCACGTTGGCCCTGATCGACCAGTCGTTGGTCAGCCGGGCGCGGTAGTCGATGAACTGCTCGTCGAGCAGCCGCACGGTCGTGCTGCGCCCGACGCTCTCGAACCCGGCCACCCCGTCGCCCATCGCGACCGACACCTCGCCGCCGCGCAGCGACTTGGCCACCTCGACCAGCACCCGCGCCGGCACCATCGCGGAGACGGCGACGTCCGGGCCGGCCGGGCGCCAGGTGAAGTCACGGGCGGCGATGCGGTAGCGGTCGGTCGCCGCCATGGCCACGGACTCACCCTCGATGTCGACCCTGATGCCGGTGAGCATCGGCAGCGTGTCGTCGCGGCTGGCGGCGGGTGCGACCTGGGCGACGGCGGAGGCGAACACGCCGCCGCCGATGGCGCCGATGCTGGGCGGCATCGCGGGCATGGCCGGGAAGTCCTCGACCGGCATCGTGACGAGCCCGAACTCGGCGCTTCCGCAGGTCAGCACCGCCTCGGCGCCCTCGGTGACGATCTCCACGTCGTCGGCGGGCAAGCTGCGGCTGATCTCGGCCAGCAGCCGGCCGGGGATCAGGACGCTGCCCGTCTCGGACACGTCGGCGTCGACGACGGCCCTGGCGGAGACGTCGTAGTCGAACGCGGACAGGCTCAGCTCCTCGCCTGCCTGCAGCAGCAGCCCGGACAGGACGGGCACCACAGGGCGGCTGGGCAGGACTCGGGCAGCCCACGCCACCGCATCTGCCAGTACATCGCGGTTAACCCGGATCTTCACCTGTTACACCCCTTCGTCACGCCGTGCCTCTATGAAAATAGCCGAGGCGACCGACAACACCGGGCGCGTTCCGCCGCGGCCGCGAGGGGCTTCCCGTCACCGGCGCTATGAGAGCTTCCCGTCAGCCACGGCTGTTGAGGTAGGCGAGCACGGCCAGCACCCGCCGGTTGTCGTCGTCCGACGGCGCGAGGCCCAGTTTGGCAAAGATGTTGGCGGTGTGCTTGGCCACGGCGCTCTCGCTGAGGTAGAGCCGCTGGGAGATCGCGGCGTTGGACCGCCCTTCCGCCATGGCCTCGAGCACCTCCCGCTCGCGCGGCGTGAGCGCGGCCAGCGGCTCGTGCCTGGCGTTGCTGGCCAGCAGCTTGGCGATCACCTCTGGGTCCATGGCGGTGCCGCCCGCGGCGACCCGGCGTACCGCGTCGATGAACTGCTCGGCGTTGAAGACCCGGTCCTTGAGCAGGTAGCCGATCGCGCCCGAGCCGTCGGCCAGCAATTCGCGGGCGTACAACTGCTCGACGTGCTGGGACAGCACGAGGATGGGCAGTCCCGGCACCGACTTCCTGGCCGCCAGCGCGGCCTGCAGGCCCTCGTCGGTGAACGTCGGCGGCAGGCGCACGTCGACGATCGAGACGTCGGGGCGCAGCTCGAGCAGGCCCTTCAGCAGCTCGGGGCCGGACTCCACGGCGCCCACGACCGTGAAGCCATGGGCCTGGAGCAGGTGGACGAGCCCGTCTCTGAGCAGGTAGAGGTCTTCGGCGATGAGCACGCGATTCATGAGCACCAGGGTTTGGTCGGGGTCGCTTCCGCCATCCACTGCTCCCGGTTGTGGGTCGCGGGGATGCGGATGGCCATGGCATGCATGGTAAGCCCGAGCGCGATCATGCCGATGATCACCGGCCACTGCCAGACCTCGGGAAGGTGCAGCGCGAGGAACCAGGCCTTCTCGTCGAAGTCGATCAGCTTGAAGATGGCCGCCACGAACCCCTGCGGGAAGGTCGGGCACCAGGCCGTCGCCCACAGGAACGTGACCAGGATCGCCTTCCGGCGGGGGAGCTTGGACAGGTTGCCCGACCAGTGCTCCGGCAGCGCCCTGGGCAGCTCCATCATCACCGTGGTGGGGCCGCCGGGCGGGCTGTTCAGCGCGAGCACCCCGTCGAACGCGGACAGCCGCCGTTCGATGCCGGCCAGGCCGCTGCCCTTGGCCGGGTCGGCGCCGCCCATGCCGTCGTCGGTGACCGTGATGCGCAGGTCGGCGCCGCTGGAGCTGATGTCCACCGTCGCCGACCGGGCGTCGCCGTGCCGGGCGGCGTTGGAGAGCAGCTCGCTGACGGCGAAGTACGCCGCCGCCTCCACCGGCGGCTCGGGCCGGTGCGGCAGGTCCACCTCTACGGTGACCCGCAGCGGGCTGTCCATGGCCAGCGCGCGTACGGCGTCACCGAGCCCGCGCTCGGCGAGCACCGGGGGATGGATGCCGCGAATGACCCGGCGCAGCTCGGACAGCGTCTCGGAGGACACTTCCCGGGCCTTGGCCAGCAGCGCCTTGGCCGACGCGGGATCGTTGTCGACGAGTTGCTCGACCGCGCCGAGCGTCATGCCGATCGCCACCAGCCTGGCCTGCGTGCCGTCGTGCAGGTCGCGCTCGATCCTGCGCATCTCGGCCGCCTGGGAGTCGGTCGCCAGGTTGCGCGTGCGCTTGAGGTGGCTCACCTGGCCGGCCAGCCGGCTCGCGGCGGTCGCGCCGAGCAGCAGGTCGCTCCAGAACGCGTAGAGGCGCAGGCCCTGCGGAGGGAGCAGGATGAACAGCGGCAACAGGGCCACCTTCACCAGGGGGTCCAGTAACAGCCAGAGATCGTCGCGCCAGGTGGCCGGGTCGCTGATCAGCCACTTCCAGCGGTCGTTCCAGGCCGGAATGCGCGGCGATCTGTACAGGGTGCGGTCCGAGCGGTACATCCCGTCCGCCTGCGGCACCGGTGGCGGGGGCTTGGGGAGGTACGGGGCCTCGATCGGGAGATCCGTCCACGCGCGCATCAGCCGCCGGTTGAGCTCGGCCAGCATCCTGACCATCCGGGCCTGCGGCGGGAACAGGAAGACCATGCCCACCGCCACCGACAGGACCAGCATGACGACGGACAGGAGGATCATCGGCACCTCGACGACGAGCAGCGCGAGAAGCACCGTGATCTGACCGAACCTCCGAAGCATGCCTTCAGTGTGCGGCAGGGACCGCGTAGGGTCACTGCACCTAGGTACACCCTTGCCGGGCATCTAGTCGGATTCCGCCATGCCTCCGGCGTTCCTAGCGTCAATGCCATGAAAATCATCGAGGTCAGGAACCTGCGGAAGCAGTATCCGAACCACCTGGCGGTCGACGACGTGTCGTTCGAGGTCGCCGAGGGGGAGATCTTCGGCATCCTGGGCCCGAACGGCGCCGGCAAGACCACCACCGTGGAATGCGTCGCGGGTCTGCGGGCGCCGGACGGCGGCACCGTACGGGTGGCCGGGCTGGACCCCCGGAAGGACCGGGACGAGCTGCGCAAGGTGCTCGGCATGCAGCTCCAGAGCGCCGCCCTGCCGGAGAAGATCAAGGTGTGGGAGGCCATGGACCTCTACGCCTCCTTCTACCCCGACCCGGCCGACTGGTCCGAGCTGGTGGAGCGGGTCGGGCTCGGCGGCAAGCGCGACACCACGTTCAAGAAGCTCTCCGGCGGTCAGCGGCAGCGGCTGTCCGTTGCGCTGGCGCTGGTCGGCAGGCCCCGTGTGGCGGTACTCGACGAGCTGACCACCGGGCTGGACCCGCAGGCCCGCAGGGACACCTGGGAGCTGGTCGAGCAGGTACGCGATTCCGGGGTGACGATCGTGCTGGTCACCCACTTCATGGAGGAGGCCGAGCGGCTCTGCGACCGGCTCGCGCTGATCGACGCGGGCAAGGTGGCCGCCACCGACACGCCCGCCGGGCTGATCGCGCAGGTGGGCGAGGAGCAGCGAGTGCGGTTCCGGCCGTCCGCGCCCGTCGACGACGCCGTGCTGCTCGCCCTGCCCGAGGTGCGCGAGGTCAGCAGGAGCGGCGGCCAGGTCGTGGTGAGCGGCTCCGGCAACCTCGCTCCCGCGGTCATCCTCGCCCTGGCCCGGCACCAGGTCGTCCCCGGAGACCTGCGCACCGAACAGGCCACGCTCGACGACGCGTTCCTCGCACTCACCGGAAGGAAGCTCTCGTGAAGAAGATCCTCATCGTGGAGGCCAAACTGCACCTGCGCGAATGGCCCTTCATGCTGTTCACCATCGGGCTGCCGGTCGGCCTCCTGGTCGTGCTGGGGCTCAGCATCCCGATGATGACGAAGGTCGGGAACGCCGGTGACAGGCCCGTGGACACGCAGATGCCGAGCATGATGACGCTGCTCGCGCTGCTGGTTCTCGCCTGCAATGTGGTGCCCGCGGTGCTCACCACCTACCGCGAGCAGGGCGTGCTCAAGCGGATGTCCACCACGCCCGTGCACCCGGGGCGGCTGCTGGGCGTGCAGCTCCTGATCAATCTGGCCGTCGGCGCTGTGTCCACGACCATTCTGATCGTGGTCGGGGCTCTGGTGTTCGGCTCGCCGGCGCCCCGGCAGTGGGTGGGGTTCGTCCTGGTCTTCCTGCTCGGCAGCGCCGCGCTGATGGCCATCGGGCTGGTGATCGCGGCTCTGGCGCCCAACGGCAAGGCCGCCCCGGGGATCGGGTCGGTGGCGATGTTCCCGTTGATGTTCCTGGGGGGCATGTGGGTGCCGCGCGATGTCATGCCGGACGGGCTGCGCGCGGTCAGCGACTTCTCCGTGGCGGGGCCGTTCGCCCAGGCGCTCAAGGACACCTGGGCGGGACAGGCCCCGCAGCTCCCGCACCTGGCGGTGGTGGCCGCCGGGCTGCTGATTTTCGGCGGGCTGGCCGTGCGGTTGTTCCGGTGGGAGTGAGGCTAGCGTCCGGCCCAGACCGGGTGGGCGCCCGTGACGTTGGTCATCAGCGAGTAGAGCGAGGTCGAGGCCGCGATGAACATGCGGTTGCGCTTGGGCCCGCCGAACACCAGGTTGGCGGTGAACTCGGGCAGCTTGAGCCGGCCGATCAGCGTGCCGTCCGGGTCGTAGCAGAGCACCGCCTTGCCGGCCGCGGTCCAGATCCGGCCGGTGTCGTCCAGCCGCATGCCGTCGAACTTGTCGTCGTCGCCGCCCTCGGCGAAGACCTTGCCACCCGCCAGCGTGCCGTTCTCCCGCACGTCGAACACGCGCAGGTGCCGCTCGCTGGTGTCGGCCACGTAGAGCCGGCGCTCGTCCAGCGAGAAGGCCAGGCCGTTGGGCCTGACGAAGTCGTCGGCCACGATCCGCACCTCGCCGGTCACCGGGTCGGCCCGGTAGACGTGGCAGCCGTCGATCTCCTGCTCGGCGGCGTGGCCCTCGTAGTCGCTGAGGATGCCGTACGGCGGGTCGGTGAACCAGATGGAGCCGTCGGAGCGGACGACCACGTCGTTGGGGCTGTTGAGCCGCCTGCCCTCCCAGCGGTCGGCGATCACCGTGATCGAGCCGTCGTGCTCGGTACGGGTGACGCGGCGGTTGCCGTGCTCACAGGAGATCAGCCGGCCCTCGCGGTCGAGCGTGTTGCCGTTGACGTAGCCGGACGGCTGGCGGAACGGCCCGACCGCGCCCGTCATCTCGTCCCAGCGCAGCATCCGCTCGTTGGGGATGTCGCTCCACACCAGGAATCGGCCGGCAGGGAAGTAGACGGGGCCCTCCGACCAGCGGGTGCCGGTGTAGAGCACCTCGACCCTGTCGTCTCCGCCGATCGCGGCGAACCGTTCGTCCAGAACTTCGAACTCAGTGGGGATCGTCTCCATCATGGTTCCCACCATACGCCGTTCAGTCTGAACGGTATATTCGGATATACCATTCGGTGGTGGACGATATCGACCGGATGCTGATCGGTCTGCTTCAGGAGGACGCGACGCAGTCGTACGCGGTGCTCGGCAGGGCGGTGGGCCTGTCCAGCGGGGCAGCGCACGAGCGGGTACGCAAGCTGCGCGAGCGGGGCGTGATCAGGCGGACCACGATCGAGGTGGACCAGGCCGCGCTCGGGCGGGCGGTGACGGCGTACGTGCTGGTCGAGGGCAGCACGTGGATGGGCGGCAGCGCGGAGCGGCTGGCGTCGATCCCCGAGATCGAGGAGGCGCACGTGATCGCGGGGCCCGCGTCAGTGCTGCTCAAGGTCCGTACGAGCGGGACGCGGGAGCTGCAGGACGTGCTGCGCCGGGTGTTCGAGGTGGACGGCGTGACGGGCACCCAGACGGTCGTGGTCCTGGAGACGTTCTTCGAAAGGACCCTCAAGTAAACTCCAGGTATGACCAAGGTCGCCTGGAACACCAAGGAGCTCACGGTCGGCCAGCTGGCCGAGCGCAGTGGCGTCGCCGTCTCGGCCCTGCACTTCTACGAGGCCAAGGGCCTCATCACGAGCCGGCGCACGGCCGGCAACCAGCGCCGCTACAGCCGCGACAGCCTGCGCAGGGTCGCGTTCGTCAGGCTCGCGCAGCGCATCGGCATCCCGCTGAAGACCATCAAGGACGCGCTGGCCGAGCTGCCGGACGAGCGCACGCCGACCCGCGCGGACTGGGCCAGGCTGTCGGCCGCGTGGCAGGGCGAGCTGGACGATCGCATCCTGCAGCTGCAGCGGCTGCGGGACGACCTGACGGACTGCATCGGGTGCGGCTGTCTGTCGCTCGACCGGTGCCCGGTGGCCAACCCGCACGACCGGCTGGGCGATGAGGGGCCGGGCGCGCGCCGCATCGACACCCGGCTGTGCCCGCCGCAGGCCTGCTGCGTGCCGTCCGCAAATCTCTGATCCTCCGTCACGTTCGCCGGGTCCCGCGCGTCAAGGACGTAGGTGCGAACTCCGCGACCTGCAATGGGCCGATGAAACGCGGCCCACTGCGGAAGCCCTGACGAAGGATGTGACCGTGGACGCTGAGGACTTTCTGGCCGGCCGGTTCGAGGAACACCGCGCCCATCTCAAGGCGGTGGCCTACCGGATGCTCGGCTCGCTCACCGAAGCCGAGGACGCCGTCCAGGAGGCGTGGCTGAAGCTGAGCCGTACGGACTCCGGCACGATCGACAACCTGGCCGGCTGGCTCACCACGGTCGTCGGCCGGGTGTGCCTGGACATGCTGCGGGCCCGTGCGACCCGGCGCGAGGCGCCACTCGAGCAGCGCCTGCCCGACCCGGTGATCAGCCGTGAGGACGGCGGCGACCCCGAACAGCAGGCATTGATCGCCGACGCCGTCGGCCTGGCGCTGCTCGTGGTGCTGGAGTCGCTGAGCCCGGCGGAGCGGCTGGCGTTCGTGCTGCACGACATGTTCGCGGTGCCGTTCGAGCAGATCGCCGCGATCGTGGACCGCTCTCCGGACGCGGCGAAGAAGCTGGCGAGCCGCGCGCGGCAACGCGTACGGGGAACGCTCCCACCCCCCGAGCCGGACCCGAGCCGCCAGCGCCAGGTCGTCGACGCCTTCCTGGCGGCCGCGCGCGGCGGGGACTTCCACGCGCTGCTCGCCATCCTCGACCCCGACGTCGTGATGCGCGTCGACGCGGGTGCCGTGGCCGGGGGCGGAATGTGGACGATCAGCGGCGCCCAGGCGGTGGCCGGGCAGGTGTCCGGCTTCCAGCGGTACACGACCACGCGTCATGTGGAGCCGATGCTGGTGAACGGCACCCTCGGGCTCGTCAGCACGGAGGAGGGGAAGCCGCGAGGAGTTCTGAGCTTCACCATCGCCGATGGCAAGATCGTCACCCTCGACATCCTCTCCGACCCCGAGCGCCTGGCCCGGCTCGAGCTGTCGGCGCCAGGCAGCTGAGCGTGCCCACACTCAGCCGCCTGGCCCGGCCAGGCAGTGAACCGCCTCCGGGCCCGCCGTGGTGACTCCCACCACCTCATACGCGCGTGAGCCCGCGGCCGTCACCACGCGGACCCGCGCGCCGAGCCGGGCGCCGGCGCTCACCGCGATCTCGGTGTCCGCAGTCGGCGCCCGCCCCGAGACCAGCTCGTACGGCGCCGCACGGGCGGCGGACCAGGGACGTCCGACGGCGGGCGGCCCGCCGGCGAGCTGCGCGGGGAAGACCCGGTCCACCACGGCATCGGGGAACCGGGCGGCCGGCTCGGCGGCCAGCCCGCGGGGCTCGGCGAGCGGCGCGCTGCTGCCGCCCTGCCAGGTGTCCACCGTGAGGCTCTGCTCGGGGATCACCACGACGGGAGCAGCGGCGTAGCGCTGCGGCCCCCGGTCGGGCGAGGAGACGGCGGAGGCCAGTACCTGGCCGAGCGTGGCGATCAGGGCGGCGCCGAGCGCCAGGGCGGCGAACGTGCCGGCGAAGGACACCCAGCGCGTGCGCAGCGTGGACCAGGCGATCCTCAGCACGACGCCTCCAGCTGCAGCATCCTGGTGCCGACCAGCTCGGCGGTGGGGTCGTGCAACTCGCCGTACACCCGGCCGTCGGCCAGGAACACCACCCGGTCGGCATACGAGGCGGCGACCGGATCGTGGGTGACCATGACGATCGTCTGGGCCTGCCCGTCGACGAGCGTGCGCATGAGTCGCAGGACGTCGCGGCTGGTGTTCGCGTCCAGGGCGCCGGTCGGCTCGTCGGCGAAGAGCACGGCCGGCCTGGTGATCAGGGCACGCGCGATGGCGACGCGCTGCTGCTGGCCGCCGGACAGCTCGGCGGGCCGGTGGCGGGCGCGTTCAGCCATCCCGACGGCCGCCAGGCTCTGCCGTACCAGCTCCTTGCCGGCTCGCCGGCCCGCCAGGCGCAGCGGCAGGCCCACGTTCTGCTCGGCGGTGAGCGAGGGGAGCAGGTTGAACGACTGGAACACGAAGCCGATCCTGTCGCGCCGCAGCAGCGTCAGCTTCCTGTCGCCGAGCTGGGCGAGATCGCGCCCGTCCACCACCACGCGGCCCGAGCTGGGCCGGTCGAGACCGGCCGCGCACTGCAGCAGCGTGCTCTTGCCCGAGCCGGAGGGTCCCATCACGGCCGTGAACGTGCCGGGGCCGAAGCCGATCGTCACGTCGTCCAGCGCGGTGACGCCGTGCGCGTAGTGCTTGGTGACCGAGGACAGCTCCACGGCTCGCGGATGATTCATACCGAGAACGCTACGAACGCGCTTGTCCGGGCGGTACCGGACAAGTGACTAGGATGCGGTGATGCTGTGGGGGCGGGCGGCCGATCAGTCGGCGATCGAGGAACTGCTCGAACGGACTCGCGACGGGCGCTCCGGCGTCATGGTGATCAGAGGCGAGCCGGGCATCGGCAAGACGTCGCTGCTGGAGTACGCCGGGCAGCGGGCCGCGGGCATGCGCGTGCTGCGTGGCATGGGTATCGAGACCGAGGCGGAGATCCCGTTCGCCTCGCTGCACCTGCTGCTGCGCCACGCCCTTGACCGGGTCGGTGCGCTGCCCGCGCCGCAGGCGGCCGCCCTGGAGGGCGCTCTCGGCCTGGCGCCCGCCGCCAGGGACGATCAGCTCCTGGTCGGCCTGGCCGTGCTGTCGCTGCTGGCGGAGCTGGCCGAGGACGGCCCGCTGCTGTGCCTGGTGGACGATGCGCACTGGCTGGATCAGGCCTCCGCGCAGGTCCTGCGGTTCGCCGCGCACCGGCTGCATGCCGAGGGGATCGCGATGGTGTTCGGGGCGCGGGACGGGTTCGATCCCTCGGGCCTGCCCGAGCACCGGCTCCCGGGGCTCGACAGGGAGTCCGCTCTGGGGCTGCTCGGCGAGGCGGCGCCCGGGCTCGCCGGGCCGATGCGCGATCGGATCGTCGAGGAGAGCGCGGGCAACCCGCTCGCGCTGCGCGAGCTGCCGCATACCGGCCTGCCCGGACTGCACGACCAGAGCCCGCTGCCGCTTCCGGCCCGCATCCAGGAGGCGTACGCCGCCCGCATCGCCGAGCTGCCCCCGGACGCGCGGACGGCGCTGCTCGTCACCGCGCTGACGGACGGCGGCGACCTGGCCGTGATCAGGCGGGCGGGCGAGGAGCTCGGCCTCACCCCGGCCGCCCTGAGCGCGGCCGAGCGTTCCGGGCTGATCAGGATCACCGGTGGGCAGGTGAGCTTCACCCACCCGCTGATGCGGGCGGCCGCCTACCAGCACGGCACGTACGACCTGCGGCTCGAGGCCCACTCGGTGCTCTCCCGGCTGCTCGAAGACCAGCCGGACCGGCGCGCCTGGCACCTGGCGGCCGCCGCGACGGGACCGGACGAGGCGGCGGCGCTGGCGCTGGAGCAGGCGGCGCAGCGGGCCCAGGACCGCAACGGCAACGCGGGGGCCTCCGCCGCGCTCGAACGGGCTGCCGCCCTCACCTCGGACCAGGCGCTCAAGGCCCGGCGGCTGACCTCGGCGGCGGTCGCCGCCGCCGACGCGGGACAGCCCGCGCGGGCCAAGCGACTGGCCGAGCGCGCCGCGGAGCTCGTCACCGACGCGCGCTCCCGGGCCCGGCTGTCGGAACTGCGCGCCCGGATCGCCTTCGACGAGGGCGCCCCATACCTGGCCCACGACCTGCTGGTCGCGGGCGCGCAACACCTTTCAGAGGTGCCGACGGCCGAGGCGGCGGATCGGGTGGCCGCCGGGCTCATGCTCATCGACGCCGCCCGCAACGCATGGCAGCTGAGCGACCCGCCCAGGGTCGCCGAGGCCGCCTCCCGCCTGCACGCGCTCGGCCTGCGCCCCGAGGACGACCTGGACCCGGCGGTGCAGGCCGTGACCGGCGCGGCGGCCTGGCTGGACGGAGGCCCGGCCGAGGCCCTGCCCATCATGCGCGGCCTGGTGGCCGCGGGGAGCCGGATCCCCTCGGGAGCCCATGCCTTCAGGATCAACGCCTCCTTCGTGGCCATGCTGGTCGGCGACTTCCAGACCGGCCACGACATCTCCGCCGCCGTGGCGGGCGAGTGCCGCGCGAACGGCGAGATCGGCAAGCTTCCCCTGGCCCACGTGACGCTCGCCGCCGCCGAGCTGTACCTGGGCAGGTTCAGGGACGCCGTGGCCACCGCGACGGAAGGACTGCAACTGGCCTCCGACACCGGCCAGCCGAACCGCGCCGGCTACCTGGAAGGCGTCCTGGCCTGGATCGCCGCCGTCCAGGGCGACGCCGGCTGGTGCGCCGAGCTGGCGGCGAGCTCGTACGACCGCTTCGACGCCAACCGCATCGCCAACGGCCTGGCCTGGGCCGAATGGGCGCTGGCCCTGCTCGACCTCGGCCACGGCCGCTTCACCGAGGCGCTCGATCGCCTGGACGGCGCCATGACGGGCCCGGTACGCCACCAGATCCAGGCCGTCTACTTCGCCCCCGACCAGATCGAGGCGGCGGCCCGGCTGGGCATGGCCGCCGACGAGCCCCTGCGCCGGTTCCAGGAATGGGCGCTCGCCTCGCGCTGTCGCCGCAGGCGACACCAGCTCCCCGACGGCCGACGTCGCCCCCGCCCTGTCCCCGCAGGAGCTCCAGATCGTCCGGCTGGCCGCCAAGGGCCTGACCAACAGGGAGATCGGGGCCCAGCTCTTCCTCAGCCCCAAGACCGTCAGCTACCACCTCTACCGTGCCTTCCCCAAGCTGAACGTGGCCAGCCGCGCCCAGCTCGCCGGCCTGGACCTGTCCTGAATGTGACAGAGCAGACAACGGCTCCAGGAATGGCGGGTGATCGCTCCGGCGCTTTAGCCAAAGAGTGAAGGGGAGAACGCCATGACCATCCTTGTCGCCTATGACGGCTCGGCCGACGCGCGTACCGCGATCGAGTTCGCCGCCAAGCATCTCGCGGCCGAGCCCACCATGATCGTTACGGTGTGGGAGCCGCTGCTCGTGCAGTTGCGGAAGTACCCGCTGGCGGCGGCCGCGATCTCCCCGGACACGGGGGACGAGGCGCAGGCCCAGGCCGAGGCGCACGCCAAGGAGGGCGCCGAGCTGGCGATCGCGGCGGGACTCGCCGACGTGACCTATCGGGCGGTGGCCGACAACGAGTCGATCTGGAAGACGATCGTGGATGTCGCCGACGAGATCGACGCCTCGCTGGTGGTCACGGGCTCGCGCGGCCTGGCCGGGGTCCGATCGGTGCTGCTCGGCAGCGTCTCCAATCACGTGCTGCACCACGCCCGCCGGCCCACCCTCATCGTCCCGCCCGCCAAGACGCTTCGCTGAGGCAGCTCAGTTCGGGGTGAGGTCGCGGAGGGCCGACAGGCCCAGCCAGGCGCGGCCGCCGGTGAGCGCGTCGAGCGTGGTGACGGCCTGGACCAACAGCGCGGGAGGCCGCTAGGTGACCGCGGTCATCATGGTCCCGACGCGCAGCCGCTCCGTCCGCGCGGCGACGAATCCGAGCGTGGTGCATGCCTCCAGCATCTCGCTCTCGTGCGGAGCGGCGGTCGGATCGGCCTGGACGAGGTGGTCGGAGACCCACAGGGTGTCGAGGCCGGCGTCGTCGGCGGTGCGGGCGAGGCGTACTAGGTCGACGTCGGCTGAGCAGCGCGTGCGTGCTCGGCCAGTGCTCATGATCCACTGAAAGCGCTCACGGAATTGCGGGCCTACAATCTGAGCCTCAGTGCTGGGCCATGTCAACGAAGCGTGAGTAGTGTCCCTGAAAGGCGACGGTGACGGTGGCAGTCGGCCCATTTCGATGCTTAGCCACTATCAGGTCTGCCTCACCTGCTCTGGGCGACTCGCGCTCGTAGGCATCCTCGCGATGGAGCAAGATGACCATGTCCGCATCCTGCTCAATACTTCCAGATTCGCGCAGGTCGCTAACTTGGGGGCGTTTGTCCGTTCTTTGCTCGGGGCCGCGGTTGAGCTGGGAGATCGCGATGACGGGGACCTCAAGCTCCTTGGCCAGCAGCTTGATCGCACGCGAGATCTCGGAGACCTCGTTCTGGCGGCTCTCGGTCTTCTTCGGCGAGCTCATCAGCTGGAGGTAGTCGATGACCACGAACCGCAGGTCGTTGCGCTGCTTGAGCCGCCGGCACTTGGCTCTGATCTCCATCATCGACATGTTGGGCGAGTCGTCGATGAACAGGGGCGCCTCGGCTACCTCGCTCATTCTGCGGGCCAGGCGCGTCCAGTCGTCGTCGCCCATCATCCCCGACCGCATGGCGTGCAGCGCGACCCTGGCCTCGGCGGACAGCAGACGCATGGTGATCTCATTGCGGGACATCTCCAGCGAGAAAATGACCGTGGTCATCCCATGCTTGATCGCCGCGGAACGAGCGAAATCAAGGCCCAGCGTACTGTTGTGGGTCGGAATGCATGCCCGGCTGGCCAAATACATATGGTCTTCGTTGTCCACCTCGACGCACCGCACGGGCTGTGACGGAATCGGGCGCACATCCACGATGTACCGGAGCCGCGTGGCCGGTTGGTCGGCGGTGACCTGCCTGGCGGCCTTGCGAGCCAAGCGAAAGACCTTGTCCGACGTAGTAAAGTTGATCATGTAGCAGATCGAGGAGGCTTGCGTCCGGCCTTTGACTGGCTTGGTACGCATGGTGGCCCGATAGCCAAGGCTCACGATGAGTTCGTGCACATCGCGCGCGAGCCGTTCGTTGGTCACGGCGAGCTGGATCTGCCCGGCGCTGCTTATGTAGCCGTCGCTGTCGAGCAGACCAGCCAGCAATTCCCGGCGCTGCCGTTCGGAGGCACGCAGGTAGATGGCCGGAATGTGCTTGTTTCCGAGTACGCCCAAGGTCCGAAGGGTCCCTTGCACGGTGCCGTGCGTCTTGTGACACGCGCCCAACCAGACACCCAGCACATATGGCGCAAGTGGGAGATCTTGTTCATCCAGCTGGAATGCGGCTGATACCGCGACGGCATGGTTGGGCCGCCGATCCGCTGAATCACATCGAATGGTCGCAGCGATCTCCTGGGTAGTGACCACAGTCTTGTGCAGTGGTGTCGTGGCAGCGTTCTTGGGCGTGACGACCTGGTCGTACAGACCGCCGAAGAGCTTCACTGCCGGATATGCGCGGGTGTGCCGAACATATCGGCCGGGGCTCGGACCACCCACTTCGATCGGCACCTTGCCGATCGAGCCGATCTCCTTCTGCACCGCCCTTCCGGCTCCCCTGGAGGCGCGCGTGGTGGTGCGCCACTGATGCTGAGCGTCCGCGACGATCGTCGTACCGTCGCTGAACTCCACCTCATAGCACGGCCTGTCGTACATGACCTCGGTGGCCGCGACCACCCGGGTCGGCCGCCCGTCGGCTCCGATCAACTGATCGCCGACCTTGACTTCGCCCATCGTCGTCCACCCGGTCGGCGTGGGCAGCGGTGTGTCGAGCGCCAGAGCCTTCCCGATGGCCGGGCGGGCGGCCACGACGATCATCTGGCCCGGGTGGAGGCCGTTGGTGAGCTGGTCGAGGTCCTGGAAGCCGGTCGGTACGCCGACCATCTGGCCGCCGCGGCTGCCGATGGCCTCAAGCTCGTCCAGGGCGCCGGGCATGATGTCGGCCAGGGGCGCGTAGTCCTCCGAGGTGCGGCGCTCGGTGACCTTGTAGATCTCCGCCTGGGCGCGGTCCACGAGGTCATCGACCTCTTCGTTCTGGCCGCCGTAGCCGAAGGAGACGATGCGGGTGCCGGCCTCGATGAGGCGGCGGAGGATGGCCTGCTCTCTGACGATCTTGGCGTAGTAGCCGGCGTTGGCCGCGGTGGGGACGACGGCCGTGAGGGTGTGGAGGTAGGCGGCGCCGCCCACCCTGGCCATCTCACCGCGTTTTTGCAGCTCGTCGAAGACGGTGACGGCGTCGGCCGGCTCGCCCCGGCCGTAGAGGTCGGTGATGACGTCGAAGACCATCTGGTGGGCCGGGCGGTAGAAGTCGTCAGCACGCAGGATCTCCACGACGTCGGCGATGGCGTCTTTCGACAGCAGCATGCCGCCCAGCACCGACTGCTCCGCATCGATGTTGTGCGGTGGTGTGCGCTCGAAACCAGGACCTGCCCCGGTCTCTTCGTCAATGCTCACCGCGCCCCCTCGAACAACCTTGCAGGCGGTCGCACCACCCCCACTTGTAGTCGACCGGTGTGACAGTTTCGCGGAGTCGGGGTCCATCGGCAACGCAGCCTGTGGATAACCCTGTGGTCAAGCTGTGGACGACGGCGCCCAGGGTGTGAACGGCCTGTGGATCGACCTGGGGATAACTCTTGCGGAAATCCACCGAAGTACTCCTGAGCAGGGCGAACAGTATCCACCGGCTGTGGAGAAAAGAAAGTTGTGCCGACACGCCGTGTAATGGCCATAATGGACAAATGCCCATTACATCCAGAGACCGGGAGATACTACGGCTGGCCATACCGGCGTTCGGCGCGCTCGTGGCCGAGCCGCTCTTCCTGCTGGCCGACTACGCCATCGTGGGCCACGGGCTCGGCACCACGGCGGTGGGCGCTCTGGGCGTGGCCGGCGCGGTTCTGGCGACGCTGGTGAACCTGTGCGTATTCCTGGCCTACGGGACGACGGCGTCCG
Organism: Nonomuraea basaltis; assembly: GCF_005893125.1. Taxonomy (GTDB): domain Bacteria; phylum Actinomycetota; class Actinomycetes; order Streptosporangiales; family Streptosporangiaceae; genus Nonomuraea; species Nonomuraea basaltis. The sequence continues at coordinate 34,514 of NZ_VCJS01000003.1, read as the reverse complement.
TGGCGCGCCAATCTGGCGCTGGGAACCACATGCGGGCCATGCGCAGCGGTGTGGACGGGATCTGGCTGGCGCTGGGCATCGGCGTGGCATTGATCGTGCTCTGCTGGCCGCTGGCCCCTGCCATCGTGCAGTTGTTCGGGGCCGGCGAGGGGCAGACCGCGCAGGCGGTGACGTACCTGCGGATCAGCCTGCTCGGCGCCCCCGGCATGCTGGTCGTGCTGGCCGGCACGGGCGTGCTGCGCGGGCTGCAGGACACGGTCACGCCGCTGGCGGTCGCGGTGGGCTCATTCGCACTGAACGCGGTGTTGAACGCCTGGTTCGTGCTGGGACTGGAGTGGGGCATCGCCGGGTCGGCCTGGGGCACCGTGCTGGCGCAGACGCTGGGTGCGGCCGTCTACCTGGTCGTGGTGGCCAGGGGCGCGCTGCGGATGGGCACGTCCCTCGCGCCTGGCCTGGCAGGGGTCAGGCAGGCGGGCACGGCCGGGTTCGCGCTGCTCATCCGTACCGTCTGCCTGCGGATCGTGCTGCTCGCGGCCACTGTGATCGCCACCAGGATGGGCGAGGCCGAGCTGGCCGCGTACGCCATCGCCATCCAGGTGTGGACGCTGCTCGCATTCGCGCTGGACGCCATCGCCATCGCCGGGCAGGCCATCACCGGACGCTCACTCGGCGCGGGAGACGTTGCCGCCACCAGGGCCGCGACGCGGCGCATGGTCCAGTGGGGCATCTGGTCGGGCATCGTGCTGGGCCTGCTGGTGATCGCGGCCAGGCCGGTGCTGCCGGGGTTGTTCGACGCCGATCCGCTGGTCGCCGAGCTGCTGCTGGCCCTGCTGTGGCCGGTGGCGCTGTTCCAGCCTGTCTGCGGGGTGGTGTTCGTGCTCGATGGCGTGCTGATCGGCGCGGGCGACCAGCGCTACCTGGCCTGGGCGGGGGTGTGGACGACGCTGGCGTACCTGCCGGCCGCCCTCCTCGCCTCGGGCCTCGGCGTCGTGGCCCTGTGGTGCGCGCTCGGCGTGTGGATGATCGCCCGGCTGATCACTCTGGTACGCCGCGCCGCCGGCACTGCCTGGCTGGTGACCGGGGCCTAAACGCGGACTTCGTTCGCAACCTGCAGTGGACCGCTGAACGCGGCCCACTGTAGGTGCAAACCCCGCAACCTGCAGTGGACCGCTGAACGCGGCCCACTGTAATCGTCTCGTGCTTGCTGTTGTCCATGTGGTGAGACATTGTGGGCGAGTTCCCTGAGCGGGGTGTTCCTTGTCCACGATGTCCACGATTCTGCGACGACTGCCGCCTTCGGAGGCGACCGGCCTGCGCACCGGCGCCCGGCACAGCCTGTCCGAGCTCTACCGTCCGGCCGACCTGGTGGTGCTCGGGCTCGGCGTGATGATCGGTGCCGGCATCTTCTCCATCGCCGGCCAGCAGGCGGCCACCACGGCGGGGCCCGGCGTGATCCTCTCCTTCATGATCGCGGGGATCGCCAGCCTGCTGGCCTGCCTCTGCTACGCCGAGCTGTCGTCCACGATGCCGACCTCGGGCAGCGCCTACACCTTCACTTATGTGATCTTCGGTGAGGTCTGGGCCTGGATCATCGGCTGGGCGCTGATCCTGGAGCTGCAGTTCGCCGCCGCCGTCGTGGCCAGGGCGTGGGGCCTGATCACGGTCGGCGCGATCATGAATCTCGGCGTCCGCGTGCCGAACCCGGACCTCGTCGCCGACATCCTCGTGTTCGTCATCCTGGTGCTGCTCACCGGCATCGTGGCGCTAGGTGCCCGGATCGGGCTGCGCGCGCTGTGGGTCATGGTGGCGGCCAAGCTGCTGGCCATCGGCGCGGTCATCGTCGTGGGCCTGACGCACCTCGACGCCGACAACTTCGGCGAGTTCTACGTCCCGCCGAAGACGCTGACCACCCCGCCGGCGACCGTGCTGGAGTTCCTCGTCGGCGAGAGCCACGCGTTCGGCTGGTTCGGGATCTTCACGGCGGGCTCGGCCATCGCGTTCGCGTACATCGGGTTCGACGTCGTGGCCACCGCGGCCGAGGAGACCGTCAACGCGCCCCGCGCGGTGCCCAGGGGCATGATCCGCAGCCTGGTGATCGCCACCGTCATCTACATCGCGGTGGCGCTGGTGATGGTGGGCATGGTCTCGTACACCAAGATCTCGGTGGAGGCGCCGCTGGCCAGCGCGTTCCGGGCGGTGGGCGTGGACTGGATGGCGCACGTCATCGACGCGGGCGCGGTGCTCGGGCTGACGACCGTGATCCTGGTGCTGATCGTGGGACAGACGCGGGTGCTGTTCTCGATGGCCCGCGACGGCCTGATCCCGCGCGGTCTGGCCTCGGTCAGCCGCCGCTACCACACGCCGTCGCGGGTGACGCTGGTCATCGGGGTCGTCGCGATCGTGCTGGCCGAGTTCGTGCCGGTGCTCACGCTGCAGGAGCTCGTGGTGATCGGGACGCTGTTCGCGTTCGCGTTCGTGGCGGCCGGGGTGATCGTGATGCGGCGCCGCATGCCCCATCTGGAGCGCGGGTTCCAGGTGCCGCTCTCGCCGCTGGTGCCGGCGCTGTCACTGCTGGCCACGTTCTGGCTGATGGTCAACCTGGGGGTGATGACCTGGGCGTGGTTCGCCCTGTGGATGGCCTTCGGCCTGCTGGTCTACCTCGTGTACGGCCGCCGCCACAGCCTCCTCGCCAGGCCGCGCACCGCCCTCGAGCCGGTGCGCGGCCGGCATCGGCGCTAGAACCGCCTCGATTCGAGCACACTCCGCAGGAACTCCCTGGTCCTGGCGTTCTCCGGATCCGTGAAGAGCTTCTCCGCCGGCCCCTTCTCGAGCAGCACACCGCCGTCGAGAAAGCACACCGTGTCCGAGATGTCGCGGCAGAAGCCCATCTCGTGGGTCGTCAGGATCATCGTCATGCCCGACTCCTTGAGCTCCCTGATGATCCCCAGCACCTCGACCACCAGCTCGGGATCGAGCGCCGAGGTGACCTCGTCCAGCAGCATCAGCTTGGGCTGCGTGGCCAGCGCCCTGATGATGGCCACCCGCTGCTGCTGCCCGCCGGACAGCCGGTCCGGGTACGCCCGCGCCTTGTCCGCCAGCCCGAACTTGGTCAGCAGCTCGTGCGCCTGCTCCTCCGCCTGCTCCTTGGCCACCTTGTGCACCCGGCGGGGCGCCAGCGTGATGTTGTCCAGCACGGTCATGTGCGGGAACAGGTTGAACGCCTGGAACACGATGCCCAGCCGCTTGCGCACGCTGTCGACGTTCACCCGCGGGTCGGTGATGTCCTCGCCGTCGAGGAAGATCGTGCCGTCGTCCACCGTCTCCAGCAGGTTCACGCAGCGCAGCAGCGTGGACTTGCCCGAGCCGGAGGCGCCGATCAGGCTCACCACCTCGTGCGCGTGCACCTCCAGGTCGATGCCGCGCAGCACGCTGTGGCCGTGGAAGTTCTTCCACACCCCGTCGATCGTCAGCAGGCTGTGTCTGATTGGTCGCTCGCTCATGCGCCGCGCCTCCTGCGGGTGCGGGCGGCCAGGTGGTCGGTGAACCTGGCCATGGGGATGGTGAGCAGGATGAACAGCAGCGCCGCCGCCAGGTAAGGCGTGTAGTTGAACGTGCTGGTCACGTGGATCTGCGCCTGCCTGAGCGCCTCCAGAGGGCCGATGGTGGCCACCAGCGCCGTGTCCTTCTGCAGCGAGACGAAGTCGTTCAGCAGCGGCGGCACGACCCGGCGGGTGGCCTGCGGCAGCACCACGTAGCGCATGGTCTTGGCGTGGCTCAGCCCGAGCGAACGGGCCGCCGCGACCTGGCTCGGGTGGATGGACTCGATGCCGGAGCGGAACACCTCGGCCACGTACGCGCCGTAGGAGAGCGTCAGCGCGATGATGCCCAGCGTCGCCAGATCGGATGGAATGCCCTGCAGCCTGAGCGCCGGGAGCCCGAATCCGATCAGGTAGATCACCAGGATCGTCGGCACGCCGCGGAAGACGTCCGTGTAGAGCGTGGCCAGCGCCCTGATCGGGAAGAACGCGGGCGTCGTGATCCCCCTTGCCAGCGCCACGAGCAGCCCGACGACCAGGATCAGCACCTCGGCGATCAGGAAGATCTTGACGTTGAGCAGGAACCCGCTCAGCACGTCGGGCAGCGCCGCGGCGAACTCCCCCCAGTCGAAGAACGTCTCCCGCACCCGCGGCCAGCCCGGCGAGTTCGTGACCGCCCACACCGCCAGGACGATGAACACGATCGTCGAGGCCGTCGCGATGGAGGCCGAGCGGTGGGCGTACGACCTGCGCACCTGCTCCCGCTGGAGCTGCCGCTCGGATTTGACCCAGTCACTCATGCGCCCTCCTTCGTCGGTCGCATGAGTGACAGTCGGCTGTATCTGATTGGTCGCTCGCTGCGCTCGCTCATCGCAGTTCGGGCGCGCCCACGGCCGAGCCGAGCCACTGCTCCTCGATCTTGGCCAGCTCACCGTTCGACTTCAGCGCGTCCACGGCCTTGTCCACGCACGACTTGAGCGCGCTGCCCTTCTCCATGACCAGCCCGAACTCCTCCGGCGTGCCGCCCGTCGAGCTGAACTGGCCCACGATCTTGGAGTCCTCGACCTGCGCGGCCGTCACGTAGAACGCCGTCGGCAGGTCCACGACCAGCGCGTCCACCTGCTTGTTCTTCAGTGCGTTCACGGCGTCGATCTGCTCGTTGTAGACGTTGGGGTCTTCGCCCGGCTGGATGACCTTCTTGACGGCGTCGAGCGAGGTCGTGCCCACCTGTACGCCGATCTTCGCGTCCTTCAGCTCGGCCAGGCTCTTCGCGTCGGCGTACTTGCCGCCCTTGATCGCCACGATGGCCTGCTTGACCGTGTAGTAGCCGTTGCTGAAGTCGACCGCCTTGGCGCGGGCAGGCGTGATCGAGACCTGGTTGATGTCGAAGTCGAACTGCTTCTCCCCCGGCGCGAACGCCGAGTCGAACTTCACCGTGCTCCACTGCACCTCGGTCCGGTCGAAGCCGAGCTCGCCGGCCACGGCAAAGGCCACCGCGCTCTCGAACCCCTGCCCGTTGCTCGGATCGTCGTCCTTGAACCACGGCTCGAAGGCCGGCTTATCTGTCCCGATGGTCAGCTTCCCGGGGTTGATGAGCGAGAGCTGATCCTTGGCACACGCGGTGGACGTCGTCGGACCGGCCGACGTGCTCGCCGTGTTGTCGACCGGCGCACAACCGACTACCGCCACGGCCAGCGCGAGCAGCATAAAAGAACGGGCCATGGCCAAGCCTCCAGGGGGAACGTGCCGAAGAACGAAGGCATTCTACGCGTGCCTGATCGGAAATGACGTATGAGGGTGCTCCTCACCACGGCAAACGGCCAAGGTGGGGCTCGCGTAACGGCGCTCAGCCGGTGAAGGGTCAGCGGCCGTTTCCTGGAGGGCGCTCGGCCGAAGTGCGGCGGTTGGCGGCCACGGCAGCGCGTCAAGAATGGAAAAGCCCCCCTCCGAACGGAGAGGGGCTCTGATCACAAAGATCAGCCAGCGACAACCTCAACATCCACCGAAGCAGAAACCTCCGGGTGGAGCTTGACGGTGACGCGGTGGGAGCCGACGCTCTTGATCGGGTTGACGATCTCGATGCGGCGGCGGTCGAGGATCGGGCCACCGGCGGCCTTGACGGCCTCGGCGATGTCGCCCGTGGTGATCGAGCCGAACAGGCGGCCGGAGTCGCCCGCGCGAGTGGTCAGCCGGACGCGCAGGGCGCCGAGCCGGCCGGCGACCTCCTTGGCGGTGCCCACGTCGCGAATCTCGCGAGCGTCGCGAGCCTTCCTGATGGTCTCGATCTGCTTCTCGGCCCCGCGGGTCCAGCGCATGGCGTAGCCGCGCGGAATGAGGTAGTTACGGCCGTAGCCGTCCTTGACCTCGACCACGTCGCCAGGGGTGCCGAGGCCGGAAACCTCGTTGGTGAGGATGAGCTTCATATCGACAGTCCTCCTTAGCGCGCGGTGCTCGTGTAGGGCAGCAGGGCCACCTCACGGGCGTTCTTGATCGCGGTCGCCACGTCACGCTGGTGCTGGGTGCAGTTGCCCGTCACCCGGCGCGCACGGATCTTGCCGCGGTCGGAGATGAACTTCCGCAGCAGCGCCGTGTCCTTGTAGTCGACGTAGGAGATCTTGTCGTGGCAGAACAGGCAAACCTTCTTCTTGGGCTTGCGCAGTGCCGGCTTTGCCATCGTGGTGCTCCTTTCAGAGCCCCGCCGTTCAAAGCGGGAATGGACTCGGACTGATAGGACTGGTTTAGAAAGGCGGTTCGTCGCTGAAGTCGTTGCCGCCGCCGCCGCCGAAGCCGCCGCCGCTGCTCTGCTGGCCGCCACCGCCGCCGCCGCCGCCGAAGCCGCCGCCACCGCCGCCCTGGTAGCCGCCACCCTGAGGCGGGGCGGGCGACGCGGAGGCCCACGGGTCGTCGGCCGGACCGCCGCCGAAGCCGCCGCCACCGCCGCCACCCTGACGGGAGGTGCGGTTGACCTTGGCCGTGGCGTTACGCAGAGACGGGCCGACCTCGTCGACCTCGACCTCGTAGACCGTGCGCTTCTCGCCTTCCTTGGTCTCGTAAGACCGCTGCTTGAGCCGCCCCTGCACGATGACCCGCATGCCGCGCTGGAGGCTCTCGGCGGCGTTCTCCGCCGCCTGCCTCCACACGTTGCAGGTAAGAAAGAGGCTCTCGCCGTCCTTCCACTCGTTGGTCTGGCGATCCATGAACCGCGGAGTGGACGCGATGCGGAATCGAGCCACCGCTTGCCCCGTTGGGGTGAAGCGCAGCTCCGGGTCGTCGACGAGGTTGCCGACGATGGTGATTACGGTGTCGCCTGCTGCCATGGCTAGCGCTCGCCTTCCTGCACGCCTTCGCTTGGGTTACGGCTCAGACTACGGGTGTTCCCCGACAAAAACCGGGGTTAGTGCACGTCCGGGCGGAGGACCTTGGTGCGCAGGATGCCCTCGTTGAGGTTCATCTGCCGGTCGAGCTCCTTGACCGTCGCGGGCTCCGCGGACAGGTCGATGACGGCGTAGATGCCTTCCGACTTCTTGTCGATGTCGTAGGCAAGACGGCGACGGCCCCAGACGTCGACCTTCTCCACGGTGCCGCCGTCGTTGCGGACCACGGTGAGGAACTGGTCGAGGGACGGCGCGACGGTGCGCTCATCGAGCGAAGGGTCCAGGATGACCATTACTTCGTAACGACGCATGCGGGACTCCAACCTCCTCTGGACTCTTGCGGTCACGACACTCTGCCGTGACAGGAGGACGCTGACGTTTGGACCGGAGACGCCCCTTTCGGCGCCGCCGGGCGACGGATCATCCATCACAACGCAGCGTGCCCCAGGTTACCAGCCGCGAGTAGGTGGGAAGGCCCTTAGGAAACCTAAGGGGGTGGTGGCTGTGCCACATGTGCTTCAACCCTCGGAGAGGGAGAGGTTCAGGCTCACGCTCAACACGGACGGGCGTCCGCACCCGATCGAGAACGTTCTGGCCGTCGCCACGCTGGCGCTGGGCGTCGTGGCGTTCGTCTCGACGTTCTGGATCGCCGCGCATCCCATCTCGGCCTGGGCCGGCACGCTCGGCTTCGGCGTCGGTCTCTACTCTCAGTACGTCTCTGAGACCACGCCGCAGCGCTCGCTCAACATCGTCGGGCTCGTGGGGTCGTTCGTGGGGGCCGCACTCGGCATCGCCCACGGCGGCTTCCTTCCCCACCCATGAGCCCCCGCTCATGAGCAACGGCCCCGGGTTTCCGGGGCCGTTCTTATATGTCGTTCATCCGTTGATGTGCAGGTCTATTCCGAGCAGGACGAGGAACCAGAGGAACACCGCGAGCAACGCCTCCGCGACGTCCCTGAGCAGCCCCACGGTGATGTAGTCGTAGATCCAGGCCACGTAGAGCCCGATCGCCACGTAAATCAATAAGATCAGCGCCCGCCAGCGCCACCTTGTCATATCGCTTCTCCTCGCGTAGGGGGCGCATGGCGACTGCCCCTGTACGCCCCCGCCAAACCGCGTCCGATGGTCGCGCCCACACGGGCTCCGCCGGTTACGCAGGCCGCCGCTCTCCGCCCCGGGCTCGCCGCCGCTCCGGCTAAGCTCCTGACCATGGTGCGAATCGGAGCTCACGTCGATCAGGACGACCCCGCCGCTCACGCCGAGGAGGTCGGGGCCGAGGTGGTGCAGTTCTTCCTCGGCGACCCCCAGGGCTACGACAAGCCCGTGCTGCCGGCCAAGCCGGTCGAGGGTGTGGACATCTACATCCACGCGCCCTATCTGATCAACGTGGCGACCACCAACAACCGCATCAGGATCCCCAGCCGCAAGCTGCTGGAGCAGCACCTCAAGGCGGCCGCCGGACTCGGCGCCAAGGCCCTGATCGTGCACGGCGGCCATGTCAACAAGAGCGACGATCCACAGACCGGGTTCGACAACTGGCGCAAGGTGTTCGAGCGCATGGAGTGCCCGATCCCCGTGCTGATCGAGAACACCGCGGGCGGCGGCAACGCGATGGCGCGCAAGCTGGAGCGCATCGCCCGGCTCTGGGACGCGCTCGACGGGTTCGACGTGGGCTTCTGCCTCGACACCTGCCACGCCCACGCGGGCGGCGAGGAGCTGATCGACCTGGTCGACCGGGTCAAGGCCATCACCGGCCGCATCGACCTGGTCCACTGCAACGACTCGCGCGACGAGTTCGACTCCGGCGCCGACCGCCACGCCAACCTGGGTCAGGGGAGGATCGACCCGGAGCTGATCCTGGCGGTCTGCCGGGCGGCCGAGGCGCCGATCGTGGTGGAGACGCCGGCCGCCGGCCAGGCGGACGACATCACGTTCCTGAGGAAGAACCTCTAGCGATACACACAGCCTGTGGATAACTTCCCTGGATTACCGAGACGAAGAAACGGGTATAGGCCTCAGCCCGCCCACGCCCCACTGAAGAACCGGACGGCGTTGACCAGCATGAGCGGCCCCGAGACGAGGGCGTAGAGCGCGATCACCCACGCTCTCCTGGTCGCCACCCTGGCGACCAGCACCCACAGCGGGAACCACAGCAGCAGCGAGCGCGGGATCGACAGGTAGTACGCCGACGTCATCAGGGCCGCCGCCTGCGCTCCCGTGTAGACGAGCTCGCTCCACCTCCGCAGCACGAGCAGCCACACCAGCGCCGCGACGACCACCACGGCCCCGGCGATCTCCATGCGGAAGGCCACCGCGAAGTCGTCGGTCCCCATGGCCGAGTGCCAGGTCGTCTTCCACGCCTCCCACGGCCACTCGAACTCGCGCCCCCAGCCTGCCTCCTGCGCGTGCTTCCACGCCAGCCAATCCCCCGACCTGAGGTGGTGGTAATACGAGTACGCCACCAGCGGCGCGAACGGCACGACCAGCCACCCCGCCCGCCGCGGCGACTCCTTGGCCGTGAAGAACTCCACGACGAGCGCGACCGCGAGGAACAGCCCGGTGATCCGCACGCACGACGCGCCCGCGGCCAGCAGCACCGCCTGCGGCCAGCGCCCCTGCCTGGCGGCCAGCCACGCGGGGATGGCGAAGGCCAGGAAGAGCGACTCGCTGTAGCCCGCCGCCAGGAACACCGCCATCGGGAAGGCCAGCAGCGCCAGCACCGCCATCCAGCCGTTCGCACCCTCGATCTCGGCCAGCCTGGCCAGCGCCACCATGGCGACCGCGCCGGCGACCAGCGAGATCAGCAGCCCGGCCGCCGACCAGTCGGGCACCACGAGGTGCACCAGCCGCAGCGCGGCGGGCAGGCCGGGGAAGAACGCGGGAAGTCCCTCGTCCGCCGGCCTGCCGGGCTCGCCGTCGTAGCCGTACTGGGCGATCGTGATGAACAGCCCGGCGTCCCACTTGCGCCACTTGTCGGCGTACTCGCCCAGGGACACCCCGAGTAACGTCGTCACCAGCAGGCCGGCCCGCGAGCCGAACCAGAGCAGCAGCGCATCCCGGACGGGCGAGCGGGTGATCATCGTACGGCGGACGCCAGCCTGAACCGGTCAGGCGCGTCGTCGAAGACGCCGCCGCCCTGGTCGTCGATGTCGGCCTGGCGCACGACGTCCTTGTCCGGACGCAGGATGTCCCGCACGACGAACGCCATCATGATCCCGATCGTGATGATGCGTCCCCAGACGGCGGTGAAGTACGTGTCGTCGCCGATGCCCAGGTCGTCCCGGTCGAGCGGCGGCTGCGAGAGCAGGTAGAGCCAGATGGCGACGAAGTACCAGACCTCGGCCAGTTGCCAGAGCACCAGCGGTTTCCAGTTGGGCCTGGCGAGCACGGCGAACGGCACCAGCCAGAGGACGAACTGCGGCGACCACACCTTGTTCGTCATCATGAAGGCGGCCAGCGCCAGGAAGCAGATCTGCGCCAGCCTGGGCCGCCGCGGCGCGGCCAGCGTGAGCACCGCGATGCCGAGGCACAGCAGGGCCAGCGCCATCATGCCGAGCGTGCTGACGTCGCCCTCGCCCAGGATGGGCCAGCCCTTGTTCTGGAAGAACAGCCACGGTGAGCCCCAGTCGACCCCGCGCTCCTGGGAGAAGACGTAGAACCTGCGCCAACCCTCCCATGCGAAGATCATGAACGGCGCGTTGACCAAGATCCACGCGCCCGCCGCCGAGCCCATCGTGACCAGGAACGCCCGCCATCGCCAGGTGCGCAACGTGAGCAGGAACAACGCGCCCACGAACATCAGCGGGTAGAACTTCGTCGCGATCGCCAGCCCCAGCAGCACCCCGGCGAGCACCTGCCGGCGCCGCCCCCAGGCCAGCAGCATGCCCATCGACAGCGCGCCCGCGACCAGGTCCCAGTTGATGTACGCGGCCAGCACCACGGCCGGTGAGATCGCGTACCAGAGCGCGTCCCACCGCCGCGTCGGCCCGGCCACCGCGGCCATCAGCAGCACGCCGATCACCAGGCAGATGCCGAGCAGGACCACCGTCAGGTCGTAGAACCTGACCGCTTGCGCGACCTGGTCGATCTCCAGGGCCCGGGCGATCCAGCTGATCACCTGCATGACCTCGCCCAGCACCACCGGGTATTCGACCTGCTTGTCGAAGCCCACCTGGGCGAAGTAGGGGTTCTGGGTGGCGAGCTGCCGGTCGAAGTAGAGCGGGTAGATGTCGGTGTAGCAGAAGTTCGTGTACGTCGTGACCTGGTCGTTCCAGCCGCCGGTCCGGCACGGCAGCCGCACCACGTACGCGAGGGTCGCCCCCAGGGCCGCGATCAGCCCAAGGGGGAGGAACGGCACGGCACGCGCCATCATGGGGACGCGTACCTCCGTGCTCGTCACTGGTCCTCAGGTCTGGTGGACTTCGGCTCCTGCCCCGAGGGCCGCGGATCGGGCGCGCTGCCACCGCCGCCGCGTCCTCCGTTGTCGCCGCCCTCGGGGAACAACTGGTCATTGCCGCCGTCGTCGACCGTGACGTTGTCGTCGGGGGGCCCGTTACCGCACGGGGGGACGAGGCAGTCCTGGTTGCCGCCCTGGTCGTCGTCGAACGGGTTCTCCTCGTCGCCGAACGGGTCGTCGCTCTGGCTGGGCGTCGGCGTCGGCGTCGGACTTGGCACGATGTTCTCGGGCAGCCCGACCTCGGCCTTCTCCGGGAACTGCTCGATGGGCTTGCCCTCGTGCGCGGCCAGCATGAACCGCTGCCAGGTCAGCGTGGGCGGACCGGCGCCCTCGAAGCCCAGGGACACCTCTTTGGAAGTGGTGTACGGATTGTTCGGCGTGTACTTCTTCTCCTTGGCCGGATCCTTGCCCCGGTACCACGGGCAGTTGGAGTATCGGGGCTGGACGACCTTGCCCGTCTTCGTCACGCACTGCTCGCGATAGAACCCGACCGCGGTGGAGATCTGCGACGTGTAGCCGACGAACCAGGCTTCCTTCTCGTCGTTGTTCGTGCCGGTCTTGCCGGCCGCCGGCCGGGCCCCCAGGCCCTTGCCCGCCGCGGTGCCGCTCCGCAGGACCTCCTGCATGGCGACCGTGGCATCGGCGGCGACGCCCGGGTCGATGACCGACTTGGGAGTCTTCAACTCGGGGTAAGCGACCTGCTTGTTCAGCTCGACGGACTGAACCACGTGGTAGCGGACGTACTTGCCGCCGTTGGCGAACATGGCGTAGCCGGCGGCCTGCTCGACCGGCGTCACCAGGGCGCTGCCGATGGCGAACTGGTAGTGGTGCTCGTCGACGTCCTGCTCCATGCGCTTCGGGTTGAACCCTGCCGCTTTGACGAGGTTCTTCACGTCGTCGAGCCGGTTGGGCAGCGCGAACGCCATCGACGCGAACGCGGTGTTGACCGACTGGGCCGTCGCCTTGACCACGTCGACGGCCGCGCCGACGTTGTGGCTGTTCGTGATGCCACCCCGAGCCTGGCCGGGGAGTTCTTTCGGAACCGTCTGGCTGCCCGGCACGAAGCTCTTGAGCGAGTATCCGGCCTGCAGCCAGGCGGCCAGCACGTACGGCTTGAACGCGGACGCCGCCTGCTTCGTGGACTGGAAGGGCTCGTTCCAGGGGTCCTTGAGATAGTCGTCGCCGCCGTAGAACGCCAGGACGCGGCCGTTCCTGGTGTCCACGGCGGCCAAACCGGCGTGGAACTCGTTCGACATGCTCGCCATCTGGCTCTTCACCGCGGTCTTCGCGGCCTCCATGAGCTTTCTGTCGAAGGTGGAGGTGATGTCGTAGCCGCCGCTCTCGATCGCCTCGCTGGTCAGGCCGCGCTCTGCCAGCTCGTTCAGCACTGCTCTGACCATGTAGCCCTTGAGGCCGCCCATCTCGTTGTTGTCACCGAGCTTGCGCGTCTTGGGGAACTCCGCGGTCTGCGGGAGCTGGGCGTACTTGTCCGGCCACTGCTCGGCCATGTACTGGACGACGGTCTTGAAGCGGTCCTTGAGCGCGGGCGCGTCGGGCTCCCAGTTCGGCTGCTGGATCCGCGCGGCGAGGTAGGCGCTCTGCACGGGTGTCAGCTTGGCGGCGGTGACCTTGGGGCCGAAGTAGGCCTTCGCCGCGGCCTCCACGCCATAGGCCCGGCCGAAGTTGACCGTGTTCAGGTAGCGCTTGAGGATCTCGTCCTTGGTGAGCGTCTCGTCGAGCTTGACCGCGACGAAGATCTCGTTGACCTTACGCTTGATCGACACTTCCTGGCTGAGGCCGTCGTAGTAGTTGCGGGCCATCTGCTGGGTGATCGTCGAGGCGCCCTGCAACTGCTGCCCGGTCGCGGTCATCCACACCGACCGGACCATGCCCGGGATGGAGATGCCGGAGTCCTCGTAGAACGTCTTGTTCTCGATGGCGATCGTGGCGTCCCTGACGCTCTGGGCCATCTGCGCGAGTTCGACGATCTCCCGCTTCGTCCCGAGCTTGGCGAGGGTCTTGCCATCCCTGAAGTAGATGGTGCTCTGCTCCGCGATCGCCTCGCCCTGGGTGACGGTGGGCACCGTGGTGTTGGCGTACGCGACCATGATCATGCCAAACAGGCCGGCCGAGAGCACCACGAAGCCGGCCACGACGATCTTCCAGCTCGGCACGAACCTGCGCCATCCACCGCGGGTCTTCTTGGCCGGCGGCCCCGGCGGTCCGGGGGGCTCCGGCGGCCCGCTCTGCCGCCTGCGCGAGCGCCGCGGGCTCTCGCTGATCATGGTCTCTTGGTTACTCACCGTGTGCGTGTCCTGGCGGGCACGTGAGCGCGAGCGCGGCGGCGGCTGCTCGGCATGCTGGGCCGGAGGGGCCCCGCGCCGGGGAGCGGGCTGATCCTCGTACGGCTGCGCGGCCATGGCGCCCGTCTGCTCGAAGGCGGCTTCCGCACGACGCTCCGGCGAAGCCGCACCCCGGGGCGTTTCGCCGGTTTGGGGCGGAGAACCTTGGGGCACAGAACGGGATGAACTGGAGCGACGGCGCCTTCCCGGGCGTGCCGTCCCCTCATTCATGCTGTTACTCACACGTCCTCGCATCGTCGTCGGAACAGAAACGGCGGTCGGGCGTGAGGCTCCTCGCCGCCCTCGGTCTTCACGCTTGGCCGAAGAGGTCAGGTGGTCCGTTCCCGAGGATGTACGAAACCGTCAGGTGGTTCCAGGAACAACCTTGGCAGACCTCGACGACGTACACCCGGAACTCATCGTAATCATGAGCCATAGTGGCGAGCTCCGTTGCGACCTTTGCCTGTCCGGCATGCCGTCCGAGTGAATCCCCGTAGACATAGGTCACATTGGTGACGTTCTCCCTCTCGCAGACCGGGCAGAGGCGTTCGGTCGGCTCGCCGAAGTGGCGCGCCGCGCGAAGGAGGTAAGGCTGTGCGTCACACACGTCGCCGCGCGGGGTGCGCCCGGTACGCAGAGAGCGGACCACCGCCTTTTTCGCGAGGCCGTAATCCACCACCCTTCGCTGTGACCACATGAGCGCCAGACTACGGCGTTTTACCGGATCATCCCAACGCCTTGGGAAATCCACAGATTGCAGCGATATAGCGAACCGACGTATCCTCAGGATGTATCGACTCGATACATCGACGCGAGAGGGGGGCGGTTCCCATGGCCGGCGGACAGGGCAGGGTCCTGGAACTGGCCGTGCTCGGGTCGCTGCATGAAACGCCGCTACACGGCTACGAGCTGCGCAAACGGCTCAACGCCCTGCTGGGGATGTTCCGTGCGTTCTCCTACGGGTCGCTGTACCCCTGTCTGCGATCGCTTCTGGCGCAGGGCCTCATCGCGGAGGAGCAACCCGCTCCCACCACGATCGTCGGCGGCAGATCGAAGATCGTTTACAAGCTGACCGCCGAGGGGAAGGAACGCCTGCAGGAGATGTTGACGCAGGCAGGGCCCTCGGCCTGGGAGGACGAGAGCTTCGGTGTGCACTTCGCGTTCTTCCGGCACACCGAGGCCGAGGTACGGCTGCGCATACTCGAAGGCCGCCGTAGCCGGCTCGAGGAGCGGCTCGACGCCGTGCGGACGGCGCTGGCGCGCACCAGGGAGCGGCTCGACAGCTACACGCTCGAGCTGCAGCGTCATGGGCTCGAATCGGTCGAGCGCGAGGTGCGCTGGCTGAACGAGCTGATCGCAACGGAGCGTCGGGCCTCGGAAGGGCCCGAAAGAGATACCACGTCAACTGATGAGTAAGGGAGCGAGTGCGATGGGTTCGGTTCGCGTGGCCATTGTCGGTGTCGGCAACTGCGCGTCGTCGCTGGTCCAGGGCGTTCACTACTACAAGGACGCCGACCCGGACACACGGGTACCGGGCCTGATGCACGTGAAGTTCGGCGACTACCACGTCGGCGACGTCGAGGTCGTCGCGGCGTTCGACGTGGACGCCAAGAAGGTCGGCCGCGATCTGTCTGAGGCGATCGTCGCCAGCGAGAACAACACGATCAAGATCACGGATGTGCCGCCCACGGGGGTGACCGTCCAGCGAGGCCATACCTTCGACGGCCTGGGCGAGTTCTATCGGGAGATCATCGACGAGTCCGACGAGGCACCCGTCGATGTGGTCCAGGTGCTCCGTGACAACCAGGTCGACGTCCTGGTCTCATATTTGCCGGTGGGTTCGGAGGAGGCTGACCGCTTCTACGCGCAGTGCGCCTTGGACGCCAAGGTGGCGTTCGTGAACGCGCTTCCGGTCTTCATCGCATCCGACCCGGTGTGGGCGCAGAAGTTCACCGACGCCGGGGTGCCGATCGTCGGCGACGACATCAAGTCGCAGGTCGGCGCCACGATCACGCATCGCGTGCTGGCCAAGCTGTTCGAGGACCGCGGGGTGGAGCTGCTGCGCACGTACCAGCTCAACTTCGGCGGCAACATGGACTTCATGAACATGCTGGAGCGCACCCGGCTCCAGTCGAAGAAGATCTCGAAGACGCAGTCGGTCACCTCGCAGATCCCGCACGAGATGGGCAAGGCCGACGTCCACATCGGCCCGTCGGACCACGTGCCGTGGCTCGACGACCGCAAGTGGGCGTACGTGCGGCTCGAGGGCCGCTCGTTCGGCGACACGCCGCTCAACCTGGAGTACAAGCTCGAGGTGTGGGACTCGCCGAACTCGGCGGGCATCATCATCGACGCGGTCCGGGCCGCCAAGATCGCCCTGGACCGGGGCATCGGCGGGCCGATCCTGTCGGCGTCCTCGTACTTCATGAAGTCGCCGCCCAAGCAGTTCTCCGACGACGAGGCCCGGGATTACGTCGAGAAGTTCATCAGGGGCGAGGTCGAGCGCTGAGCACCTGAACCATGGCGCCGCACCCGTGCTCGGGTGCGGCGCCTTTCGCGGGCGCGCACCGATTAGAGGCGGGCTGCCGGGGGCAGGGCGGCCGGAGAGGCCGGGTGCCAGGTCAGCGGGTCGGAGCCGAGCTCCGTCAGCAGCGGCACCTGCTCCCTGCACCAGGGCGAGATCGCCAGCAGCCCGTTCTGGACGCCCTCGGCGAACTCCTTCCACGGCATCCACCGCACCTCCCCCACCTCCTCGGGGTTGGGCACGACGGGATTGTCGGCCGTGACGCGGTAGACCGGGCAGAGCTCGTGCTCCACGATGCCGTTGGCCATGACGGCGCGATACGAGAAGGTCGGCAGCAGCAGATCGGCATGCTCGACGACGAGCCCGAGCTCGTAGGCCAGCCGCCGCACGACCGCCCGGTCCGGCGCCTCCCCCGGCAGCGGGTGGCCGCAGCAGCTGTTGGTCCACACTCCCGGCCAAGTGATCTTGTGGTCCGCCCGTCTGGTGAGCAGCACGCGGCCTTCGTGATCGAAGACATAGCTGGAGAACGCCAGATGGAGGGGCGTCTCACGGCCGTGCACCGACGTCTTGGGTGCGGTGCCGAGCGCATGGCCGTCACGATCGACCAGCACAACGTGTTCCTCAGTGGTCACGCTATGAAGCGTACGTGATCATGACGACCGCTCGGAACCCATGACCCACCTGCTGCGCCAGCCTCTCGCGCATCCTAGAGGGCTACCGCTTGGCTAGGCTGGCGGCGTGTCATTTGTCGCCGATCTCCGCGTGGTCCTGCGAGGCAGGGACTTCAGGCGGCTGTTCAGCACGCGCCTGGTCTCCCAGTTCTCCGACGGGATCTTCCAGTTCGGCGTCGCCGGATTCGCCTTCTTCAGTCCCGAGAGCAAGACGACCGCCCTCCAAGTCGCCGCCGGACTGGCCGTGCTGCTGTTGCCGTACAGCGTGCTCGGGCCCTTCGTCGGCGTGTTCATCGACCGCTGGTCGCGCCGGCAGATCCTGATGATCGCGCCTCTCGTGCGCGGCGGGCTGCTGCTGGTCACCGCGGGGCTGGTCGCCGCCGACGTGCCCGACCCCGCGTTCTACGCGGCGGCGCTGAGCGTGCTCGCGGTCAACAGGTTCTTCCTGTCCGCGCTCAGCGCGTCGCTGCCGCACGTCGTGCCCCCGGAGCGACTCATGGCGGCCAACGCCGTCACGCCCACGTCGGGCACCGTGGTCACGTTCGTGGGCGTGGGCGCGGGGGTCCTGCTGCGCAAACTGTTCGGGGGCGACGACTTCGGCGTGGCACTGCTCCTGGCCACCTCTGGCGTGGTGTTCGGGCTGAGCGCGTTGGTCGCGCGGACGATGGACCGCCAGTTGCTCGGCCCCTCGTACAACCCCGACAGGCCGCAGGCGAGCCAGGCCGTGCGCAACGTGGTGGTCGGCCTCGTGGACGGCGCCAAGCACCTGGGGAGCCACCGCGTCGCCGCCGCCACCCTGGGCGCGATGGCCGCGCACCGTTTCTTCTACGGCATGGCCACCGCGCTCGGCATCATCCTCTACCGCTACTACTTCTACAACGGCGACGCCGACGCGGCGCTGGAAGGGGTCAGCCTGGTCATCGCCACCTCCGGCGTCGGCTACCTCCTGGCCGTGATCATCACCCCGTACGCGACCGAGCGCTTCACCATCGAGCGCTGGGTGCCCATGGCGCTGTCCGCGGCCGGCGTGCTGGCGGCGGCGCTGGTGCTGCCGTTCCAGGAGTGGGGGCTGCCGGTCGCCGGGTTCGTGCTGGGCGTGGCGGGGCAGAGCGTCAAGATCTGTGCCGACACCACGGTCCAGCGCGACGTGGAGGACATCTACCTGGGCCGGGCGTTCTCGATCTACGACATGCTCTTCAATGTCATGTACGTCCTCGCCGCAGCCCTGTCTGCGGCGATCCTGCCCGCGAACGGCAAGTCCTACCTGGCCGTCGCGATCATCGCGGTCGGCTACCCCGCGGCGGCGCTGGCCTACCGGGCGATCACGACGTCGTCACGCGCCCGCGTCGTCTGACCTGGCCCACTCCAGCAGCGCCTCGGTGGCCGCCTCCTTGCCGATCATGCCCTTGTCGAGCCTGAGCTCGAGCAGGAACTTGTACGCCCGCCCCACCACCGGCCCGGGCCCGATGCCGAGGACGCGCTGGATCTCGTTGCCGTCGAGCTCGGGCCGGATCTTGGCCAGCTCCTCCTCGTCGGCGAGCCTGGCGATGCGCTCCTCAAGGTGGTCGTAGGTCCGCGACAGCGCGGCCGCCTTGCGCTTGTTGCGCGTGGTGCAGTCGGCCCTGGTCAGCTTGTGCAGCCGGTCCAGCAGGTGGCCGGCGTCGCGCACGTAGCGGCGCACGGCGCTGTCGGTCCACTCCCCCGTGCCGTAGCCGTGGAAGCGCAGGTGCAGCTCGACCAGCCGCGCGACGTCGGACACCACGTCCTTGGGGAACTTCAGCTCGGCCATCCGCTTCTTCGTCAGCTGGGCGCCGACCACCTCGTGGTGGTGGAACGACACCCGCCCGCCCTGTTCGTGGCGGCGCGTCTTCGGCTTGCCGATGTCGTGCATGATCGCCGCCCAGCGCAGGATCCGGTCCGGCTTGCCGTCCTCCTCCTGCGCGATTGCCTGCTCGAGCACCGTCAGCGTGTGGTCGTAGACGTCCTTGTGCCGGTGGTGCTCGTCGATTTCCAGGCGGAGTTTGGGCAGCTCGGGCAGGACGTGCGCGGCCAGCCCCGTCTCGACCAGGAGTCGCAGCCCCTCGCGCGGGTAGGTGCCGCAGATGAGCTTGTCGAGCTCATCGCGGATGCGCTCGGCGGAGACGATCTCGATGCGCTCGGCCATCGCGGACATGGCCGCCACGGCCCGCACGTCCACGGAGAAGCCGAGCTGCGAGGCGAACCTGGCGGCCCGCAACATGCGCAGCGGATCGTCGCCGAACGACTGCTCGGGCGTGCTCGGGGTCCGCAGCCGCTTGGCGGCCAGGTCCTCAAGCCCGCCGTACGGGTCGGCGAACTCGTGCTCGGGCAGGCGTACCGCCATCGCGTTGACCGCGAAGTCGCGCCGCTCCAGGTCGGCCTCCAGCGTCTCGCCGTACATGACCTCGGGCTTGCGCGACTTGGGGTCGTACGACTCGCTCCGGTACGTCGTGATCTCGATCAGCCAGCTGCCCTTACGCAGGCCTACCGTGCCGAAGTCGATGCCGATCGTCCACACGGAGTCGGCCCAGTCTCTGACGATCTCCAGCACCCGCTCGGGGCGGGCGTCGGTGGTCAGGTCGAGGTCGTTGCCGATGCGGCCGAGCAGGAGGTCGCGCACAGGACCGCCGACGAGGGCCAGCTCATGCCCTCGCGCGACGAAGAGGCGGCCGAGCTCGTCGGCCACCGGAGCGATCTTGCGGAACAGGCCGGTCATGGCCCGCCGCTGGCTTTCGGTCAAAGTTGAGTCGGACAAACCGGGTCGGGTCCTTCGTCTTGAACTTCCGGAACATATCCCCCGAGCCACACCAGGTCCGGGTTACCTTCGGTCAAGGGACCGTCGGGGGCCATGGCACGAGGCAAGGAGGCATATATGAAGGACGCCCTCGCGATCCACCGCTGGCTCCTCGCACACCAAGTCCATCATGAGATCGTACGCCTTCCGCGTCCCATGACTTGCGCGGAAGAACTCCCGGAGACGCTCTCGCGGGCGCCGGAAAGGTGCCTGATGGTCACGGTGTTCGAAGTCGCCACCAGGATCGGCCGCGAGGCCGTCATCGCGGTCGTCTCTCCCGTGGCGGCTCCCCCGCGCCCAGGGGCCGTCGGTGGACTGCTCGGCGCGCGCCAGGTGCGACCCGCTCCGGCGCGCGTCGTCAACGCGGCGAGCGACTACGCCGACGGGCTGGTCTGCCCGCTGCTGCTGCCCGAGTCGCTGCCGATGCTCATCGACGACCGGGTGTCGATGGACACCGAGCCGGTCTTCACCGCCACCGGCGAACGGCACACAGCCCTGTCCATTCGCGCGCTCGACCTGCTGACACTCCTGCCAGGCAAGATGGTCGACCTCCGCGGCCCACGGCCGAAAGGATCACGTGAGGCGGTCGCGCGGCGGCACTGAACCCGTACGATGTCGGGCGTGCGTCGTCGTACTCCAGCTCGGACAACCGCGTGATCCGTAAGGCCACGCTGCTCGCCGTGCTGTCCGCCGCGTTGCTCGCCCCCACGGTGGTGGCGGCGACGCCGGATCCGGCTGCCGCGAAAGCGAGCAGGCTACCGTTCACCGTCACGATCTCCTCGATCTCGCCGGACGTGCCGAAGAGCATGACCGACGTGATCAAATTCACCGGGACGGTGCGCAACGACACCGGCGCGCCGCAGACCGGCCTGCGCGTGCGGCTGCGCTACACGCAGCAGAAGTTCACCGACCGCGCGTTGATGGCCGCCTACCAGACCGACCAGAACCCCGCGACGCTCCCGCAGACCCCCTCGGACTCCTCGGCCATGGACCTCCAGCCGCTCGCCCCGGGGGACCAGGCGTCCTGGGAGTTCACCGCGACGCCCATCCAGATGGGGATGCGGACGTTCGGCGTCTACCCGATCGCGGTGGACGTGTCGCAATACAGGGTCTCGCTGGCGGCGCAGCGGACCTACCTCACCTACGCGCCGTCCACGGAGCCGAAGCCGCCGCTCAACAAGCTGGCCGTCGCGCTGCCCGTCATCGACCAGCCGCACCGGGCGACCGACGACGCCGTGTTCGTGGACGACAAGCTGAGCCAGTCGATCACCGGCAAGGGCCGCCTGGCCGACCTGGCCCGCATCGCCCAGGCCGCGCCCAAGTCCGTCACGTGGCTCGTCGATCCCGCGCTGCTCGACGACGTCAACACGATGTCCGGCAAGTACACCGTCAAGACCAAGGACGGCGCACAGGAGAAACCGGCCAACGCCGAGGCCGGGCAGTGGCTGACGACCATGCGCACCGCGCTGGCCGCCTCTCCCGTGGTCGCGGTCCCGTACGCCGACCCCGACGTGGCCGCGCTGGCACACCAGGGGCTGGACGCCCTGCCCAACCGGGCCATCCAGCTGAGCCAGCAGAAGGCCAAGGCGCTGCTCAACCGCGACGTGAAGACCACCGTCAACTGGCCGCCCGCGGGCCTGCTCGACCCTGACGCGCTCGACCTGCTCTCGGTCGCCGACACCAAGGTCGACACGGTTCTGCTCAACTCCACCAACCTGCCGCCGCAGCCGCCCGTCACGTTCACGCCCGACGCCGCCGCCACGCTCGACTCGGTGAACGGGCCGGTCACCGCGCTGGTCGCGGACGCCGAGCTGAGCCGCCTGTTCGAGCCGGCCACCTCCACGTCCCTGCTGCTCAGCACGCAGCGCTTCATCGCCGAGACCGCGATGATCGCCGCAGAGCCCGGCCAGACCCGGCCCAGGTCGCTGGTGGTCGCCCCGTCCCGGCGGTGGGACCCCAACCCGACGCTCGTCAACGGCCTGCTGAAGACCGCAAACCGGCTGCCGTGGCTGGAGCTGACCACGCTCGAGTCGATCAAGCGGGGCAGGGCGTCGGTCCCGCGGGCCGGACTGACCTACACCGACCAGGTCCGCAAGGAAGAGCTGAGCGAGAAATACCTGGCGCCGGTCAAGGACGCCGCGTCGAAGGCGCAGCTGACCGCCCTGATCACGACGACGAAGACGCAGTCGAGCTTCGACGCGGCGGTGCTCAGGCTGACCTCCTCGGCCTGGCGCAACAGCACGCGCACGGGCCGATCGGTGACCAAGCTGGTGGACGCGGCCGTCACGGAGCGGATCGACCGGGTCGAGATCACCGGGGCGGGGCCCGACCGGCCCCGTACGCTGGCCGGCAGCGACGGAGTGGTGCCCATCAGCGTGAAGAACTCGCTGGGCGCCCCCATCGCGCTCTACATCGACGTCAAGTCGAACAACCCCAAACTGCTGCAGGTCAAGTTCCCGCAGGAAGAGCCGCTGACCATCGGCGCCGGCCAGAGCGGCACGGTCCAGGTGCCGATGATCGCCACCCCTGGCATCAGCGGCGACGCCACGGTGACGGTCCAGCTCAGGACCGCCGACGGCAAGGCGTACGGCAAGCCGCAGCGGCTGACCATCCGCACCACCGGCTACACCGGCATCGCCCTGGTGATCGTCGGGGCGGCGCTCACCGTGATGCTGGCCGCCGTGGTGACGCGGATCGTGCGGCGCAGGTCGGAGCGGAAGGTCGCGCGGGCCGCCAAGAACCGGGAGAGTGAGACCGTATGAGCCGCATGCTGCGGGCCAGCGCCGTCATGGCGGCGGGCACGATGGTGTCCCGGGTCACCGGGTTCGTGCGGACCATGGTGCTCGCGTACGCCATCGGCACGCAGGCGCTGGGCGACTCCTACAACGCGGCCTACGCGATCCCGTACAGCATCCTCGACCTGCTGCTCCTGGGCGTGCTCAGCAGCGTCATCGTGCCGATGATCATCCGGGCCCAGCAGCAAGACCCCGACGGCGGGCGTGCCTACGAGCAGCGGCTGCTGACGCTGGCCACGGTCGTGCTCGTGGGCGTCGCGGTGGTGGCCGTTTTCGCCGCGCCGCTGCTCATCGAGCTCTACACCGGCTGGGCCCCCGGCAACCCGAAATACGAGGTCGGGGTCACGCTGGCCCGTTTCATCCTGCCGCAGCTGGCCTTCTTCGGCGTGGGCGCGGTGGCGGGCGCCATACTCAACACACGCGACCGCTACGGCGCTCCCATGTGGGCGCCGGTGGTCAACAACCTCGTGGTCATCTGCGTGTTCGTGCTCTACGCCGTGGTGAGCTCGGCGGGCGACGACATCGAGCGGATCAGCGACGGCGAGATGGCGCTGCTCGGCCTGGGCACCACGGCCGGCATCGTGGCCCAGGCCGCCATTCTGATCGTCGCGCTCAAGCGGGTCGGGTTCTCGTTCGTGCCCCGCTTCGACCTGCGCAACGCCCGGCTGGGCGAGATGGCCAAGGCCGGTGTCTGGACGATCGGCTACGTGATCGTCACCCAGCTCGGCTTCCTGTTGACCACCAACCTGTCCGCCAGGGCGGGCGACGTGGTGGCGGGGCACGGCATCAGCCCGTACACGTTGGCGTTCCAGCTTTTCCAGCTGCCGTACGGCGTCATCGGCGTCTCGGTGATCACGGCCATGCTGCCGCGGATGAGCCGGGCCGTCGGGGAGGGCCGGTTCGCCGACGTACGCGGTGAGTTCGGGTCAAGCGTGCGGCTCATCTGCTCGCTCATGGTGCCGGTGTCGCTGCTGCTCATGGTGCTCGGCCCGGCGATCACCGTGCCCATTTACGGTCACGGGGCCAACAGCGTCTCCGACGCCGTCTACATCGGCAACGTGCTGCAGGTCTACGGGCTGGCGCTGGTGCCGTTCGCGGTGTTCCAGCTGCTGCTGCGGGTTTTCTACAGTTTCGGCGACACCCGGACGCCGGTCTTCGTCGGCGCGGGCACGACCGCGGTCAACGCAGGGCTGATGGTCCTGTTCTACGCGCTGCTGCCGCCTCGTTACGCGGTGATGGGGCTGGCGCTCGCGTACGCCATCGCGTACGGGCTCGGCGCGGTCACGGCCTGGTGGCTGGCCAGCCGCCGGGTCCGAGGGCTCGGCGGGTGGACCATCGGCATGGCCCTGACCAGGATGTACCTCGCGTCGCTGCCCACGGCCGTGCTGGCACTGGCCTCGGTGTGGGCGGTCACGCAGGTGTTCGGCGGGCTCGATTTCGTCAACTCGCTGATTGTTCTGGCCATCGGCGGGGGCCTTGGCCTGCTGATGTACCTCGGTGTGGCTCACAGAATGCGCATACCGGAGGTCAACTCGATCGTTGGGATGGTCGCGAGACGGGTAGGTCGGTAAAGAAACTCGGCACTACGATGGAGTCCCGACACGCGCGAATGGAAGCAGGAGGGGCGTGGGCGGATCCACCCGGCATAACGTGCCTTCGTGGGACACCACGCAGGTGAGTCGAGTCATGAACACGCCCGATCGGCCAAGCGGAGTGAGCCTGTGAGCACGTCGGCCGTCGAACCCGGCACCCGTCTTGCCGAGCGTTTCCGGCTCGAGGACCGCGTCAGCGAGTCCGACGGCGCGACACTGTGGAAGGCCATCGACGAGATCCTGGCCCGCCCGGTGGCCGTGCACACCTTCGAGCCGGACTTTCCGCGCGTCCACGAGGTGGTCACGGCCGCCCGCGCCGCGAGCAGGCTCACCGACCCGCGCCTGACCCAGGTGTTCGACGCCGCCGAGGACGACAAGACGGCCTACGTCGTCAGCGAGTGGGTCACCGGCGAGACGCTGACCGACCTGCTCGCCTCCGGCCCGCTGGAGCCCGAGCGCGCGGCCGGGCTGGTGGCCGAGGCCGCCGAGGCGCTCAGGCACGCCCATGAGTCGCAGCTCTACCACCTCTGCCTGCGTCCCGCCCACCTGGTGTGGACGACCGGAAACACGGTCAAGGTGCTCGGCGTCGCCGTCGACGCGGCGATGTACGGCCTGACCACCGACCAGCCGGCGCTCGATGACGCCGAAGGGCTGGGCCGGCTGCTCTACGCCGGGCTGACCGGTCACTGGCCCGGCGATGAGGAGGAGGGCGGGCTGCCCGCCGCCCCCATGACCGACGGCCAGTTCTGCACGCCCCGCCAGGTCACCGCCGGGGTGCCCGGCTACCTCGACACGGTGACGGTGCGGGCGTGCCTGCCCGAGTCGCGCCGGGGCCAGGGCCCGTTGACGACTCCGTCCGAGGTCGCCGAGGCGCTGGCCGACGTTGCCAGGCCCATGCCGATCCCGATCTCCTATCCGTCGACGCCCGCGGTGGCCTCCGCCTCGCACACCGAGGGCCTGGACATCGCCCACCGCCAGCAGCGCACCGCCCCTCCGCCGCCGCCCCCGCCGCGGCGGCCGCCCAGTGGCGGCAGCACACTCAACAGGGTGCTGATGACGCTGGTGGTGCTGCTCGTCATCGCCGCGGTCGGCGTCGGCGCCTGGACGATCGGCCGCAGCCTGGGCAGCCCTACCGAGCCCGAGGCCAAGAGCACCAGTCCCAGCGCCTCGACCTCGGCGTCGGCGCCCGTCCAGGCCGTCGAACCGGAGAAGGCCCAGGGTTTCGACCCGCTCGGCGACCAGGACGAGAAGTCGGAGATGGCCGCGCTGGCCATCGACGGCAAAACGAGCACCCTGTGGAAGACCGAGGCCTACACCAGCGCCGAGCTGGGCAACCTCAAGAAAGGGGTTGGCCTGCTGCTCGACATGGGCAAGTCCGTGCAGGTCAGCGACGTGGCCGCTACGCTGTCGGATGCGCCAGGCGCGGCCGTCGAGCTCAAGGTGGGCGACTCGCCCGATCTGGACTCGCTGAAGACGGTGGCGACCGAGAAGAACGCGGCGGGCAAGACCACGCTGACCCCTGATCAACCGGCGAGCGGTCAGTACGTTTTGATCTGGTTTACGCGTGTTCCGGCGGATGCGGGCAAGTTTCATGGCACCATCTATGAAGTAGTGGTGCACTCTCCCGGATCGGCATAATCAGGAATCTCTCTTGTGAACTCCCCACCCGAGACACCCTCAGCAGCGGAGCGGCCGGCGGTCACAGACGCCGAGCTGCTGACCGCGCACATCAATGGGGATCCTCACGCCTTCAGTGAAATCGTCAAGAGGCACCGCGACCGCATGTGGGCGGTCGCCCTGCGTACGCTCGGTGACCCTGACGAGGCCGCCGACGCCGTGCAGGACGCCTTCGTCTCCGCATACCGCAAAGCCGCCACGTTTCGCGGCGAGGCGGCCGTCACGACGTGGCTCCACCGCATCGTGGTCAACGCCTGCCTCGACAGGATGCGCCGTAAATCGGTCAGGCCGGTGGCCGACGACGAGCTCATCGAGGCCGCCGAGCGTGAGACCCCATTGCCTGACCAGACCGTCGAGCGTGAGGTCTCGATGGAGGTTTCGGCCGCTCTGAAACTCCTACCCGCCGACCAGCGTGCGGCGCTGGTCCTCGTCGACATGATGGGATATTCGGTCGAAGACGCAGCTCAGGTGCTCGACGTGCCCAGCGGCACCGTGAAGAGCCGGTGCGCTCGGGGCCGCGCGAAACTTGCCCCAATTCTTTCGCATCTGCGGAACCGAACGGACCTCAATCGCGTCTCATCCGCGAAGGGAGCAGAACTTCGTGACGGGTGATACGCACTACCATCTGGAAACCCTGGCCGAGCTGGCCGAGGGTCTCCTGGACGTCGCCACGGCGCGCCAGGTCCGCGAGCATCTCGCGGTCTGCGACCCCTGCGGGGAGCAACTGGCCGATCTGGCGGCGGTTCGCGAGGTGCTCGCGGCGACTCCGACACCGGCCATGCCGATGGGTGTCGCACTGCGCATCGACAAGGCCCTGGCGGCCGAGGCGGGGTCTCGGCGCGGAGGTGTCGGCCTCGTGGAAACACCGGACTGGGATGAGCTCATGCGGGACGCCCCGTGGGAGCGGCCCATCGAGGTGCCTGAGCCCGCGCATGCGAGGGCCGCGTCCGAGGACGCCGTCCCCGAGCCCGTGCGCCTCGGAGTGGTCTCCGATGACGGCACCATCGTCCCGGCCAGGCACAGGTCCGCTAGACGGCGCCGATGGGCGTTGCCCGCGGTCGCGGCCGCGGCGGCCGCCGCCGTGGTGGGCACGGCCGTGCTCTCGACGAATCTCCTCGCCTCCGGCGGAAGCGGCACCAGCGTCGCACCGCCTCTGGCGTTGCCGTCCGTCGAGCCGTCCAAGACCTACCCGAAGGCCAGGGCGTACGCGCTGACCGACAGCGGCCACAACTACAGCCCCAACGAGCTGCGGCAGCCGCTGGAGGGGTTCTTCGGCTTCGCCCAGGCGCTGGTGGGCGGCGACAACTCCAGCGCCGACCAGGCCGACAAGTGCATCAGCAAGGTCGCTGCCCGGAGCAAGCTCGACGTCTTCGCGGCCGACCAGGGACAGTACAACGGCCAGGAGGCGCTCATCGTCGCCTCCTGGAAGAACAAGCCGGCCAAGAAGATCCGCATCGATATCGTGGACCCCTTCAACTGCAAGAACCTGCGCAAGCCCACCTTGGGCAGCTGGTAGGCAAAGCCCACGTCAGAGCCCGCTTCGGCGGGCTCTTTCGTTTTGCGCGGACCCAGATGCCTTGCGCGGCGCAGATAAGGCGGCGGGGTGGGTAGGGCCGGGAATCACAGCGGCCTAG
Source organism: Nonomuraea basaltis (assembly GCF_005893125.1). Classification (GTDB taxonomy): domain Bacteria; phylum Actinomycetota; class Actinomycetes; order Streptosporangiales; family Streptosporangiaceae; genus Nonomuraea; species Nonomuraea basaltis. Next base: position 7,101 of record NZ_VCJS01000003.1, on the reverse strand, counting down.
GATCTGTTGACGCCGGTGCAACAGCAGACGAGGAAGGCGTAGAGCGTTGAGCGACGTTCGTAACGTGATCATTATTGGATCCGGCCCAGCTGGCTATACCGCGGCCGTCTACTCCGCGCGCGCCGAGCTCAAGCCACTGATCTTCGAGGGCTCCGTGACCGCGGGCGGTGCTCTCATGAACACCACCGACGTGGAGAACTTCCCCGGGTTCCCCGACGGCATCATGGGGCCCGACCTCATGGACAACCTGCGCAAACAGGCCGAGCGGTTCGGAGCCGAGCTGCTCGCCGACGACGTCGTCGAGGTGGACCTGGAGGCGAACCCCAAGGTCGTCAAGACGCACAGCGACACTTACTACGCCAAGTCCGTCATTCTGGCCATGGGCTCCGGTTACCGCGAGCTCGGCCTGAAGAACGAGAAGCGCCTGTCCGGCCACGGCGTGTCGTGGTGTGCGACCTGCGACGGCTTCTTCTTCCGCAACAAGGACATCGTGGTCGTCGGCGGTGGCGACACCGCGATGGAGGAGGCCACGTTCCTGACCCGGTTCGGGCGCATGGTCACGGTGGTCCACCGTCGCGACTCGCTGCGGGCCAGCAAGATCATGCAGGAGCGGGCGTTCGCGAACGAGAAGATCCGTTTCGTCTGGGACTCCGAGGTCGTCGACGTGCTGGGCGACACCAAGGTCGAGGCCGTGAAGGTGCGCAACGTCAAGACCGGCGAGGAGTGCGAGCTGGCCACCGACGCGCTGTTCCTGGCCATCGGCCACGATCCGCGTACCGAGCTGGTCAAGGGGCAGATCGACCTCGACGAGGACGGATACGTCAAGGTGGCCGCCCCCACCACGGCGACCAACATCGACGGCGTCTTCGCCGCGGGTGACGTCGTCGACCACATCTACCGCCAGGCCATCACCGCGGCCGGCACCGGCTGCGCGGCCTCGCTCGACTCCGAGCGCTGGCTTGCCAACAACGAGAAGTAAGGAGCGCACCGTGAAGGCTGTCACCGACGCCACTTTCGACGCCGACGTCCTCAAGAGCGACAAGCCCGTGCTGGTCGATTTCTGGGCCGAGTGGTGCGGCCCGTGCCGTCAGGTCGCGCCCATCCTGCAGGAGATCGCCAACGAGTACGGCGACAAGCTTGAGATCGTCAAGCTCAACATCGACGAGAACCCCGAGGTTCCTCGTGAGTACGGCGTGCTCCAGATCCCCACGCTGAACGTCTACAAGGGTGGAGAGGTCGTGAAGCAGATCATCGGCGCCAAGCCGAAGGCCATGCTGCTGCGCGAGCTCGAGGGCATCATTTAGTTCGCCTCTTGCGGCGCGCTATCTAGTTCGCCGCTTGCGGTGCGCTTCGCCCGGCAGAGCCCCCCGTGATTCTCGCGGGGGGCTTCCGCATGCGGGAAACCTTGCCGGGTCCTTCTTCGCCAGGAGGGCTTCCACGGACGGACCTCAGGAGGTTCAGGGAGCCCTGAGTCGCTCTGAGCCGCTCTCATTCGCTCTCAGACGGGACGTAGGGCCCGTTCCGGGCTCATGGATCCCAGGAGCCGCTCCAACGCCACCTCGACGTCCTCACGCCACGAGACGGCGGTCTTGAGTTCCAGCCGTAGCCTCGGGAATCGCAAATGCGGACGAACCGTCTTAAACCCCACAGAAAGCAAGTAGTCCGCAGGAACTACGCAACGCGGCTCTTCCCACTTGAGGTCGCCAAAAGCTTCAATGGCCTTCACACCGCGCCGCGTCAGGTCTTTGGCCACACCCTGGATCAGCATTCGCCCCAGCCCGCCACCCGAGAACTCCGGAATGATGTGGGCCGTCATCAGCAACACGGCGTCGGCGCTGACCGGCGAGGTGGGGAAGGCCACCGAACGCGGGCTGTAAAGCGGCGGGCTGTAGAGCACGAACCCGGCCGGCACGCCGTCCACATAGACGATTTTCCCGCAGCTCCCCCATTCCAGCAGCGTGGCGGAGATCCAGGCCTCCTTCTCCAGCCCAGGGTCGCCCGACTCCACCGCGCGCTCCCCGCTGACGGGATCGAGCTCCCAGAACACGCACCGCCGGCAGCGGCGCGGCAGATCTTCAAGATTGTCCAGGGTTATGTTGACCAGTCGGCGCGACAACTACCGCCCCTATCGTTGACCCGGAAAAGCGCGCGAAAACCGCGTCCACAGGTGGCATGGTAGCTCAGTGAAGAAGACGTCAGCGGACACCACGACGGTCGAGCCCGGTCACGTGCGACATGTCCGTCTGGCGTAATCTGGTATTTCCGCCCGATATGAACCTAGGAGGTGGGCCGTGACAGGAGAGCTGGATCACGGTCAGACACCCGCGACCCAAGGGTCGCGCATCGACGCCTACGTCGATCGGTACGCCGCGCGAGCTGCCGGGATGGTCGCCTCCGAGATTCGAGCTCTTTTCGCCGTCGCGTCGAGGCCCGAGGTGGTCTCGCTCGCGGGCGGCATGCCGTACGTCACGGCCCTTCCCCTCGACATGGTCGGCGAGCTGGTCTCCGACCTCGTCACCAAGCGTGGCCCCGTCGCGCTGCAGTACGGTTCCGGCCAGGGTGACCCGCACCTGCGCGAGCAGATCTGCGAAGTCATGCGGCTGGAGGGAATCTACGCCGGGGCGGACGACGTGGTCGTCACCGTCGGTTCGCAGCAGGCGCTCGACCTGATCACCCGCATCTTCATCGACCCGGGCGACGTGGTGCTCGCCGAGGGTCCCTCGTACGTGGGGGCTCTGGGTACATTCGCCGCCTACCAGGCCAAAGTGGTCCACATCGCCATGGACGATCAGGGCATCGTGCCCGAATCGCTGGCCCAGACCATCTACGCGCTGGAGACGGCCGGAGCGCCCATCAAGTTCCTCTACACGATCCCGACCTTCCAGAACCCCGCCGGCGTCACGCTGAACATCGCCCGCCGGCAACAGGTGCTCGACATCTGCCAGCGAGCCGGAGTCCTGGTCATCGAGGACAACCCGTACGGGCTGCTCGGCTTCGACGGGGAGCCCATGCGCGCCCTCCGGGCCGACAATCCCGACGGTGTGGTCTATCTGGGGTCGTTCTCCAAGACGCTCGCTCCCGGTTTCCGCGTCGGCTGGGCGCTGGCCCCGCACGCCATCCGCGACAAGCTCGTGCTCGCCATGGAATCGGCCGTGCTGTCGCACTCCTCGTTCACACAGCTGGCCGTGGGCCAATACCTGGCCACGCAGCCGTGGCAGGAGCAGATCAAGACGTTCAAGGAGCTCTACCGCGAACGCCGCGACGCGCTCGTGGACGCCCTCGACGCCCTGATGCCGCCCGAGGTCACGTGGACCCGCCCAGGTGGAGGCTTCTTCGTCTGGGCGACCCTTCCTGAGGGACTCGACTCGAAGGCCATCCTGCCGCGAGCGGTGGCCGAACGGGTGGCGTTCGTACCGGGGACCGGGTTCTTCTCCGACGGCAGCGGTGCTCGTCACATGCGCCTGTCCTACTGCTTCCCCGAGCCGGATCGCATCCGGGAGGGGGTGCGGCGGCTCGCCGGGGTGATCGACCAGGAGATGCAGCTGCGGGACACCTTCGGCACGAGCTCGGTACGCGAGCACAACGGCGTGGACACCCCTGGACCGGACCTGGCTTAGCGGCCTCAGCCCGCAGGCCGGCGTCGCCTTGCGGGGTGGCCCGGGTTACTTCGGTCGCCCGGCTCCCCTGGGTGACGCCGGCCCATGCCCGTCACCGGGCACCCCACCGCCTTGCGTCCTGTGCACCTGCTGGCGCTTGCACACTGCAACGATCCGTCCGGCAACCACCGCCACCGTGCAAGCGCCGTCACCATGTGCGCCGCGACCATGGCCGCCGTCTCTGCCGCCACGTAATGCCCCAGCACCACAACGCGCTCGCCATCACGATCCAGGCGCCGTCGTCGTCTGGGGTCGCTTCCGCCGTGGAAGGACGGCGAGTCGTACATGGCCGATGCCATCCCCGTGGCATCGTCCGGAGGAGTCAGTCGATCTCGCCGGGAAGGTTGTCTGGAAGGTAGGAATGGCTACGTGAACGCGATGGCGGCGCCCTCGCCCGGGCAGAATCGCGGGAGAAAGCACCTCACGTACACCATTCACCCCCGACGCCGGTACGGTTGGACAGCGTGCGATCAGCGGAGGAGATGTGATGAGCGATCTGGGCCACGTGCTGGTGCTGGCCGGAGGCCTCTCCTATGAGCGGGAGGTGTCTCTGCGCTCGGGTCGCCGAGTCACCGAGGTGCTGCGCGCGGCGGGCATCGACGTGGAGACTCGGGACACCGATGCCTCCCTCGTGCCCTCCATCCTCGCCGACCCGCCGGACGCGGTGTTCGTGACCCTGCACGGCGGCGCGGGCGAGGACGGCGCCATCCGCTCCGTCCTGGAGCTCCTCAACGTGCCGTACGTCGGTGCCGACCCCGACGCCTGCCGGGTGGCCTTCGACAAGCCCACCGCCAAGGCGGTCGTCCGCTCCGTCGGCCTGTGTACACCGGAGTCGGTCACCCTGCCGAAGGAAACGTTCCACGACCTCGGCGCCACGGTGGTGCTGGGCCGCATCGTGGAGCGGCTCGGCCTGCCCCTGTTCGTGAAGCCGGCCCGGGGCGGCTCCGCATTGGGCGCGTCGATCGTACGCACGGCGGAGGAGCTTCCCGCCGCCATGGTCGGCTGCTTCGCCTACGGCGACACCGCGCTGATCGAGCGTTACGTCGAAGGCGTAGAGGTGGCGGTCTCGGTGGTGGATCTCGGCAACGGCCCGGTGGCACTGCCGGCCGTGGAGATCGTTCCCGACGAGGGTGTGTACGACTACGCGGCCCGTTACACGGCCGGGCACACCGAGTTCTTCGCCCCGGCCCGCCTGCCCGCCCCGGCGGCTGCGGCGTGCGCCGAAACCGCGGTGACCGCACACACCGCTCTCGGCCTGCGCGACATCTCGCGTACAGATTTGATCGTCGACGCCGAGGGTGTCCCCCATTTCCTTGAGGTCAACGTGGCCCCCGGAATGACGGAGACCTCGCTCCTGCCCATGGCCGCCGAAGCAGCCGGCCAGGATCTGGGCGACCTCTGCCGCACCCTCCTCCAGAACGCCGCCGCCCGCCCCCGCACCTGACCATCACGCTTCGGGATACCGCCCTTCCCGCTCGCCCGCCGGCGCCATCACACTCGCGCGTCCACCGCTGCCACGACAGAACCTGTCGCCCATGGGAGACAGGCCGCCGCTGCGGATTTCGGTGGCGGTCGTCTGCCGTCGCAGAGCCCTCGCAGCGGGCTCCACGATCCCTGCGCCCCCGTGGCGACTCCACATCCAGCAACCCGACGCCCACTCCGGGCGGGCGAGTGGTCATGGTGAGCCGCTTCCCATCCGGCGGCACTGTCTCCGGCTCCTCGACAAGGAGTCGCCGGAGACAGTGCCACTAGACGAGGACCTAGCCCGGGGCGCGACGGCGTCGGGCACCCGGAACGCGACACGGAAACCCCTCCCGATCAAGAAGCCATATCCAGCCCACCCGACGGGACCCGGATGCCTGCCGAAGCGGTGGTCGTAGCCTTACGGTGTGCTGATCGATTCGACGACGTACCCCAAGAGTTTCGCCAGCGACAACCACGCTGGCGTGCATCCGACCATCCTCGAAGCCATAGTGGCGGCGAACCATGGAGACGCGCCCGCCTACGGAGACGACAGCTGGACCGCAGCCTTCGAGGACAAGATCAAGGAGGTGTTCGGTGCGGGCGCGGAGGGCTTCGCGGTGCTCAACGGAGCGGGCGCGAACATGGTCGGCCTAGCGCTCATGCTCGGCCGCTACGACGCCATCATCTGCGCCAACAGCGCCCACATCGCCACCCATGAAGCCGGAGCAGCCGAGCGCCTGCTCGGCGTGAAGCTGATGATGGTCTCTACCGAGCACGGCAAGCTCCGTCCGGCCGACATCGAGGCCCGCCTGGACGGCCTCGGCAACCCGCACGAATCGCAGCCGACGGTCGTCTCCATCTCGCAGGCCACGGAACTCGGCACGTGCTACTCCCCCGACGAGATCGCCGCCCTTGCGGAGTCGGCGCACGCGGCGGGTCTGCGCCTCCACATGGACGGCGCCAGACTGGCCAACGCCGCCGCCTACTTCGGCTGCGGCTTGAAGGCAATCACGACGGACGCCGGGGTCGACGTGTTCAGCTTCGGCGGCACCAAGAACGGCGCCCTCGCCGCGGAGGCCGTGGTGGTCCTCGATCCTTCTCTGACCGACGCCGTTCCCTTCCTCCGGCGACAGTCCCTTCAGCTCGCGTCGAAGATGCGCTTCATCTCGGCGCAGCTTTCCGCCCTCCTCATGGACGACCTGTGGCGCCGCAACGCGGCACACGCCAACCAGATGGCGGTGCGCCTGGCGGATGGCATCACGGACGTCCCCGGCATCTCCCTGACCCAGCCGGTCCAGTCCAACGCCGTCTTCGCCACCCTCCCACCGATCGTCGCGGAGACCCTCCGACGCCGCTACCTGTTCCACCACTGGGACGAGGCGGCAGGCATTGTCCGTTGGATGACCGCCTTCGACACGACACCTGAACACGTAGACGACTTCCTCGACGACATCCGCAAGGCCGCTGCCACCGCGTAGACCCACGCGCGCCTCCTCCGGTTTCACGTGAAACACATCGCATCGCGTAACAGCCTTCACCCGCCCACCAAGCCACCTCGCCCTTCATGAGAGCGTGCTCACCGCTCTCATGTTTCACGTGAAACCGTGAGGTCTCGTCGAGGCGCAGTCCCACACGACACAGACCCGGGCGCGGGCACGTAGACCGGCCGCTCGTTTCACGTGAAACATCAGCTGGCCAAGCAGCCACCGCGGTCCGCAGTCCAGCCCGATGGGCCCGGCAGCCCCGCGGGCACACGAGCACCGGCACAGCGGCACAGCGGCACAGCGGCACAGCGGCGATAGGACGCCTGACGAACGCGGCGCCACACGTCGCCTGGCAGCGTGGCGGGCCGGTCATGGCGGGCCGGTCGTGGCGGGCCGGTCGTGGCGGGCCGGTCGTGGCGGGCCGGTCGTGGCGGGCCGGTCGTGGCGGGCCGGTCGTGGCGGGCCGGTCGTGGCGGGCCGGGCGTGGCGGGCCGGGC
>NZ_VCJS01000039.1 GCF_005893125.1 Nonomuraea basaltis | reverse complement strand
GCGTACGACGAACGGCGCCAGGCCCTCCCTGAGAGCCGGCGCCGCCAGCGCCGCGGCCGGGACCCTGCCCCCTGCCGCCCGAGTCCCTCACCGCTCCGTGTCCACCTGGCCGGCCCGGTCACCGGCGGTGCTCCAGCCGTTGACGTCGTCCCAGTCGGGCTGATAGCCCTGCTGCTCGGCGAGCTCGGCGACGGCTTCGGGCTGGTTCTTGAGCCGGTACAGCTGGTCGATCTGCTCCTTCTCCTGCCGGGCCACCGCGATCTGCTCACGCAGGGTGGCATCGGTGATGGCGTCCTGGGCCAGCATGGTGTTGAGCAGCAGCAGGCTGACCAGGCCGCCGGACATCAGCCCGACGACGAGCAGCACGAACGGCGCGCGCTGGCGCGCCTGACGCCGCCGCGGCGCGGGACGGCCCGGCCGCGCGGACCGCTCGCCCTCCGCTACCGGCCGCCCGGTCCGCAGGTCGTCCGCGCCGGGCCGCTCGCCCGCCGCCGGCCGCGTGGCCGTGCCCGCGGCCGCCGTGGCGGGCCGCGTGCCGTCGGGGTTGGGGCGCGCGTCAGGACGGGGCCGCGGCTTGGACTGGTGCGGCGCCGGATGCCGGCGCGTGCCCGTCTTGGGCACGGCACGGCGGGTGGTCGCACCCCGGCCGATCTCCTGCTCAGTCGTCAACACGAATCCTCTCTGCCGCCCGTAGCCGGGCCGAGGCCGCCCGCGGGTTGCGGGCGAGCTCTTCTTCGCTCGGGAGCTCTGCTCCCCTCGTCAGCAGGCGGAACCTCGGCTGGTGAGCCGGCAGCGGGACGGGCAGCCCGGGAGGGCTGGTGTCCCTGGTTCGCGCCGTGAGGGCCTGCTTGGTGAGCCGGTCCTCGAGTGAGTGGTACGAGAGCACGACCACTCGTCCACCCAGCACCAGCGCGTCGAGTGCCGCGGGGAGCGCCGCCTCCAGGGCGGACAGCTCCGCGTTCACCTCGATGCGCAGCGCCTGGAAAGTCCTCTTGGCGGGGTTTCCCCCAGTGCGCCGGGTCGCGGCGGGAATCGCTTCGCGAACGATGTCCGCAAGCCGCTTGGTTGAGGTTATTGCCTCTTTAGCCCGTTCTTTGATGATCAGGCGCGCGACACGCGGAGCGAATCGTTCCTCGCCGTAGTCGCGCAGGATGCGCGTCAGCTCCGCGGCGGAGTAGGTGTTGACCACCTGCTCCGCCGTCAACTCCTGCTCGGTGTCCATCCGCATGTCGAGCGGCGCGTCGAAGGAGTAGGCGAACCCGCGCTCGGCCTCGTCCAGCTGCGGCGAGGAGACCCCCAGGTCGAACAGCGCTCCGTTGATCGTGGTGCGCCCCGCGTGGGCGAGCACCTCGGACAGGTCGCCGGAGGAGGCGTGGACCAGGGTGATCCGTTCTGCGTACGGGCTCAGCCTGCGGGTCGAGAATTCGATCGCGAAAGGGTCGCGGTCGATCCCGATCAGGTGCAGCGCCGGGTAGGCGGCGAGCAGGGCCTCCGAGTGGCCACCAAGGCCGAGGTTGGCGTCGACGACGACCGGTGCCGGGCCGGACAGCGCGGGGCCGAGCAGCTCCAGAACGCGATCGAGCATCACCGGTACGTGACCGCCCGTGCCAGCGTTGTCGTGCATCTCCAACCCCCCTCTCGCGTCCTTGCTCGCGGATGACGCGTTCTCGATCGCCGGTCATTCCTGGGTCCCCACCCGGCGCCGCCCGGCCAGGTCCCCATCCGCACCCTCTTCGTGGACGCCTGCCATCTGACACCGGGGAAGGTGCATCAGCTGGCGGGCAGTGGTTGCGGGTGGAGACCTCGCCGAACGACATCACCGACGGATCGACCGTGGTCACTACAAGATCCCTGGCAGCACCTCCTCCGACAGATCGGCGAACGCCTGCTCCTGCGCACTGAGATAGGTGTCCCAGGCCTGCGCGTCCCAGATCTCCAGCCGGGTGTTGGCCCCGATGACAACGCAGTCACGCTCCAGGCCGGCGTACTGGCGCAGGCCCTGCGGGATCGTGACGCGCCCTTGCTTGTCTGGCTTCTCGTCGGATGCGCTGGCGAAGAAGACGCGGCTGTAGTCACGCACCGCCTTGGCGGTGACCGGGGCGGTGCTGAGAGCCTCGGTAATGCGCTGGAACTCCTCCACAGGAAAGACGTAGAGGCATCGCTCCTGGCCTTTGGTGATCACAAGACCCTCCGCCAGCTCCTCACGGTACTTAGCCGGCAGGAACAGCCGTCCCTTGTCGTCCAGACGCGGTTGATGGGTGCCGAGGAACATCGGCCCCACCTCCCGTGCCTCGTGAAGCGCTCAGCGCTGGCGCACCGGGCCCTCCACTGCGCACCACCATACTCCACTTCTCCCCACCGTCAACTGATTCGAACCGTCTTCATCATTGGTTTCCGTTGCGTTACCGCAGGTCAGCGCGATGGAGCAGGGTGGAGGGCGGCACGGCCCCGGTCAACCCTCATGGGCGTGTCGAGGGTTGAAAAGACCTCAGAAATGGGGGTCCGGGGCTTCACGAAGGTCCCCGTGGAGGAAAGTGGAGCGGAGCGTGAGGCAGCGTGTCATGAGATTCGCACTGCTATGTGACAAGAACGGGAAGATCGCCCAGGTTCCCTGGAATATCCACAAATGTCGCTCGAGAACCCACAGCGTCGTAGGGTCGTACACACAATGGAAAAGGAATGGCATGGCTCCCGCAATGGCACCGTCCGGGACAGCCGTCGCACTTCTCATGGAGGCCTGGTGGCAGTAACCCATGACGTCCCTCCCCAGCTCGACGAGCTGGTCACCACAGCCCACCGGATCCGGGAGGCGATCGAATCGGTGATCGAGGGCAAGAGCGACGCCGTCCGCCTCACGCTGACCGTCTTGCTCGCCGAGGGCCACCTCCTGATCGAGGACGTCCCCGGAGTCGGCAAGACCATGCTGGCCAAGGCGCTGGCTCGTTCCATCGATTGTCCCGTCCGCCGGGTGCAGTTCACCCCCGACCTGCTGCCCAGCGACATCACCGGTGTGAGCGCCTACAACCAGCAGACCCGGGAGTTCGAGTTCAAGCCCGGCCCCATCTTCGCCAACATCGTGGTCGGCGACGAGATCAACCGCGCCTCCCCCAAGACCCAGTCCGCGCTGCTGGAGTGCATGGAGGAGCACCAGGTGACGGTGGACGGGGAGACGTACCACCTCGACGCGCCGTTCATGGTGATCGCCACCCAGAACCCGATCGAGATGGAGGGCACCTATCCCCTGCCCGAGGCGCAGCGCGACCGCTTCACCGCCAGGGTCGCGATGGGCTACCCGGAGCCGACGGCCGAGCTGGAGATGCTCGACGTGCACGGCGGCGCCTCCCCGCTGGACAAGCTGGAGCCGGTCGCGACGACGTCGGAGGTGCGCGCGCTGATCGAGGCCGTCCGCAGCGTGTACGTCTCGCAGGCGGTCAAGAAGTACGCCATCGACCTCGTCGTGGCCACCCGCAACTCCCCCGACCTGCGCCTGGGCGCCTCGCCCCGCTCCACACTGCAGCTGGTCAGGGCGGCCAGGGCGCACGCGGCGCTGGCGGGCCGCGACTACGTCATCCCCGACGACCTGCAGGACCTGGCCGTTCCCGTGCTGGCGCACCGGCTGCTGCCCAGCATCGAGGCCCAGGGGCAGCGCCGGCTGCCCGAGCAGGTGGTGACCGATCTGATCAGGCGCGTGCCGGTGCCGGAGACGCGAGCGTCGTGAGGGCCGGAATGCGGGCGCTGACCTCCAGGGGCAGGTCGTTCCTCGCCTCCGGGATCGCGGCGCTGCTGATGGCGTTCTTCCTGGGCGAGAACGACCTGTTCAGGATCGGGGTGCTGGTGACGGCGCTGCCTCTGCTGGCTGCGATGGTGGTGGCGCGGACCCGCTACCGGCTGAGCTGCGCCAGGCGGCTCGACCCGCCCAGGGCGGAGGTGGGCGGCGAGGCCACCGTGACCCTGCGGCTGGAGAACGTCACCAGGCTGCCGACCGGCCTGCTGCTCATCGAGGACACCGTTCCGTACGCGCTGGGCGTGCGGCCAAGATTCGTGCTCGACCGGGTCGAGCCGCGGGGAGTGCGGGAGATCGACTACCGGGTGCGCTCGGACCTGCGCGGCCGCTACACGATCGGCCCGCTGTCCATCCGCATCGCCGACCCGTTCGGCCTCGTGGAGCTGACCCGCTCGTTCACGATCAGCGACACGCTCGTGGTGACGCCGCACGTGGCGGCGCTGCCGCACGTACGGCTGTCGGGCGAGTGGACGGGCGGCGGCGACAGCCGTACCAGGAGTGTGGCGGCGGCGGGCGACGACGACGTGGCGCCGCGTGAATACCGGCAGGGCGACGACCTGCGGCGGGTGCACTGGCGCTCGACGGCCCGCCGCGGCGAGCTGATGGTGCGCCGCGAGGAGCAGCAGTGGCAGAGCCGCGGCGCGCTCCTGCTCGACACCCGCAGGCACGCGCACCGGGGCGAGGGGCCGCGCTCGTCGTTCGAGGTGGCGGTCTCGGCCGCGGCCTCGATCGGCGTGCACCTCGCCCGCGAGGGCCTCGGCCTGCGGCTGGTGACCGACCTGGGCGCCGAGCACCTGACGGACACCGGCCTGAGCTGGTCGCTGCTCGACACCCTCGCCGTGGTGCGGCACAGCCCGGCCCGCTCGCTGGAGATGGGCGTGTCCGCGCTGCGCCAGGGCGGCGGCGACGGGCTGATCGTGGCCGTGGTCGGCGCGATGGAGGCGGAGGAGGCAAGGGAGCTGGCCAGGTTGCGGCACAGCGGCATCACCGGGGTCGCGGTCCTGCTCGACGTGAGCACATGGGACGGCGGCGACCCGGGGTCGACGGAGAACTATCAGGCCGTGCAGACCGTGCTGGCCGGGTACGGCTGGCGCATCGTGCGGCTGCCCGCGGGCACCTCGATCGCGTCGGTCTGGCAGGACGCCGCCCACGGCGGCAGATACACGCTCAACCCCGCCGGAGGTGCGGCATGAGGCTGACGATCGCCTCCGGAGTGGCCGCGTTCACCGCGTCGGTGCTGCTCTACCCGCTCTTCGAGGGCGGGACGTGGTTCTGGTCGGCGCTCGGCGCCGTGCTCGCCGTAGTGGCGGCCGGCCTGGTGAGCAGCCGCCTGTCGCTGCCGGCGTGGGCGGCGCCGCTGCTGGGCGTGGCCGCGACGTGGATCTATCTGACCGCGTCGTTCGCCGCCGAGCAGGCGTGGGGGCTGCTGGTGCCGACCAAGGGGTCGGTGGTGGAGCTGGGCCGGCTGACGGGCGTCGGATGGGCCGACATCCAGCGGTTCGCCGCTCCCGTGCCCACGACGGAGGGCATCACGCTGCTGACCGTCGGCGGCGTGGCGCTCATCGCGATCGCCGTGGACCTGCTCGCGGCGCGGCTGCGGCGGGCGGCGCTGGCCGGGCTGCCGCTGCTGGCGCTGGCCACGGTCCCGGCGACGATCCTGCCCGACCCGATCAGCTGGCCGGCGTTCATCGTCGCCGCGCTCGGCTTCGTCGGGCTGCTGCTCGCCGACGGGCGCGAGCGGGTGGGCCACTGGGGCCGGGCGGTGCTGGTGCGACGGACCCGCCTGGCCGCCCCACCGTCCACGAGCGGGCCGTCCGCGGGCGTCTCCGCCGACACCAGCGGGCTGCGGCTGTCGGGCAAGCGCATCGGGTTCGCCGCGATCGCGCTGGCCGTGCTGGTGCCCGCGCTGTTGCCGGCGATGGAGCCGGTGTCCTTCTTCACCTTCGGCGTGGGCGGCACAGGCGGGGGCAAGGGCAACTCGATCAGCATCCCCAACCCGATCGCGAACCTGAAGGGCCAGCTGGAGCTGCCCGAGCGGCGGACCGTCCTCACCTACACCAACAACGACGACAAGCCCCGCTACCTGCGGATCTTCGCACTCGACACGTTCGACGGCCAGCAGTTCGGCATGACGCAGCCGAAGGGATCGCCCGAGAACCGGACGGACAACGGCCCGCTGCCGCAGCCGCCCGGCCTCAGCGACAAGCCGACGGTCAAGAACGTGGTGAGCAACATCCAGATCAGCGACGAGATCGAGCGCCTGTCGTTCCTTCCGCTGCCGTACCCGGCCAGGGAGATCCGGGTGGACGGCGACTGGCGCGCGGACGTCGACACGCTGATGGTCTTCTCCACCCGCGACGTGGCCGCCGGCCTGGAGTACGAGGTGGCCACCAGCGAGCCGGAGCCGACCGCGGACCTGCTGGACTCGCTGGACAGCACCCAGCCGGGGCCGGGCGAGCGTTACATGAAGCTGCCCGAGAACCTGCCTCCCGAGATCTATCAGCTGGCCGAGCAGGAGACCGCGAACGCCACGTCGGCCTACGACGCGGCGGTGAAGCTGCAGGAGTTCTTCACCAAGACCGGCAACTTCACCTACACCCTGCGCACGCAGGGGCACGGCAACTCGGCGCTGCGCGACTTCCTGACGCGTGACCGGGCCGGCTACTGCGAGCAGTTCGCCGCGTCGATGGCGGTGCTGGCCAGGCTGGTGGGCATCCCGTCGCGGGTGGCGATCGGCTACACCGGCGGTACGAAGATCGGCGACCGGTGGGAGGTCACCACGAGCGACTCCCACTCCTGGCCCGAGCTGTACTTCGAGGGCGTGGGCTGGCTGCCGTTCGAGCCGACTCCGTCGGGGGCGCTCGGCCAGGGCAGCGCGCGCGTGCCTGCGTACACGCAGCCCGCGCCCCGCGCCACGGGCGACGCCGCGACGCCGACGCCCGGGTCGACCAGCTCGTCCGCCGACGACCCCGTCGACCCGCAGGAGCGGCAGAACCCCCGCGCGCTGGACCGCGAGAGCCAGCTCGCGCCCGGCACGCTGCCGCCGGACGACTCGATGCCGCTGATCGGCAAGATCGGCATCGGCGCCGGGGCGCTGCTCCTGCTCCTGATGATCCCCGCCGGCGTGCGGCTGATCACCAGGAACCGCCGCGTGCGCACCCTGGGCTGGAAGGTGTCGGAACCGTCCGACGAGCTGACGGCCAGGATGGTGTCGGGCGAGGGTGCCGCGGGCCGGCATCCGGCGGTCGCCGCCGCCTGGGCCGAGCTGGACGACATCCTGTACGACTACGGCATGGCCCGCGAGACCAGCGAGACGCCGCGGGCGCTCGCGCGGCGGCTGACCCAGCAGTACGAGTTCGACTCCGCGTCCGCGGCGGCCATCACCGCCATCGCCACGGCCGTCGAGCGCGTCCTGTTCGCCAGGGACCCCGGCCGGATCGGGCCCATGAAAAAGGACCTGCGCGCGGTACGGCGGACCCTGGCGGCCACGGTGTCACGCGGCAGGCGGGTGCGGGCGGTGCTGCTGCCCCCGTCGACGCTGCGGCGGCTGCGGGGCCTCGGGGAGCGCCTGCTCGACGGGTTCGACTGGCTGGAGACCATCAGGTTGCGGCGGACGGCAGCCCAGAAGGGCTCCTGAGGGGGACCGATCGAGCGTGCGGCCGTTCCCTGGGGAAACGGCCGCACGCTCTGTCGTCTCTGGACCCGGACGCCTGCTCCGTCGCCTCAGGAGCGGGGGCGGGCGTCCCGGTCGTATGTGTCCCGGCATGGTGTCCCGCCGGGGCAGGCGGGACGTCGCGCCGGCCGGGCCGTCTGTCGGCTCGGCCGGTTCAGCGCTCGTCGTGGCGGCGGCGCCAGCGCTCCTCCATGCGTTCCATGAAGCTGCCCCGGTTGCCCCGGCGGGCCTGCTTGCCCGGTGGGGCGGCCGTGCCGCCGGGGGCCGGTGCGGAGTCACCGAACCCATTCATGCGTTTCCAGCTGGACAGACCCCACAAACACGCGGCGAGCATGACCACGAAACCGCCGACGCCGAGCCAGATCAAGCTCATGACCACGCCGACCATCATGATGACGACGCCGAGAGCAAAGCCGATGGAGGCCTTGATCAGGCGACGCTTGTAATGGCTGCGCGGATCACTGATCCTTACGGTGTTGGCCCACTTCGGGTCCTCGGCGTAGAGGGCCTGCTCGATCTGGTCGAGCAAGCGCTGCTCGTGCTCAGAGAGCGGCACGGCGCCTCCCAAGGACGGCCCCAGGACGGGGAAGACGGCAACGGACGACACGGGGTGTCCGAACCTCGCGGTCGGTTATCCCCAGAATACGAGGCTGTAGACGTAGACGAAAGCAAACGTCCAACGCAGACCAAACCGGAGGTGACGTCATGGCTCCATTGTGGCCCATCTCGCCCCCCTTCCCCCAAAATCGCGGCACCGAGGCACCACGAAGTCCGGACATCGACGTCATGTCTCTGTTTCATCAAGCTTGCCACGTACGAGCGATGCTGGGACCACCGCATCGGGACCGAATCTGCGGATCGCCTTGTCCATGGCCTGCTCCGCCTCGCGCCAGCCGGTCTCACGCTCGCCCAGACCGAGCTGCCGGGTGGCCTCTCCGGCGGGGCGGAGATTTTCCATCCTGACCCCCACCAGGCGCAACCGCACTCGCTCGAGGCCTGCCGCCCGGAACAGCTCACAAGCGGTGGCATAAATCACTTGGGCCACGTCGGTCGGCTCACGCAGCGTGCGCGAGCGGCTGATCGTGGTGAAATCGGCTCGGCGTAGCTTCACACTTACAGTTCTTCCCACATGTCCGCCCTTACGCATCCTGGCGGCCACCCGCTCGGACAGGCGCAGCAGCTCCCGCCTGATCACCTCTGGGTCGTCGATGTCCGCGGCGAACGTCTCCTCGTTGCCGATGCTCTTGTCGGGCACATGGGCGCTCACGGGCCGCTCGTCGCGCCCCCAGGCCAGCGCCGCCAGATGACCGCCCACGGCCTGCCCCAGCTCGCGCTGGAGGGTGCTGGGAGGAACTCTGGCCAGGTCTCCGACGGTGCGAATGCCGAGGCGTACGAGGGACTGCTCGGTGCGCTCGCCGACGCCCCAGAGGGCCGACACGGGCAGCGGATGGAGGAAGTCCACCACCTGGTCGGCGGGCACGACCAGCAGCCCGTCCGGCTTGCACTGCTTGGAGGCGAGTTTTGCGATGAATTTGCTGCTGGCCACGCCCACGGAGCACGTGATGCCGTAGCGGTCGAGGACCTGCTCCCTGATCATGGCGGCGACGGCGGCGGGCGGGCCGAGCCGGCGTCTGGCGCCGCCGACGTCGAGGAACGCCTCGTCGGACGCGATGGGCTCGACCAGCGGGGTGACCGTATGGAAGATCTCCATGACGCCCTTGGAGACCTCGGAGTATTTGCCGTGGCTGGGCGGGATGATCGTGGCCTGCGAGCACAGCCGGCGCGCCCGGCTCATCGGCATCGCGGAGTGCACGCCGAAGGACCTGGCCTCGTAGGTGGCGCTGAGCACGACGCCGCGCCCGGCGGGCGAGCCCACGATCACCGGGCGGCCGCGCAGCTCCGGGCGCTCGAGCAGCTCGACGCTGGCGAAGAAGGCGTCCATGTCGACGTGCAGGATCGGGCAGCCGCTGTCGTCGACCCCGGTACGCGGAGCGGGGCCGATGCCGGTGATCTGCTTACGAGACACGCCGCCGATTCTATCCGAACAGGAATTCGATACAGAGGGGTGCGGTCATGAATTCTTCCCTCCCCGCGCCTCAGGCCCGGTGCCCGAGCACGTGCAACTGCGTAGCGATGTCCCGGAGCACGGGATGGGTCGCGGCGGCCTGCTCCAGCGCCACGAGCGCCTCGGCGGCGCCGGGCTCCCCGTCGACGAGGCTGCTGGGCACCAGGTCGGCGAAGACCCGCACGCCGTGGATGGCGCCGACGGCGAACCCGGTCGCGGTCAGCAGCTCGACCAGCGTCTCGGCGGCGAAGCGCCGGGGCGTGGGGTCGCGGTCTCCCCAGCTTCCTCTGGGGTCGTCCAGCACGGTCCGTGCCTCGTCGAAGTGGCCCACCAGGGCCCGGTGGATGGCGCTGGCGACCGGGTTGGCGGCCAGCACGCTCACGGCGCCGCCCCTGCGCAGCACGCCCGCGACGGCGGTCAGCGCGCTGATCGGGTCCTCGACGTATTCCAGCACGCTGTGGCACAGCACCAGGTCGGCGCTGTCGCGGCTGAGCAGCTCGCCCAGGTCGGCGGCGTCGCCCTGCAGGGCGCTGACGCCCACGCCCTTCTCCTTGGCACGGCGCTCAAGCGCGGCCAGCGAGTCGGGGCTCGGGTCGACGACGGTGACGGTGTGACCGAGCGCGGCCAGCGGCACGGCGAACCCACCGGTGCCGCCGCCGGCGTCGACGATGTCGAGCGTCTCGCGGCCCGTGGCCGCCGTCCGCTCGGCCAGCACCGCCCGCAGCGCGTCCCAGACGACGGCGGTCCGCACCGCCGGGGTCCTCGTGACGCCTTCAGCACGCAACGTCGGCTCGCCTCCCTCTCCCCCGCGAACTGCTGCTTCGCGGACGGCTCCTTCGCGGACGGGCCCAGCCTACGCCGTGCATGCGATCGCTCGCTCCCCACCCGCGAGACCCGCCTGTGCGGCCCTGGCCCAACCGTCGCGTCCGATGCCGGCCGTCGGGTCCGGATGCCTGCCCGTCGCGTCCGGTGCCGGCCGTCATGTGCCGTCGTATTCGGCCGCCAGCCTCTTCGGGGCGCGCAGCCGCCATGCGTCCACCAGCAGCTCGCCCATCTCCTCGGCGTCCACCTCGCCGAGCCGCATCAGCACGATGGCGTACCCGTCGTAGTGCGGGGTGGTGAAGAACGTGGCGGGCTCGGCGGCGACGAGCCCGGCCTTCTCCTCCTCGCTCGCCACCGGCAGCACCAGCGCGTCGCCCTCTTCGCGCATCCTGGCGAACCACTTGCCGCGCACGTAGAAGGCGGGCGTGCCGTACATGGTCTTCTCGCCGGTCTCGGGCAGCGCCAGCGCGATCCGGCGGACGTCGTCTTCGGACACCATGCACACGATGGTCACACAGAGCAGGAACGCCGGAAAAGGGCGCGTCGCGGCTGGTGACGCGCCATTTTCCGTACGGTCGCGGGCGCCCGGGCCACGCGGCCAGGCACCGCCGGGGGCGGCGGTCGGACGCCTGACCGCGTGACGGTACACGTCCCTCGCCTTCGCGAGCCGTGCAGGCCGGCGTGGTTGGAACGTACCCCGAACGCGTACGGCCGTTACGGTGTCTAAAGGGTGAGGCTTGGCTTGAGTTGCTTGAACCGGGCCAGCAGCCCGTTGATGAACTGCGGCGACTCGTCGGTCGAGAGCTCCCCTGCCAGGTGCACCCACTCGCTGATGACCACACCCTCGGGCACGTCGGGCATCCACAGCAGCTCGTACGTGCCGCCGCGCAGCAGGTTGCGGTCGACCGCGGGCATGCGGTCGAGCGTCCAGCCCTCGGAGTAGGTGGTGATCAGGTCGTCGATGCGCGCGTGGTGCCTGGCGACGCCCTCGACGATGGTCGAGGTGTATTCGTTCACCGGGGGCTCCTGCCGCTCCACGCGCTCGGCGAGGATCTTCAGCGGATCCTCGCTGCGCAGCTCGGCCTCGAAGAGGATGTCCAGCGCCCGTCTGCGTGCTTTGCCTCGTGCCGACACCTCAGGCCCGGCCGAGGTATTCGCCGCTGCGAGTGTCGACCTTGACCTTCTCGCCGGTGGTGATGAACAGCGGCACCTTGATCTCGGCACCGGTCTCCAGCGTGGCGGGCTTGGTGCCGCCGGTGGAGCGGTCGCCCTGCAGACCGGGCTCGGTGCTGGCGATGGTCAGCTCAGCGGCGGCGGGCAGGTCCACGTAGAGCGCGGCGCCCTCGTTGAAGGCCACCGTGGCCATGGTGTTCTCCAGCATGTAGTTGGCGGCGGTGCCGACCGTGGCGCTGGGCACGTTGACCATGTCGTAGGTCTCGGTGTCCATGAACACGAAGTCGTCGCCGTCCTTGTACGAGTACTGCATCTCGCGCTTGTCGACGTTGGCCACGTCGACCTTGACGCCGGCGTTGAAGGTCTTGTCGACGACCTTGCCGGAGAGCACGTTCTTGAGCTTGGTGCGCACGAACGCGCCGCCCTTGCCCGGCTTGACGTGCTGGAACTCCACAACGGCCCAGAGCTCACCGCCGTCGAGCTTCAGCACCATGCCGTTCTTGAGGTCGTTGGTCGTCGCCACTCGTTCTTCTCCCGCGTGTGGCCGCTCTAAAGGACGAGCAGCTCCTTGGTCGTCTTGGTGAAAAGTTCCGGCCCGCCCTCACGTGTCACGAGGGTGTCCTCGATGCGAACCCCTCCTCGGCCCGGAAGGTAGATCCCAGGCTCGACGGTGATCGGAACTCGATCCTTTAGTCTACCGGTCCGCGAGGGGCCCAGGAACGGCTCTTCGTGGATCTCCAGGCCGACCCCGTGGCCGAGACCGTGCCTGAAATGGCCACCGTGGCCCGCGTCCTCGATGACGGAGCGGGCCGCCGCGTCCACGTCCTTGGCCTCGGCGCCGGGGGCGAGCGCGTGCCGGCCCGCGCGCTGCGCCTCCGCGACCAGGTCGTAGAGCTCGCGCTGCCAGGCGGCGGGCGTGCCGAGACTGACCGTTCTTGTCATGTCGGCGTGGTAGCCGCCGTAGCGGGCGCCGAAGTCCATGGTCACCAGGTCGCCGGCGCGCAGCTCCCGGTCCGTGGGGGTGTGGTGCGGGATCGCGCCGTTCTCGCCGGCGGCGACGATCGTGTCGAACGCGGGCTTGTCGGCGCCCAGCTCGGTCATGCGGTTCTCGAGGCGGCGGGCGAGGTCGCGCTCGGTCATGCCCGGGATGATTTGTACGGATATATCAGCAAACGCCTGATCGGTGATCTCGCAGGCGGTCCGGAGCAGCTCCAGCTCGCCGTCGTCCTTGACCGCCCGCAGCGCCTCCACCACCGGGCCCAGCGGCACCAGCCCCGCGCCCAGCCGCCGGTACGTGGCCACGCTCATGATCGCCGCCTCGATGCCGGCGCCCGGCTCGGCCAGCGTCCCCGCCACGTCCGACGCCTCGACCGACGGCACGTCCAGCGTGCGGGCCTTGTCGATGTAGCGGTTGTCGGTCGCCAGCAGCGCCGACCCGTCGGCCCTGACCAGCACGGCCGCGTTCGAGCTGGCCAGCCCGGTGAGGTAGCGGACGTTGATAGGGGAGGTGACGAGCAGGGCGGGGACCTCGCGGCCGGGCAGCAGCTCGGCGAGCCGCGCCCGGCGCGCCGGGTAGTCGAAGGTCATTTCGCCAATGTACGGGCAACGCTCAAAGGTTACGAAAGCACGCGACAGGACCGCCCGGAGAAGCCCTTTCGCCGGCCGTCCAGGATCCGCCGTCCACTCGGCCAGGCCCGCGCCGCGCCATCCGAAGCCGTCCCCGTTCAGGGGCCCGGCGGCAGGCCGTCCGCTCAGCCGGCCTGGATCCGCCAGTCGTTCATGAAGTTCGCCAGCGGGCCGGACGAGTCCATGTCGCCCTTCTCCTGGGCCCGCCGCAGGTCCTGGTACAGCTCGGCGACTTGGCCGACGGTCGAGCCGGTCTTCCCCTCGTCGAGCTTCCTGGCCGCCTTCTGGATCTTCTGGCGGACCTTGGCGGCGAACTCAGGGTTGATCCCGCCCTCGCGCTCCTGGTATCTGACCGCCTCGTCGAACCTCCCCAGCCACTCGCCCCACCCGCCGGGCGGGACCTCCGTTCCCAGGGTGGCCTTGGGGGGCGCCGTCTCGCGCAGGGAGCCGGGCGAATCGCCGTCGGGCAGGATGGAGGCCACGATGCCGGGGGACGGGTCGCCGGTGGGCGACTCGGTGAGCGTTTCGATGGGTGTTTCGGTGGGCGTCGCGAACGTGGTGGGCGCGGCGGTCGGGGTAGGCCCCCCGGCCGGCTGCTCGCGCGCCCCGGCCCACATCACCATGCCCACGGTCACCACCACAATGGCCGCCACTGCCGCGCCGAGCTGCAGGAACAGCTTGCGATTGGGCGCCGGCCCAGGCTCCGGCTCGCCGGCCTGGAACACCGCAGTGTCCCCGGCCCGCGGCCCGGCGCCACCCGGCCCGCCCAACTGGTAGATCTCGGTGGCACCCAGTCCCGCCGTGGCCGGCCCGCCGCCGTGTGCGGCGCTCGCCCCCGGACCGCCGTGCCCGCCCACCAGGCCGCCGTCCCGCAGGGCGACGCCGGTCACGGGTATCGCCGCCGGGTTGGCGCGCGGCCGCGCGATGCCGGCCAGCGCCCGCCGGATCGCCTCACCGCCGGCCGGCCGCTGCGCGGGATCCTCGGCGATCATGGCCAGCACCAGCCGATCCAGCTCGGCGGGCACCTCGGCCCTGACCGCACTGGGCAGCGCGGGCTCCACCCGGGAAGCCCTCGAGGCACCCGGCCCGCCACCGGCCAGGCCCGGCTCGCCACCCTCGCCACCGGTCACGCCGGGCTCCCCAGCGCCGCCGGGCTCACCGCCGCCGGCGGTCCCGGCATCCCGTACCTGGCCCTCGAAGGGCGGGCGGCCGCAGAGCAGCTCGTAGCAAACGCATCCGAGCGCATACAGATCCCCGGAAGCCTCCGCCGTCCCCCCGGCCGCCCGCTCGGGCGCCACGTAAGGGCCCTCTCCCGGCGACGGCCGCTGGTCGTCCAGCCCGAAACCGACGACCTTGAGCACCCCGCTCCCGGCCCGCCTGAAGCTGCCCGGATCGATCTCCCCGTGCACCACCCCGGCCCGGTGCGCCGCGTCGAGCCCCGCCGCCGCCTGCCCGATGAGATCGCACACTTCGACGATCTTCAACGGCCCGCCCTCGGCGAGCTCCTCGCCCAGGCTGAGCCCGGTGAGGTACTCCATCACCAGGAACGGAGCCCCGTCGTGCTCTCCGACGTCCAGCACCATGGCCACATTCGGATGGATCACCCTGGCCACGGCCTGGGCGTGCTTCCTGAGCAGCTCCCGCGCGGCGGCCCCCGCGGCCTTGGCGCCGAGCACCTTCACGGCGACGACCCAGTCGGCCCGCGTGTCGTACCCCCGCCACACCTCGCCCATGGGCCCGCTGCCGATGAGCTCGTCAAGCCGGTACCGGTCAGCGATCAAGGACGGCGTCGCGTCGGACATATACCCGCCAATTGCTCGAACATCAGGATTTCGACCCACGATAGGGCCCTCCAGCACCTGCTGCCTCGCCATCACCTTGCTGACGCGCCTGTGCGAGGCGCTCGGGTGCCAGCGGCGCTACCCGGCGATCTCCTTGATCTTCTCGATCAGCCGCACCCGGTCCTCGTGCGTCCTGCCGAACGGCGCCACGTTGAGCGTGGTCACCCCCGACTCCTTCAGCGCCTGCACGCGGTCGCGCACGAAGCCCTCGTCGCCGATCAGCGACATCTTCTCCAGCAGCTCGGCCGGCACCTGCGCGGCCGCCTCCTCCTTCTTGCCCTGGAGGTAGAGGTCCTGGATCAGCTCGGCCTCCTTCTCGTAGCCGTAGCGCCTGGCCAGGTCGTTGTAGAAGTTCTTGCCCTTGGCGCCCATGCCGCCGATGTAGAGTGCCGCCATCGGCCGCCCGAACTCCAGCAGCCCCGCCACGTCGTCGCCGATCGCCAGCGACGCCTGCGCGATCACGTCCAGCTCGCCCAGCTCGGGGTCCCGCTTGGCCTTGCCCGCGGCCAGCGACGCGCCCCACACGTCGGCGGCCTTCTCGGGCACGTAGAAGATCGGCTCCCAGCCCTCGGCCAGTTCAGCGGCCAGCTCGACGTTCTTGGGGCCGATCGCGGCGACCACGATGGGGATGCGCGGGCGTACCGGATGGTTGATGATCTTCAGGGCCTTGCCGAGACCGGTCCCCTGGCCGGGCGGGAGCGGCACCGTGTAGTGCCGGCCCTCGTGCTCCAGGCGCTCGCGCCGCCACACCTTGCGGCAGATCTCGATGACCTCCCTGGTACGCCCGAGCGGCGCGGTGTACGGCACCCCGTGGAACCCCTCGATCACCTGCGGCCCCGAGGCGCCGAGCCCGAGCGTGAAGCGGCCGTCGGAGACGTAGTCCATGCCCGCGGCCGTCATGGCCAGCAGCGTCGGCGTGCGCGAGTAGATCGGCAGAATGCCGGAGGCGATCTCCAGCCGCTCGGTCTTGGCCGCGATGTAGCCCATCTGGCTGACGGCGTCGAAGCTGTAGGCCTCGGCCACGAAGACGATGTCGAGCCCGGCCTGCTCATAGTCGGCCAGCTCGACCACCGACTCCTTGAAGCCACCCGAGTAGTTGAGTGCCATACCGATGCGCATGCCGGGCTCCCCATGAACCGAATGATGTTCCGTTTCGACCGGGAGCTTATCGCGTCAGCGTGCGGGACGGGGAGCGGCTAGCCTGGTTCGGGTGCTGAGACGGGTTGTGGTGGTGGTGTCGGTCGCGGTGGCCGCAGCCCTGGCGGGGCACCAGCTGATCCCCGCGCTCGGCGGGTTCACGCCCGTGATGGAGAGCCTGCTGCCCTGGATCGGGCTGACCGTGCCGCTGCTGCTCCTCGCGGCCGCGCTGGCGCGTTCCCCGGTGGCGGCCGCGGCGGCGCTGGTCCCGGGCGTGGTGTGGGCGGTGATGTTCGGCTCCACGCTGTTCCGCACGCCGCCCGGCGGCCCCAGCGACCTGGCCGTGGGCACGGTCAACGTGGGGGTGACCAACAGCGCCTCGGGCGAGGCCGTGCGCGTGATCGCCAAGGACCTCGACCTGCTCGCGGCCCAGGAGCTGACCAGCGGCGGGCCCGCGGCCAGGCAGCTCAACAAGATGCTGAAACACCACTACACGGTCAGCACGGTCGGCCTGTGGAGCCGCTACCCGATCAGCGAGGCCAAACCGCTCGACGTCGGCATGGGCTGGCCGCGGGCACTGCGCGCGGTGGTCACCACGCCCAAGGGCAAGGTCACCGTCTACGTCATGCACCTCGCCTCGGCCCGGCCGGGGCACACCACCTCGCGCGACGCCTCGCTCACCCATGCGCGCAAGCTCGTCGACGCCGACCCCAGCAAGCGGATCCTGCTGCTCGGCGACCTCAACACCGCCACCACCGACCGGGGCATGCGGGGGCTGACCCCGCCCCTGACCGACGCGCAGACCGTGGCGGGCGACGGGTTCGGGTTCACGTGGCCGTCGGAGTTCCCGATCACCCGCCCGGACCACATCTTGTTCAAGGGGATGACGGCGACCGAGGCGGGCGTGGCCCCGGCGACCGGCAGCGACCACCGTGCCGCCATCGCCTCACTGCGCCTCTAGCAACCTCACCGCTCCATCAGTCAGCCTCACTGCGTCTTCAGCAGATCGAGGTCCTCGGGCGTGTCGATGTCGGCCGGGCTCCCATGCTCGTCGCACGGCACCTCGGTGACCAGCTCGGGGTGCGCCTTCAGGAACGGCCGGGCGCCGACGTCGCCGACGGCCCGCTCGGCCACCTCGGCGAAGTGCTCGCGGGCGATCAGCACGGGGTTCCTGCGCCGCCCTCCGTAGGTGGCGACCGCCACCCCGGCGCCCGCGCCGATCAGCGCGCGCACCGCGCCGGGGTGGATCAGGGGCTGGTCGACCAGCGCGATCACGACGGACTCCGCCTTGTCGGGCAGCGCGCCGAGGCCGACGCGCAGGGACGAGCCCATGCCCGACGCCCAGTCCGGGTTGCGTACGGTGACCGCGCCGCGCACCTGCACGGTTGCCGCGCCCAGCACGACCACGACGGGGTGGCAGCCGCCGTCCTCCAGCAGCCGCACGCCGCGGTCGACCAGCCGCTCGCCCGCGTACTCGACCAGCGCCTTGGGCGTGCCCAGCCGGGCGCCCTGGCCGGCGGCCAGCAGCAGCCCCGCCACCTTGGCCGACTTCATGTCGTCTCGTGGTGGATGCGGCCCTTCGTGGCGGACAGCGGCCGGCCGGAGCCGCCCCAGCGCAGCTGGATCAGCTCGGCGGCGATCGACACGGCCGTCTCCTCGGGGGTGCGCGCGCCGAGGTCGAGGCCGATGGGCGAGCGCAGCCCGGCCAGCTCGGCTTCGGTCAGGCCGGCCTCGCGCAGCCGGTCCAGGCGGTCCTCATGGGTACGGCGTGAGCCCATGGCCCCGACGTAGCCGGCGTCGGTACGCAGCGCCACCTCCAGCAGCGGCACGTCGAACTTCGGGTCGTGGGTGAGCACGCAGATCACCGTGCGCTCGTCCACCTGCACGGAGGCCAGGTAGTCGTGGGGCCACTTGACCACGACCTCGTCGGCGTCGGGGAAGCGCTTGGCGGTGGCGAAGATCGGGCGGGCGTCGCAGACCGTGACGTGGTAGCCGAGGAACTTGCCCACCCTGGCCACCGCGGCGGCGAAGTCGATGGCGCCGAACACGAGCATGCGCGGCGGCGGCGCGAACGAGTGCACGAACACCGCCAGGTCGTCCAGCCGCCGCTCCCCTTGCCCGCCGTAGTGCCGGATGCCGGTCAGGCCCTGGGCGAGCATGCCGCGGGCGTCGTCGTCCACGGCCTCGTCGAGGCGTTCCAGGCCGAGGGTGCCCGAGGAGCGGTCGGGCCAGATGATCCGGCGGGCGCCGACCTGGCCGGGACCGGAGACGACGGTGGCGACGGCGACCGGCTCGTGGGCGTCCACGGACGCCGCGACGTCACCCAGCTCGGGGAAGGTCTCGATCGAGACGGGCTCGACGAGGATGTCGATGATGCCGCCGCAGGTGAGCCCGACGGCGAACGCGTCGTCGTCGGTGACGCCGTACCGCTGCAGGATCGGTGTGTCGATGTCGGCGGCCAGCTCGAACACCGCGCCCTCGACGCAGCCGCCGGACACGCTGCCGACCACCTCGTCGCCGCGCACCGCCATGGCCGCGCCCGGCGGCCGCGGCGCGCTGCTGAACGTGCTCACCACCGTCGCCAGCCCGAACCTGAGCCCCGACCTCCACCACCGCATGATCTCCGGCAGCACGTCACGCATGGGCGAGCCTTTCGCTGAGTTGCTCGTAGGCGGCCAGGCTGTGCCCGGCCACCAGGTCGTCGAGGTACGGCAAGGCGGCCCGCATGCCGCCGGTGAGCGGCTGGTAATCCGCGTACCCCTTGTGCGGGTTGACCCAGATCACCCGGTGCGCCTGCCTGGCCAGCCTGGCCATCTGCGTGCCCAGCAGCTCCGGATCACCGCGTTCCCACCCGTCCGAGGCGATCACCGCGATCGCCCCTCGCGCGCTGAAACGGGCGAGGTACTCCTTGAGCTCCTCCCCCAGCCGCGTTCCCCCGCTCCAGTCCGGGATGACCTTCGACACCTCGTTGAGCGCGGTGCCCGGGTCGCGGTGCCGCAGCTCGGCCGTGACCTCGGTGAGCCTGGTGCCGACCGAGTAGACCCTGGTGGCCCGGGGCTCACTCCTGGCCAGCGCGTGGGCGAAGCGCAGCAGCGTCTCGGCGTACGGGGCCATCGACCCGCTGACGTCCACGAACAGGACGACGGTTCGGGGCCTGGTGGTGTGCCGCTTGCGGCGGAGCCTGGCCACCTCGCCCTTCCTGAGCGCGTCGCGGATGGTGCGGCGCTGGTCCAGGACACCCCGGTGAGCGCTCTCGAACCGGCGCGAACGCCGCCGCGCCCGGCCGCTTCTCAGCATGGCCAGCATCCGGTGCACCTCGGCCCGCTCGGCCTCGGTCAGCCCGGCCACGTCGCGGTGCCGCAGCACTTCTGTACGGCTCGCGGTCGCCGGCGCCGCCGTCCCGTCGTCACGGCCCTCTGCCGCACCGTCTCGCGCGGCCAGGTGCCTGGTGACGCTCGTGGTGCTGGTACGGGCCATCGCCGCCCTCTGCCCGCCGAAATAGGCGGCGAAGCACCGGTCGTACCTGGGCAGGTCGTCAGGCGTGGCGCACAACGTGAGCCGCCCGGCCCAGTAGACATCGCCGGAATCGGTCACGTCGAGGTGGTCGAGCGCCTGGAGCATGCTCTGCGTCCGGTCGTGATCGGCGCCGACCCCGGCCGCGCGCAGCGTCCTGGCGAACCCCGTCACGGTGGCGACCAGCTCATCCATGGGCCAGCAACCCGTTCCCGAGAACGTTCGCGACATCCTCCCGGTACTTCAGCGCCGCGCCCAGCGTGGCCGCCGCCCGCCCCGGGTCGAGCTCCTTGGCGCCCAGCGTCAGCAGCGCCTCGGTCCAGTCGAGCGTCTCGGCGATCCCGGGCGGCTTGACCAGGTCGGCCTGGCGCAGCCGCTCGGCCGCCCGCGCCACCTGCATGGCCAGCGTCTCGGTGCAGTCCGGCAGCCGCCGCAGCAGGATCGCCACCTCGCGGTCGAAGCCCGGGTGCTCCAGCCAGTGGTAGAGGCAGCGCCGCTTGAGCGCGTCGTGCACCTCCCGCGTCCGGTTGGAGGTCACCACGACCACCGGCGGCGTCTTCGCCCTGACCGTGCCCAGCTCGGGAATCGAGATCGTGAAATCGGACAGCACCTCGAGCAGGAACGCCTCGAACTCGTCGTCCGCCCGGTCGATCTCGTCCACGAGCAACACGCTCGGCTGCGTCTCGACGGCCTTCAGCAGCGGCCTCGCGATCAGGAACCGCCGATCGTAGATCTCTCCCTCCAGCCTGCTCACGTCGGTGACCCCGGCGGCCTCGGCGGCTTTGAGGTGGAGGAGCTGGCGGGCGAAGTCCCAGTCGTAGAGCGCCTGGGCGGCGTCCAGCCCCTCGTAGCACTGGAGCCTGATGAGGGGCGCCTTGAGCAGCGCCGCGAGGGTCTTGGCCAGCTCGGTCTTCCCGACGCCCGCCTCCCCTTCGAGGAAGAGCGGCCGCCCCATCTTCAGGGCCAGGAAGACGGCCGTCGCCAGCCCTTCGTCGGCCAGATAGGCGTGCCGGTCGAGAAGCTCGATGAGCTTCTCGGGCGACTCGATGTCCATTGCCTTGATTGTCCGCCGCAGCACGCCTTCAGGCTACGTCGACACCCGGGTCGACGATATTCCTCACCGCAACCAATCGCGCACAATAGTTGCCGGTCAGTCTTCGCGAGCCTCCCCCCGCTCCCGGATCAGGGCCTCCAGCTCCGCCGCGGCCCGGCGGGCGCGGGGCTTCTCCGAGCCCTGGATGCCCATCGCCCCGATGGTCCGGCCGTCCGAGAAGTCGATCTTCGGCCACGGGTCCCCCACGAGCAGCGTGACCTCCAGGACCTCCGGCCACGTATACCGATGCGTGCGGACGGCGTTCACGATCGTGATGCCCTCCTCGTCGGCCTCCACCCGCACCCGCCCCAGCAGGTGCAGCACGAACGCCACCGTGCACCCGAACGCCACGATCGCCACCCGGTCAGGAAGCTTGAACGGCTCCGCGATGAGCACGGCCATGATCACCGCCCCCGCCACGATCAGCACGGCGAAGCCGTACGCGACGATCCTTCCCCGGCGCGGACGCCAAGTGACGGGCAGGGACGGAGGCGGGACGAGCTCTGGCACGAGGGAAACCTACCGCAGGTTAGTGGAGGTTCCGCAGGAGGAGCGCGGTCTCCAGCGCGGCCACGACCGACTCGTACCCCTTGTCCTCCTTGCTGCCGGGCAGGCCCGAGCGTTCCAGAGCCTGAGCCATCGTGTCGCAGGTGAGCACGCCGTTGCCGACCGGGGTCTCCTCGTCCAGCGCGATCCGGGTCAGGCCCGAGGTCACCGAGTCGCAGACGTAGTCGAAGTGGGCGGTCTCGCCCCTGATGACCGCGCCCAGCGCCACCACCGCGTCGCAGCGGCGGGCCAGCGCCTGGGCGACCACCGGGATCTCCAGCGAGCCCGGCACCCGTACCACCGTGGCCTGGGCGCCGCTGTCGTCGCAGGCCTGTACGGCCCGTGCCACCAGCTGATCAGTGATCTTGGCGTGCCAGCTGGCCGCCACCAGCCCCACGGTCAGCCCCGAGGCGTCGGGCACCATGACACCCGGCCGTCCTTCCCCGCTCATGTGGCCTCCTGCGTCGGCCACATGAGCGGGACCCAGCTCTGTCCAATTGATCGCTCGCTACGCTCGCTCATGTGGCCTCCTCCGCCGGCCGCATGAGCGGGACCCGGCTGTGTCCAATTGATCGCTGACTCACGAAGCCTCCGAGATGTCATGGCCGAGGCGGTCGCGCTTGGCCTTGAGGTATCGCTCGTTGTAGGGGTTCATGGCCACGGGCATGGGCTCGCGGCCGAGGACCTTGATGCCGTACCCGTCCATGCCCTTGAGCTTGGCCGGGTTGTTGGTGAGCAGCCGCACCGACCTGACGCCGAGGTCGGCGAGGATCTGCCCCGCGTTGGAGAACTCCCGCGCGTCCACCGGCAGCCCCAGCTCCACGTTGGCGTCGACGGTGTCGCTGCCGTTGTCCTGCAGGCTGTACGCCTTGAGCTTGGCCAGCAGCCCGATCCCCCGGCCCTCGTGCCCGCGCAGGTAGACGATCACGCCACGGCCCTCCTGCGCGACGGCGGCCATGGCATGGTCGAGCTGCACACCGCAGTCGCAGCGCAGCGAGCCGAACACGTCGCCGGTCAGGCATTCGGAGTGGGCCCTGACCAGGACGTTCTCGCCATCGCCGAGGTCGCCGAAGACGAGCGCGACGTGCTCGCCACCGTCCAGGGCGCTGGCGTAGCCGAAGCAGCGCCACATCCCGTAGACGTTCGGCAGCCGCGTCTCGGCGACTCTGGTGACCATGCTCTCGGCCCGCCGGCGGTAGTCGACGAGCTGCTCGATGGAGACCAGCGCCAGGTCGTGCTCGTCGGCGAAGCGGCGCAGCTCGGGCAGCCTGGCCATGGTGCCGTCGTCGTTGACGACCTCGGCCAGCGCGCCGGCCGCCGACAGGCCGGCCAGCCTGGCCAGGTCCACGGCCGCCTCGGTGTGCCCGCGCCTGGCCAGCACCCCGCCCTCGCGGTAGCGCAGCGGGAAGATGTGCCCGGGGCGTACGAGCTCGTTGGGCTCGGTGGCGGAGTCGGCGAGCGTGCGGATGGTCTTGGCCCGGTCGGCGGCGGAGATGCCGGTGGTGACGCCGTCGCGGGCGTCCACGGTGATCGTGTACGCCGTCCGCATGCGCTCCTTGTTGTGGAACACCATGAGCGGCAGCCCGAGCCGGTCGAGCTCGTTGCCGTCCATGGCCACACAGATCATGCCGCTGGTGTGCCTGATCGTGAACGTGCACAGCGCGGGCGTGGCCTTGGCGGCGGCGAAGATGAGGTCGCCCTCGTTCTCCCTGTTCTCGTCGTCGACGACCACGACGGCCTTGCCGTTGCGGATGTCCTCGATCGCGCGCTCGATCGGGTCGAGCTTGATCTCGCTCATTGCGCCACCGCCACGGCCAGCGACGAGGAGCGGTATTCGCGCAGCCACTTCACGAACCCGATGATGACCAGCACGAAGAAGATGCCGTACACATAGCCGGAGACCACCAGCCCCGAGCTGAACGCCAGCGGCACTCCCACCAGGTCCACGGCCACCCACACCATCCAGAAGTCCACCAGCGCCCGGCCCTGCGCCCAGGTTGCCACGGCGCTGCCGACGAAGATGTAGGCGTCGGCGGCCACCAGGAAGGCGCCCTTCGGCAGCGGCACGTGGGCGCCCCACGACAGGCCGGTGAAGAAGAACAGCAGTCCGACCACCGCGGTGCCCAGCAGCATGACGCCGATCAGCACGGACCGCTCCCACCACCGGGCGGGCCGGACGGCCAGCTGCTTGCCGCCCTGCGTGCCGCGCCGCCACGCCCACCAGCCGTAGATCGCCAGGCCGGCGAAGAGGGCCTGCTTGAGTGCGTTGCCGGTGATGTGCGCGTTGATGGAGGCGATGAACAGCAGCACCGAGCCGGTGAACTGCACCGGCCACGTCCATATCGATTTGCGCATGGCCAGGAGGACCGTGGACAGAGCGGCGATGTTGCCGATCAGGTCCGTCCAGAGCACGTGCGTGCCGAATACGGTGAATCCGGCGTCGGCCCAGTTCACTGCCTGCCCACCAGCCTTTCCACATATTTCGCGATCACGTCGACCTCGATGTTCACCACGTCGCCCACCTGGCGTTCGCCCATGGTGGTGAGCTTCAGCGTGGTCGGGATGAGGCTCACGCCGAAGCTGTCGTCGTCAACCGTCGTGACCGTCAGGCTGATTCCGTCGATCGCGATCGAGCCCTTCTCCGCGACGTACCGGCTGAGCGGCTCGGGCAGGGAGAAACGCAGGTCGTCCCAGCTCTCGCCGGGGTCGCGCGACAGCAGCACGGCGGTGCCGTCCACGTGGCCCTGCACGATGTGGCCGCCGAGGCGCTGGTCGGCGCGTACGGCCCGCTCCAGGTTCACCGCGGAGCCCTCGGTGAGCGCGCCCAGGGAGCTCCGGTCGAGCGACTCCCTGATCACGTCAACGGTGAAGATGTCGCCCTCGGCCTTCACGACCGTGAGGCACACGCCGTTGACCGCGATCGAGTCGCCGTGCTTGGCGTCGGAGGTGACGACCGGGCCGCGCACCGACAGCAGGGCTCCGCCGCCGGCCTGGTCGATGGCCACTACCTCGCCTTTTTCCTCAATGATTCCGGTGAACATCACTGCTCCCTGCCTGGTTGTGCGATGGGCCGGGCGGTAAGCCGCACATCCGGCCCGATGGGGGAAATTTCGTCAAATGTCAGGCGGTGCAGCTCGCCGATCGTCTGCACCCCGGCCGCGCCGAGCGCGGCCCGCCCGGAGCCGAGCAGCGCGGGCGCCACGTACGCGACCACGCGATCGATCAGGCCCTGCCTCATGAACGATCCGGCGAGCGTCGGGCCGCCCTCCAGGAACACGCTGACGACCTCGCGCGCGGCCAGCTCCCTCAGCAGGGCGTGCAGGTCGAGACCGCCGTCACGGCGGGGCAGGCGCAGGAGGTCGGCCTTGAGATCGGTGTCGACGTCGTCGGCCACGGCGACGATCGTGGGCGCTGCGTCATCGAGCGCCCTGGCGGTCGGCGGCGTCCTGGCCTCGGTGTCGACGACGACCCGCAGCGGGGTACGGACGCCCGCGGCTGGGCGGACGGCCGGGCCGAGCTCGACATCCGGATGGGACCCGCCGATCAGGTCCAGGCGTGCATTCCGGCCGAGGTCACCATCCGGATCGGGCTCGCTGCTCAGACCGGGGCGCGCACTCGGACCGGAGCGAGCGTTCGGACCGGAGACCGCGTTCACGTCGGGACGAGCGTTCACGTCGGGACGAGCGTTCACGTCGGGACGAGCGTTCACGTCGGGACGAGCGTTCACGTCGGGACGAGCGTTCACGTCGGGACGAGCGCTCGGGCCGGGACGAGCGCTCGGGCCGGAGTCGGAGCCATGAGCGCCGTCAATGACCGGGCGGGCGGTGAGTCTGGGGTCGTCGGCGAGCACCGTGCCGATGCCGGCGACGATCGCGTCCGAGGCGGCCCGCAGCCGGTGCACGTCCGCGCGAGCCTCGGCCGAGGTGATCCACTGGCTGGTCCCGTCCTCGGCGGCCGACCTCCCGTCCAGAGTGGCGGCGAACTTCCAGGTCACGTGGGATCGGCCGAGCCGCGCGTACGTGAGCCACTCCTCGTTGACCCGCTCGGCCGCACCCGCCAGAACCCCCATCGTCACGGCGACCCCGGCGGCCCGCAGCCGGGCGGCCCCGCCGGCGGCCTTCGGGCTGGGATCGGCGACCGCGACCACCACCCGCGCGACACCGGCTTGGAGCAGCGCGCGACTGCACGGACCCGTCCGCCCGGTGTGGTCGCAGGGTTCGAGCGTCACGTACGCGGTCCCGCCCCTGGCCCGCTCCCCCGCCTGCGCCAGCGCCACGACCTCGGCGTGCGGCCCGCCCGCGTACGCGTGGAACCCCTCGCCGGCGACCGCGCCCGCGGCGTCGAGCACGACGCAGCCCACGACGGGGTTGGGGCTGGTGGTGCCGTGTCCGCGCCCGGCCAGCTCGACGGCGCGCGCCATGTGCGCGGCGTCCTGCTCGGGTATCTCCACCCGGGTCTCCTACTCGCCAGTAGCTCTAAGCCACGGCGGGCCCCGGGGGACTCACGTGATGCACGGATGCACCACAGAAGGCGCCCGGCCTGACACCGGACACCTCGCGCGCTACCTCCCATCCGGACTTTAACCGTCGGTCCCGGAATTTCACCGAGTCAACCGGCCGATGGCATCGGCCGGGTCGCGGACTATCACCGCCGGTTCGGACTTTCACCGACCCCGGAGCACGCTAGCTCTTCCGCTACCAGTGTGCCATGCGCCGGACAACGTGCGCGACCACCCCCACCAATTTGACCAAGCGCTCGCTTCAGGCAGCCATCAGCCGGTGCGCGCGGCGGGCCGCCGGAGCGTAGCGGACGTGGGCGGGGACCAGGCCGATCCCGGTGTGCAGGGTCCGCAGCGTCGCGGTCGCCCACAGGTCGCCGACGGGCGTGGCGGGCAGCCCGTACAGTCTTCTGGCCCAGCGCGGCAGCGTGGCGAAGGCGAGCAGCGTCAGCGCGGGCAGCGCGGGTTTGAGCGGGGTCAGCAGGAGCGGCAGCGGGGCGTTCAGCGACAGGCGCAGCGGGTGGGCGGCCTCGGAGACGAAGCGCAGCCCCGGCCGCTCAGCGTCGATGTAGTCGCGCAGCTCGGCCACCGAGCCGGGCACGTCCTGGCCGTTCAGCCCCACGACCTCGGCGGCCCGCCGCCACTCGGAGACGAACGCGTCCGCCTCGGCGTCCGTCAGCCGCACGCCCGCCCGGCGCGCGACGGACAGGTAGGAGTCCACCTCGCCGACGTGCACCCAGCGCAGGGCGGCCGGCTCGTCGAGGCGGAACGTGGTGCCGGTGTCGGGATCGTGGGCTGTCAGCCTGGCGTGGATCTTGCGTACACGGCGTCCGGCCCGCTCGACCTCGGCGCTGGTGCCGTACGTGCGCACGCGGACGAACTCGGTGGTACGCGTGAAGCGGGACCAGGCCTCCTGCGGGTCCATGAGCGCGGAGTTCTGCAGCACGCCGCGCATCGCCCTCGGGTGCAGCCCCTGCATCAGCAGGGCACGCAGGCCCCCGACCAGCAGGATGGGCTCTCCCATCACCCGCCAGGTCACCGAGCTGGGGCCGAAGATCCCATGGTCACTCATAAGTGAAGAGTTACCCAGCGAGCGGGCATTCCATGTCAAGCGCCGATGCCGGAGAGCTCAGCGGGTGGCCGCGGCGCGGAGCCGGTCGATGGCCGCCACCGGGTCGGAGGCGCCGTAGACCGCGCTGCCGGCCACGAACACGTCGGCGCCCGCCTCGGCGCAGCGCCCGATGGTCTCGGCGTCCACTCCCCCGTCCACCTGCAGCCAGATCCGGCCGCCGTGCCGCTCGATGAGCGCCCGCGCCCGGCGGACCTTCGGCAGCACGACATCGAGGAACTTCTGCCCGCCGAACCCCGGCTCGACGGTCATCAGCAGCAGCATGTCGATCTCGCCGAGCAGGTCCTCGTAGGGCTCGACGGCCGTGGCCGGGTTGAGCGCGAGCCCCGCCCGGGCGCCGAGCGAGCGGATCTCGCGCAGCGTGCGAATCGGGGCCTTGGCCGCCTCCGCGTGGATGGTCACGCTGCCCGCCCCTGCCTCCGCGTACTGCGGCGCCCACCGGTCGGGGTCCTCGATCATGAGGTGGCAGTCGAGCGGCGTCGCGGTCGCCTTGCA
Source organism: Nonomuraea basaltis (assembly GCF_005893125.1). Taxonomy (GTDB): domain Bacteria; phylum Actinomycetota; class Actinomycetes; order Streptosporangiales; family Streptosporangiaceae; genus Nonomuraea; species Nonomuraea basaltis. Next base: position 49,933 of record NZ_VCJS01000039.1, on the reverse strand, counting down.
CAGCGCCTCGACCACGGGCAACCCGAGGGTGAGGTTGGGCACGAAGTGGTAGTCCATGACGTCGACGTGCAGCCAGTCGGCGTTCGGGACGGCGGCGGCCTCGTCGGCGAGCCTGGCGAAGTCGGCGGCGAGGATGCTGGGCGAGATCTGTACGGCCATGATTCCCAAAGTCTAGTGAACGGCCTGCGCCTGCCTTGCCCGGGACATCAGCCCGAGCCTGATGAACGTCACCGGAGCTCCTAGCTGCACCCAGAGCGCCAGCACCGCGTATCCGGTGTACGCGACGACGCCGGTCTGGGGCAGCAGCTCGCGCTGAACGTACCAGATGGACACGGCCACGGCCGTGCCGAGCAGCCAGCGGGCGGCGCGCAGGCCGAGCGGCCCGCCCGCGTCGAACCAGCCGATCCTGTACATGATCGACGCCCCGGCCAGTGTGCCGAGCAGCACGCCCGCCATGGTGACGATCGTGTCCAGGCTCTCGGGCGCGATCTGCCCCGCCGCGCTCCAGGCCGCGGGCGGGGACCAGCCGGCGTACGGCGCGTTGGCGAGCGCGGCGACGCCGATCAGCGCGAAGGAGAGCGCGGCGGAGGCCGCCAGCTGCGCCCACAGCGCCAGCCGCAGCCACCACGCCGTCACGGGACTTTCCAGCTTCAGTACGAGCACCAGCACGACCGCCCCGAGCAGCACTCCGCCCACCACGTCAGAGACGAAGTGGACCCCCAGGTAGACCCGGCTCAGGCAGACCAGCACCGTGAGCGCGCCCGCCGTCCACCACGCCCACGGCCTGCCCGCCATCACAGCCAGCCGCCCTAGCCCGGCGGTCCCGTTCTGGGCGTGGCCGGACGGCAGCCCGAAGGCCCCTTCGACCGAGAGCGGGCGCACCCGGACGTCGATCCAGTACGGCCTGGGCTGGTGGGCGGCGAGCTTGCCGATCGCATTGGTCGAGGCCGCCACCAGGACCGTGAGGCCCAGCCGCAGGCCGAGCCGGGGATCGACGCACCAGTAAAGGATGGGCAGGCACAGCAGGAAGAACGTGTCCGTGCCGAACACCGACACGAGCTCCAATACCGGCCGCACCCAGTCCGGCCATTGCTGGAGCCCGACGATGAGCTCCAGTTCCGCTATGTGAAGGTCATCTAGGAAGTCCACGGCATAGATCGGATCACATCTGCCCACCAGAACGACAATCCAACCGATCGCGGGTCTTGGCCCGGATTCCGGCGCGCCGCCTCCGCACGCGGCGATCCCAGACCGGCACGCCGGCGTCCCATACCGGCTCCGCCGCCGCCACACCTCCGGCAGCTCGTCCGGCCAAGCCACCGGCACCTTCCTTGCACCGTGCCGGCCGGCCGACGCCGCGTACCAGCCGGCCGACGTCGCAGCACCGTGTCGGGCGGCTGACATCGCGGCACCATCTCGCGTGCCACGCGTCGGCAGCGCCGTCGCGCCTGCGGAGCGGAGCGGGCTGGTGTCAGAAACACACCACCGGAGCGGGCCGGGGTGTCAGGGACGCTTGCGCAGCGAGCCGGGGTCTCAGGGACGCTTGCGGAGCAGGGACAGGAACATGGCGTCGGTGCCGTGCCGGTGCGGCCAGAACTGGGCGTGCGGCCCCGCGCCCAGCCCTTCCACCTCGGGCAGGTAGTCCCGCGCGTCGAGCTGCTCGACGTCGTCCCGGCGGCCGGCCACGTCCCCGACCACGACCCGGGTCTCGGCCAGGTGCGGCGAGCAGGTGACGTACGCGACGACCCCGCCGGGCCGCACCGCGTCCAGCGCCGTGCCGAGCAGCCGCCGCTGCAGCTTGCCCAGCTCGGCGATCCCGGCCGGATCGCGCCGCCACCGCGCCTCCGGCCGCCGCCGCAGCGCCCCCAGCCCGGTGCAGGGCGCGTCGAGCATGACCCGGTCGAACACGCCCGGCCGCCACGCGGGCTCCGTGCCGTCCGCCGTGACCACCGACGCGTGCCGGGTGGTCTGCCAGACCAGCCGCGCCCGGTGGTACAGCACGTCGGCGGCGAGCAACCGGGCCCCGCCGGGAAACCCGCCCGGGTCTCCATGGGTGGCGATGGCGTCGAGCAGCCCCGCCTTGCCGCCGGGCCCGGCGCACATGTCGAGCCACAGCTCCTCGCCCTCCCGTTCGAGCGGCACGCGGGTCAGGGCGAGCGCCACCAGCTGGCTGGCCTCGTCCTGTACGGCGGCGCGCGTCCCGGCCACGGCGTCGATCTGCCCGGGGTCGCCTTCGCGCAGGTAGGCGGCATACGGTGAGTATCGGCCGGGCGCGGCGCCCGCCTCCTCCAGCTCCTTCACCGAGCTGCGCCCCGGCCGGGCGACCAGCGTCACCAGGGGCCGGGCGTTGTCGGCGTCGAGCAGCTCGGGCAGCTCGGCGTCCCCGCCGAGCGCGTCGCGGAATGCGGAGACGATCCACCGGGGATGGCCGTAGGCGACGGCGAGGTGGCCGACCGGGTCGTGGGCCGGGTCGGGTGCGACGATGGGCACCCATTCCTCGATCGTCCTGGACGCGATCTTTCGCAGGACCGCGTTGGCGAACTTGGCCGCGCCGGCGCCGACGCGCAGGCGTACCAGGTCGACGGTGGTGCCGACGGCCGCGTGCGGCGGGACACGCATGCGCAGCAGCTGGTGCGCGCCGAGCCGCAGGGCATCGCGCACGTCGGGGTCGGGCGCGCGGTCGCTGCACATCTCGATGATCGCGTCGTAGGTGCCGAGGCCGCGCAGCGTCCCGTACGCGAGCTCGGTGGCCAGCGCCGCGTCGCGGCCCTTGACGCCGCGTTCGCGCAGGAGACGCGGGAGGAGCAGGTTGGCGTACGCGTCGCGCTCGTCGACGGCGCGCATGACGTCGAAGGCCGCGTTGCGGGGCTGGTCGCGCGGCGGCCGACGCGGCCCGCGCGAACGGCCCCCACCGCCTCCTGCGCCACGGCCTCCGCCGCCCCGCGGACCTTCGCCACCCTGGCCCGCGCCGCCTCCGGCCCTCCGGCCTTCGCCACCCTGGCCCGCGCCGCCTCCGGCCCTCCGGCCTTCGCCACCGCGGCCCGCGGCGCTTCCGGCCCGGCCTGCGCCGCCTCCGGCCCCTTGGTCGCCCCTGGCACTCATACCGTCAGATTTTCCCCATCGGGTCACTCGAAGGTCTCTTTGTCCTCTGGGCGGACCCCGCGAGCCCACTCCACGGCGCCCATCAGCCGCTTGCCCTGCGGTTGCACGTCACCCAGTGCCACGGCGTCGGTGGCGGTGCCGACCAGCACCGTTGTCTTGGTGGCGGCGATCTCTCCGGGCGCCAACCGCTCGCCGGGAGCCGGCCGCACCGGCCCGAGCTTGACCCGCTGGCCCCTGAACTCACTCCAGGCGCCGGGGCCGGGGGTGCAGGCCCGGATCAGCCGGTCGACGTGCATGGCGGGCTTGGCCCAGTCGACCTGGGCGTCGGTGACGCTGATCTTGGGGGCGATGGTCACCCCGTCGGCCGGCTGGGGCCGCGCCTCCAGGGCGCCGTCCTCGACGCCGTCGAGAGTGGCGGCGAGCAGCCCGGCCCCGGAGACCGAGAGCCGCTCCAGCAGCGACCCGCTGGTGTCGGTGGTGCGGATCTCCTCGGTGACCACGCCGTAGACCGGGCCGGCGTCCAGCTCCTTGACGATCTGGAACGTGGTCGCGCCGGTGATCTCGTCGCCGTGCAGGATCGCGTGCTGGACGGGCGCGGCGCCGCGCCAGGCGGGCAGGATCGAGAAGTGCAGGTTGATCCACCCGCGCCGGGGCACGTCGAGCGCGGACTGCGGCAGCAGCGCGCCGTAGGCGACGACCGGGCAGCAGTCGGGCTCCAGGGCCCGCAGCCGGTCGAGGAAGGCCGGGTCGCCGGCCTTCTGCGGGCGGAGCACCTCGATGCCCGCCTCCTCGGCGAGCGCGGCCACCGGCGAGGGATGGACCTTGCGTCCCCGTCCGGACTGGGCGTCGGGGCGGGTGACGACCGCCACCACGTCGTGCCGCGGCGAGTCGATCAGGGTGCGCAGCGACGGCAGCGCCGTCTCGGGTGTGCCCGCGAAGACCAGACGCATGCTCTCAGAGCGCCCTTCCGCCGGTCGCGTGCGGCGAGTATCTGACCACGGGGGCGGACAGGCCGCTCCACTCGGCCTCGCGGACCGCCTTCATGGCCAGCTTGCGCTGCTTGGGGTCCATGCGATCGATGAACAGGATGCCGTCGAGGTGATCGGTCTCGTGCTGGAAGCAGCGCGCCATCAGGTCGGTGCCCTCCAGCACGACGGGCTCGCCGTGCATGTCGAAGCCCTTGGCCACGGCGCGGATCGCGCGCGGCGTCGGGAACGACAGGCCGGGGAAGGACAGGCAGCCCTCCTCGCCCTCCTCGTCGATCTCGGAGGACAGGTCGAGGTCGGGGTTGATCAGGTGGCCGAGCTGCTCGTCCACGTAGTAGGTGAACACCCGCAGGCCGACGCCGATCTGCGGGGCCGCCAGCCCGGCGCCGGGGGCGTCCATCATCGTGTCGGTGAGGTCTTTGACCAGCTTGCGGAGCTCCTTGTCGAAGTCGACGACGGGTGCCGCCGCGGTGCGCAGCACCGGATCTCCGAACAGCCGGATCGACTGGATCGCCAAGGGGGTCACTCCGTTTCTCAAGCGTGGATCAGCCCAGTTTAGTGCAGGTGCGGACCCCGGCTCGCGGTACGCCGTCACCCGCGGCGGGCCGCCGGACGCGGCCCGCCGTGCTCCAGCGAGCGCGCCTTCATCGCGGCCTTGCGCGCCGCCTTGACCACCGCCTGGTCGTCATGGGCGGCGGCCAGCATGTCGAGCACGGCGATCGTGTCGGGATGGCCGACCGCGGGCATCCCGGCGACCAGCTTGATCAGGTCCTCTCCCGGCTCGGGCGGGTCGAGCCGGGACGCGGCGGGCCCGGACAGGTGCATGAGCGCGGCCAGCGAGTCGACCGCGATCCACGTGTGGTCCTCCGGGCTGAGCGGCGGCGCCTCAAGGTCGCGGATGTGCAGCCAGGAGGCGGCGTAGCGGCGCATCAGCGGGTGGTCGAGCGCCTGCCTGACGGGCGCTTCGGCCTCCGGGCCCAGCTCCTCGAGTATGGCTCCGACCGCGCCGCGCTGGCCGGCCGTGCCGGACGCGGCGATCTCGATCAGGTCGCGGGCGGCCGACTCCGGCGGGCGCCGCTCCAGCCATCCGGCGACGGCGCTCTGCGTGGCCGAGCCTTTGATGAGCGCCGCGACCAGCTCGTCCGCCGACAGGTCGGCGAACACCTCCACCTCGGCCGCGGTCGGCGCGTCGTGCCCCTCACGCAGCAGGTCGCGGCGGATGGCCCAGACGCCGAGCGGGGTGAGCGCGGTGCGGCCCGCGGCGGTCTGCTCCACCAGGCCGCAGTAGGTGAGCAGCGACAGCGCCTCCAGCAACTCCGCGGGCAGCGCGGCGGCCAGCCTGCGCATCTCGACGGGGCCGGGCGCGCAGGCGACCTCGTGGGACTGGAGGATGCCCCTGGCGAGGTTGGCGGTGGCGACGCCGGAGCGCACGGAGTAGATCGTGGCGAGCATCTCGGCCAGATGGCCGTCCACCACGGCCGAGCCGGTCAGGCCGTTGTCGGCGCGGTCGAGCACGTCCATGACCACGCCGTCCCAGAACTCCAGCGTGGCCTCGACCGTGAGCCGCATCGACAGCGGCCCGCGCGTGGCCCGGCCGCCGATGATCTGCACCATCCCGGTGTTGACGGCGACGATCCAGACGAGGCGGAGCCGGGCGGCAGGCAGGCCGAGCTCCTCGGCGGCGGCGGCCGCGTCGGCCTCGCTGAGGTGCCCGTCGGCGCCCACCTGGCGGGCGCCCGTCCAGGTGGTGAGCCTGATGGCGTCGGCGACGAGCGGGACCGCGGGCACCGCCGCGGCGAGCTCGGCGTCGGGCGCCAGCAGGACCGGCGGGAAGGTCAGCGCCTCGTGATCCTCCACAGGAGGCTCCTCGGCCTGCCGTGGTGACACGGCGGCCTGCTCATCGATCAGCTTGCGCAGCTCGGCGAGGTCGAAGACGTTGTTGGCCACCCACGAAACTTACTGCACAGCAGTCACAGGGGCGTACTCAACGGATGGCCCGGGAGCGGGCTTTGAACGCGGCCTTGCGTGCCGCCTTCGCGACCGTGCTGTCCGGAATGGAGCGTCCGAGCAGCTCCAGAACCTCGACGACGTCGGGGTGGTCGACCCGCCACATCTCCTCGATCATGTGGGCCGGCGGGCCCGAGGCGGCCATGTTCTCGGCGAAGATCTCGGGGTCCTCCTCGGCCGCGGGCATGGCCAGCGCGAGCATGTCGATGCTGACCCAGAGGAGCTCTTCCTGGGTGAGCGGCGGCGCGGGCAGCCCCCGGGCGGCCAGCCAGTGGATGGCGTGCGGGCGCAGCTCCTGGTCTTCCAGGTAGTCGCGCACCTGCGGCTCGGCCTCGGCGCCGAGCCGGTCGACGATGGTGATCGCGATGCCGCGGGCCACGGCGGGCGCGCCCGAGGCGGCGGCCAGCAGCTCGCCGGCGGCCTCGCTGGGCGTCCTGCCGATCAGCCAGCGGCTGATGTCGTCCTCGGCGAGCTCGGTCGGCACGCCGTCGAGCAGCCCCTCGATGAGGCCGAGCGCGTCGGCCTCGGCCAGGTCGGGGGCCTGCGGGGCGTCGAGCCCGAGCGACAGGTAGTGCTCGCGCAGCGCCCACACGGCCAGCGGGGTGAGCTCCGCGGAGTCGCCGGCGACGTGGAGCATGCCGCACCAGGCCAGCCGGTCGAGCACTGCGGCCAGGTCGAGCTCGCCGTCGGCGGCGATCTCGACGAGGTAGTCGCCGATCACGCCGACGGGCACGCCGACCTGCAGCCGGTAGAGCATGTCGAACAGGTCGTAGAGCCCCTCGTCGAGCTCGGCCGAGCCGGTGATCGCGCCGCCCGTGTCCTGCTCGACGATGCGGGCGACGGCGTGCGTCCACTCCCGTAGCGGCTCGTCCGCGCCCGGCAGCGGCTGCTCCCGCAGCATTGGCACGGTCCGCAGGGCGGCGACCAGCTCCTCGGCCGGGGCCAGCCGGGCGGCGGGCAACGGGGAGCAACCCGGACAGTCGCAGGGGGCCTCGCCCAGATCGGGCACCTCGCCCGACGGGATGGCGATCGACTGCTCCAGGGACTCCGGGCCGATCGCGCTGAACAGGCTCTTGGCCATGCCGAAGTTCGCCGGGTCGGCGAGCGCCTCGGGCAGACGCGGCTCGATGTCGTCGAGCCGGGCACTCATCCGCGCCGCCGTCTCGGCGGGCACCGCGCCTGCCTCGCTGAGGTAGCCGACCAGAGTGCGGGCGGCCGCGACGGTCTCCGGCGCGCTCTCCGGAGGCGCGATGACCTTGCGCGGGTAGATGGACAGCAGCAGCTCGTCGAAGGTTTCCGGAGTGAAATCGCCGAGTTCGTTGACGTTGAGGTAGTCGCTGGCGTAGTCGCAGAGCAGGCGGACCTCGTCCGCGTCCACCTCGACTTCCCGCGCGCGCCCCCAAGCGCGCAGGTCGTCGATGGCCTGGTTCACCCATTCGATCGACACAGGGGCACGCTAACGGCTGGTCTCCAGATGAGCGAATCGGGGAAAGGGGTTAAATCAGGTCGAGGGGGTCGACACTCACCCTCACGACATCCGGCGTCTTACGCGCCGCGCGTACCCCACTGGCCCCCTTGAGCGCGGCGGCCAGCGCCGCGCCGCCGGTCCTGCGGACGCGGATCATGGCGCGTTCCTGGCTCGCGTCGTCGACGGGCACGGGGCCGAGCACCTCGGCGTCGGGCGGGAGGCGTACCTCCTCGAGCATCTGCCTGACCGCGCTCGCCGCGCCGGTGAGGGTCGCCATCCGGACGGCGGGCGGGAAGCCGAGCTCGGTGCGGTCGGCGAGCTCGCGCTCGGCGTGGGTGACGGGGTCCCACCGCAGCAGGGCCTGTACGGCGGGCAACGCGGCATCCGCGAGCACCACCAGCTCGGCGGCGGGGCGGAGGAGGGCGGCGGCGTTCATCCAGCGGCGCACGGCCTCCTCGCCGGCCCGCAGGTCGGCCCGGCCGAGCAGCGCCCACCCGTCGAGCAGCACGGCCGCCGCGTAGCCGCCCTCCGCCACGGGCTCGGCCCCGGGCGTGGCGACGACCAGCGCACGGGTGGAGGGCACGGTGGCGAGCACGCCGTCGCGGCCGGATGTGCGTACCGGGATCGAGGGGAAGGCCCTGCCGAGCTCCTCGGCCGTGCGCCTGGCGCCGGTGACCACCGCGCGCAGCCGAGGGCTGCCGCAGGACGGGCAGCGCCAGTCGGCGTCCACCCGGCCGCACCAGCGGCAGTAGGGGGCGGCGTGGCCGCCTCTGAGCGCCAGCGGCCCGTGACAGAGCGGCGCGGCCACACCTGCTCCACCGGAACCGCCCATCGGACCCAAGCCACCCGAACCGGCCATGGGACCCGTTCCACCGGAAGCACCCATCGGACCCGCGCCGCTGCGGGGTGGCGTTGTCGGATCTCCCTGGAACGGCGCGTTCCGTCCGCCTGAGCCTTCGAGCGGTATCCGCCCGGCCGGGTTCACCAGCGGGACCGCCTGACCGACCGGATCGCTCAACGGACCGGACCAGCCACCGAGCGGGATCGCCGCCGCGGAGCCGGGGCTCCCGCCGGGCAAGGCCGGAGACGGCAAAGGGCTCGCGGCCATGCGGGTGGGCGGCAGGGCGCAGCGGGCGGACGCGCGGCAGTGCCTGCAGGCGAGGGCGGGCAGATAGCCGCGCCTCGGGACCTGTACGAGCACAGGGCCGCGCTCCAGTCCCTGGCGCAGGGCCCGCCACGCGATGCTGGGCAGCCTGGCCTGGCGGGCGGCCTGGTCCTTGGCCAGTTCGGCGTCCTCGCCCGCGGGGCGGACCCGGGGGGCGAGGCTCCTGATCGTCGTGCGGGCGGCCACGATGGGCCTGGCCCAGCGGCCGGCGATGAGCTGGGTGGCCTCGGCGGTGCGGGCGTACCCGCCGATCAGCATCGCCGCGCCGGTCCTGTGGGCTCTGAGGCCGAGAACCTCGCGGGCGTGGGGGTAGGGGGCCAGGCGTTCGGCGTGCAGGTCGTCGCCGTCGTCCCAGATGGCCACCAGGCCGAGATCGGCGGCGGGGGCGAACATGGCGGCCCTGGTGCCGACGACGGCCCGTACCTGGCCTCTCAGCACCTTCAGCCACCGCCTGTAGCGCTCGGCCGGGCCCAGGTCGGCGGTGAGCGCCACGTGCCTGCCGGGGCCGAGCGTCCGCGCGAACTCGGCGTCGGCCAGCGCCACGTCCTTGCCGTCGGGGACCACGACGACGGCGCCCCTGCCGCCGTCCAGCGTCGCCCGCACGGCCTCCGCCATCGCCCCGGCCCACCCGCGGGCGCCGGGCACCGCCGACCACACGGCTCGCGGGGCCCGCCCGTTGCGCAACGCGTCAAGGAAGGACGGGCCGGTGGGGTACGCGTCCCAAGCGCTCCCACCCTTCACCGGCTCCGCGTCAACGCCCGCCTCCGCGACCTGCTCAGCCTGCGCGACCGCATCCGGCAGTGCGGCCCGCTCCAGCATTGTGGCGTGGTCCGGCGCCGCGGCGTGATCCGGCGTCACAACCTGGCCCGGCGTCACAACCTGGCCCGGCGTCACAACCTGGCCCGGCGTCCCGGCCTGATCCGGCTTTGTCCGCTGCTCCGGCCTCGCGGCCGGTACGGCCGGTCTCGCGTCGGCGCCCGGCCGGGCCTCCGAGGCGGCCGGCTCATTGGGCTTGGGGGTCTCCGCCTCGGCCTTGGCGTGGCGGGGTGGGATGGCGAGGCGGAGGACGTCGGTCAGGGTGCCTGCGTACCGGTCGGCAACGGCTCTGGCCAGCCCGGCGATCTCCGGCGTCAGCACCTGCTCGGGCGACACGACACGTTCGAGCGGCGTCAGCCTGCCTTCATGATCGCTCTCGTCGACCCTTTCCAGCAGGAACCCATCGACCAGCTTGCCCGCGAACCGCACCCGCACCCGCACGCCCGGCTCGGCCGTCTCGTGCATGGACGCGGGCACCAGGTAGTCGAAGAGCCGGTCGAGGTGCGGCAGCGGACTGTCCACGGCCACCCTCGCCACCGGCCGCTCGGGGGCGGGCACGGGAGCGCCCTTGGTGTCCTTCGACGACGCTGGGGGCCGCACGGCGTCGAGCGGCAGAAGGGCGTCGTCGGAGTCGGTCACGCATAACGTCTACCAGACCCGACCACCGTGAACGCCCCGCCCTCGAGAGCGGGAAGGCATGCGAGCGCGCCGCGGACACGCGCCCGCACCACCACGCCCCAGCGGGCGAACCGCAGGCCGGAAGGGCAACCGACCCGAGCCGCGACCCCGCGCGGACGAACCGTCATTCCCGGGCGGACCCGCGGGTCCGGGATCTCACCGTTGCCGGCGACAGCCCACAGAGGCGCCGTGAGCAAGACGACGCCTCTGGATGCGGAACGGGGATGGGCCGGTCAGAGGCCGGCCGCGGTGCGCAGGGTCTCGGCGCGGTCGGTGGACTCCCAGGAGAAGCCCTCGCGGCCGAAGTGCCCGTAGGCGGCGGTCTCCGAGTAGATCGGCCGCAGCAGGTCGAGGTCGCGGATGATCGCGGCCGGGCGCAGGTCGAACACCTGCAGGACAGCGGCCTGGATCTTCTCCACCGGCACCTTCTCCGTGCCGAAGCACTCCACGAACAGCCCGACCGGCTGAGCCTTGCCGATCGCGTACGCCACCTGCACCTCGCACCGGTCGGCCAGCCCCGCCGCCACGACGTTCTTGGCGACCCAGCGCATCGCGTAGGCGGCCGAGCGGTCCACCTTGGACGGGTCCTTGCCGGAGAACGCGCCGCCGCCGTGCCGGGCCATGCCGCCGTACGTGTCAATGATGATCTTGCGGCCGGTCAGGCCGGCGTCGCCCATCGGGCCGCCGATCTCGAAGCGGCCGGTCGGGTTGACCAGCAGGCGGTAGCCCTCGGTGTCGAGGTCGAGGTCGGCGAGCACGGGGTCGACCACGTGCTCCTTGATGTCCGGGGTCAGCATCTCCTTGAGGTCGATCTCGGCCGCGTGCTGGGTCGAGACGACCACGGTGTCGAGGCGGACGGGTGTGTCGCCGTCGTACTCGATCGTGACCTGGGTCTTGCCGTCGGGGCGGAGGTAGGGGACCGTGCCGCTCTTGCGCACCTGCGACAGGCGCTGGGCCAGGCGGTGGGCCAGCGTGATCGGCAGCGGCATCAGCTCGGGCGTCTCGCGGCAGGCGTAGCCGAACATGAGGCCCTGGTCGCCCGCGCCCTGCCGGTCGAGCTCGTCGACGTCGCCGCCCACCCGGTGCTCATAGGCGTCGTCGACGCCCTGGGCGATGTCGGGAGACTGGGCGCCGATGGACACCGACACACCGCACGAGGCGCCGTCGAAGCCCTTGTGGGAGGCGTCGTAGCCGATCTCCAGGATCTTCTCGCGGATGACGCCGGGGATGTCGACGTAGGTCTCGGTCGTGACCTCGCCTGCGACGTGAACCTGGCCGGTAGTGATCATCGTCTCGACGGCGACCCGGCTCTTGGGGTCGTCCTTGAGCATGGCGTCGAGAATCGCGTCACTGATCTGGTCGGCGATCTTGTCCGGGTGGCCCTCGGTGACCGACTCGGAGGTGAACAGGCGACGTGACAACTCAGTGGCTCCTCATGCAGCGGCTGCTGACGGATTAAGGCCCGGGGCGCAGGGAAACGCCAGGGCCTCGCCGAAGTCTAGCCCTACCCGGTGCCGGGTCGCGAAACAAGACACGCCCTGTCTCCCATCACAGGTCGGGCAGGGGATCGGGAGGCAGGGTCTCCGGCGCGAAGATCTCCGCGTCGGCGGCCGACACCACCGCGGCGTACTCCTCATCGAACTCGAACGCCATCGAGCCCAGCTCGATGATCGATCCAGGCAGGATGGGGCCGAGCCTGGTGTGCCGCGGGAACTCCGCGAACACCGCGACCGGCCGATCGCTCCTGAGCGTCCTGGTGGCCAGCACCGAGATGGACACGTCCGTGACGACGATCAAGAAATGGCCCGTCCCCACCGTCCCCGCGGACAAGGCGGGGAAGACGTAGTGGATCTCCCCTTGATCGGCAAGTAACGTTCTGCAACGGTCTCTGACAGCGGAACCCACCGGCATTCCATCCCCCTTTGCCCCAAGTATCCGCAGGCGTGCGGGGGTGTCGCAACAGGTGATCGGGTAATCGGTCTTACACTTTTCGCGCGTTCTGCCGCTCGTGCGTTGTACGGGGATCGCGTCCCCTGCATGGCCGTTCGCGCACCCGCACGGGCCGCTCAGGCGAGGCGCGCGGCGACCAGGTCCCAGACGGCGTCGGCGATGTCCTCCTTGGGCCCGAACGGCACCTCGACCGGCTCGCCGCCCGCGACGAGCACGGTGGCCGCGTTGTCAGGCGTGCCGAAAGCCAGGCCGTCCCCCACCTGGTTGACGACCAGCAGGTCGCAGCCCTTGCGCGCGAGCTTGGCCTGCCCGTTGGCGAGCACGTCGTGCGTCTCGGCCGCGAACCCGACGATCACCTCGGGGTACGTCCCGCGCCTCCGGCCGGCGTCGGGCGCGGTGTCCAGGGAGCCGCCGGCGCCTGAGCGGCCATCCGATCGCCGGCCGGCATGGACGCCGGTGTCCGGCCGCGGGAGCGGCGCTCCGGCGCCCCGCGCCTGGCGGCGCTCGCCCAGCTCGGCGAGGATGTCAGGGTTCTTGGCCAGGCGGATGGGCTCAGGCTCGCCATCCGTTTTCTTGATCTTCGCCTCGCTCAGCGTCACGGGCCGGAAGTCGGCCACGGCGGCGGCCATGACGACCACGTCGGCGTCGTCCGAGACGGCGAGCACCGCGTCGCGAAGCTGGGCCGCGGACTCCACCCGCACCACCGTGGCCCCGGCGGGATCGGGCAACGCCACGTTCGCGGCCACGAGGGTCACCTCGGCGCCGCGCCCGATCGCCGTGCGGGCGAGCGCGTATCCCTGCAGGCCGGACGAACGGTTGCCGATGTAGCGGACCGGGTCGATCGCCTCACGGGTGCCGCCCGCGGACACCACGATCTTGCGCCCGGCCAGGTCGCGCGGCCGGCCGCGCAGCACGCGCAGGCAGACCTGGAAGATCTCAGCAGGGTCGGGCAGGCGCCCGGGGCCGGTGTCGGCGCCGGTGAGCCGCCCCACGGCCGGGTCGATCACGACGGCGCCCCGCTCGCGCAGCGTCGCGACGTTGGCGCGGGTGGCGGGGTGCTGCCACATCTCGGTGTGCATCGCGGGCGCGAACACGACCGGGCACGTGGCGGTCAGCAGCGTGTTGGTGAGCAGGTCGCCGGCCAGCCCGTGGGCCGCCTTGGCGAGCACGTCGGCGGTCGCGGGCGCCACCACGACGAGGTCGGCCTGCTTGCCGATCCGCACGTGGGGCACCTCGTGAACGTCGTCCCACACCTCAGCCGACACGGGGTTGCCCGACAGGGCGGCCCAGGTGGGCTCGCCCACGAACTTGAGCGCCTCGCGGGTCGGGACGACCCGCACCTCGTGCCCGGACTCGGTGAACAGGCGCAGCAGCTCGCAAGCCTTGTACGCGGCGATGCCGCCGCTGACGCCCAGCACGACCTTCATCGAAGGGGTCAGACCGCGCCTTCGATGGGCTCGGCGTTGAGCAGACCGTCGGCGACCTCGCGCAGCGCGATGGACAACGGCTTCTCCTGGGCGTGCGTCTCGACCAGCGGGCCGACGTATTCCAGCAGGCCCTCTCCGAGCTGGGAGTAGTAGGCGTTGATCTGGCGGGCACGCTTGGCACCCATGATCACCAGGGAGTATTTGCTGTCGACGATGTCGAGCAGGGCGTCGATCGGCGGGTTGGTGATGCCCTCCGTGGCCGCGGTGGTGCCTGGCACGATGGTCAGACCTCTCGGTTGGTGGTTGTCGTGACCCCCTGAGGGTCAGTCATCAAGGCTATCAGCCGGTGGCACACATCTTGGACGCTCGTGTTGACCAGCGTCAGGTCGAACTCCGATTCGGCGGCCATCTCGATCCGCCCGGCCTCCAGGCGGCGCGCGATGACGTCCTCGGGCTCGGTGCCGCGGCCGCGCAGCCGCTTCTCCAGCTCCTCCCAGGTGGGCGGGGCCAGGAACACCAGCAGCGCCTCCGGCATGCTCCTGCGGACCTGCCTGGCGCCCTCGAGGTCGATCTCGAGCAGGGTGGGCACACCCTCGGCGAGCTTCTTCAGCACGGGCTCGCGCGGTGTGCCATAGCGGTTGCCCGCGAACTCCGCCCACTCGAGCAGCTCCCCGGCCTCCACCAGCCGGTCGAACTCCTCGCCGTCGGCGAAGAAGTAGTGGACCCCGTGCACCTCGCCGGGCCGGGGCCTCCTGGTGGTCACCGAGACCGACAGCCACACCTCGGGGTGTGCCCGCCGGAGCTCGGCGACGACCGTGGACTTGCCGACGCCCGACGGCCCTGAAAGGACCGTCAGCCGCCGCTCGCTCATGGGCAGGAATCCGACCTCCGCCCCCGATCCGAGCGCCTCGTGGGCACTGACATCGCCGGACCAGGACCTCTCGGTCACTTTCCTACCCCCCGTTGAACCTGCGCTTTCGTGTGGAACAGAGATTAGCTCTCGTTGCCACCGAACTCGCGCTCGAGGGAGGCCCTCTGGTTCGCGCCGAGGCCCCGCACGCGGCGGGACTCGGCGATGGCAAGCCGCTCCATGAGCTGCTTGGCGCGGACCTTGCCCACGCCAGGGAGCGATTCCAACAAAGCCGACACCTTCATCTTGCCGATGACGTCGTCGGTCTGCCCATCCTTGAGCACCTCAGCCAGAGAAACCGCGCCATGCTTGAGCCGGTTCTTGACCTCGGCACGCTCTTTACGGGCCTTTGCAGCCTTCTCCAGGGCTGCGGCGCGCTGCTCAGGGGTCAGGGGAGGAAGAGCCACGCCGGGTCACCTCGAATTTCTGTCGATGTACTCGGACGGGAAGGGAAACTAGCTGGTCATCGCCCCCTAAGCAACGTCAAGAGCGGTTTCTCTGGTCACAAAATCCACTTCATCGCTCTGCGTAATCGTAAAATCACACACTGCTGATCAAATCGCCCTCACTTCCCGGTTCTCGCGTCGGCACGCGACGATGTCGCGAAACGCAACGATGATCACATTCCAGTCACCACCCAATGACCGAAACCAGCCCCGCACCTGGCCCGAAACCCGAACGAGCAAGGCGCGCGAAGCCGCGAGAACATGCGTTATGATCTTGCACGGGGCCCAGGTATGATCTTGTGCGCGGGCCGCGACGACCGCATGATCCAACCCGATCCGGCCACCCGGACGCGCCCACGCGACGGGGCACCGATTCGCCCACGGCGTCGGTCAAGCGTGCGCTCGTCACGGCGAGCACCACGTGACCCTTCACGACCGGCCATGACGGGACGGCCACCGAGACGCATGGCCACGGCGACGCAGGCGCGCCGGGAGATGCGGCTGAAGACCTCGGCGCCGCTACGACGCGCGGCGGAGGGAAGCGGCGATGGCGGCCGCCGCCGCGCCGGGGTCCGGGGAGCCGGTGATGGGCCGGCCGATGACCAGCAGGTCGGCGCCGTCCGCCAGCGCCTGCTCCGGCGTGGCCACCCGCACCTGGTCCTGTGTGGCGGCCCCCGTCGGCCGCACGCCGGGCGTGATGAGCGTGATGCCCTCCCCCACCTCCGCCCGCACCGCCGACACCTCGTTCGGCGAGCACACCAGCGCCGTGGCGCCCGCAGCCACGGACAGGGCGGCCAGGCGGCGCACCGCGTCGTCGGCGGGTCCGGCGAGCCCGATGCGGTCCAGATCGGCCTCCGTGAGCGAGGTCAGGATGGTCACCGCCGCGATCTTGGTGTGCGGCGCCGACTCCACGGCGGCCCGGATCATGGCGTGCCCGCCGGCCGCGTGCACCGTGAGGATCGCGGGCCGCAGGCGGGCGACGGCTCTGGCGGCGCCGGCGACGGTGTTCGGGATGTCGTGCAGCTTGAGGTCGAGGAACACCTGCACGCCGCTGGCACCCCGCACGGAGGCGATCACGTCGGGACCGTAGCGGAGGTAGAGCTCCAGGCCCACCTTGACGGTGCTGACGTGGGGGGTCACCAGGGCCGCCCACCGGGCGGCGGTCTCCAGGTCAGGAGCGTCGAGAGCGACGGCGATGGGTGCGGGAGTCAAGTCGTGCTCTCCTCGGTTGTCGAGAGTCAAGTGGCGCTCTCCTCGGAATCGACCAGCAGGTGCCGCGGGGCGCTCCCCGGCGGGCGGTGGGCCAGGCCGACGGCGTCGGCGAGCCGCTGGAAGCCACGGGCCCTCAGGAGGTCCTCGAGCTCGCGTTCGATGCGCAGGCAGGCGTACGGGTCGTGGAACAGCGCGGTGCCCACACCGACCACACAGGCGCCCGCCAGGACCAGCTGGAAGGCGTCCTGGCCGGTCATCACCCCGCCCATGCCGATCAGCGGCACCCCGGGCAGGGCGGCGTGGACCTGCCAGACGCACCGTACGGCGAGCGGCAGGATGGCGGGCCCCGACAGCCCGCCGGTCACGGCGGCGAGCGAGGGCCGGAGCGCCTCGGTGTCGATGGCCATGCCCAGCGGATTGTTGATCATGGACAGCGCGTCGGCGCCCGCGTCCACGCAGGCCCGCGCGACGGCCACGATGTCGGCCACGTCGGGCGCGAGCTTGGCCACGACCGGCACGTCGTAGCGCATGATGGACCGCACGGAGGCGATCACCTCCGCGGCCGCGCTGCCCTCGCGGGCGAAGACCCGGCCGCGGTCCTCCATGTTCGGGCAGGAGAGGTTGACCTCCAGCGCGGTCACCCCGGGCGCGTCGGCGAGCCTGCGGGCCAGCTCCGAGTATTCGGCGACGGTCCCCCCGCCGATGGAGACGATGGTCTTGATGCCCCTCTGGGCCAGCCAGGGCAGCTCGCGCTCCAGGAACGCGTCGATGCCCGGTCCCTGCAGTCCCACGGCGTTGAGCAGGCCCGAGGGCGTCTCGGCCATGCGCGGCGTGGGGCGGCCGGCGCGCGGCGCCATGGTGATGGAGCGGGTGGTGAGGGCACCGAGCCGGTGCAGGTCGAAGAACTGGGCCAGCTCCCGCCCGGAGGAGGCGCATCCGGCGGCCGTGGTGATCGGGTTCGCCAGCTCCACGTGCGCCAGAAAAGTCCGCATATCAACCGACATGTCGTGCACCGCCTCCAGGGGCGCCCAGCGCGTCGAACGGGATCGTCCCCACATCCTCGAAGCGCACCCGCTCCCCTCGGAACACCGGCCCCTCGGCGCATGCCCGGACCATCCTGGTGGCCCCGTCGTCCCCGATGACCGGGATCACGCACGTCATGCACACGCCGATGCCGCAGACCATCTGCTCCTCGACCGCCACCTGCACCGGGATGTCGAACTCCATCGCCACCGCCGTCACCGCCCGCAGGGTCTCCATGGGCGCGCAGGCGTAGACGACGTCGGCCCGCGTGTCGGCGATCACCGAGGGCAGCGCGTCGGTGACCTTGCCGCGCAGGCCGAGCGAGCCGTCCTCGGTGGTCAGCGTGGTGGTCTGGGCGATCCTGCGGGCCCGCATCGCGCCGAAGACGCGCTCGGCCCCGGCTCCGCCCAGCACGAAGTCGACCCGGCAGCCCCGCGCCAGCAGCGCGTCGGCCAGCGGGAACAGCACGGCGGAGCCGTAGTCGGAGCCGACCAGCACGCAGTGCGCGGGGTCGCGCGGCAGCGGAAAGGGCCGGCCGAGCGGCCCGACCAGGTCGAGCGTGTCGCGGGCGCGCCGCTCGGCCAGCCAGGCCGTGCCGCGGCCGCCGGTGGTGAAGACCAGCTCGACCGTGCCGCCGTAGTCGGCCTTGACGTCGTGGACGGAGAACGCCCGGCGCGTCACCATCGACGTGTGGGCCCCTCCGACGGCCACGGAGACGAAGTGACCGGGGCGGAAGCGCTCGGCTATGCCGGGCGCCACCACCGTCAGCGCATGGTAGGCGTCGACCCGGCGCGTCGTCAGCACCGTGCCCGTCACCTGCACCGGTGTGCCGGCCAGGGGTCTTCACCTCCCGTGCGGGTCAGCCCCGGAGTGCCCGTGCGTGCTCCTGGAGAGACCGTACGCCCACGTCGCCGCGCACGATGGCCTGGATGCCCGCGGCCGCCGCGGCGAGTCCCGCCACCGTGGTGATGCACGGGATGCCGCGCAGCACGGCGGCGGTGCGGATGTCGTAGCCGTCGAGCCGCGGCCCCGACTGTCCCGGGCTGCCGAAGGGCGTGTTGACGATCAGGTCGACCTCTCCGTCGAGAATGGCCTGCACGCTCGTGCGCTCACCTCCGGGACCGGGCCCCTCGCTGTGCTTTCGCACGATCTTGGCATGGACGCCGTTGCGGCGCAGCACCTCTGCGGTGCCCTCGGTGGCGAGGATCTCGAAACCGAGGTCCGCCAGCGCCTTCACCGGGAAGATCATCGCACGCTTGTCCCGGTTGGCCACGGACACGAACGCGCGTCCCTTGGTCGGCAGCTCGCCGTAGGCGCCGGCCTGCGACTTGGCGTACGCGATGCCGAAGAACTCGTCGATGCCCATGACCTCGCCCGTGGAGCGCATCTCGGGCCCCAGCACGATGTCCACGCCGCGGAACCGGTTGAACGGCAGCACGGCCTCCTTCACCGCGATGGAGGCGTCGAGAGGCAGCGTGCCGCCGTCGCCGGTGGCCGGCAGCATGCCCTCCTCGCGCAGCGAGGCGATCGTGGCGCCGAGCATCACCCGGGCCGCCGCCTTGGCCAGCGGCGTCGCCGTGGCCTTGGACACGAACGGCACGGTACGGGAGGCACGCGGGTTGGCCTCCAGGACGTACAGGACGCCGGCCGACATCGCGTACTGGACGTTCAGCAGCCCGCGCACCCCCACTCCCCTGGCGATGGCCTCGGTGGCGGCGCGGATGCGCTTGATGTCGTGGCTGCCGAGCGTGATGGGCGGCAGCGCGCACGCCGAGTCACCGGAGTGGATCCCGGCCTCCTCGATGTGCTCCATGACGCCGCCGAGGAAGAGCTCCTCGCCGTCGTAGAGGGCGTCCACGTCGATCTCGATGGCCTCGTCGAGGAACTTGTCCACCAGCACCGGGTGGCCGCCCTCCTGGGCCGCCATGTACCTGGTGAGCGTCTCGTCGTCGTACACGATGGCCATGCCGGCCCCGCCGAGCACGTACGAGGGCCGGACGAGCACCGGGTAGCCGATCTCCGCGGCGATCTCCAGCGCCTCGGCCACGGTCAGCGCGGTGCCGTGCTTGGGCGCGGGCAGGGCCGCCTCGGCCAGCACCCGCCCGAACGCGCCGCGCTCCTCGGCCAGGTGGATGGACTCCGGCGAGGTGCCGACCACGGGCACGCCCGCGTCCTTCAGCGCCTGCGCCAGACCCAGCGGCGTCTGGCCGCCGAGCTGCACGATCACGCCCGCGACGGGGCCGGTCTGCTGCTCGGCGTGCACGACCTCCAGCACGTCCTCCAGCGTGAGCGGCTCGAAGTAGAGCCGGTCGGAGGTGTCGTAGTCGGTGGAGACGGTCTCCGGGTTGCAGTTGACCATGACGGTCTCGAACCCGGCCCTGGACAGCTCGAACGAGGCGTGCACGCACGCGTAGTCGAACTCGATGCCCTGCCCGATGCGGTTGGGCCCGGAGCCGAGGATGATGACCTTCTCCCGCTCGCCGTAGGGGACCTCGGTCTCCTCGTCGTAGGTGGAGTAGAGGTACGGCGTCTTCGCGGCGAACTCGGCGGCGCACGTGTCCACCGTGTTGTAGACCGGCCGCAGCCCGAGCGCGTGCCGCAGGTCGCGCACCCGCGCCTCGTCGATGCCGCGGATCTCGCCGATCTGCGCATCGCTGAACCCGTGGTGCTTGGCCCGCTGGAGCACCTCGGCGGTCAGCTCTGGCGCGCCGGCGACCGCCAGCGCCTCCTCGTCGAGCAGGAGGAGCTGGTCGATGAACCACGGGTCGACGCTGGTGGCCTCGAAGAGCTCCTCCGGAGTGGCACCCGCCCTGATGGCCTGCTGCATCGTGCGCAGCCGCCCGTCGTGCGGGATGCGGCACGCGTCGAGCAGCTCGTCCTTCGGCCGGGGGTCTCCGGCCCAGGTGAAGGAGGAGTCCTTCTTCTCCATCGACCGCAGCGCCTTCTGCAGCGCCTCGGGGAAGGAGCGGCCGATGGCCATGGCCTCGCCCACGGACTTCATGTGCGTGGTGAGCGTCTGGTCGGCGCCCCGGAACTTCTCGAACGCGAACCGCGGCACCTTGACCACGATGTAGTCGAGCGTCGGCTCGAAGGAGGCCGGGGTCTCCTTGGTGATGTCGTTGGGGATCTCGTCGAGCGTGTAGCCGATGGCGAGCTTGGCCGCGATCTTCGCGATCGGGAACCCGGTGGCCTTGGAGGCCAGCGCGGACGACCTGGACACGCGCGGGTTCATCTCGATGACGATCATGCGCCCGGTGCTCGGGTCGACCGCGAACTGGATGTTGCAGCCGCCGGTGTCGACGCCGACCTCGCGGATGACCGCGATGGCGACGTCGCGCATGTTCTGGTATTCGCGGTCGGTCAGGGTCAGCGCGGGCGCGACGGTGACGCTGTCGCCGGTGTGCACGCCCATCGGGTCGATGTTCTCGATGGAGCACACGATGACCACGTTGTCGTGCTTGTCGCGCATGACCTCGAGCTCGTACTCCTTCCAGCCGAGGATCGACTCCTCCAGGAGCACCTCGGTGGTCGGCGAGGCGTCGAGCCCCGAGCCGCCGATGCGCCGCAGGTCTTCCTCGGTGTACGCGAACCCGGAGCCGGCGCCGCCCATCGTGAACGACGGCCGGACCACGAGCGGGTAGCCCAGCTCGCCCGCGGCGGCCAGGCACTCGTCCATCGAGTGGCAGATGACCGACTTCGCCGACTCGGCGTTGAGCCCGTGCTCGCGGGCGACCTTGGCGACGATCCCTTTGAACAGCTCGCGGTTCTCGCCCGCCTGGATGGCGTCGAAGTCGGCGCCGATCAGCTCGACCTGGTACTTCTCCAGCACGCCGGACTCGTGCAGCGCCACCGCCGTGTTGAGGGCGGTCTGGCCGCCCAGGGTCGGCAGCAGCGCGTCGGGCCGCTCCTTGGCGATGATCTTCTCGACGAACTCGGGGGTGATCGGCTCGACGTACGTGGCGTCGGCGAACTCGGGGTCCGTCATGATCGTCGCCGGATTGCTGTTGACCAGGACGACGCGGAACCCCTCGTCCCGCAGCACCCGGCACGCCTGGGTGCCCGAGTAGTCGAACTCACACGCCTGGCCGATCACGATCGGCCCCGAGCCGATCACCAGGACTGACCTGATGTCTTCACGCTTGGGCACGGCTCATGACCTCACAGAACTCGTCGAACGCGGGTTGATCGGGCGCTGCGCGGCGTCGTGCCGCACGGCCGCCATCACCGAACAGAACTCGTCGAAGAGGTAGGCGGCGTCGTGCGGCCCGGCAGCGGCTTCCGGATGGTATTGGACGCTGAAAGCCCGCCCGTCGAGCAGGCGCAGGCCCTCCACGCAGCGGTCGTTGAGGTTGACGTGGCTGACCTCGGCCGGCCCGTAGGGCGTCTCGAACGGCCCGTCGAGCGGCGCCTCGACCGCGAACCCGTGGTTGTGCGCCGAGATCTCCACCTTGCCGGTGCGCACGTCCTGGACCGGCTGGTTGACCCCCCGGTGCCCGTAGCGCAGCTTGTACGTGGAAAGGCCCAGGGCCCGGCCGAAGATCTGGTTGCCGAAGCAGATGCCGAAGAACGGCACCCTGGCCTCCAGGACCTTCTGGAGGGCGGAGACGTCCACGGTGGCCGGGTCGCCGGGCCCGTTGGACAGGAACACCCCGTCGGGCTCGACCGCCATGATCTGCTCGAACGTGGCGTCCGCCGGCAGCACGTGCACCTCGCAGCCGCGTTCGGCCATCCGGTGCGGCGTCATGCCCTTGATGCCCAGGTCCACGGCCGCGACGGTGAAACGCTTCTCCCCGATGGCCGGGACGACGTACGGCTCGGCCGTGGCCACCTCGGCGGCCAGGTCGGCGCCCTCCATGCGGGGCGACTGACGTACCCGCTCGACGAGCTCCTCCACCGGCTCGGCCGGCGCGGTGAAGATGCCGGCGCGCATGGCGCCGCGCTCGCGCAGGTGGCGGGTGAGCGCGCGGGTGCCGGGCATGGCGATGCCGACGACGCCTTGCTCCTTGAGATAGTCGTCCAGCGAGCGGTTGGCCCGCCAGTTGGAGACGACCCTGGACGGCTCGCGCACGACGTAGCCGGCCACCCAGACGCGCCCCGACTCGGGGTCCTCGTCGTTGACGCCGGTGTTGCCGATGTGCGGCGCCGTCATGGCGACGATCTGCCGGTGGTAGGAGGGATCCGTGAGGGTCTCCTGGTAGCCGGTCATGCCGGTGTTGAAGACCATTTCGCCGAACGTCTCGCCTTCGGCGCCGTAGGCGGATCCGTGGAAGACGCGGCCGTCTTCCAGGACGAGCACCGCCCCTCGGGGGGCTCCGCCCCCCGGGTACCCCCCGAAAGACGAGGAGCCGCTACGCGGCACGCTCTTGACGACGTCAGCAGAGCTGTCGTTCAAACCAGCTTCCCTTCGAGTACGGTCGGCCTGCCGCGCAGGAACGTGGCCACCACCCTGCCGGGCAGCGTCATTCCCTCGTAGGGGGTGTTCCTGCTCTTCGACGCGAAGGCGGAGGGGTCCACCTCGGTGCGCACGGACGGGTCGTACAGCGTGATGTTGGCCGGAGCACCCGGCTCCAGCGGCTGCCCCTGCCCGGCCAGGCGGCCGATACGCGCGGGCACGACGGACATGCGCTGGGCGACGCCCGCCCAGTCCAGCAGCCCGGTCTCGACCATGGCCTCCTGGACCACGTTGAGCGCGGTCTCCAGGCCGACCATGCCCATGGCCGCGGCCGACCACTCGGTCTCCTTGTCCTCGACCGGGTGGGGCGCGTGGTCGGTGGCGACGATGTCGATCGTGCCGTCGGCCAGCGCGGCGCGCAGTGCCTCGACGTCGGCGCGGGTGCGCAGCGGCGGGTTGACCTTGTAGATCGGGTTGTACGCGCCCACCGGCGAATCCTCGACCAGGTCGTCGGTGAGGAGCAGGTGGTGCGGGGTGACCTCGGCGGTGACGTTCCAGCCCTTGGACTTGGCCCAGCGGATGATCTCGACCGAGCCGGCCGTGGAGACGTGACAGACGTGCAGCCTGGAGCCGACGTGGGCGGCCAGCAGGCAGTCGCGGGCGATGATCGCCTCCTCGGCGACCGCCGGCCAGCCGGTCAGCCCGAGCCTGCCGGAGACGACGCCCTCGTTCATCATGGCGCCCTCGGTCAGCCGGGGCTCCTGGGCGTGCTGGGCGATGACGCCGTCGAACGCCTTGACGTACTCCAGGGCGCGGCGCATCAGCACCGCGTCGTCCACGCACCTGCCGTCGTCGGAGAAGACGCGCACGCGGGCGGCCGAGTCGGCCATCGCGCCCAGCTCGGCGAGCTGCCTGCCCTCCAGGCCGACGGTGACGGCGCCGACCGGGTGGACGTCGCAGTGCCCGAACTCGCGACCGAGCCGCCACACCTGCTCCACCACACCGGCGGTGTCGGCGACGGGTGAGGTGTTGGCCATGGCGTGCACGGCGGTGTAGCCGCCGCGCGCGGCGGACTGCGTACCGGTCTGCACGGTCTCGGCGTCCTCGCGGCCGGGCTCGCGCAGGTGTGTGTGCAGGTCGACCAGCCCGGGCAGCGCGACAGCGCCCCCGCCATCGACCACGAGCTCATCCCCGGCCGCGGTCGCCTCGGGGCCGGCGGGAGTGATCGCGATGATCACCCCGTCCGAGATCCGGAGGTCGACGAGCTCCCCGCCGAGAATCCTGACGTTACTGACGATCATCATGCCTCCTTCGCCGGCACAATGATCAGGATGCTGTGCCCATTGGTTCGTTCGCTCCGCTCACTCACGTGATCTCTCCCCCGAGCAGCAGGTACAGGACGGCCATGCGGGTGGTCACACCGTTGGCGACCTGCTCCACGATCGTGGACCGCGCCGAGTCGGCCACCTCGGCGGCGATCTCCATACCCCGGTTCATCGGCCCGGGATGCATCACGATCGCCTCGTCGGGCATCTTCGCGAACCGGTCGCGGTCGAGCCCGTACCGCCGCGAGTATTCGCGCTCGCTCGGGAAGTACGCGGCGTTCATCCGCTCCTTCTGCACCCGCAGCATCATCACCACGTCGGACTTGGGCAGCACCGCGTCGAGATCGTAGGAGACCTCGCACGGCCAGCTGCCCACGGAGACCGGCAGCAGGGTGGGCGGCGCGACCAGCGTGACCTCGGCGCCGAGCGTGCCGAGCAGCAGCACGTTGGAGCGGGCGACGCGGCTGTGCAGCACGTCGCCGACGATCGTGACCTTGCGCCCTTCGAGGCTGCCCAGGCGGCGGCGCATGGAGAACGCGTCGAGCAGCGCCTGCGTGGGGTGCTCGTGGGTGCCGTCGCCGGCGTTGACGACGCTGCCGCGCACCCAGTTGGCCAGGCGGTGCGGCGCGCCGGAGGCGCTGTGGCGGATGACGACCGCGTCAGCGCCCATGGCCTCCAGGGTGAGCGCGGTGTCCTTGAGCGACTCGCCCTTGGACACGCTCGACCCCTTGGCCGAGAAGTTGATCACGTCGGCGGACAACCGCTTGGCCGCCGCCTCGAACGAGATGCGCGTCCGCGTGGAGTCCTCGAAGAACAGGTTGACCACGGTGCGGCCGCGCAGCGTCGGCAGCTTCTTGATGGAACGTTCCGAGACCCTCGCCAGTTCCTCGGCGGTGTCGAGGATGAGCAGCGCGTCGTCCTTGGAGAGGTCGCCCGCGGAGATCAGATGCCGGTTCACCTGGCGTCCTCCTTCATGAGAAGCACGGCGTCGCGCCCGTCGATCTCCTGCACGTAGACCTTGACCTTCTCGCTCTTGGCCGTGGGGAGGTTCTTGCCGACGTAGTCGGCGCGGATGGGCAGCTCGCGGTGGCCGCGGTCGACCAGCGTGGCGAGCTGGACGGCAGTGGGGCGGCCGAGATCGTTGAGCGCGTCGAGCGCGGCCCGCACGGTGCGCCCGGAGTAGAGGACGTCGTCGACGAGGACGACCACCTTGCCATCGATGCCGTCGGGCGGCAGCTCGGTGCGGCCGAGCGGCCGGGCCGGCCTGAGCCGCAGGTCGTCGCGGTACATCGTGATGTCGATCGAGCCGACGGGGATCTTGACGCCTTCGAACTGCTCGATCCGGTCACCGAGCCGCCGGGCGAGGGTCGCGCCGCGGGTCGGGATGCCGAGGAGGACGACGTCGCCGGCGCCCTTGGTGCGCTCGAGGATCTCGTGCGCGATCCGGGTCAGCGCGCGGTGGACGTCGGGGGCCTCTAGGACCGCCCTGGAGTCGGACATGGCGAAACTCACCACCTTTCCCGCCTCACGGGACGGGTCTTAAAGGGTGTTGGTCGGGACACACAGTACCAGGGGCTACCTGGTACAACGTGAGTGCCCTCCCGGGCCGCCCCCGGCATGCCGTTCCGCTCCGCGCCGGGCACGTCACGCAGGGTCGCCCGCGAACAGGTGTGACATGGGGCCTTGCCGGGGGGATATGGCAAGGATGACATTCCACGTCGATTCCGAGGTCGGGCTGCTGCGCCAGGTCCTCCTGCACAAGCCCGACCTCGCGCTGAAGCGGCTGACCCCGGCCAACAAGGACGAGTTCCTGTTCGACGACGTGCTGTGGGTCCAGCGCGCGATGGAGGAGCACGAGGAGTTCCAGCAGGTGCTGCGCGACCGGGGCATCACGATCCACCTGCTGGACGTGCTGCTCAGGGAGACGGTCGACATCCCGGAGGCGCGCAAGCACATCCTCGACGCGGTCATAGACGAGCGCTGGCTCGGCCCGGTGGCGATCGACGACATCCGCAACACGCTCGACGGCATGGACGCGGCGACGCTGCAGGTCTACCTGACCGGCGGGATCACCAAGCGGGAGCTGGTCGAGCTCGGCTGCGACCCGAAGTCTGTGACCTTCCACACCCTGGGGGACGACGACTTCATCCTGCCGCCGCTGCCCAACCACCTGTTCACCCGCGACACCTCCTGCTGGGTGTACGACGGCGTGTCGATCAACGCGATGAAGAAGAAGGCCCGCATGCGCGAGACGGTCAACATGGAGGCCGTCTACATGTATCACCCGACGTTCGCGGGCGGGTTCAACCGGCCGGAGCACGGCGGCTACCACTGCTGGATGCCGGGCCAGCCGGTGGCGCCGGCGACCATGGAGGGCGGCGACGTGCTCGTCATCGGGCGCGGCTCGGTGCTGGTCGGGATGAGCGAGCGCACCCAGCCGCAGGCGGTCGAGATGCTCGCGCAGCGGCTGTTCCGGACCGGCTCCGCGCGCAGGATCGTGGCGCTCGACATGCCGAAGGCGCGGGCGTTCATGCATCTCGACACCGTGATGACGATGCTGGACGTGGGCGTGTTCTCCAAGTACGCGGGCCTGGGCATGCTGCCCGCGTACACCATCGAGCCCGGCCGCACCCAGAAGGAGCTCAAGGTCACCGACCATCCGCCGCAGGACATGCACCGGGCCATCGCGCACGCCCTGGACCTGGCCGACATCACGGTGCTCACGCCCACGCAGGACGTGCGCGCGGCCGCGCGGGAGCAGTGGGACGACGGGTGCAACGGGCTGGCGCTGGAGCCCGGCGTGGTCGTCGCGTACGAGCGCAACACGACCACGAACAACTTCCTGCGCGACAACGGCATCGAAGTGATCACCATCAGAGGCAGCGAGCTCGGCAGAGGCCGCGGCGGGCCGCGCTGCATGAGCTGCCCCCTGGAACGGGACGGGATCTGAGGATGCGGGTCATCGTCGCGCTGGGCGGGAACGCGGTGCTCAAACGCGGCCAGCAGCCGGACGCCGACGTGCAGATCGCCAACGTCCGCACGGCCGTCAAGACGCTCGCCCGGCTGGCGCGCGAGCACGAGCTGGTCATCACCCACGGGAACGGCCCCCAGGTGGGCCTGCTGGCGCTGGAGAGCGCCGCCGACCCGAACCTGACCAGGCCGTACCCGTTCGACACGCTCGGCGCGCAGACGCAGGGCATGATCGGCTACTGGATGCAGCAGGCGCTGCAGAACGCGCTGCCCGGCCGGCAGGTCCTCGCCATGGTCACGCAGACGCTGGTGACGGCCGTGGACCCGGCCTTCGAGAACCCGGCCAAGTTCGTCGGCCAGGTCTACGAGCGGGAGGAGGCGGAGAAGCTGGCCGCCGACTACGGCTGGACGGTCAACCAGGACGGCAGGTACTGGCGGCGCGTCGTGCCCTCCCCCGCCCCGCGGCGCATCGTGGAGACCCGCCTGATCCGCAGGCTGGTCGGCGAGGGCGTGGTCGTGGTCTGCGCGGGCGGCGGCGGCATCCCCGTGGTCCGCGACGAGCGCGGCCGGCTGACCGGCGTCGAGGCGGTGGTGGACAAGGACCTGACCGCGGCGATCCTGGCAGAGGCGCTGGAGTGCGACGCCTACCTGAGCCTGACGGACGTGCCGCGCGTGATGCGGGACTTCGGCACGCCGCGGCAGAGCGAGATCGGCCACACCACGCCGCACGAGCTGCGGGCCCTGGACTTCCCCGCCGGGTCGATGGGGCCGAAGGTGGAGGCGGCCTGCCGGTTCGTGGAGACGACCGGCGACATGGCCGCCATCGGGAAGCTGGACGAGGCCGAGCGCATACTCGACGGCTCGGCGGGAACGATCGTGACGCCCAACGGCAGGTGGCCGCTGACGAGCACGCTCTAGGGGTGTCGGATGACACTGGCCCGACGGCTCTTCCGTACCAAGCCCACCCAGCGGATCGTGGCGGAGGGCGGCCACGGCGTTGGCGGCGAGCTGCGGCGGACGATGTCGCTGTGGCAGCTCACGCTGTTCAGCGTGGGCGCCACGCTCGGCACCGGCATCTTCGTGATCCTCGGGCAGGCGGTGCCGAAGGCGGGTCCCGCGGTGGTGCTGGCGTTCGTGCTGGCCGCGATCACCGCGCTGTTCTCGGCCCTGTCGTACGCCGAGCTGGCCGGGACGATCCCGGTGTCCGGGTCTTCCTACTCCTACGCGTACGCGACGATGGGCGAGCTCGTGGCGTGGGTCTGCGGCTGGTGCCTGATGCTGGAGTACGCCGTGTCCGTGGCCGCGGTGGCCGTGGGCTGGGGCGAATACCTCAACGCGTTCCTGCGGTCACTGTTCGGCTTCACGCTGCCGGCGGCGATCACCCGCTCACCCGGCCAGGACGGCGGGGTGGTCAACGTCGCGGCGATCGTCATCGTGCTGCTGGCCACCTGGCTGCTGCTGTACGGGGCGTCGGAGAGCGCCACCGCCAACGCCGTGTTCGTGCTGATCAAGGTCGCGGTGCTGCTCTTCTTCTGCGTGGTGGCGTTCACGGCCTTCCGGACCGGGAACATGGCGCCTTTCGCCCCCATGGGGGTGGCGGGGATCACGGCGGCGGCCTCGCAGGTGTTCTTCTCCTACATCGGCTTCGACGCCGCCTCCACCGCCGGTGAGGAGGCCAGGAATCCCAGGCGCGACCTGCCGCGGGCGATCATCCTGTCGCTGGCCATCGTGACCGGCATCTACGTGCTCGTGGCCGTGGCCGCCGTCGGCGCGATGCCGTGGACGGAGTTCGGCCCGCGGAGCACCGAGGCGAGCCTGTCGTACATCGCGGACCTGGCCATGGGCGCCACCTGGCCCGGGCTGATCGTGTCGTTCGGCGCGGTCATCGCCATCGCCAGCGTCGTCCTCACCGTCATCTTCGGGCAGACGCGCATCCTGTTCGCGATGTCCCGCGACGGGCTGGTCCCCCGCGTCTTCCAGCGGGTCAACCCGCGCCGCCAGGTGCCGGTCGCCAACACGCTCATCGTCGCCGCGTTCATCTCGGTGCTGGCCGGGCTGGTGCCGCTGGGGCAGCTCGCCGAGGCGACCAGCATCGGCACGCTGTTCGCCTTCGCCATCGTCAACATCGGCGTGCTCGTCCTGCGTTACCGCAGCCCCCGCCTGCCGCGCAGCTTCCGCGTGCCGCTCTTCCCCGCCACGCCGGTGCTGGGCGCGATCTTCTGCGTCATCGTGATGGCGGGGCTGGCCGGGGTCACCTGGCTGGCGTTCGGGCTGTGGATGCTCGTGGGCCTGATCTGCTACTTCCTGTACGGCTACGGCCATTCGCGGCTGAATGCCGAGGTGACCTAGATGAAGCTCCACAACGTGCTGGCCGGCTGCATCCCGGAGCCCCGGGGCAGGGACGGGCTGGCGCTGGCCGTACTGCTCAAGGAACAGGCGCACGGGCATCTGACGGTGGCGTACGTGCAACCGCCCGCCTGGTCCCCGCCCGGGCCCGCGAAGGCCGAGGAGACCGCGTGGCGCGCATACCTGATGGAGCAGGCCGACGCGACGCTCTGGCGGGCGCGCGAACTGGCGGGCAAGGACGCCGACTACGTGATCCACACCAGCAGCGGCAGCGGGCGCGGGCTGGTGGCGCTGGCGCGCAGGCGCGGCGCGGACGTCGTGGTGATCGGCTCCGCCCCGCACGGGGGCAAAGGCCGCATCACCGTCGGCAGCACCGCCGACCAGCTCCTGCACTCCTCCTCCGTCCCCGTCCTGCTCGCCCCGCGCGGCTACGGCGACGAGCCGCCGGCCGCCTTCGACCGTCTCACCGTCGCCTACCACCGCGGCCCCGGTTGCGACGCGGCCGTCAAGGACGCGGCCATGGCCGCCGTGGCGCTCGACGTCCCGCTGCGGCTGGTCACGCTGGTGGTCAGCAGCGGCAGGCCCGCCAAGGTCGAGGAGGACATGCTCGCCCGCCTGCGCGAGCACGCCGCGGGGGACCTGCGCGTGGCGGCGCGGGAGCAGGCGCGCCGGGTGCGTGTGGAGGCCGAGGTGCTGGAGGGCCGCAACATCGCCCAGGCGCTCGGCGCGACCTCGTGGCTCCCTGGCGAGATGATCATATGCGCTTCGAGTGACACCGGGCCGCTCAGGCGGGTGTTCCTCGGAGACACCTCCCTCAAGATCATAAGAGCCTCGACCTGCCCTGTCATGATTCTCTCCCGCCGGCTCTGACAAGGCCGCCCCTGTCGGCAAACTGTGACGAATTAGCGTTACCACCGGGACATGAGAGGCGTTTGTGGCGTTCCCTACCGGACCGGATTCGGCATCTTTTTTCCAATCAGCTTGACCTTAGGCGTCCACCCCTTTACCGTCACTGTGCGTAACCACACCTCGTGGCGTTCTGGGGTAAACCCAGGGCCATGGCTACCGATGGTGCCGAGCCAGGCACCAGACCCCCGGTGGCCCGGGCATTCGCCGCGAGGGAGCACAATCTACTGAGAGCGATAACACGAGAGCCGGGGGGCCACACGATGCCGTCTGAGTACGCAAAGTCGCTGGGTGCACGACTCCGCGCCATCCGCACCCAGCAGGGCCTGTCCCTGCATGGAGTCGAAGAGAAGTCGCGTGGCAGGTGGAAAGCCGTGGTCGTGGGTTCCTACGAACGTGGCGACCGAGCGGTCACGGTGCAGAAGCTTGCCGAGCTTGCCGACTTCTACGGGGTGCCCGTCTCCGAGCTACTGCCGGGCGGCGCCGCGCCCAGCCCGCTCGGCCCGACGCCCAAGCTTGTGATCGACCTGGAGAGGCTGGCGACGCTGCCGAAGGAGAAGGCGGGGGCCCTGGCCCGATACGCCGCCACGATCCAGAGCCAGCGTGGCGACTACAACGGCAAGGTCCTGTCGATCCGCCAGGAGGACCTGCGTTCCCTGGCCGTGATCTACGACAAGTCGCCGAGCGAGCTGACCGAGGAGCTCATCAGCTGGGGCGTCCTCGACGCGGAGGCCCGCCGGGCCGTCGAGGCGTTCTGACCCCTGCCGTTTGACCGCAAGGAGCCCGCCCCGCGCCGGCGGGCTCCTTCGCGCCGTTTCTGGAGTGCTCAGGCGGCTTGGCCGTCACATGCCTGCGGGATCGGCCGGCGTCGGCCGGTCCGGCATCATCGCCGGTGCCGGCCCGCCCCGCGTCGTCGCCGGGGTCGGCCGGGTCATGTCGGCCGGGGTCGGCCGTGCCGTGCAGTCAGCCGGCGAGTGGGACGTCGATCGGCAGTTGGGGCTGGACGGGGACGCCCAGGAGGTCTTCCACCGTGGAGACGAAGGTCTCCGCCTCGGCCAGGATCTCGTCGGCGTCGGCCGCGCTGACCCTGTTGACCATGCCCGCCTCCGCGGCGGCGCGCTTGGCGGCGCTCGCCGAGAAGTAGGCGGCCCACTCGGCCAGGTGCGGCTCGGCCTCCGGCAACAGCTCCCACGCGCTGCGCAGCCTGCGCCTGCGGCCCTCCGTGGGACGGGGACGGGCGGCCAGGATCGCCGCTGCCGCTCGAAGGGCAGCCAGGTGGGCTGCCACATATCGGGATGCCGCGGTGCGAGCAGTGCTCGCCTCCGTCAGGCAGGAACGTGAATCGGTCAAGTGTGCCCGAACCGCAGGCGACAGCCGGGGCCCGGGTGTGTCTCTAGGCCTTGGTGCCATCTTGCGCGCCTCCTTGGAGTCGTGGGCGGCGGCCGGCGTCTCCGCCGGTGGAGCCAACACTTGCAGACGCCACCGACATTTCCGCCAGGCTGGCCGGACGAGGAGCTTCCCCTCTCCCCGTCCGGCCAGGACACGCCCACTCGTCTCCGCCGACGACGAGGACGCGCCCTTCGCCCGTGGAGCCTGGCCGCGGGCCTCGCTTGGGGAAGCGAACAGCCCGCGACCAGGTCCTGGTGACGTTGAGCCGCGAGCCTCACCGCCACTAGATCGAACATAATTTCGATCACGCTCGGTGTCAACTGGTTCCACGAACACAGGTTCGATGACCATGAAGTGAAATGACCGGCACGCCACCCGAAGCATCCTGTTCGGGTCCCCATGCTCTCCCATCCCGGTCCCGCTCCGCCCCCGGCGTGAGGAAGCCGTCGCCGCAGGGTCGGGTTGCGGCGACGGCGGTTGCTTTCAGGGGGGTCGGGGCGCCCGTGCCGGGCGGCAGGCAGGCGTCAGGAGGCGGAGATGGCGCCCGACGGGCACAAGGTGACGGCGCGGCGGACGGCGTCCTCCAGCTCCTCCGGCACCGGGCTCTTCAGAACCACCACCGTGCCCTCGTCCTCGCTCTGATCGAACACCTCCGGCACCGTCAGCGCGCACATGCCCGCTCCGATGCACACCGTCGTATCTGCCTTGATTTCCATGGTGACCTACCAAATGACAGGGAGGCTGTGCACTCCATAGATGCTCATGTCCGAGCGCATCGGCACCTCCTCGGGTGTTACGGCCAAGCGTAGGCCAGGGAAGCGCCGCAGCAGCGCAGGGTAGGCGATGCGCATCTCGGCGCGGGCGAGCTGCTGCCCCAGGCACTGGTGAATGCCGTGGCCGAACGTGACGTGCCCGCTCGCGGACCTGCTGACGTCGAGGGTCTCACCGTCGGGGAAGCGCGAGGGGTCGCGGTTGACGGCGGGCAGGTGGACGCCGACCACCTCACCGGCCTTGATGAGGTTGCCCTCGATCTCGACGTCCTCCAGGGCGACCCGGAACGGGCCGAGGTGGATGATCGTGAGGTACCGCAGCAGCTCCTCGACACCGTTGTCCACCACCGACGGGTCGTCCCGCATGGCGGCGAGCTGGTCGGGGTTCGTGAGCAGCGCGTACGTCCCCAGCCCCAGCATGTTGGCCGTCGTCTCGTGGCCCGCGATCAGCAGCAGGAACCCGACCCCGGTGAGCTCCTCGTCGTTGAGCTCCCCGCTCTCGATGAGCCCGCCGAGCAGGTCGTCGCCCGGCTCCTTGCGCTTGCGCTGGATCAGCCCGTGCAGGTACGCCATGGTGCTGCCCAGCGCCGCCAGCGCGTCCTCGGCCTTGGTCTCGAGGTTGACCAGCACCTTGGCGTCCTCGTGGAACCGCGCCCGGTCCTCATAAGGGACCCCGAGCAGCTCGCAGATCACCAGCGACGGGATCGGCAGTGCGAACGCCTGCACCAGGTCCACGGGCCCGCCTGCGGCCTCCATGTCGTCCAGGCAGGCTTTGGTGATCTCCTCGATCCTGGGCTCGAGCAGCTTCATCCTTCGTACGGTGAACTGCCCGGTGAGCAGCTTGCGGAAGCGCGTGTGCTCCGGAGGGTCGGTGCGCAGGAAGAACCCCGGCGGCACCCGGAAGTCCGACCTCCTGATTTCCATCCTGGCGGGGATCGGCGGGTGCATGTTCTCCGGCCGGTTGCTGAAGCGCGGGTCCGCCAGCACCGCGCGGGCCGCCGCGTAGCCGGTGACGAGCCAGCCGAGGTGGCCGTCGGCGTACGTCATGCGGTGCATCGTTCCCTGTTGTCGCAGCTCCGTGATCTTGTCGGGCGGGTCGAGCGGACGCTGCCGGGCGATGGGGAAGGTCAGATCGGACATGCCATGACTCCTTTCCGGATTCGTTCCTCCAGAAAACCTCAACCACTGCAAAACTTCAATGGATGAAAAATGAAGCGACGTACAGTACAGTTCCGCCATGGCGGGACTGCGGGAGCGCAAGAAACTGCGCACACGCCGGGCACTGATCGAGGCGGCGCTCCGGCTGTTCGAGGAGAAGGGCTACGACGAGACCACGCTCGCGGAGATCGCCGCAGAGGCCGAGGTGTCGACCCGGACCTTCTTCAGCTATTTCGCCAGCAAGGAGGACGTGGTCTTCTACGACGGGCAGGATCGGCTCGAGCGGGCGGTGTCGCTGCTGGCCACCAGGGGACCCGGCGAGTCGCCTACCGAGCTGCTGCTCAGGGTCGTCAACGAGAGCCTCACCTGGGCGATCGAGGACCAGGGCCTCACCTTCGAGGACGCGACGCTGCGCACGAGGCTCGTGCTCACCCAGCCGGCGTTGCAGGCTCGGGCGCTGCACCTGCTGTTCGACAGCCAGCTCAGGCTGGCGAAGGCGCTGCGGGAGGCGTTCCCCGACCGGCTGGACACGGTGGAGGCCGCAGCCGCGGTGGGTTCGGTGTTCGGCTCGGTCAAGCTCGCCGTGATAGCGAACCAGGGCAACGACCGGTCGCTCGACCAGATGTGGGACACCGCTCGCCGCGCGGCCGAGCTGGCGCTGGCCGGCCTGCGGTCCCTCGACGAGAAGGCCGGTTTTCGAGTACGTGCCGACCCGCCCGGGATGGCAAGCTGAATCCTCGAGCCCGGAGCCGAGAGGAGTACGGATGGCGTGGTCATCGGCGTGCTCCTGCGGCGGCGCGGCCGCGGACGCGCGTTCCTGCTGGTCCTGTCGGGCTTCCTGATCGTGCCGTACGCGCTGGGATTCCTGGTCGCGTTCGTCAATCCCGTGAGCGGCCTCGCGGGCCTCTACGATGCCGCCGACTTCGTGGCCGGCATTCCCTCCTGGCAGCCGGCCACGGCCTTCCTCCTGCCGGCCGCAGGGCTGGCGCAGGGCATCGGACTGGCGCCGGCGTCCGGCAAGGGCGAGCGGGCGGCGGCACGCGATGAGGAGAGCACGCCCACCGTGCCGTGAGGTCAGCCCTGGAGGCCGGACTTCACCGCCGCCGCGATCAGGTCCCGCACCGGCCGCGGCGCCTCCAGGAACGCGGGCAGGTCGCCGTGCCGGGCTTCCAGCAGGCCGGCTTTGATGTTGGAGAACGTCGAGACCGTGTGCCCCGCCTGGTACGGCTCCAGCCCGGCCAGCAGCGGCCGCACCTCCCCCAGCGGCACCGTCCGGTACTCGACGGGCCGGCCGAGTACCTCGGCCAGCACCTCGGCGAGGTCGTGCCCGCCGACCGCGCTCACCCCCTCCAGCTCGTACGTCCTGCCCGCGTGCCGCCGGGGCGCCCCCGCCGCCAGATCCGACCAGGTCTCGGCGGCCACCCGCACGGCCACGGCGGCCAGGTCGTCGCGCGCCACCACCGACATCCGCCCCTCGCCGAACGGCGCCGCGAACACCCCGCTCTCCGCCGCGAACGCGGCACCGGCGAGCGCCAGCCCGGCCGGAATCTCGGCGTACAGGCCGTTGCGCAGGACGGTGACGTCGAACGGCGCCTCGGCCAGCCGCGCCTCCGTCCACCGGTGCGCGAGCGCGATGGTGAGCCGCTCGCCGGACCCGGCCAGGCTGGTGTAGATCACGTGCTGGACGCCCGCGGCGCCGGCCGCGCGCACCACGGCGCCGTGGCGGGCCAGGACGACGTCGTCCTCGGCGTACCCGGCCGACACGAACACCAGCACGTCCACGCCCGCGAAAGCCGCCTCCAGCGTCTCCGGCCGGTCGAAGTCGGCCGGCCGCGCCGCCGTGCCGTCGCCCGAACTGCTGGCGCCGGCCACCTCCAGCCCCGGCACGCCTCGCAGCCCGTCGAGGATCGCGCCGCCCAACGCCCCGGACACGCCCGTAACGAGAATCATCAGACACCCCTAATGTGTGAGTCGCAGGTGAAACAGCTGAACGGCCCCAGCATGGGCGCGCTCCGGCGCCCCCCGTAAGGAGGCACTCTTATGTCAGTCACGCACACGGACGTAACCCCCCAGGTCAGCGGCCCGTGCGGGGACGATGACTGCGGGATCCGCGACGTGCTCGACCGGATCGGCGACAAGTGGACGGTGCTGGTGATGGTGGAGCTGGCCAAGGGGGTGCGGCGGTTCAGGGAGCTGCACCGGGCGATTCCCGGCATCTCCCAGCGGATGCTGACGCTGACGACGCGGCGGCTGTGCCGGGACGGGCTGGCCGAACGCACGGCGTACCCGACGATCCCGCCGCAGGTCGAATACCGGCTCACGCCGATGGGGCGCAGCCTCGCCGAGGCCGTCGAGCACCTGGCCGGCTGGTCCCGGGAGCACAAGGACGCCATCGAGGACGCCCGCGAGAGCTGGGACGCCGTCCACCCGGACGACGTGTAAGAGGCCTATGTCAGGCGGGGCCCGTAACGCTCAGGGACGCTTGAACTTGCCCCGGACGTGGACCGGGACGCCCTTGCCGAGCATGCCGGGCAGCTCCACGGCCACGTTCATCGGCATGCGCACGCATCCGTGAGAGGCCGGGTAGAGCGGCACCGACAGCGCGCCGTGGAAGGCGATGCCACCGTTGAAGAAGATCGGGTTGTAGAGCTGGCCGAGGTACGACTTGTGCCAGCCGCTCTTGCGCCACGTCGTCTGGTAATTGCCGGTCGGCGTAGTGGCCGAGCCGCAGAACCGCTGCTCCTTGCCCTGCCAGGTGGTGGTCTCGCAGTACGGGATGCCGCTGCCGGACGAGACGTGGGTGATCAGCTTCGGCTCGCCGCCGACGTACATGACCATGATCTGCTTGGTCAGGTTCACCTCGGCGCGGGTCGGCTCGCCGTTCTTGACCAGGACCTTGGGCGACTTCGGGCTCTCCAGGGCCGCCCACGTGCGCTCGGCGATCGTGCTGGCCGGCTTGATGCCGTTGACCTTCTGGAACGCCCATACGGCGGCCAGCGTCGTGCCGCCGTACTGCCCGTCGGACTTGCCCGGCCGGTAGCCCAGCTCGGTCAGGCGCTTCTGCATCCAGGTGACGGCCTTGCCCTTGGCGCCCAGCTTGAGCGTCTTGCGCGGCGCGGTGACCGTGGCGGCGGCCGGGCCGGACTGGGCGCCCGCGGCGGCAGGCGAGGCGGCGGCGACCGCCTTGGTGAAGACCGGCGACGCCTGCGCGCGTTGCGGCGCCTGCGTACCGCAGCCCGAGAGCACGACGGCTCCAGCCGTCAAGAGAGCAGCCACGCCGGGCAGCCGTCGACCCCGCACCCCGTACCACCTCTCATGCCATCGAACAACAGATCAGTGGACACTACACCAATGCCCATGAACCGGTAATCAAGCGCTCAATCTGTTTAGAGTGTCTCCATGTCTGAGAAGTTGCCGGCAAATGCCGTTCTTGTGGAATCCGCGCTGCGGGAGCTGGGGGCGACCGGCGAGATCGTCGTGCTGCCGGAGAAGGCGCCCACGGCGGCGACCGCCGCCGCTCAGGTGGGCTGCGAGGTCGGGGCGATCGCCAACAGCCTGATCTTCGACGCCGACGGCGAGCCGCTGCTCGTGCTGACAAGCGGCGCGCACCGCGTGGACGTGGAGCTGATCGCCCGCACGGCGGGCGTCCAGCGGGTACGCCGCGCGACCCCCGAGTTCGTCAGGGCCGCGACCGGCCAGCCCATCGGCGGTGTCGCCCCGGTCGGGCACCCGGCCCCGGTGCGGACCCTGGTGGACAACTGGCTGAGCAAGCACGAGGTGGTGTGGGCGGCCGGGGGGCATCCGCTGACGGTGTTCCCGACCACCTTTGACGAGCTGGTACGCATCACCGGGGGCACCCCGGTGGACGTCGAGTAGTGTGCGACAGGTGATCGAGTTTCGCGGGGCGGGGCCGGCCGAGTTCACCGAGCGGCTGGAGACGGTGATCGAGATTTACACGGCAGCGATGAACCCGCCCGAGGACCAGATCACCGGCCGCAAGACCATCATGCGAAATCACGCGACATATCCCCATTTTCAGTGTTATTTCGCAGAATTGCGTGATTCATCCCTATCCCCGGGCGGCCTGGAACCCCAGATCGTCGGCTTCGCGTACGGTTTCCGCGGCGCGCCCGGGCAGTGGTGGCACGACGTGGTGCTCAGAGCGCTCACGGAGCAGTCGGGCCGGGAGGTCGCCAACGCCTGGCTGGGGCACGCGTTCGAGCTGGCCGAGATCCACGTCCATCCCGAATACCAGGGCAAGGGCATCGGCCGCGCCATGATCAGAACCCTGTGCGCGGGCCGCCACGAGCGCACGGCCGTCCTGTCCACCCACGACGGCCCCACAGCCGCCCGCCACCTCTACGCCAGCCTCGGCTTCACGGACCTCCTGACGAGGTTCATCTTCCCCGGAGGCTTCGAGGAGTACGCGATCGCGGGCCGCCCTCTCCCCATGCCCTGAGCGTTACTCCTGATGAAACCGTGACTCAGGGGTTTACTGCGCCATGACTATGGGCATCGGTCATGACAGAAAGTGACGGACGCTTTACCCTTCGTCCACTATCCCCTGCCCGTCACCCGCCCGGTCCCCCTGCGGGCGGGTGACGGGCCCGACGTCGAAGCACTTTCAAGGCCAAGGTGGCGTCGTAACGGCGCCCAGCCCCGTGCGGGGTCAGAAACCGTCTCCCTGGAGGCCCTCAACCCTGATCGGCGTCTGGGTGCCGTTGGCCGGCCGTAAAGCATGAAGGCTTTGATCAAAGAAAATCTGAGGTTTTGATCAAGCGGAAAGCGGAACGGACGAGAGGCGTTGGAACACCTCGCGGGACGCGCTTGAGCGGTTGAAGGTGATGAAGTGGATGCCCGGCGCGCCCTCATCCAGCAGCCGCTGGCACAGCTCCGCCCCGTGGTCGATGCCCAGCCGCCGCACCGCCGCCGGATCGTCCGCCACCGCCTCGAAGCGGGCCGCCACGTCAGGCGGGAACGGCGCCCCCGACAGCTGCTCCGACCGCGCGATCGTGCTCATCTGCGTCACCGGCATGATGCACGGGATGATCGGCGTGTCGCACCGCTTGGCCGCCACCCGGTCCCGCAGCCGCAGGTAGTCCTCGGCCTGGAAGAACATCTGCGTGATCGCGTAGTCCGCCCCGGCACGGCACTTGCTCACGAAGTAATCGGTGTCGGACTCGATGGACGGTGAGCGCGGGTGCTTGTAGGGGAAGGCGGCCACGCCGACGCAGAAGTCACCCGCCTGCCGGATCAGCCGCACCAGCTCCTCGGCGTAGAGCACGCCCTGGGGGTGCTGGATCCACTCGCCGGTCGGGTCGCCGGGGGGGTCGCCGCGGACGGCCAGGATGTTGCGCACCCCGGCGTCGGCCAGGCGCCCGACCAGGTGGCGCAGCTCCCGGATGGAATGGTCGACCGCGGTGAAGTGCGCCACCGGCGTGAGCGTGGTGTCGTGGGCGATCCGCTCCACGATGCCGACCGTCCGGTCCCGGGTGGTGCCGCCGGCGCCGTACGTCACCGACACGAACGTCGGCCGCAGCGACTCCAGCTCCCTGATCGCCCGCCACAGCTGCCGCTCGCCCTCGTCGGTCTTCGGGGGGAAGAACTCGAAGGAGAACGTGCGGCCACCGGCGGCGAGCATGTCGCGGACGGTGGGAACACGATCGGGCAGGACGGAGGGTCGACCAAGCGCCATGGCTCCAAGGCTACAGGCACTCGGCCCTGCCCACAGGTGACGAACGCGCGCGGTGAGGCGAGCGGGCACCGGCCGCGCGCAGTATGGCGGCGCTGTACATGAGCCGGGATCGGCGTGTGTCCGCCCGGCCACTAGTCTCAAGACATGACCACTGACGCCGCGAGCATGGACACCCTGCGCACGCAGGTGGAGCGTGCCCTGGGCGAGTTCGTCGGACGGCAGCTGCCCGCCCCCGGCGACCCCGATCTGGAGCCGCTGCGCACGGCCGCCGGCGAGTTGCTGTCCGGCGGGAAGCGGCTGCGGCCCGCGTTCTGCTACTGGGGCTGGCGCGGCGCGGGCGGCACGGACGTGCCCGAGATCTTCACCGCGGCGGGCTCGCTGGAGTTGCTGCAGGCCAGCGCGCTGGTGCACGACGACGTGATGGACAAGAGCGACCTGCGCAGGGGCATGCCGGCCGCGCACCGCCGCTTCCAGACGATGCACGAGAAGGCCGGCTGGCACGGCTCCGCGGCGCAGTTCGGCGAGGGCGCGGCGATCCTGCTCGGCAACCTGCTGCTGATCTGGTCGGGCGAGATGTGGCGCACCAGCGGCCTGCCGGCCGAGTCCCTGGAGGCCGCCCAGCCCGTGCACGACCACATGCGCACCGAGCTGATGTGCGGGCAGTATCTGGACCTGCTGGAGCAGGCGCACGGGGAGAACACGTTCGAGTCGGCCCTGCGCGTGGCGCTGTTCAAGAGCGGCAAGTACTCGGTGGAGCAGCCCCTCAGGCTCGGCCTCGTGCTCGCGGCCCGGGAGCTCCTGCCGTGGATGGACGACCTGTGCACCGGCTACGGCAGGCGGGTGGGGATCGCGTTCCAGCTGCGCGACGACATCCTCGGCGTGTTCGGCGACCCGGCGCAGACCGGTAAGCCCGCGGGGGACGACCTGCGCGAGGGCAAGCGGACGATGCTCGTGGCCCGTACGCTGGCGGCCGCCTCCGCCGCCGACGCGGAGACCGTCCGGCGGCTGCTGGGCGATCCCGGGCTGGATGAGCGGGGGGTGGGCACGCTGCGCCGGATCATCGAGGACACGGGGGCGCTGCAGGAATGCGAGGACCTGATCACCGGCTACCTGGGCGATGCGCTGACCGCGCTCGACCAGGCCCCCGTCACGGCCGAGGCCCGCACCGCCCTGACCGAACTCGCCATCGCCGCCACATCCCGCAAAACCTGACTTTCCGGCACCGCGCACCCGCGGCGCCACCGGGCACAGGCCACGGCAGCAGCGGCAGGCCGTGACCGCTGAGCTCCGGAGGCCCCAGGTCAGCGGGCGCCGGCGGACAGGCGCTTGGCGAATTCCGCCGCGGCCGCGCCCGGGTCGTCGGCGTCCGTGATGGCCCGTACCACCACGACCCGGCGAGCCCCGTACGACATGACCTCGTCGAGGTTGGCGAGGTCGATGCCGCCGATCCCGAACCACGGCCGTGTCGTCTCCAGCGACGCCGCGTACCGGAGCAGCGACGGGCCAGGAGCCGGGCGGCCGGGTTTGGTCGGCGTGGGCCAGACAGGGCCGCAGCAGAAGTAGTCGACGCCCTCCTCCTCCACCGCCGCGGCGGAAGCCTCGGCGGCGGAGTGGGTGGACCGTCCGATGACGATGTCGTCGCCGAGTATCTCTCGCGCGACCGTCACAGGAAGGTCGTCCTGCCCCAAGTGGAGCACGTCGGGCCGGGCGGCGTACGCGATGTCCGCCCGGTCGTTGACGGCCAGTAGTTTGCCGTGCCGGTCGCAGGCGTCGCGGAAGACTTCGAGGAGCGCGAGTTCTTCGCGTGCCTCCAGGCCCTTCTCCCGCAGCTGGATGATGTCCACACCGCCGGCCAGCACCGAGTCGAGGAACTCTGCCAGGTCGCCGCGGTCGCGGCGGCCGTCCGTGCAGAGATAGAGGCGCGCCTCAGAAAGCGAGGGCTTGGGCACGCCGCTTGACCTCCGTATGACGGCCGGCCTTGATCGCCTCGATGGGCGACCCCGGCAGCGACTCGTCGGGTGTGAAGAGCCAGCGCAGCGCCTGGACGTCGTCGTAGCCGGCGTCCTGCAACACGGTCAGTGTGCCGGGCAGGCCCTTCATCACGTCCTTTCCGTCGAGGAACACCGCGGGCACCTGTGGGCCGCCGCTCCCGCGGCGCACGCCCAGGAGCTTGCGGTCCTTGACGAGTTGCTTGGCCCGGCCTATCGAAAGGTCGAGGCGCGAGGCCACTTCGGGGAGCGTGAGCCACTCGTTAACGAGCTGGTCGGTCTCCCGGTCGATCTGTGCAACAGAAAGCGTCACGAGACCACAACTACCACATGCCGTGCTTGCTCAAACAACACAATCTCGTAGGGGGACATCTGGATCTACCAGGCGTTCCGCGTCAAGTCGGTGGCCGGCGCCGATGATTCTGCGTCCCTGTACGAGATCCCGCGGCCGGTCCACGGCGAACACCGCGGCCATGCGGCCGTCGGCGGTGAGCCAGACGGCCGACCACTTGCCCTCCGGGTCGCCGCGGTAGAGGAGGCGCTCGCCCGCCGGGTGGTGGCCGGCGTACTGGACCATGTGGCCGAACTGCTCCGACCAGAAGTACGGCACCGGGTCGTACACCGCGTCCTCCCCCAGCAGGGTCACGGCGGCGACCTCGGGGGCGTTGAGCGCGGTGTCCCAGTGTTCGACCCTGAGCCTGGCCTGGAAGCGGCGCGACCACCAGGCGGCGCAGTCGCCGACGGCGACCACGCCGGGCAGGGAGGTCCGCAGGTGCTCGTCGACGACGACGCCGTTGTGCAGGTCGATGTCGGCGTCGGCCAGCCATTCGACGGCCGGTCGCACGCCGATGCCGGTGACGACCACGTGGGCCGCCACGAACTCGCCGTCCACCAGCTGCACGCCGCCCTCGTCCACGGAGCGGACCATGGTGTCGAGGCGCAGGTCGATGCCGTCGTACCAGCGCTCGGTGCGGACCCCGATCTCCGGGCCGACGGCGGTCGCGAGCGGGGTGGAGGCGGCCTCGATCACCGTGACCGCGCAGCCGGCGCGGCGGGCGGCGGTGGCCACCTCGGCGCCGATCCACCCGGCGCCGATGACCGCGACCCTGGCGCCCGGCACGAGCCTGGCCCTGAGCTCGTGAGCGTCGTCGAGGGTGCGCAGCACATGCTGGGGGCCGTCGCCGGGCAGCGTGATCGGCTCGGCTCCGGTGGCGATGACCAGGCCGTCGTAGCCGACCTCGCCCTCGGTCGTCTCGACGACGCCCTCGCGCAGCGCCTTGGCGCTGACGCCCGGCCGGAAGGCGACGTCGAGGGCGGTCAGGTCGGTGTCGACGAAGCTCGAGTCGGCGTCGCCGAGCAGCACGCTCTTCGACAGCGGCGGGCGGTCGTAGGGGCGGTGCCGCTCCTGCCCGATCAAGGTGATCCTGCCGTCGAATCCCCGCCCGCGCAGCGCCTCCACCGTGCGTACTCCGGCCAGGCCCGCTCCTACCACCACGACATGGTTCACGTTCATGACCATAACGGGGGGTGTACTACGGCGTCGCACCGAGGCCGTAGGCTGTGGAGGTAAGACGCGCGGGAGTCCGGCCATAACCGGGCTGAGAGGAAGGCTTCACGGGCCTTCGACCGCAAGACACCTGATCCGGATCATGCCGGCGAAGGGAGCGCATGTGGATGTGATCGTAGGCGGCGGGATCGTCGGGCTGGCCATCGCATGGCGGCTGGCCCGCGCGGGGCGGCCGGTCACCGTGGTGGATCCGGCTCCGGCCTCGGGGGCGTCGCACGCGGCGGCGGGGATGCTGGCCCCGGTCAGCGAGGTCACCTATACGGAGGCGCCGCTGCTGCGGCTGGGGATGGCGTCGCTGCGCCGCTGGCCCGCGTTCGCCGCCGAACTGGCCGAGGACGCCGGCCTCACGACGGCCGGCGTTCCGCACGACGGCGGGCTCACAGATGACGGCGGGCACGAGGGAGCCGCCGGCACGCCGGGTCTCGGGTTCTTCGGCGGGGCCGGGATCGGGGACGGGGCGCGACGGGCACTTGACCTCCGTGCCGACGGGACGCTCGACGTGGCGTTCGGTGCCGACGATCTGGCGGCGCTGGACGAGCTGGCGGCGTTCATGGAGAAGCTGGGCCTGCCGGTCGAGCGGCTGACCGGGCGCGAGTGCCGCCGTCTGGAGCCCATGCTGGCCCCCTCGGTGCGCGGCGGGCTGCTGGCCCCCGGTGACGCCTGGGTGGACCCGCGCCGTGTGACATCGGCGCTGCTCGCCGCCCTGGACCGGCTGAACGTGCCGCTGATACGGGCCCGCGCCGGCGGCCTCCTGCGCGAGGACGACGGCGGGGTCGTCGGTGTACGCCTCGAGCCGCCACCAGACGGAGGCGAGACGCCGTCCGAGATCCGGGCGGAGCGGGTCGTCCTGGCGGCTGGGGCCTGGAGCGGCGAGCTGGCCGAGGTGCCGGTGCGGCCGGTCAAGGGGCAGATCATGCGGTTGCGCTCCCCGCGGCCGCTGCTCAGCCGGTGCGTACGCGGCACCGTGCACGGCTCTTACGTCTACCTCGTGCCCCGCGGCGACGGCGAGCTGGTGGTCGGGGCCACCCAGGAGGAGCTGGGGTTCGACACCACGGT
This sequence comes from Nonomuraea basaltis, assembly GCF_005893125.1. GTDB lineage: Bacteria > Actinomycetota > Actinomycetes > Streptosporangiales > Streptosporangiaceae > Nonomuraea > Nonomuraea basaltis. Next base: position 6,181 of record NZ_VCJS01000039.1, on the reverse strand, counting down.
GACGGCGGGCGGGCTCTACCAGCTGCTGCGTGACGCCAGGGAGCTGGTGCCGGGCGTGACCGAGCTGGAGGTCGCCGACGTGGTGGCGGGGCTGCGGCCGGGTACGCCGGACAACCTGCCGATCATCGGCCCGAGCGGGACGCCGGGGCTCGCGCTGGCCACCGGGCACCACCGGGGCGGCGTGCTGCTCACGCCGCTCACGGCGGCCCTGCTGGTGGAGGGCGCGAGCGGCGAAGAGGGTGAGCTGGCGGCGTTGTGCTCGCCGGGGAGGTTTCGGGAAATTTCATGATTGTGATGATCAACGGGGCCGCGCACGAGGTCGCCGACGGAATGACCGTGGCGCAGGCCGTGAGCACATTGACCGTGGCCACCACCGGAGTGGCCGTGGCCGTGAACGACGAGGTGGTCATGCGGAGCGCGTGGGAGACGACGGCGCTCAGCGACAGCGACCGCGTGGAGGTTCTGACGGCGGTGCAAGGTGGATGATCTGCGGGGGCAGGCCCCCGCATGCCCCCAAAGGCACGGAAGAGACGATTCTTCCGATGACTTCGTCATCGCCGGGGAGAAGTTCTCGTCCCGCCTCATCATGGGGACCGGCGGCGCGCCCTCCCTCGAGGTGCTCGACCAGGCGCTGGCCGCGTCCGGCACCGAGCTGACCACGGTGGCCATGCGGCGGCTCGACCCGAGCTCCCGCGGCTCCGTGCTCGACGTGCTGCGCAGGCGGGACATCAAGGTGCTCCCGAACACGGCCGGCTGCTTCACCGCGGGCGAGGCCGTGCTGACGGCGCGGCTGGCCAGAGAGGCGCTCGGTACGAACTGGATCAAGCTGGAGGTCATCGCCGACGAGCGGACACTGCTGCCCGACCCGATCGAGACGTTCGACGCGGCCGAGCGGCTGGTGGCGGACGGGTTCGTGGTGCTGCCGTACATCGGCGACGATCCAGCGCTCGCGCGGCGGCTGGAGCAGGCCGGCTGCGCGGCCGTGATGCCCTTGGGCGCCCCGATCGGCTCGGGGCTGGGCATCCGCAACCCGCACAACATCGAACTGATCGTGGAGGCCGCCTCGGTGCCGGTGATCCTCGACGCGGGCATCGGCACGGCCAGCGACGCCGCGCTGGCGATGGAGCTGGGCTGCGACGCCGTACTGCTGGCCACCGCGGTGACCCGGGCGCAGCGGCCCGATCTCATGGCGGCGGCCATGAAGTCCGCGGTCGTGGCGGGGCGGCTGGCGCGGCAGGCGGGCCGCATCCCGCGCCGGCGCTACGCCGAGGCCTCCTCCCCGATGACGCCGTGACGCCGCCCGAAACCGGGGACACCGTGACACAGGTGGGGCTATGTCCGCTTCGCCGAGTGTGGGCACGTTCCATGGAGCACGGCTCCGCATCGGTTTCGGGTGGTCGGGCCCTCCCAGTGGCAAAACGCCCGTAAACTCAGCGGGGTGGACACGACGACTGCGGACCCCCTGGTCGGGCGGCTCCTCGATGGGCGCTATCGCATCGAGAGCCGGATCGCCCGGGGCGGTATGGCGACCGTCTACCTCGCGCTGGACATCCGGCTCGACCGGACGGTGGCGCTGAAGGTCATGCATCGCTCGCTCGCCGAGGACCCGGCGTTCGTCCGGAGGTTCATCGGCGAGGCGAAGTCGGTTGCCAGTCTCTCCCATCCCAACGTGGTGCACGTCTTCGACCAGGGCACCGACAACGACGTCGTCTACCTGTCGATGGAGTACGTGCCGGGCAAGACGCTGCGCGACATCCTGCGCGATCGCGGCAGGCTGCCCGCCCGCGAGGCGCTCGAAATCATGATCCCGGTGCTCGCCGCCCTCGGCGCGGCCCACCAGGCCGGGATGGTGCACCGCGACGTGAAGCCCGAGAACGTCCTGATGACCGACGACGGCCGGGTCAAGGTCGTCGACTTCGGCCTGGCCAGGGCCATCGAGGCGACGAACCAGACCCGTACCGGCGTGATGATCGGCACGATCGGCTACATGGCGCCCGAGCAGGTCATGACCGGCGCCGCCGACGTGCGCAGCGACGTCTACTCCGCGGGCATCATGCTGTTCGAGCTGGTGACGGGGCAGCAGCCGTATGACGGCGAGACGCCGATGTCGGTGGCGTACCGGCACGTTCACGACACCGTGCCGGCGCCGTCGTCGGTGATCCCGGACGTTCCGCCGCTGGTCGACACGCTGGTGGCGCACGCGACGGCGCGCGAGCCGCATGACCGTCCGGCGGACGCGACCGCCATGCTCGTCGCGGCCGTGGACGCACACCGGATGCTGCCGCGGATGACCAATCCGCCGATGTCGCACTCCCAGCCGCACGGACACTACTCCCAGCCGCACGGGCGCCCGCAGCCGCAGGGGCCGTCCCAGCCCCACACCAGGCCCCCGGCCGCCTCGCCGCACGCGGCGCCCGCCCACACGCTGATCCAGCCACGGGTCGAGGTGCCGGAGCGGCGCGGCTTCCGGCCGAACTGGTTCCTGGTGATTCTGGCGGCCGTGATGGTGGTCGCGGTCGGGCTGACCGGCTGGTACTTCTCCCAGAGTGAGAAGGTCACCGTCCCCGACCTGGTCGGCACGGACATGGCGCTGGCCGAGAACAAGGCCACCAGGCTCGGCTTCACAATCAAGAAGGCCGCGGGCAAGCACGACGAGAAGGTGGCCGAGGGGCTGGTCCTCAGCACCGACCCGGTGGCCAAGAGCGAGGTGGACGACGGCACCACGATCACGCTGGTGCCCTCGCTCGGGCCCAAGCGCGTGGTCGTGCCCGACGTGACGGGCATGACGGGCAACGACGCCCGGGCCAAGATCGCCGCTGCCGGGCTCACCGTGGGCTCGGTCAAGCGGCTGGCCAACACGGAGGTCGAGCGCGACAAGGTGATCCGTACCTCGCCGCAGGTGGCCGAGAAGGTGAAGGAAGGCGCGAAGGTCGACATCTTCGTGAGCGCCGGGATGGTCATGCCCGACGTGAACGGCATGGGGAAGGACGAGGCGGCCGCTTACCTGGGCGGGCAGGGCTTCCAGGTGCAGGTCCAGGAGGTGGACGACGACGCCGAGCCGTGCACGGTGATCGCCCAGGCGCCCAAGGCCAAGTCCGAGGTCGACAGGGGCGCGCAGGTCATGGTCACGGTGGCGCGGTGCCAGACGGACTTCTGGGACTGGTTCGGCCGGGGTGACAACGAGGCTCGCGACGATCAGCAGTTCACGGTGGTGCCCGGGGTGACCGGTAAGGACGTCAAGGACGCCAGGGCGGAACTGGAGGCGGCCGGGTTCAAGGTGCGGGTGCAGCGGCTCGGGAACCGCGGAGTGGTGCAGTACCAGCGGCCCCTGCCCAACAGCGAACGCCCACCCGGCATCACCGTCTACCTCTGGCACTGACGCCCCGCCCCGGCTGCCCGGCCCGTAGAGTGCGCTGGTCGAACTCGGCGCCGACCGGGCCCGCGTCCCGCCGGGCGTCAGTGCCACGGGCGGCCGAGGTGAGCGTGTCGGTGGGGCCGAGGCGGGTTAGGTGAGGTGGCCGTGGAGGCGGACTCTGGCGAGGCCGCCGTCCGGGTAGATGTCGACCCTGACGTGCGTGACCGGGTCGGTGTGATCCAGTCTGAAGCGGTGTGCGGTGTCCGGTTGGAGCCTTGTCCTGGAGAGTAGTTCGATCTTGCGCGCGCCCTCACCCTCCCCGTCCAGTCCCGTCAGCGACACCGCCCCAGGCGCGTTGAACAGCAGGTTCGTGGTGTCGATCTCGGCGAGCCGGATCAGGCCGCGCCCCGCCAGCCGGATGACGAGCCAGTCGTTGCCCCCGTCCCTGCGCCGGGCGGTCTCCCAGCCCTCCGCCTGGTGGCGGGCGAGTCCGGGGGCGATGACGTTGTTGGGGGCCGAGTAGAACTCGTCGGAGCAGGCGGTGGCCAGGGCGCCGTTCTGGAGCGCGGCCAGGTCGAGGCCGAGCCCCTCGTACACGGACAGGTCGGGCCGGGGCTCGCCGTGCACGCGGAGGCGGGCGACGCCCCCGTCGGGGTGGATGTTCAGCCGCACGTGCGTGTAGCGGCCCTCGTCGGCGACGTCGAAGTGGTGCTCCGCGTCCCCTTTGAGCTCGACTCTCGGGACGATCTGCACCCAGTCGGCCGTCAGAAGCTCGGCCGGTGACGGAAAGCCGTCCACGGCCGCGGCCTCGACGGAGGCGTGGGGCGGGTAGTTGCCCTTGAACCAGGCCGTGTCGATCACCACGCCGCGGATCACGCCGGGGATGCCGAGCCGTACCAGCGCCCAGTCGTGTCCGGGCTCGCGGCGCCGCCGGGTCTCCCAGCCGTCGTACACCTGCCCCTTGCTGCCGAACGTCTCCGCCTGGAAGCCGGGCCGCCCCGGCCTGATCAGGCTCTCCTTCTCGGCGAACGACTCGTCGTTGGCCGCCACGACGGAGCCGCCGAGGGTCCGCAGGGCGAGGTCGGGCAGGGTGGTGAAGCGCGACATTTACGTCTCTCCCAACGTCTGCCGGTCTCCCGGCAGGAATCGTCCGTGCGGTATGCCGTCCACAGGCCGGCCGCGTAGCCAGGTCGTCAGTACGGCGCCCTTGAGCACGCGGCCATGGTATGGGGTGACCGGGTTCTTGTGATGGAGGCGGGCGGCGTCCACGGGGTGGTCGGCGGCGGGATCGAAGGCGACCAAATCAGCATCATTACCCGGCTTTATACCTCCTTTTCCGGAAATTTCGGCCATTGCTGCCGGATTGGCCGACATCCAGCGCGCCACGTCGCCCAGCCCGTACCCCCTGCGTGACGCCTCCGTCCAGATCGCGGCCAGCCCGAGCTGGAGCGAGGCGATGCCGCCCCACGCGGCGGCGAAGTCGGGCACCTTCAGGTCGGCCGGCGACGGCGAATGGTCCGACACGACGCAGCTCAGCACCCCCCTGGCCAGCCCGTCCCACAGCAGGTCGCGGTTGGCCTCGGAGCGGATGGGCGGGCAGCACTTGTACGCGGTCTCCCCCTCGGGCACCTGCTCGGCCGCCAGCGTCAGATAGTGCGGGCACGTCTCGGCCGTGACCGCCACGCCGCCCGCCTGGGCCGCCTCCAGCACTTCCAAGCAGTCGGCGCTGGAGACGTGCAGGATGTGCACCCGCGCGCCGATCTCCCCGGCCAGGTCCACGACCCGCTGAACGGCGCGCCGCTCCGACGCCCCCGGCCGCGATTCCAGAAATTCCTGATATGTCGGGCCATCCGGCTCCCGAAGCAGCCCCGGATCCTCGGCGTGGACCACCATCAGCCCGCCGAACCCGGCGATCTCCTCCAGCGCCAGCCGCAGCTCGGCCGTCTCCAGCGGCGGGAACTCGTCCACGCCCGACGGCGACATGAAGCACTTGAACCCGTACACGCCGCGCTCGCGCAGCGGCGCCAGGTCCTTGACGTTCCCGGGCACGGCCCCGCCCCAGAACCCGACGTCCACATGGCACTGCCCCCGCGCGGCCTTCAGCTTGGTCTCGAACGCCTCCACGGTGACGGTGGGCGGGAGCGAGTTGAGCGGCATGTCGAGGATCGTCGTGACGCCCCCGGCGGCCGCCGCCCTGGTCGCCGAGTCGAACCCCTCCCAGTGCGTGCGCCCGGGCTCGTTGACGTGGACGTGCGTGTCGACCAGGCCGGGGAGCAGCGCCAGGTCGCGCAGGTCGATGTCCTCGGCGGCGCCGAGCGGAGCGTCGTACGCGTACAGGCCGGTGATCTTCTCCCCCCGTACGCCCACCGCGGCCGCCCGCTCGCCTTCCGGCGTGACGGTCCGGCGGGATCGGATCACGAGGTCCAGCTGGGTCATCCGTTTCCTCCGAGGTGGTCGGCGGCGATCTTGGCGGCGAGGCGTTCGAGCAGGGGCCCGGCCTCCGACATGCAGCGGGCGGGGTCGGGCTCCAGGTCCGTGAGGGCGTAGGCGGCCTCGATGCCGGCGGCCTTCAGCTCGGCGTCGGACAGCGTACGCCGCCCGCAGACGGCCACCACGGGCACGCCCGCCCTGGCCGCCGCCTGCGCCACGCCGATCGGCGCCTTGCCGCGCAGCGACTGCTCGTCCAGCGACCCCTCGCCGGTGATGACCAGCCGTGCCCCCTCGACCTGCGCGCCGAACCCGAGCAGGCCGAGCAGGTAGTCGATGCCGGGCCGGACGTCGGCGTGCAGGAACGCCAGCGCCGCGAACCCGACCCCACCGGCCGCT
>NZ_VCJS01000399.1 GCF_005893125.1 Nonomuraea basaltis | reverse complement strand
GCGAGAAAGGCTACGGCGGGGGCGACTCAGGTGGCGGAGGAGGGGGTGGCGGCTGCGGCGGCGGAGGAGGCAACTGAGGGTCCCCGTCCGGCCCGGCCGGCGCCATCGCGTCCGGCCGGGCGCCGTCAGCCCCGCCCGTACCTGTCCTCGGCCCGCCAGAAATACCAGAAGCCGGCGACGAGCGCGACCACCGCCCAGCACGTGCACGACACCCACACCATCTGCGGCGGGGTGTGGTTGCGGAGGAGGATGTCGCGCATCCACTCGATGTAGGAGGCGGCCGGGTTCAGGTACATCGCGGTGGCCACCCACTCGGGTAGCCCCGCGCTGTTGACGACCTTGTCGTGGATGGCGAAGAAGACGCCCGAGGCGTACAGCCAGGTGCGCATGATGAACGGCAGCAACTGGTTGAGGTCGCGCATCGAGGAGCCCAGCCTGGCCAGGATGAGGCCGGCCCCGATGTTGAACATCGTCTGCAGCACCAGCACCACCGGGATCATGAGCCAGGCCCAGGTGGGCAGCTCCCCCGTGAGCACCACGATGACGAGGAGCACGCCCATGGAGATGACCAGCTGCTGCAGCTCCTGGATCGTGTACGCCAGCGGCAGCGAGGCGCGCGGGAAGTGCAGGGCTCGGATCAGCGACAGGTTGCCGGAGATCGACTTGGCGCCGGCGGTGACGGTGCGCTGCGTGTAGGTGAAGACGAACATGCCCGTCAGCAGGAAGGCCGGGTAGTTGGGGATGTTCTTGCTGCCGCCCAGGATGAGGCCGAACATCACGTAGTAGATGGCCGCGTTGAGCAGCGGGGTGATGACCTGCCACAGCTGACCCAGCGCCGAGCCGGAGTATTTCGAGACGTTGCGCGAGGTGGCGTACGTCAGGACGAAGTGCCGCCGGTCCCACAGGTGGCGCAGGTAGACGGGGAACCTCGGGCGCGCTATGGCGGGGCGGAGCCCGTACTTCTTGGCGAGTTCGGCCAGCGGCCCGCTTTCCGGGGAGACGTTCTCCAGTTGGCTCATGGGCACCTCGATGCTTTGCGGTCACCGCGCGCCCGGTGACCGGAGGGTCGTCAGCAGTCCGATCATCCCTTGTCACCGGGGGCGTCGGTCCAGATTTCAACGCGAGCGTCGTGGACGTCCAGAGGTCAGGTGGGGCCGGAGCGTCTCGTCGAGGGCGTCGCGCATCGCGGCGGAGAGGGGAGGTCGGGCAGATGGCGGCGGGCGTGGTCGAGGAAGGCCCGCGCGGCGGGGCTCTTCGGGGCGTCCGACCGCCAGGCCAGCCCCATCCTGGCGCGCGTGCTCGGCTCCGCGGTCAGGCGCACCGTCCGCCCTGTCCGGTCGAACAGGGACTCCCCGAGCTGGCGGACCTGGGCGCTCACGCCGGGCTGGGCGACGTGCAGGCGGGCGGCGGCCCGGGTGAAGCCGGCCTCCTCGGCGACGGCCACCAGGTATTCGAGCTGCCGCAGTTCCATAACGGGGCATGCTAGCAAGCGGCCCCGTCATGGCTTCGGCTTCTGACGATCACGCCTCTAGCGCGCGATGGTCACGCCCGTCACGGCGAAGCGCTCCACGTCGGCGACGTGGCCGCCGGTGGAGGCCACGATCGTCAGCGTCCGGCCCGGATCCGGGGTGAAGGACACCTTGGCCGACCAGGGCGAGTCGTCCCCGCCGGCGCTGAGGCAGCACTGCTCGCCCAGGAGGGCGGCCTTGCCGGGCCGGCGTACCTGGATCTTGATGCTCTCGTCCACGCCGGTGATGCGGCCGCCCACGGTCAGCGGCGAGCCGACCGCCGCGCCGTACTTGGGCGTGGTCAGCGAGAGCGAGGTGTCGTCGGTGCCGACCACCTCCCACGGCGCGTCCGGGGCGGAGCCGTACCTGACCAGGTGCACGACGGCGGTGACCAGCGGTCGCGGGCCCTCCTCGGCGCGGAAGCCGACGTGCACGCGGGCGTGCAGCCCGTCGCGCACGGTCTTGACGGCCTGGTCGATCTCGGTGAAGCCGAGGTAGTCGCGGGCGAAGGCGATCGCGGTGCGGCCCGGGTCCAGGTGCCAGGCCTCGCGGCCGTCCTCGCGGTGTGCGCGCCGCCAGGCCTCCGCCTCCGTCTGGGTGGAGAACGGCCACAGCGGCTGGTAGCGGCCGGCGACCAGCCTCTTCTGGGCGTCCGGCGGCGCGGTGGAAACGCGTGACGAGGTGGTGGGCGGCGCGGTCGTCCCGGTGGCCGGTGGCGCGGTCGTCCCGGTGGCCGGTGGCGCGGTCGTCCCGGTGGGCGCCGGTGACGCGGTCGTCCCGGCGGAGGTGGCCCCGGTGGGGGTCGTTCCCGATGGCTCGCCGCCGCAGCCCGCGACGGCCAGCCCGAGCACGATCAGCAGCGGCAGGGCGCGCTCGGTACGTGGTCTCATGCGGCGCCTCCTGGGCGGTGGGGATCGCAGGCCTGCCTTACATTGACGTACCCGACCGGCGGCCGGTTCGCGTTCGGTAAAGGATCTACCCTCCTCCGCCGTGGACCACCGCCACCGGGCACGGCGCGTGACTGAGGACGGAGGCGGCCCGGCGGCGCCCGGTCACCATGAGCGTGGGCTGCCGGCCGGGCTGCTCGGGCCAGATCTCGACCTCCGGGCGCGCGGCGTGCCAGGCGGCCGTGTCGCCGGAGGTGACCAGGACGAGCTGCCGCAGGGCCGCCTCGCCGAACGCGAACTCCAGCACGGACGCGTCCGGTTCCCTGTCGGCGACGACGATCGGCCCCGGGTCGACGGGGGCCGGGAGCGGGCCCGGGCCGCGTACCACGATGACCGGGCAGCCGGCGTGGTCGGCGACGTATCCCGCCACCGAGCCGACGACGGCCCTGGGCAGCCGGCTGAGCCCGCGGGAGCCGACCACCACGAGCGCCGCATCGGCGGACAGCTCGGCGAGGCGCTGGGCGGCGGGCCCCTCGTACAGGTCGGTCTCGACCGGCACGCCGGAGCTGGTCGAGCGGGCGCAGTCGGCGCCGTGCCACAGCACGTGCTCGGCCGCCTTGCGCAGGTGCGCCTTGGCCTCCTCCGCGGCCTCGCCGTACGGCCACTGCCAGGCGTGCGCGAGGGTCAGCGGGAGCTTCCTCAGCTCGGCCTCGTCGAGCGCCCAGTCCAGGGCCTGCACGGAGAAGTCCGAGCCGTCGTAGCCGAGCACGATGCCGGTCATGTCAGTTCACTCCTGTCGCATTGACTCCTGCCGCGTTCGTTCCCGTCACGTCCGCTCCTACCGCTTAGGCGCCCGTCGACCTGCGGCGGAAGACCCAGGACAGCCACTCCTGGGGCGTGAAGATCGCGACCACCCAGGTCATGACTGGACATGTCCTTCATGGCTTCACCCCCGCCGTGTCCTCTTTCCGAGCGCAGCCTTTAACCTGAACGTGCGGCGGGAACCGGAACCCCCATCACCATGAGCAAGGGGGATCGACGATGAGCTCAAAGGCGCGCGACGAACGGTTGCGCCGTTACTGGGACAAGCACGCCGCCTCCTACGACCGGCAGATGGCGTACTTCGACCGGATCCTGTTCGGCGACACCCGGTCGTGGATCTGCGGCCAGGCGAGCGGCGACACGATCGAGATCGCCATCGGCACGGGCATGAACCTTCCCCTCTACCCGGAGGGCGTCCGCCTGACCGGCGTCGAGTGGAGCCCGGCCATGCTGGACCTCGCACGCCGCCGGGCGTCCGCCCTCGGCATCAAGGCCGACCTGCGCGAAGGGGACGCCCAGGCGCTCGACTTCCCGGCCGCCGGCTTCGACACGGTGGTGTGCACGTTCTCGCTCTGCGCGATCCCCGACGACCGGCGGGCGATCGCCGAGATGGCGCGCGTGCTCCGCCCGGGCGGGCTGCTGCTGCTCGCCGACCACGTGGCGGCATCGGCCTGGCCGGTGCGCGCCGCGCAACGCCTGCTCGAAGTGGTCACCGTGCCCATGGGCGGCGAGCACTTCCTGCGCCGTCCGATCGAGCAGCTCCCCGAACACGGTCTTACCGTCGAACGACACGATCGCTTCAAGCTGGGCATCGTCGAACGACTCGCCGCACGCAAACCCACCGAAACAGGCAGATAGTCTCCGACGTGCTGCGCAGCACGATCACGAGGATGATCCGGCAGGATCCGGAGCGGCGGGGTCTCGTTCCCGGCGCAGGAGTGCGGCGGCGCGGTCGAGGAACAGGCCGCGCTCGCGCGCGTTGCGGGTCAGCCCGGCGGCGCGTTCGAACTCGGCGGCCGCCTCATCCGCCCGCCCCAGCTTCGCCAGCAGGTCGCCGCGAACCGCGGGCAGGAGCGCGTAGCCGTGCAGCGCGCGCTCGTCCAGGAGCGCGTCGGCGATCTCCAGCCCGCGGGCGGGTCCGTCGGCCATGCCGACGGCGACCGCGCGGTTCAGCTCGACGATCGGCGACGGGGCGATGTGGGCGAGCAGCCGGTACAGGGCGGCCATCCGTCCCCAGTCGGTGGCCTCGGGGGTCAGGGCGCGGGCGTGGCAGGCGGCGATGGCGGCCTGCAGCCCGTACGGCCCGAGCGTGCCCAGCGCCTCGGCACGGCCCAGCGCCTCCAGGCCGCGGCGTACGAGCAGCCGGTCCCAGCGGCTGCGGTCCTGGTCGAGGAGCAGGATGGGGGCGCCGTCCGGCGCGGTCCTGGCCGGGATGCGCGACGCCTGGATCTCCATGAGCGCCACCAGGCCGTGCACCTCGGGCTCGGCGGGCATGAGCCCCGCCAGGATCCGGCCCAGCCGCAGGGCCTCCTCGCACAGCGACGGGCGGATCCAGTCGCCGCCCGCGGTCGCCGCGTACCCCTCGTTGAAGATCAGGTAGATGACCTCGAGGATGGAGGCGAGCCGGGCGGGCAGCTCGGCCGGCGGCGGCAGCTCGATCGGGACCTTCTTGTCGGCGAGGGTGCGCTTGGCGCGGAGGATCCGCTGGCTCACGGTCGGCTCGGGGACGAGGAACGCCCGCGCGATCTCCTCGGTGGTGAGCCCGCCGAGCAGGCGGAGGGTGAGCGCGAGCCGGCCCTCGGCGGGCAGCACCGGGTGGCAGGCGGTGAAGATCAGTCGCAGCAGGTCGTCGCCGATGTGGTCGTCCAGCGCGTCGTCGAGCTCGGCCCCGGCCGACTCCTGGCGCAGCTCCATGTCGCGCCCCACCTGCTGCAGCTTGCGTTCGTAGACGTCGCGGCGGCGGAACTGGTCGATGGCGCGGTGCTTGGCGGTCAGCATCAGCCAGGCGCCCGGATTGTCGGGTACGCCGTCGCGCGGCCACTCTTCGAGAGCGGCGACGAGCGCGTCCTGCGCCAGCTCCTCGGCCAGCCCGATGTCGTGCACCATGCGGGCCAGACCGGCGATGACCCGGGCGGACTCGATCCGCCACACCGCCTCCACCGCCTTCGCCGCCCGCTGGGAATCCGGGAGCGTCATGCGTCCTGCATACCCCATCAGGCCGCGGGCCGCATGCGCGGTCCGCGGCCGGAGAGTGGCGGGTCAGGCCGGAGGGGGAAGTTCTCGGGGCTCAGGCCGGGGCGAGGTCCTCAGGCCGGTGGGGCGAAGTCCTCGGGGCCGAACAATCGCAGGACGTCCACCTCGCCCTCCCAGCCAGGCCACATGTCGCGGTGCAGCCGGACGAAGCGGGAGGCCCACTCCACGGCCTCCTCCTTGGCCCTGACCTGGTAGAGGGCGTAGCTGATCATTTCCTTGGCCTCGGCGAACGGCCCGTCGGTGACGGTCAGCCGGCCGCCGGTCACCTGGACCCTGGCCCCCTCGGAGCTGGGCGCCAGGCCGCTGTTGTCCAGCAGTGCCCCGGCCTCGGTGGCCTCCTGGCCGAGCTTGAAGATGGCCTCCATGAGTTCGGCCGGCGGCGGCCCGTCGGGCTGGGCGACGACCTTGAGAGTGACCATGTAGCGCATTGCGTTCTCCTTTGTGATCAGTGAAACAGCGGGTCAGGCGGCGTTGCGGGACAGCTTCAGCGAGACGAGGGACAGCCAGCTCCAGATCGCCAGGATGCCGCCGACGAACGTGAGATTGGCCCACGTGACGCCGCCGCCGCTGGCGATGCCGACGAAGGAGCCCAGGAACAGCGTGCCGGTGACGCGAGAGTAGACGGCCCAGCCCTTGCTGCCGTCGCGGGCGAACCGGGAGGCCATGACATAGCAGGCCGCGACCATGCACAGGAACCCGACGCCGCCGACGGCCATGTGCAGGGTGCCGGTGAGGGTGATCGCGCCCGGGCCTTCGGGGGTTCCGGCCGGGAAGCCCATCGCGGGGTCGGCGGGGAAGATCGCGGCGCCGGCCATGCTCGCGCCGAACGCGGCGACCAGGCGGGGCGCCCATCGCGCGCCGCGCCCGGAGGCCAGGGCACGGCGCAGACCGGCGGCGCAGGCCATGGTCGCCAGTGCGGTGACGACGAAGTTCGCTGTCTGGATCCAGCCCAGGTCGCCGTTGGCCAGGAAGCTCCAGGGGTGGCGGGCCAGGTCGAAGCCCTCCCTGGTGAACGCCTGGGCCAGGGCGACCGTCACGTACAGCGGACCGGCGACGACGCCGAAGCCCAGCAGCGGGCGCTTGGCGGAGACCGGGCGGGCGT
>NZ_VCJS01000398.1 GCF_005893125.1 Nonomuraea basaltis | reverse complement strand
TGGGTCGGAGATGTGTAGGCGGAAGGTCCACCGGTGGTGCGCGAGCGCCGCTATCTGGCTGGGGGTCAGCGGGCTCAGGTCGGTGATGTGGCCGCGCCTGGCGAACTCCTGCCGGTCCGCGTCCGTGAGCTGGACGGCATCCGCGTGCCGGTAGTCGTCGACGGTGAACACCACGACCGTGCTGGTGTTCTCGAACACCTTGATGGCCTGGGTGATCAGCTCCTTGGTCGCCACGCCCTCGTACCGGATGCCGAAGCCCACGTCGCGCGCGGCCAGGAGCGCGGCGGCGTAGTCGGCGATCGGCTGCAGCTCGTATTCGTGCATGGCCTGGTCGGACATTCGCCGGCTCAGGTCGGTGAACATGCCGGCCAGATCTGGAGGGATGACGATCTGGCGGGACATCAACCGGCTGCGCAGCCAGAGCAGGGTGGAGCGCAGCGTCCGGTAGGCGTCGTGCGTCATCTCGCCGCGCTCGGCGCAGTGCGTCAACAGCGTGAAGTGGGGCAGGTGGGCGGCTCGGGCGTGCTGATAGCGGTACATGATGTGGTTGGCCAGGGAGGTGCGGCCGCTACTGCCCACGCCGGTGATCAGGAAGAAGGCCGGTTTCTCCGCCCCCACCGCCTTCTCCACGGCCTCCTCGACCGCGGTCGGGCGGATGAACCCCTCGAGTTCGAGGAGCAGGTCGCGGTCGGCCTCGAGGGCGAGAGGATCCAGCGGCCCGCCGGCATAGGGGTTGCCCGAAGGCAGCCCGTACAGCTCGTAGCGGACATCGGTGAAGGGCATCTCTCACCCGCCGATCATGGTCAGGTAGGCGGGTAGCTCGCCCGCGGCCGCCTCGAACGTGGAGTCGGCGAAGAGGGGCCCGAGGAAGCCGTAGGAGTCGTAGTAGCCCCTGGTCAGGGTCCTGAGCCGCTCCGCCTGCGCCTTGAAGCGCGCGTCGAACTGCGGCGCGTTGGGCGACAGCCTGGTCTGGTAGGCGAGCTCGAGCGCGACGAGCAGGTCGGGTGCGCGGACCACGTCCGCGAACAGCTCCGGGCTCTGCACGCGCAGCACCACCAGGCGGACGACCAGGCTCTGTCGCAGGCCGGCGAGGCCGGGAGTCCGCTCGACGATCGCCTCGGTCACGCGCAGCAGGTTGAGCACCCGTTTGATCTTGCGCGGGTTGGCGGAGACGATCTTCTCCAGCGTTCCCGCGTGCTTCCTGGCCAGCTCCCCAGGGTGGGAGTCGAGAATGAACCGGCCGACCTCGGCGGGGCCGAGCGGGTAGAGGTGCAGCGGGAGCTGGATCATCTTGTCCAGGTACTCGTCGCCCAGGCGATCCGCGGCCGAAAAGCCGAACGGCCGGTACTTCAGCGACACGCCCCGATCGACCACCTCCTTGGCCAGCGCGATCAGCACGAAGACGTGCTTGACGTCCAGGAAGAGCTTGATCGACTCCAGCACGTCGATGATCTGGTCGGGCTCGCACCTGTCGAGGTCGTCGACGAAGAAGATGATCTTTCTGCCCTTTTCCGCCAGCCGGTCGGCCTCCTCCTGCAGCAGCTTGCGCAGGCGGCCGGTCTGGCTGTCCACCTGGCCGCGCATTTCGGCGTACTGCTGGGCGAGCTTGCCGATCTTCTCCACGCTCACCGAGCCCAGGTTCATCCTCTTGAGCATCTCGTCGGCGGCGAGATTCAGCATGATCGCGCTGAGCCGTTTGACGGTGTCGGCGAAGCGGTGCGCAGGGTCCTCGTCGAGTTCGGTGTGCAGGGCGTTCAGGAGGGGGAGCAGCATCTGCGGCTCGCGGCGGTGCACCCAGGGATTGAAATGCACACGTACGAACTCGTCGCCGTGCCGGTCGAGGAGCCGCTCGTCGACCATTTTCAGCAAGGTCGATTTCCCGCTGCCCCAGGCGCCGAAAATACCTATGGTGAACGGCGTCTCCGTGCGGGGATTTGTAATGACCGAAACAAGCGGATCGACGTATCGTCGGAACTGGAGAAGGTCTCCACGCCAATTGACCGGCGCGTCCGAGAGCATTGCGATATCGGCCATCGTTAGCCTCCAGCAAGAGGATGCATCCTCCAGGCCCCGGAATTCCGTTGGTTATCGAACTGTGATAACACGCGTGGCGGGCGAGCTCGATCCCGTCGCTATGCCTGGCCGGCTCTGCGCGGCGGCGGGTCCTCGAAGCGGGAGCGCTGCGGCGGCTCGCCGGTCACCTTCTCCACGATGGTGGCGGCGACCTGGTGCAGCTTGACGTTCTTGTCCTGGGAGACGTGGCGGAGCACCTCGAACGCCTGGTGGGAGGTGCACCGGCGCTGCGCCATGATGATGCCGAGGGCCTGGTCGATGATCGCGCGGGTGGTGAGCGCTTCCTTGAGCTGCGCGGCGACCTCCCGCATGCGGGCCGCGTCGAGCGCCGTGCGGAACAGCAGGCCGATGTGGCCGGCGGTCACGCGTACGGCGACCCGCGTCTCCTCACTGAAGCCGCCGGACCGGTCCGAGTAGAGGGTGAGCACACCCAGCAGCCCGCCGTCCGACTTCAGCGGCTCGGAGTGCACGCTGAACAGGCCGGACTCCGCGGCGAAGCGGGGCCAGCGGGAGTCCTCGCCCAGGTCGGTGGCCGTCACCGGCTCGCCGGTGTCGAGCGCGTCGATGCAGGGCCCCTGCTCGGCGGCCGACTGCAGCCCGTCGAGCAGCTCGGCCCGCGCGTGCGAGCAGGCGACGGTACGCAGGCCGTTCTCGGCGCACAGCGCGATGCTGACCATCGGGGAGTCAGGCATCGCCCGGGTGGCGATGGCGACGCACTCGGCGAGTGCGCGTTCGAACTCCTCGATGTCCGTGTGCGCGCCTGGCCGGTTCAACAAGATCCCTCGCGCTTGGGCTTCCGGACCGCTTGACCAGAAAGCCTGCCCGTTCAGGGGCCTTTTAGGCTAGCCCCTCATGGCGTCACTCGCGCGACGTACGCGTCCACTCGTTGAGGTGCCTGGGCAGTGAACGCGTTGCGCTGGAGCTGGGCCGCACCCGGGCTGCGCCTCGGCGTCCATCCGCTAGAAGATGATGGCGAGGCCCACCGCGAACAGCAGTCCGTACGCCATCTGCAGCTTGCCCGTCTGCTGCAGCACCGCGATCAGCGCCGGCCCCACGGCCTTGTCCAGCACGGTCCTGATCGGGGAGATCGCCAGCGGCACGGCGAGCAGCACGAGCGCCGCCCACGGCGTGATGGGCACCATCGCCAGCGCCACCACGAAGGGCACGACCTGGCAGACCACGTACAACGTACGAGTGCGCTCGGGGCCCAGCACGACCGCCAGCGTGCGCTTGCCCGCCTGGCCGTCGGTCCCCACGTCGCGCAGGTTGTTCACCACGAGCATGGAGCACGACAACAGCCCCACCGGGATCGACGCGAGGAACGCCGGCCAGCTCAGCGACTCCGTCTGCACGTACGCCGTCCCGACCACGGGGACGACGCCGAAGAACACGAACACGGCCAGCTCGCCCAGCCCGCGGTAGCCGTACGGGCGCTTGCCGCCGGTGTAGAACCAGGCGGCCGCGATCGCCGCCGCGCCCACCAGCAGCATCCACCACGCCCGCGTGACCAGGACGAGGACGAGCCCGAGCACCGCCGCGAGCGCGAAACTGCCCAGCGCGGCGGTCAGCACCTGCCGCGGCGTGGCCGCCCGCGAGCCCACCAGCCGCATCGGGCCGACCCGCTCGTCGTCGGTGCCTCGGATGCCGTCGCTGTAGTCGTTGGCGTAATTGACGCCGATCTGCAGGGAAAGCGCCACGAACAGCGCCAGGATCGCCCGCCACCACACGAAGCCGCCCTCGCCGATCGCCACGCCGGTGCCGACCATGACGGGAACTATGGCGTTGGGGAGCGTACGCGGGCGGGCGCCGGCGATCCACTGGCCGGGGGTTGCCATATTCGTCGAAACCTCTAGCTGATGTCCGTCGTGAGCCTGACCATCCGGATCGGACGGCCCATGTCGAGGACGCGTTCGGCCATGTCCTCGCCCCAGCCGGCCGACTCCAGGAACCCGAGCACCGCGTGGTTGTCCGCGAACACCCAGGTGACGATCTGCCGGAAGCCGTCATCGCGCAGGTAGTCGACGGTGGCGTTGAGGAGGCGGCTGCCGTGGCCCCGGCGGACGAAATCGGGGTCGACCAGCAGCGTCAGCATCTCGGCCACCATGGTGGGGTCGAGGTCGGGATCTTCGGCGGGCGCGTGGGAGGCCAGGCCGACCACGCGCTCGCCGCCGCGAGGGGTGACAAGGGCGGCGCTGCCGCCCGCGCCGAGGGCGGGGAAGCCCTCGGTGTCGAGGATGGTCTCCACTGCCACCAGGACCCGATGCATGGGGGTGGGCGGGGCGACGATCGCCTCGTCCCACTGGCGCAGCCACATCTTCTCCGCCGCTGCCCCGGTCATCTGCTCAAGCGGACCCTCCGGGAGGAAATCCCGATAGCCATAGCGCCAGGCGCGAATCTGACAATTCGCAACCTGGAGCACATCCTCGCGCCGGGCCGCCCGGACGCCTACGTCTGCCATCTCGGCCCGCTCCTTCGCCTGCCGTAATGCCACAAGGCACGAGTTACACCGTATCGGTGTTTGACCCTTGGAGACGACGCGAACCCCGCTTCCTCGCCCGGTAAGCGCGTGTCTTGGTGCGGTTGCCGCATACCCGCATGGAACACCACGAGCGGGAACGGTTCTTCGACGAGTCGATGAACGCCCACTGACAGGTTCCCTCCGCGCAGACCTTGAGCCGGTCCCACGACGGCCTCACCGTCGCAGCCGCGATCGTGGCCAGCCCGCCCGGCACCCCGCTCCGCGCCGGCACCAGCGCCGGGCTCCCGTTCTGGATGCCGACCTGCAGCGGGAGTGCGGGCAGGTCGGCCGCCTCGCGCCTGAGCGCCGCCCGAAGCCCCTCGCGCAGGGCGTGCGCGGTGTGCAAGTCGTCGTCGGTGGCGTGGTCGCGCGGGCCTATGAGGCCACGTTCGCGCAGCCAGAGGGCCAGTTCGGCGGGGGAGGCCAGCTCGTCCGTGTCGGACTCGACGTCGTAGGTGTTCACGAAGTCTCGGATGAGCTCCGCGGAGAACGACATGCAGATCACTCTACTGGCATGGTGATCAGGCCCGATCGAGCTGCCGGGTGCCGGCCAGGGCCTGGGCGAGGCGCCGTACCCCCTCGTGCAGCTCGGGCAGGTGGGTGGCGGCGATGTGCGTCACCCTGATGCGCGGCCCGGGCGGCTCGGACGGGTAGTACATCCTGCCCGGGCTCACCAGCACGCCGTTCCGCCTGGCGGCCTCGACCAGCGCGTTCTCGTCGACCTCGGCGGGCAGGCGGAGCCACAGGTGCATCCCGCCGATGGGCAGCAGGTGGAGCTCTGCCTCCGGCATGCGCGCGGCCAGCGCGGCCGCGAGCGCGTCGCGCCGGGCCCTGATCTCGGTGTGTACGGCCGCCAGATGCCGCGGCCAGGCCGGCGACCGGACGAACTCCAGCGCCGTCTCCTGCAACGGCCGCGCCACGAAAAAGGACTCTACGAGCTGGCTCGCCCGCAGCCGATGCGCGGCCGGCCCGCGAGCGATCACGGCGGCCACCCGCATGCTCGGCGACAGGATCTTCGTCAGTGAGCCCACGTGGACCACGGTCCCGTGCTGGTCCATGGACATCAGTGAGGGCGGCGCGTGCTCGGTCAGGTAGCGGGCGTAATCGTCCTCCACCACGAACGCCCCCGCCGCCCTGGCCACCTGCAGCACCTGCTCGCGGCGTTCGACGGGCAGGGTGGCGCCGGTCGGGTTGTGCAGGGTGGGCTGGCAGAAGAAGACCCGCGCGCCGGTGACGGCGAACGCCTCGGCCAGCAGCTCCGGACGTACGCCGGCTCTGTCCATGGGTACGGCGGTCGGGCGCAGCCCGGCCGCCTTGGCCGCCGCCAGCGCCCCGGGGTAGGTGGGGGTCTCGACCAGCACCGGCGTGCCCGGAGCCGCCAGTGCTCTGAACGCGTGCGTGAGCGCCGCCTGGCCGCCGCTGACGATCAACGCGTCGGCCGCGGTCACGTCGCCGCCGGCCTGGGTCGCGAACCACCGCCGGAGCTCCGGAAGCCCCGTCAGAGGCGGCTTGGCCCAGGCGTCCGGGCGCCGTACCGCGCGCGCCGCCGCGGCCCCTAGCTGCTTGTCCGGGCGCAGCCCTGGGTGCGGATAACCGCCGGTCAGCGGCACCATGCCCTCGGGAGCCGAGGCGAGCAACGCCGCCACCGGCCCCTCGTCGACCACCCGGTCCCCGAGCGCGACCGTCTGCCAGGACAGGTCTGCGGTGTCCTGGCCTGCCGTGACCTGGTGCTGCGCTACGAAGGCGCCGCTGCCCGGCTTCGTGACGACCCTGCCCTCGGCCGCCAACTGGCCTATGGCGCGGGAGACGGTGACGGGGCTGACGTTGTGCCGGCGCATGAGCTCCCGGCTGGAGGGGAGTCGCGCGCCCGGGCCGAGCCGGGTGGCCTCTTCGCGCAGTATCGCGATGATCTGGGCGATACTGCTATCGTGGTTCATGGAAGATAAGAATAGCGCTACTGCCGCTGACGGAGTAGCGGTCCCGCCCCATAGACC
>NZ_VCJS01000397.1 GCF_005893125.1 Nonomuraea basaltis | reverse complement strand
GTTCGTTCAGATGGGGCAGCAGCACATCGAACTTCACCGAGAGTTGCTCGCGGACCTCGCTCGGAATGGCCATATCCTCCCAACGAGCCGAAGATCACAAAGCAACGCCTTATTTCCTTACGGCCTCACACCACCCGGCATCTGTGCCTGACCGACCTGGCCCGGATGGGCTGGGAGCTGCACACGATCGCGACGTTTGCCGGGCATCGCCATACCGACTCCACCCTGCAGTACATCCACCTGTCCGGCCGAGACCTGGCCGACAAGCTCAGCCGCGGCATGGAGCACATCCATGCATGGCGCATCGCGATGCTCACCGGAATCCGAGGCTCCCACGCTCCGCTGGTGCTCACCCCTTGCTGGTCACCGCTTCGACACGACGGTTGAGGTTCGCTCCGACGAGATACGGAGCATCGCCGAACTCGGTGTCCGTAACTTGCGGCGGCTGCAGTATCACGACCGGTCCGCGCCCGGCTGGACGACGATCGGACGGCTGCTGCGGCCGCTGGAGGTCGTCAACGCCGGGCTGGACGGCCCGGTTACTAAGCATCGGCGACGCGCCATGCTGGATGTCGTCGCGCTCCTGTTGCTGCGCTGCGCCGAGGAGGGCCGGGCCTTCTGGGGCTGGAGCGAGGACGAATGGGTCCACCTGCTTGGCCGTGACCAGGCCGACTTTCATCGCAACGCGCCCGCTTGGGCCGGTGATGAGGTCCCCGCCCCTACCTGGCGGCGCACGCCTACCTGCTGGGCTCGTTTACCGGCTTCGATCGCCTCGGCAGCTTCCAACGCCTCACCCTGGCCCGGCAGATCTTCGGGCGTGACCGGTTGAGTAACGAGATCGCCCAGGTTCGAGCCGTCCTGGAGGAGTGGGGTTACCGGCTCGGCCGCGATGACGACACGTTGCTGCCGATGGCGGCCTGCCGGCTGTTCCTGCTCAATCGCAGCCCTCACGTTGACGAGCTGACCACTGAGCTGTTCGCTCGCGTCCGGCGCGAGCGTCTGCTGCCGGGCGCGCAGATGAACACTTTGCACGCCCTGCAACGGGCGGTGAGCGCGCTGGGGTTCTGCGATCCGCCGCGGCAGGGCACCGGCCGTCACTCGGCCCGGGCCACGGGCGGCGCACCAGAATGGGAAGGGTGGGTCGACCGCTGGCACGCCACCTCGACGTTGACGCCCCGCACCCGCAGCGGCGTTCGCTCCAACCTGCTCAAAGTCGGCCGCTGGCTTCAGGCGGAACATTGATGGCGCTCTCTGAAGTCACAGAGCGCCAACAACATCCCGACGCCGCCGATCCGGTGGACTGGACCCGGCAGACCTGCGCGGCCTGGGTTGCCGCGCTTGAACGGATGAAGGTCGGTGACTACGTCCAGCGCACCGTCGGCCTGAAGGACCGTGCCGGCAAGCCGCTGGAAGCCAGCAGCAAGGAGGGGCAGCTCGCCGCGCTGCGCAGGTTCTTCACCGACTGCCAGGAGTGGGAGTGGCTGCCCCGCCGTTTCGACCCGCAACGTGCGCTGGCGACCCCGCGCAGCATCGCCGCTCTGCTCGGCCCGAACCCCCGTGTGATCGCCGACGAGATCTGGGCCAAGCTGTTATGGGCGGGCCTTAACCTCGACCAGGAAGATCTGCCGCAGACCAAGTCGGGGCACTTCTATCCGATCGAGCTCGTCCGCGCGATCACCGTGACGTGGCTGTTCAGCGGGCTGCGCAGCGACGAGATCGCCCGGCTGCGCCTCGGATGCATCCGCTGGCAGCACCAGGACGCCCCGATCCCCGGCGACTCCGACCAGGTCCTGGCCCGCGACGCGGTCTGCCTTCTGGACATTCCCACACACAAGACCGGAACCGCATTCACCAAGCCCATCGATCCTATCCTCGGCCAGGCCATCGACGCCTGGCAGGCCGTCCGCCCCGGCCAGCCGCTCTTCGTCGACCGCCGCACCGGCGAGCAGGTGAACCTGCTGTTCGCCTTTCGGGCACGCCGTGTCCCCTCCGCCTACATCAACAACACCGTCATCCCCATGCTCTGCCGCAAGGCCGGCGTCCCAGCCGCCGACGTCCGCGGGAACATCACCAGCCACCGGGCCCGCTCCACCATCGCCAGCCAGCTCTACAACGCCAAGGAGCCGATGACGCTGTTCGAGCTGCAAGCCTGGCTCGGCCACCGCTCCCCGCAGTCCACCCAGTACTACGCCAAGATCACCCCCACGACGCTGACACGGGCCTACACCGACGCCGGATACTTCGAACGCAACGTCCGCACCATCGTGGTCCTCATCGATCGACACGCCATCGAGAGTGGAGCCGCCGCCGCCGGAGAACCGTGGCAGTACTACGACCTGGGCCACGGGTTCTGCAACTACACCTTCTTCGAACAGTGCCCGCACCGGATGGCCTGCGCCAAGTGCGACTTCTATACCCCGAAGGACTCCTCCAAAGCTCTGCTACTGGAGGCCAAGGACAACCTGCAGCGCATGCTCGCCGCCGTCCCGCTCACCGACGACGAGCGGGCCGCGGTCGACGACGGCCAGGCCGCCCTTGACCAGCTTCTGGAACGTCTCGCCGACGTCCCGCGCCGTCCGGTGCGACCCCGCGGCAGATCGGTATCCGGCCCACGCGACGCTGCTTCCGGTCATCACTGTCAACCAGACGCCAACGTAATCAAGCTGCGGCAGGTCCCTCGACCAGGCAGCATGACGGCATGACGGATCTCCGATGGGACGAGGTCAGGGAATTCTTCGATCCCGACTTGATGGGCGCATTGCCGGACCTCTTTGTCCCTGACGCCACCGTCGAGGACTGGCAGACCGTCCTGGACTTGGTCAGAGCGCGTGGATGGCAGTGGCAGTACACGCAAGGCGACACGGTGCTGCCGCTGCCCACCGCCGCCGAAGTGCTCGCTCGTCCACCCGACGCTGAGACGGTGTCGCTGCGAGTCTGGCCTGCTCCGGGCGTGCTCGCAATCTTCCGGCTCATATCGGAGACCGAGATCGACTTCGACGTCGACCTTCGTGAACTGCAAGGTCAAGGGGGCGTCGACACGCTCTGCGACTTCCTGCGGGCGATCGGGAGCGAACTCGGCAAGCCCGTGCTCATGACCCCGGAAGGCGGAAGCCAAGAACACCCGGTCCTCGGCTTCGATCCCGTTGTCAGCAAGGTCGTCCTGCTCTGGGATCCGGCACCCGACTGACCGCGACCGATCAGCGCGGCTTGACAAGACAGATTCCACATAATGATCCGGTTGACTTGGCCTTCGACGGGGCCGGAGCTGTAGGGCAAGGAGAGGCCGGCGGTGACAGCGTCCTGGTCACGACGCAGGCCAATGACGAAGGAGTGCAGCTCAGGAAGGTCGTCAGCGAGGACTGCGGTCATCCAGGCGTCGAGCTGCCGGCCGCGGCGGTGCGTCATCATCTCGGCGAAGTGCCGGACATGGGTGCGCAGGGCGGCAAGCTGAGGGCTGGTGGCGCACAGCGCGTCGAGCTGGCGTTGTTCGTCGGGGTCGAGGTTGGCGGGGTTGCGCAGGAACCAGCCGGCGGCGTGCCGCACCGTGGGGGGCCGCTGCCGTGGCGGCTCGGCAGGAAGAGCGGTCCGTCGCCGCCTGGCTGCACGCGGACATGGCCGATGCCGGCACCGCCCGCACCTACTATCGCATGGCCATAGACGCCGCGCGCCGAGCCGAGCATGGCCTGCTCACCGCGTACATGACGGGAAGCCTCGCCCAGTTCGAGCTGGATGAGGACCCCTTGCTGGGGCTACGTCTCCTCGCACGAGCCCGCACGGTCATGGGCGACCGGCCACCGCCAACCACCCGCGCGTGGCTGGCATGCCTGGAAGCGCTCGCCCATGCGACCGCCCGCGACGAACGCTCCTGCCACACCGCTCTGGCCGAGGCACACCGTGCCGTAAAAGCCAGCGAACAAGCAGCCGCACCTCCCTGGCCTTGGGTGTTTCCCTTCACCGGAGCCAAACTCGCCGGCTTCCGCGCGCTCTGCGCTGTACGACTCGCCCGCCCGGCCCAGGCGCTGGAAGCGTTCGCCGAATCTCTGAACGCCATCCAGCCGGCCGAGAAGCAGCGCGCCACGTTGCTGCTGGAAATCGCCTCGATCCGCCGGATGGAAGGCGAGTTCGCCCCGGTGGTCTGCGGCTGTGGCAAGGTGCACGCCGCAGCCCGCCCGCAAGGGGTGCCATCCGCGCCGGTCAGCCTGGGGATCAATCTGCAGGCGTGGTGCGTGTATCTGATGATCGCGCACGCGATCCCGGTACACCGCTGTGTCGAGCTGGTCGTCTCACTCACCGGTGCGCAGCCCTCGCCAGGGTTCGTCCACGGCATGATCGCCCGCGCCGCCACCGCGGTCGTGCAGGCCAACCTGCGTATACGTGCACTCCTGACCGCCGCGTACGTGGTGTGCTGCGATGAGACGCCGATCCGGGTTGGTGCGAAGAAGGCCAAGAAGTATTTGCTGGTCGCCTGCACGAGCCTCTACACCTGGTACATGCTCGGCGACCGCACCATGGCCACCTTCAAGAAGTTCATCATCGCCGATCTGAGCGGTGTGCTCGTGCACGACCGCTACCAGAACTATGACTCGGCCGAACTCGGCGTCCACGTGCATCAACTATGCACGAGTCACCTCCTGCGCGATCTTGAAGACTGTGCGGAAACCTACCCCGGCGCGGCCTGGCCGGCCCAGATCCAGACCGCGCTGCGGGGTCTGATCCATGCCGCCAACCTCGCCCGCGAACAAGGCCACCCGGCGATGAGCGCCGGCACCCAGGCGATGTGGATCAACAGCTTCCGGCACGGGGTGCGCGTCGGCCTGTCCCAGGTGCGCCGGATCCCGGGACCGGCCAAGACCGTCACCCAGCCGATCGGCCGCGTCCTGCTGGAAGTACTCCGCGACCGCGAGAACGACGTACTGCGCTTCGCGCACGACCTCCAGATCCCACCCACGAGCAACCAGGCCGAACGCGATATCCGCCCGGCCAAGACCCAGCAGAAGATCTCGGGCAGACTCCGCTCGGAGCAGACCACCGAGCATCGCTACGCCATCCGGGGCTACATCTCCACCGCCGCCAAACACGGCGCCGACGTCATGACGGCAATCCGCGACGCCCTCCTCGGGCGCGCCTGGATGCCACCAGACCCACTACCGGCCTGATTCCGGCCACCGGCCACGACAACTCACGCCCGAGGGTGGCTACTCACAGCGATCATGCCGACCCGGAACGCTTCGGAGCTGAATGCGTACCTCTAGACGGGATGCCAGACGATCACATCACCATCCACCCGACGATCAAAGTGACAACAGTCACACCAAACCGGAAGGTTACAAAGTGTGCACGGCCTGAATGTTTACGCCTATCACCGTACCGGCCGTCGATGACTTTCTCTCAAAAGTCCGAAAGACCACTACGCGCGTTCAAGAAATTTCTAATAGCGCGAATCATTTCTCCGTCATGCTCCACCAGGACGCCGCATTGAATAATGACTCTAATCAACAAACAAAGCTTCAAGCATACGGGTACCCTTGTCAAATTCTTGCACCGTTGCCCTAATGCGTCGGCCATCGATCTTCTTGCTTATCCCAGCGATGCAGGAGTCCGGGCAACTCTCTATCGCCTGTGGCCAGTCAACCCAGCCAGCTTCATAGAACTTCTCTAGAACTACTTTCGGCGGTACATCAGAGTCCAGAACATAGGATATGTATGCACCTCCCTCTGGCGCAGAATCACAGGCACTACCTTCATCAAGGGTCGACCGCACATCCGGCGCCAACAGAGGTCCTACTTCTCTGGCGAGCTGCCCGCCCTCACGCCTATCTTTCTTATAGCACTCCTCCAACGAAGGTGCAGCCTCGTTATAACCTTGACATCCTGAGATAACCGCCACTATGCCGACCAAGAGCAACACTAAGCCCTTTTTCATACAACACCCCCTAGGGCTATTTCTATGCTCGCTATATATTGGACGCGTCAACCCACAGGGCCGGCACGAGCGATTTCTAGCTCCTCACGTTCGTCAACCAGAGAGCGAGCGCATATTATGGACGCATTTATTAGCAGACAAATGACCTTGGGCAAGAGTAAACTTTGTCTCGTTTTGCACCCACAAGATCGCGCCTCTCCCACATCTTATACGCGACGTTGTACAGACTATCTATGAAGTCCGCCTGCTGACTCAGTCCCGGCTTACCAACTGCTTTTGTCCTTTGCCAGTCATCTCTCCAGCCCAACTCGTTCAGGGTTGCCCAGTTGCGGGCAGTATAATTGTTCCGCTGATCCGCCGCTGAATCGCATGGGCGGCCGGCCTTGAGCTGACTACACGGAGTCCCCGAGCCCCTTTCATGAGCATCTCCCAGCCCTTTTGCAAAGTCAGCACCAAACTGTGCGCCTGCCGAAAACTACATCCATGCAGCTCAAGCTGCGTGTGAATACTCGTGGAGAACGCCGCCGAGCCGGTCTCTTCGGCGTATGTCCAAAGCGGCGATGCGCCCTGGATCTTTGATCAGATCCGGGACGACGCGTAGCGGGGCCGCTTGATCAAGGGCTTGGTGGACGCGGTGCTGGTTGTAGAACCGTTCGTACTCGCGAAGAGCGTGACGCAGATGGTGTTCGTTCCACAGCAGGCAGCGA
>NZ_VCJS01000396.1 GCF_005893125.1 Nonomuraea basaltis | reverse complement strand
GGCGCGCCGTGGGCGGGAGGCGCGCCGTGGGGAGGAAAGCCGTGGGGAGGAAATCCGCCATGGGCAGGAGGCGCGCCATGGCCGGGAGGAGGGCCGTACCCCTGCGGCGCGCCCTGCCTGCCGGGTGCGCCAGGTCTGGGCCGCATGTCCTGGCCGGGGGGCATGCCAGAGCCCTGCGGCCGGCCCCCTGCTTGCGGTGGGTTCTGCCGGTGCGGCGTTCCCTGGCTGTGCCGCCCCATCCTGCGAGGCGGCATGCCCTCGCCGGGAGGCATCTCGCCGCCGGGGGGCATCCCGGGAGCGGGGGGCGTCCCGCGACCGGGCGGCGCCCCTGGAGCCGGAGGGAGCCCCTGGCCGGCGGCCCCGCCCTGGCCGGTGGGCGGTGGTGCGCCATGGGGGGGAGGAGGTCCCCAGCCGGAATACGTCCCTCGGCCGGGTGGTGGTCCCTGGCCGGGTGGTGGTCCCTGGCTGGGTGGTGCTGGCGGCGGTGGCGGGTCCTCCTCGCGCCGCCTGTCCTCCTTGGGAGCGAACCAGTCACGCTCGTCGTTCGTGCTCATGCTGCGATCACTTCTTGTCGGTCGAGTAGACGTCCTGCGGCGAGGCGGTCAGCTTGCGCGCGGCCGCTTCGTCCAGGCCGAGATCGATCTCGACCTCCGGCGGGAAGCCCTCCTGGATTATCGGCCTGGGCAGGCCGAACACGACGCTCGCGCCGGACAGCGCCGATGGCGGCACCTCGAAGAAGAACCGGCCGCTGACCCAGATGTCCGGCTGCACCCACGTGTTCGTCAGCGTCACGCTGTTGTCCACTCTGTCCGTGGCGTCGAACTCCTTCCCATCGGCGGTCAGCAGCACCGGCTGGGCCAGGTGGTAGGGCTTGAGGCTGGACTTGGCCGATGCGCTGACGATGAGAAAGAGGTTGTCGGTCCCGATGGTCTTGGTGTTGCTCTGGATCGACTTCGCGCTCGTGACCGAGTCGACCCTGACGGTGAACCGCCGCGCGTCCACGGCCTCGCCCTTGTCCCCGGCATAGGTGAGCGGATTGCTGAACTCGCCCTCGGACATGTGCAGGGTCTGCACTCCCATGGCGCCGCCCACGAGCAGCAGCCCGGCCGCGAGGCTGAGCGCCTTGGCGCCGCCGCCGCGCTTGCGTCCGGTCCTCCTGTTGCGCCGGGCGGGGGCCACCGCGGTTCGGGGCTGTGTGGCGGTCACGCCGTGTCCCCCTTCTCGACAGGCATCGTCACCCGGTACTCGATCTCGGCGACGAACTTGTCGCCCACTTCGTCGGTGACCATCTTCCATCGCGGGACGTCGCTGAGGAAGTCGGGCTCGTACTCGTACTTGGCGAGGTCGACGACGATCTTCTCCGGCGGCTGCTCGTTCTCCTTCAGCCGGTAACGGACGATGACCTGGGTCGTCACGCCCGGGTGCAGCTGACGGGTCTCGCCCCCCTTGGCGCGGGCGAAGACGAACGGGCCCGCCTCCTTGGGAAAGGCCGGAGTGATCTTGACCATCGAGCCCGCGAAGGAGTCGCTCACATGGGCCTGTTCGAACTTCTGGGGCGGCAGGCCGACCGGGGCGGTCTCGTCGCCCTTGTTGGTGACGTCCATGACCAACTCCACGAACCGCTTGTCCTCGTCGAAGTCGAACTCGCCCTTCTCCACCGTCACCCTCGACCCGATGAACTTGGTGGAGAATCTGCCTTGATCGACCACCACGTTCAGGCTCAGCGGCTCCGGCGCGTCGGGGGTCTCGTTGAGACCGCCCAGCAGGGCGGTGATGCCCACGGCCGTCAACGCCACCAAGGAGACTGCGGGCACCACTACCGGGCGTCTGGGCGTTTCAGTGCTGTCGCCGGAGGGTTCCGTCATGGACAAGGATGGTAATAGGTATCGCTTGTCCCATCTGCCGCAATGCTCCCATCGGCCTGGTCGAATTGCCGAGAAACCCTGCCGCTTCGGGGGTTCTAGCTCATACGCTGTCACGGAGCGGAAAGGGCTGGCCCCTAAAACTAACGACATATCGCGGCCGGAGGGTCACGTGACGGACGTGCATCCCGAGCATGCCCAGCTCCAGGCGGACCGCATCTACCTGGGCTGGCAGTACATCCTGCTGCACCCCGACCCAGGGCCCCCGCCGAAGCGTCCCTCGCCCGCCGAGGAGCCGGCCGCCGCCGCGCCCGACCCCGCCGAGATCGAGCTGATGCGCCGCGAGCGGCTGCAGGA
Organism: Nonomuraea basaltis; assembly: GCF_005893125.1. Taxonomy (GTDB): domain Bacteria; phylum Actinomycetota; class Actinomycetes; order Streptosporangiales; family Streptosporangiaceae; genus Nonomuraea; species Nonomuraea basaltis. Next base: position 4,423 of record NZ_VCJS01000396.1, on the reverse strand, counting down.
GGACATGCTCAACCGGCCGGTCCGGCTCTTCCGCCTGTTCATGCTGGTGCTGAGCGTGCTGATCCTGGCCGCGGCCGTCGCCGGCTACCTCGCCTGGCCCTTCGCGCTCGTCGGGCTCGCCGCCGCCGGAGGAGTGGCGGGGATCTGCAGTTACGCGCTGTTGCAAGGGGATCGGGCGGTCAAATACCGGGTGCTGGAGCAGCAGGCCAGGGATCAGCGCCAGCGCCAGGAACGTGACAAGGAGCTGTTCCGCGCCCAGGAGGAGCACGCCCAGCGCTACCGAGAGTGGCAGGAGTCCAAGGACCGCCACGACCGGCAGCTCACGTGGTACGCGGTTGCCGTACCGCACGAGATCGACCGCATCGACGTGGCGGGCGGCACACTGCCCGGATGGTCGGCGCTGATCACCCTGCTCGGCGCCACGAGGCTCTACAGCGGCGGCCACCTGACCGTGCTGGACCTGTCCGAGGGCGCGATCGCCAAGGACCTGATCGAGCTGGCCCGCAAGGGCGGCGACGATCCGCTGGTCTGGGTGCTGCCGGTGGATCTGCCCCGGTTGGACCTGGGCGCCACGCTCAAGCCTGAGGCGTTCGCGGACGTGCTGGCGCACGTGGTGAGCGTGAGCGAGGAGCACCGCTCGACGCGCGACCTCAGCTTCGACAACGCGATCCTGGAGCGGGTGCTGGAGGTGCTCGGGGAGAACGCCACGATCAGCCAGGTCACCGCCGCGCTGCGGGCGCTGGCGCAGGTGGGCGACCCGCGGGACGACCTGAGGTTCGGGCTGATCACCGCGACCCAGCTGGAGCGCATCGGCACGCTGTTCGGGCGCGGGGTGAGCGACCGGGTGGTGATCGAGCGGGCCTGGGCGCTGGAGTCGCAGCTGCGCAAGCTGGAGACGCTCGGCACGGAGGCCGTACGGTTGCCGCCCGCCCGGCTCCGGGTGGTGAGCATGGACCGGCAGGCGGGCGTGTTCGGCAACCGGGTGCTCGGCACGTACGTGGCCACCGCGCTCACCCATATCCTGCGCCAGTCGCCCGCCTCGGACCGGCCCTGGTATCACACGATCATCGTGGCGGGCGCGGACAAGCTCAGGGGCGACGTGCTCGACCGGCTGATGGACGCCTGCGAGACCTCCCGTACCGGATTAGTCCTGACTTATCGGTCGCTCACCCCCACGGTGCGGGAGCGGCTCGGACGGGGGCACGCGGCGGTGGCGTTCATGCGGCTGGGCAACGCCGAGGACGCCCGGGTCGCCAGCGAGCACGTCGGGACCGAGCACCGGCTGGAGCTGGCCCAGCTCACCGAGACGATCAGCGACTCGCTGCCGGGGCTCGACGGCGGCTACACCTCGACGATCTCGCAGGTGGACGACGAGAGACCGGACCGCGGCGAGAACCACGACGATCTCGCCGGGGACATCACCGAGTCCACCGAGTGGGGCCGTACCGCCGACAAGATCTCGGAGAAGGAGCGGGTGCTGCAGCGCTCCCGCGAGTTCCTCGTCGAGCCGCACCAGCTCCAGCAGCTCCCCACCACGTCCGTGATCGTCACGGACGCCACGGCCCAGGGCCGGCGCGTACGCCTCGCCGACGCGAACCCGGCCATCCTCACCTTCCCCAAGACCACGCTCGGCGAGTTGGAGGACGTGCGCGAGGCCGTGCTGGCGCTCGACCCCACGGCCCAGGACGGCGACGGAGAGCCGCCACCCAACCTCGGGCCACCACCGCCACGCCTGGACTGGCGAAAGGGCAGGCAATGACATGGTCAATGTCAAGGTGACGAGCTGACGGTTGGCGGAATTTAACAAAGAACCGTCTGTGGGGGAATGAAATGCAGCCGAGCGTCTCGCTGAGTGGGCCCTGGTACCGGATCCAGTCGATCGCCGCGCCCTCACGAAGCTCGTCGGCGGAGTGGGATTTCGTCACCGTGCTGCCCGCGGTGCTGTCGGCGGCGCAGCGCGACCGGCCGTTCGTCATCGGGTGGCTGTCGCGGGGATCCGGCGCGCCGCTCGAACTGATCACCAACGCGGGCCCGCTGTCGCCACCGCGCCAGCCGCGCCGGGCCACCGACGCGCCCGACCGTCCGAGCGGGCCGCAGCCGCTGCTGTTCCCGGGTGGGGCGCGGGGAGTCGAGCTGTCGGACGAGTACCTGGCCGATCTGGCGGACCTGGTGTGGACGCCGTGCCCGGGGCGCCAGGCGCCGCCGCTCGGAAGCCGGGGCCGGGAGTACGCCGAGCTCGATCCCGACGAGCTGAAGCGGCCGACGCTCTTCGAGGCGACGCTGGTCACGCTGATGTCGCGGCCGTTCGCGTGGCTCGTCGTGGCCGAGCCGACCGACCTGCTGGACGCCGAGGTGGCGCACCTGCGTACCCAGCTCAACGTGCTCAGGCAGTACGGCGACGCCTCCGAGCGCTCCCGGTTCGACGCCGAGCGGGCCGAGCGGCGCATGCAGGAGCTGGACGCGTTCAGGGAGGCGGGGCTCTGGAACGTGCGCGTGCTGGCCGGCGGGGCCACCGCCGACGAGCTGCGCCAGATCGCGCCCGTGCTGGTCGGGTCGGTCGAGATGAGCCATCACCCGTACCGGCTGCGCAGCTCCCACGGTGCCGCCTACGCGCTGTCCGAGGCGCTCGCCATCACCATGCAGGACCCGGCCGACGGCGCCGCCGCCCCGTTCGCCGCCACCGCGGGAGCGCTCGCCGCGCTGGCCGGGCTGCCCAGGCGGGAAGTGCCCGGGGTACGCGTGCTCGACTCGGGCTTCTTCGACGTGACCTCCGAGGCCGACGGGGGCGAGCTGGAGCTGGGCGAGATCCTCGACGGACAGGACCGGGGCGTCGGGTCGTTCCGGGTGCCGCTGGCCACGCTCAACAGGCACGCGTTCGTCACGGGGGCGACGGGCTCCGGCAAGTCGCAGACGGTCCGGCACCTGCTGGAGCAGCTCAGCAGGGCCCGCATCCCGTGGCTGGCCATCGAGCCGGCCAAGTCCGAGTACGCCGCCATGGCCGGCCGCGTCGACGAGCCGGTCACCGTGATCAACCCGTCGGCCCCCGACGGCGTGCCGTTCAGCATCAACCCCCTGGAGCCCGAACCCGGCTACCCGGTGCAGGCCCACATCGACATGGTCAGGGCGCTGTTCATGGCGGCCTTCGACGCCGAGGAGCCGTTCCCGCAGATCATGTCGCTGGCCCTGCAGCGCGTCTACGAGGCCACCGGCTGGGACGTCGTCACGGGCGGCGCGGTCCCCGGCTCCAACGTCCCGCCCAGCATCCCCACCCTCGAACAGCTCCAGCAGCACGCCATGGACGTCATCAAGGAGATCGGCTACGGCCGCGAGGTCCAGGCCGACGTCGAGGGCTTCATCTCGCTGCGGCTGCGATCGCTGCGCGTCGGCTCGGCCGGGCGCTTCTTCGAGGGCGGCCACCCCGCCGACATCGGCGGCCTGCTGGAACGCGACGTCGTGCTGGCCATCGAGGACGTGGCCAACGACGAGGACAAGGCGTTCCTCATGGGCACGCTGATCATCAGGATCGTCGAGCACCTGCGCATGCGGGCCCGCAAGGAGAAGACCCACGAGCTGCGCCACGTCATCGTGATCGAGGAGGCGCACCGGCTGCTGCGCGACCGTGGCCACGGGCGGGCCTCCACGCACGCCGTGGAGCTGCTGGCCGGGCTGCTCGCGGAGATCAGGGCGTACGGCGAGGGCATCGTGGTGGCCGAGCAGATCCCCACCAAGCTCGTCTCCGACGTCGTCAAGAACACCGCGCTCAAGGTCGTGCACCGGCTGCCGGCCGAGGACGACAGGAAGCTGGTCGGCGCGGCCATGAACCTGAGCGAGGAGCAGTCCCGCCACGTCGTCTCGCTGCAGCCCGGCTCGGCCGCGGTCTTCGCCGACGGGATGGACCGGCCGCTGCGGGTACGCGTACCGCTCGGCGAGTCCAGGGAGAAGGTCATCCCGGGCCCGCCCCCGCCCATCCGCGGCCGCAGGTCGGCGGCGTGCGGCGCGCAGTGCCGCACCGGGCAGGCGTGCACGCTCGTGGAGCTGCGGGAGGCCGACGTGCTCGCCGACGCGCCCGATTGGGCCTGGCTGCGCATCTGGTGCGACACGGTCGTGCTCGCCTTCGTCAGCAACCGGCCGCTGCCCGGCGTGCCGCGCGCCCTGTCGGCCGCCTGGGCCGACCTGCCGGCCCGGCGCCGCGAGTGCCTGCTCGCGACCCTGATCGAGCGCTCGGTGCAGCGGCGCGCCTGGTCGCTGCGGACCTGGTTCGACCCGGCGCTGCTCACGGAGAAGGCGGCGGAGACGGCCACGCGCCTGCTCGCGGGGGCCGACGGGGGCGGCGAGCGGCCCGGGGCCTCGTGGGTCATCCCTCAGGTGCGATGGCTGCACGAGGTGGACCGGCTCTTCCCTTACGACCAGCCCGCCCCGAACC
>NZ_VCJS01000395.1 GCF_005893125.1 Nonomuraea basaltis | reverse complement strand
GCCGTTACCAGCGACGCATGCCAAGGCGGGAACAGGTCTCACGGACACTGACCAGGGACTACACCTTCGATATCAACCGAACCTCCATTTGGTAAGCCCACTCACAACCTGCGACCTCGTGTCGCACCGTCCTCTGTACCCCGTGGGGGCAACGGTGTCTACACGGTCAGGTTCGGTCCCCGGCCGCCGTTCGCCGCCTTCCAACGACTCGGCCCCTGTTCACCACGGTCAGCATCCCGTCCCGCAGTGTGGACATGACGAGGCATCAGCAAGGATTCACGGTCGTTCGCCCTTCCAGCCTTCCCCTCGCCTGTGGTCCCCGGACGGAACGGGCACCCTTGGGCTTTCCTCTGGGCTCCGCACCCCACGGTTACCCGCAGCGCACGCCAGAGCAGGGACAGGTCTCAGACACTGACCTGGATCACGGTCCCGACATCGCCGGGCCTCCCTTCTCGTGACCACTCACAACGTGCGACCTCATGTCGCAACCGAAGGTGTCCCCAGGCCCAAAGGAGGTTCCGATCGGCCCTCCGCCCACAAACGTGTCCCCAGCCGCCAGGTACCTCCGCGACTATGCGGGCTCGCCGTAGTCGGCGACGTATGCCGCGTAGTTCTCCGCAATGATGGCCCGCCCGGCCTCCGCGGTGAGGTGGTCCACCAAGGAGACGGCCGGCACCTTTCGGCCGTCGATGGTGGACGTGATCTGTTCGATCCGGCGGTCCAGATCAGCAACGACGCTGGGGACTCGAAGCCGACCCGATCACACATCGATGCCGGGACATCACACTTCGCTCAAGATCATTTTCATCGCCAGCCGCTGTTCCTGGCATCAACCCCGAATCAGTTCCTGCTTGAGCTTGCGCTTGAAAACCGATCGGTTTGGAGCACCCTCTGCCGGAATGCCCGATCGCCCGTTCCTGACCGTGTTGGCCGGGCCATGGGCGGCGCTGATCGCGCCCGCCTACAACGTGCCCGTCCTGAAATCCGCGCTGCTCTTGAGGACCGCGGAGTCTATGCTCCAGTTCTCCGGCTGGACTCTCTCCCAGAGACTTCCCTTGCCGAGCTCCCTTCCCAACTGGTCTTCGCGACGGAACCACTCCTCAGCGCTTCTGATCCTGTCGGGGTGAATTTCGTCGAGCAGAGCGTAGTCCCTGGCGATGATTCCGTGCTTCCACACATTCCAGAAGCCCGTGAAATTGTCGCGGAAGCTCATGGTGCTCTTGTCGTTGGGATCGGCGTTGTATCCGGCAGGATGATCAGCAATCCCCCTCAGGTCCGGACTGTTCCAATATGTGTCCAGATCGGTGTCGATGTACTGGGCCGGATGCCCGGTGACCTTCTCGAATGCCGCCGCCATATCGGCATAGGTCATGTGCTCGATGGCGACTTCGAGGTCCATGCCATTGGCCCGTTCCGGATGGTCGAAGAGCCAGCGGACATAGAATCCGCAGTCCTCGAGAGCCACGTGCGGAACGGCTCCCTCGCCGAGCGGGACTCGCCACGTGACGACGCCGTCCTCGATGGTGGGTGTCATGGGTGTGAGCGGTGAGATGACCATCTCGATGTAGGGACCTGACGTGAAGACCGCTGCTCCCATGCGGTCCCTGTTCTTTTCGTTCTGGAACAGAACCCATTCGGCCATGCGGCCCTTGCCGTCGTAGTGGCCGGTGCGGAACCTGGAGTCGTAGCCTGATTTCTTCAGGGCGTAGTCGAGATTTCCGTAGACGAAGAACTTGATTCCTTCTTCGATCGCTATCTCATAACTGCGGATGGCCCAGTAGGTCTCGGTCTTCTCGCCGGTGTTGAACCCGTCGATGTTGATGAACGCCCCGTCACAGCCGCGAAATCCTTCGCGCAGCACGTCCTCGTCGGCGAATGACCCTTCGAGGATGGAGACGTTGCCGAGCGCGAGGAGAGCCTGGGCCCGGGGGGAGGTGGCATCCCGGGTGAGGACCCGGACGGAGTACTTCTTGTCGGCGACGAGGGCGCGAACGATGGGTATTCCTTGAGCCCCTGTACCGCCGATGACGAAGATGGTGGAGGTGGCATGAGCAGACATGGTTTTGACTCCGAGGTTGAGTACGCACGCGATCAGCACGCGCCGGGCGCGGCGCGTTCGGGACTGATCTCTGCATCGGCTTGGCGATCAACGGCACTGACCGACTGACGCTGCGCCGATGCCCGTGGATCAGAGACCCTTGAAACCGATCGGTTTCCACCAAGGTACACCGATCGGTTTCTAAGCGGCAAGCGCCCGGGTATCCGGTTCTCGACAGTTGACCGTGAGGAGGTGCCTGCGGGCTCGACGTAGAGGACGCCGTTTCTCCGGCGGAATTTCCGCAGATCCGCCGGGCCGCAGGGAGGGCCTCCCCAGTTCCCGCCGCCACCTTCTGTGCGTTCCACGTCCACTACGCCGGGAGTTCTCAAGGGCTGCACCTTCAGGATCTTCACGCCGTCCATGGCCTTCGCCCTGAAGGACCGGGCTCGGCTCTCCCTTTGCCCCGCACATGGCGGCCTTCGACGCTGGACTTCGACCCGGCCCGTTCCAGGCCGGAGCGCCAGCCTGCTACCGGGCTCCCTGGCGATTACCCGGACCGGACTTGCGCCGGCTGGCGACGACGACCTTGCGATCAGGCCATGACCGCATCAGCGATCACCTCCAGATCTCTGGGCGTACTCCCATCGAGTGGTGTAACAGCGGTCTTCGCATAGCCCCTGGTCATGGGCGGCCACCGCGCAACTCTCCGAGTGGAGAGGCTCGTTCAACGAGAGGACGCGCCACGGGCTACCAGGAGGCCAGTGAGCCATCCGTGTTGCGTCAGACCGGGTCGCGCCAGCAGTGGCCGCGTTCGGCGGCGGCCCGGACGGCGTTCTCGTCGATGGTGATGCCGAGGTCGGGCGGGGTCGGGCGGCCAATGTAGCCGTCACGGAAGGTGAAGGGCGTGGTGTCGGCGAGGTAGTCCAGCGGTCCGCTGCTGTCGCCGTAGCCGATGACCAGGGCCCGTTCCTGGATGAGGAAGCTGGGGATCGCGAAGTCGAGTTGGAAACTGGTGGCGAGGACGATTGGGTCGAGCGGGCAGTGCGGAGCCACCAGGACGTCGTAGGTCTCGTAGATGCCGCCAGCGTGGCTGATGTCCGGTTAGGCCACGGCCCCCGCGGGAGCACAGCCGTTCGCCGGTGCGATGGGACGGAGGTGGAGCGCACCACGGCGCCGAGGTCGCGGGAGAACTCCGGCAGCACGGGCTCTTCGACGAGGAGCGGCAGGACGCGGCGGGACATCGGGGCTTGCGCGCTGAAACCGATCGGTTTACGGTGGCAAAACTGATCGGTTTCTCGCCGTGGGGGCGAGTCCCGAATCGACTCACTAGGAGCATCGGATGACTGCCGCGCGCGACGCCGAGGGCCGGCCGACGGATCCCAGGCTTCCGGCGAAGCTGGCCGCCCACCCGTCGGAACGGGCCGTACTCGCCCGGCGCAGGGCCGGTGCGGTGAGCCGGCCGGCGGTGATCGACGCGGCCTGCCTTCGCGAGCTGTGCCTGGCGGCCGGTGCGGACGACGCGGCCGCGGTCAGCCTGGACCGCCCCGACCTGGCCGGCGAGCGCGAGCACGCGCTGGCCGCGTTGCCCGGCACCCGTACCCTGATCGCGATGGTGGTCCGGATGAACCGCGACAACTGCCGCTCCCCGGCCCGCAGCGTGGCCACCCAGGAGTTCCACCAGACCTCGGAGTGGCCCCGCGTGTGTCGCCCTGCCGGGAACTACAGGCGCGCACACCACCAGGCTCGGCGACGGTCTTCCCCCAGGCCGTCGCCGAGCCTCTGTCCGGAACCGCCTGGAAACCGATCGGTTTTCATTTCGTCCGCTTCGGGTTAACCTCGCGGTATGACCACCGAAGTGAAACTAAGCCCCAGGGAGCGGCTGCTGGAGGCGGCGGCCACGCTCACCTACCGAGACGGTGTCGGTATAGGCGTCGAGGCGCTGTGCAAGGCGGCGGGGGTGTCGAAGCGCTCCATGTACCAGCTGTTCGAGAGCAAGGACGAACTCCTGGCAGTTAGCATGAAGGAGCGCGCCGCCGCCTACGTGGCGACTCTCCTGCCTGCGGCGGACGACGGCCAGTCACCCCGCGACCGGATCCTGCACGTCTTCGAGCAGGTGGAATCGCAGGCAGGCGCGCCCGAGTTTCGAGGCTGTCGGTACCTGGCCGTGCAGATCGAACTCAAGGATCAGAGTCACCCCGCGAGCCAGGTCGCCCATCAGGTCAAGGCGAACCTGACCGCCTTCTTCCGCGCCGAGGCCGAGCAGGGCGGGGCAGGCGATCCCGACTTGCTGGCCCGGCAGCTCAGCCTGGTCTTCGACGGCGCCAGCGCCCGCGCGGGCATCGGAGCGGACAAGCTAACCGGACTCGTCGCACCCACGGTGACCACCCTGCTCGACGCGGCAGGCGTACGCTGACGCATCACCTTTCCAGAAAGCTCCCTCCGCCCGGCACCCGGGGGAAGCCCGATGGCCGTAAGAGTGTTGCCGAGCATGCCGCGAGCGAAGAAGCTCAGGCTGCCTCCCGCATCATGATGATTCTCAGCGCCAGCCGCTGTTCCTGGGTTCTGCTACGCCAGCGGCACATCCTCACCGAAGCCGGCCTCCTCATCCGGACCGGGGCGTCGCCGAGGGCCGCCCCACTGAACCAACACCGCCCCAGTGCCCGCGCGTTCTGCCAGACGGGACCCGTTGGTTCTGGACGAATCAGCGACCGAGGTTCTTGCCCGATCTTGAGGACGGCAGCGGCAACCCGAGCGGGCCGCCGGCGCTCAGCACGCCCACGCCCCGCGCTGACCGCGCTGCTCAGCCCCAACATCCACCTGCTGTCGGCCCACCTGATCGCCCTGCCGTCCGGCACGCCGCGCACCATCCGCACCCCCGAGCGGCCCGGCTGGCACCGCGACATGTACGGCGTCACCCACGACCTCGGCCCCTGCGACGTCGTCCTGTTCGAAAACCGCACCTTCCACGCCAGCGGCGTCAACACCTCCGGCCAGCCCCGCATCGCCTTCATGCTCCAGTACGGCTACCGCTGGCTGCAGCCTGTCGACGACCCCGCCCCCCAGCTCCAGCACCGCGCCGACCTCGACCCGATCACCCGCCAACTGCTGGGTGCCCCCGACCGCAACCCCGACGGCTCCCTCGCCAAAGGACGCGGCGCCGCGCCCTTGCGCTAGTGGTGGGCCACCACAACCGCCGCCTCCGCCGCACCTGCGTGAACATCGTCAGCTCTAGAGCACACCCATCGCGGCCGTGCGGCACGCTGGGCGGTGCCGTGTGATCGCCCTGGTCAGCGACATGACTATCCCTTTCTCTCGTACTTGGTCTGCCCCCCACCACACCGACTCACCCAACGGCGCCGCCCATCCCCGCACAGCGTGCAGGCACTGCCGGCCGGCCACGGGCGACAACATCCGCCCGCGCCGGCGCGGGCGACTCTTCTACGCGCCGGGCGCGGGCGGGGCGGTCGAGCGGCGGGGCACCAGGGCCGGCGTGACCGAGAACCGCACCGACGACATACGCCCCTCGATGCGCTCCAGCAGCAGCCGCCCCGCCATCCGCCCCATCACCGCCCCGTCCTGATCCACGCTCGTCAGCGAGATGTTCGACAGAGCCGCCAGCCGCGTGTTGTCGTAACCGGCCAGCGACATGTCCGCCGGCACCGACAGTCCCGCCTCGTGCAGCGCCCGCAACGCCCCCAACGCCGCCAGGTCCGCCCCCGCGAAGATCGCCGTCGGGCGCGGCGAGCGGGCGAGCAGCTCGCGCGCCCCCAGGTAGCCGCCCTCCTCGGTGTAGGCCGCCTGCGCCACCGCGATCTCGCTCTCCAGGCCGTGCTCGCGCATGACCCGCTCGTACGTCTCCGCCCTGATCGTCTCCAGCATCCCCGAGGTCCGCTCGCGGCGGCCCGGTGTGTTGCCGATGTGCGCGATCCGGCGGTGCCCCAGCCCGATCAGGTGCCGTACGACCAGCTCCGCGCCGAGCTCGTCATCGTCGTGCACCACGTCGTACACCGCCGACTTCCCGTGCAGGCCCAGCACCACCGTCGGCATCTGCGCCGCCACCTCCTCCAGCCGCGCCCGCCGCACCCGTGGCGCGATCATGAGGATGCCGTCCACCTGCCGGTCCACCAGTGCGTCGATCGCCCGCGTCTCCGCCTCGATGTCCGGGCCGCCCTGCACCATGATCACCTGGTAATCGGTGCCGGCGAGCTGCTCCGACAGGCCGTCCAGAATGTCAGGGAAGAACGGGTTACGCAGATCAGGAAGCAACACCCCGATCGTGAACGTACGCCCCCGCATCGCCCGTGCCGCCGCATGCGGCCGGTAGCCGAGCTCCTCGATGGCCGCCTTGACCCGATCGCGCATGGCCGGGCTGACACCGTAGGCACTGCGCAGCACCTTCGACACCGCCGTCGTCGACACCCCGGCGTGGCGCGCCACATCGCCGATCGTCACCCGCCGCGGCCGCTCCCGCGTGGTCATCCGCCTGCCTCTCCCGTTGGACGAGCCGATTGTACGAGCGCCCCGACCGTACGCGCGCACCCCCGCCCCGCGCGCCAGGCCGGAACGAGCTTCCCGGCCCACATCCGCGGGCCCGCCCCGGTCTCTTACAACC
>NZ_VCJS01000394.1 GCF_005893125.1 Nonomuraea basaltis | reverse complement strand
GACAAGCCGCGACCAGAGCACGGCGGATCCCACACGCCCCGGAACTGGGCTTTTACCTGCAGGAGCGGTCCTCGTCGAAGAAATGGACCAAGAAATGACACGAAGAATCAAGCCGTGGATCCAGGCTCAGATACGGGGTGCACTTGGCCTTGATCACCGTTAGCGGAACGCGTAGCGCGATGGAGCCGTTGACGTTCCTGCGGCCACCGCGAGCGATCTTGCTGTCGTTGCGCTGGACGGTGATCTCGTAGCCGAGGAATTTCGCCGCCTGGGTGTGGGCGTGCGTGATCAGTGTTTTGTCCTGCGACAGTTCCAGCTTGAGGTCATCGCGCAGGAACGCCGCCAGGCGTTGTTTGATCTGTTCGGCTTCGGCCTTGGGTCCGGTGAACCCGAGCAGGGTGTCGTCGCAGTACCTGACGTAGCGCAGCCGCCGGTAGAGCGGATCTTGGGGATCCACGCTGGGCACCCGGCGCAGCTGCTTGCGCAGCTGACGCACCGCATCACGGTCGCCGCATCTTCGGGCGCGCACCATTCTCGCTTGCACCCTTTTGTACTCCGGATTGAACGCCCTGCGCCCGCCTCGGGTATATTCTGGAATGAGAACTGTTTCGACGAATCTGTCCAACCGATCCAGGTAAATATTGGAGAGGATCGGGGAAACGACACCGCCTTGCGGAGCCCCGCTCAGCGTTGCGTTCCATATCCAGTCCTCCAGATATCCGGCTTGAAGCATGTTGCGCAGCAGCCGGAGGAACCGGTTGTCGTGGATGTTTTCGCCGAGAATTCCGAGCATGACCGAGTGGTCGAGCGCGTCGAAACACCGGGCGATGTCTCCCTCGATGAACCAGGTTGTCCCCGTCCAGGTATTCGCCACCTCGCTGAAAGCTGTGTGGCATCCTCGGCGGGGACGGAAACCGTGAGAACGGGCGGAGAACTGCGGCTCGTAGTACGCCTCAAGAAGCAGGCGGATCACTTCGCCGACCAGTTTGTCCGACCATGACGGCAGACCGAGCGGTCGCATCGTCCCGTTCTTTTTCGGGATGTGGACACGCTTCACCGGGGCGAACCGATAGCGCTCGTGGCGCAGCGCGTCGATGATCCGCTGGATCTTGGCCTGGGACATGCCGTCCACGGTCTCCCCATCGACCCCGGGTGTCATGGCTCCGTGGTTGGAGTACAGACGCCCGTAGGCCAGCAGGTACATCTGCGGGTTGAACAGTTGCCGATACAACTCGTTGCACGGCAGGCCACGCCTACCGCGATCACGGAGGACATTCAGTACCGTTTCGGCGCTCTGCATTGCGCATACCTCCCGGTCTTAAGTGTCCGATCACCTGGCCCCCTTCGCCCGTGCAGACGGCTTTCCCGTCCTCCTTGGTGGGGCGTTACTCCCACGACTACTACGAGGCCTGCGTCGCCATAGGACTCGCGTCCCTTAGGCGATCCCGCGTTCGTCTTTGTCATACGTGATAGCGCGACTTAGGCTCCCCACTCATCTCCTTGAATCCCCTCGCTGGGGATCGCTCCGCACCCCGGAGGTTGCGCCGATCGGGTTGTCATGTCGACGCAGGGCGCGGCGCCGGTTTCAGACGTCTTTCCGGCGGATGTATCAATTGCATCGTCTGGAGATTAGGATTCAGGCAATTCAGCTTTAGCCATATCACGCGGGTCCCGCAACGCCTCGCTCCGTACGCCTGAACGCGACCGTTGCTTTCCTGGCATGCTACTGTCCCCTTCGCCTTTCGGATCCAGGTTAGCCATTAGACCCAGGAACCTCCCTCCAAGTTCCTTCCAGCTGCGCTGGAGATATAACAAAGCGCCTCGCGGCGCACCTACCCCAGATAACGATCGTCTGCGGCGATGTCGGCCGGACGACGGGCCGACGCCGGGGGAGCGGATGGGTAGGTCACCACCGCGACGCTACGCCGCTGTCCGGCCCGTGCTCACGTAGGCACTCTCAGGGGCTCGAGGGCGGCTAGGACGAGGTCGAGGCCGAAGGTGAACTCCTCCGCCGGGTCGTAGCCGGCAGCGGCGAGCACCGCGGCGGACTCGTTGAGGTAGGGGAACTCGTTAGGAGGAAGCTGGGGCAGGAAGACGTCCTCGGCCATGTCCGCGAACTCATCGGCGGTGTCGAACGGCAGGCTGGCTTCCTGCAGGGCGAAACCGTAGACATAGCTGTCGAGCAACCAGTTGGCGTGCGTCGCCATCAAGACCGGGAAGCCGGCCCTTCGCAGGCAGGCGGTGACCGCTTCGCGGTGGCGGAGGTTCGCGGGCCCCGGCGATGTCCGCGACTCCATCAGGCCGATCGCCCACGGGTGGCGTGCGAGAACCTGTCGGGCGGATACCGCCCGACGTCGCATCGCTGACTGCCAGTCGGTCTCTTCGGGCGGGAGCTCGATCTCCTCGAACACGACGTCGATCATGGCGTCCAGCAACTCCTCCTTGCTCGCTACGTAGTAGTAGAGCGACATCGCGCCCGCGCCGAGCGCGCCAGCCAGCCGGCGCATGCTCAGCCCTCCGACCCCCTCGCGGTCGGCGAGCCGGACCGCCTCGACCACCACCCGTTGCTTGCTCAGCGCCGCGTCTGACGCCACCTGGCGTTGTTCCCTCGCAGACACGGGTCTCCTCTCGCTCGCTCGAGCGGCTTGACAATCGTCCAGCGCACGGTCATGGTACAGCGTACTACTTGTAGTACAGCGTACGACGTACGATGTACGAACCAGCGAGAGTCGTAGCTCGGACGTGAGGAGGCTTCTGTGGGAATCGAACAGCGATCGAGTGCCGGAGTACGCCTGGCGCCGGGGGCGAGTCCGCCGGGGCGACGACGATGCGGGCCGCCGACCGGCACCGCTACGGCCTGCCCTCAGCGCTCGAGTCGTCCGAGGTCCGGGCTACCGCTGCCCGGTCGAGGCGATGTGCTCGTCCAGGTGGGCGCGGCCTCGGTACATCCCTGCCGCCACTCCGGCGGAGGGACCGCTCCTCTCGAAAGAAGAACCGATGACCATCCGAACGAAAACCCCGAACCTGCTCGACAACCCGCCGGTCCCCGTGCAGGCCAAGCTCGCCGCCGCATGGACCAGCTTCATGTTCCTCTACATCTACGTCGACTACTTCCACCTCCACAAGCCCGGCGTCATCGACAACCTCCGCGCCGGCGTCGTCTTTGAGTTCGACATCAGCCCGACGTTGTTGACCATGATGCTCGCGTCCGTGGCGATCCCGGCCCTGATGGTGATGCTCTCCATGACGCTGCCCGCCCGGGTGAACCGCGCCACGAACCTCGTCGTTGCATCGCTCTACATCCCCTACTCGGTGTTCAACGCGGCAGGGGAGTCCTGGAACTGGGCCCCCTTCTACGGCCTCTCCATCGGAATCGAGGTGCTGCTCCTGGCCTTCATCCTGCGCTCCGCCTGGACCTGGCCTCGAACCCCCGCCGTCCCAGCCGGTCCCGCGACGACCGACCTTCGACAGGACCTTCGACAGTAGGTGTCCGTGTAAAGCCCTACGGCGTGAAGCCCGCCGCCGCGGACACCGGGCCGACCGTGACCAGCTCAGTCGCGGTATACGCAGAGAACCTGCTCACGAGCGGTCCGGTGTCCGCGCCAGCCGCGCCCGTAGGCCAAACGGTGGCTGACCGACCAGCAGACCTCATCCAACCAACCGCAACGACGAAAGGGGCATTAGCTCGCTTAACGCACTCTGAGGTCACTTGGCGTCACCCTCGCCCTCGGTCTGCGCGGCCTGGCTTGGCCTGCACGGCGTGGTTGTCGCGGACCTTGACCACGATGGCGTCCAGGAACACCACCGGGTAGATCGGGTCCAGTGGCCGGCTCGGCCCACCTGATGGGCAGGGTCGCCTCCACCTCCCGCATGCTCGCCATGTGCGCCGCCCCGTTCGGCGCCCTGCTCGGCGGCTGGCTGGCCACCACCTACGACGTAGGAACCCCGCTCTACGCCGCCGCCGTACTCCTCCTCACCATGACCGCCATCACGGCGACCATGACCAGCAACCGCCGGGTCGAGGCGGCGCTGCGCGGCGCTGCATCGGCCGACGGTCCAGGGCCCCAGGAATCCGCCGATCCCGTCCGAGAGGGTGCACCCGAACTGTTGTGACGGTTTCACCGAAGGCCTCACGAAAGTATGGGGGTGGGCGTCGACCGGCGGGACGACGTCCTACACCCGAAGCCGACCCCAGCCTCAAAGCGCGGATCAGATGATCGCAAACCAGGAGGCCATGGGAACACCCTCGCCATCGCCCGCGCCCGCCAGGCCAGCGGCGAATCGGTCACCTCGATCGCACGCCACAGAGGATGCGCTGCATGACTCAGGCGACGACCCAGGCGGGAACCCGGTGTACCCTGTCTCCCGCCGCGCGGCCGAGGCGATCCGCCTGCGATAGCTCCGCGTTCAGCCGTCCCCGGGCCTTGACGGGCCCGGCCGGTCAGATCGCGGTCTTGAGCAGCAATGGAACGGCCAGTCACGTAAAGGAGCCCGGTGGGCGCCTCTTATCGTGACTGGCCGTTCTGATGATGCGGGTGGCTGGGGGCCGGGGTCATGTAAGCCGATGAGGTTCGTGGTGTTGTGGAAGGTGGTGGCGGCGGTCTTCAGGTCCTCGATCGTGGTGCGCCAGTCGGTGGCCTCGATCTCGTTCATGTCGCCCCAGTTCTGGTCGCCGAACTCGCGGGCGAACTCCGCGATGTGCTCGGCGGTCTCGGCGAGCTTGTTCAATACGGTGCCGACGCTCATCCCTCAGGTGGGGGCTGTGCGGAACCTGCGGGGAGATCGGCGGCCGCGGTGGCCATGGCGGTGGTCTGCCGTTCGATCTCGTCGTTGATGTTGGTCAGGCTCGCGCGCCATCCGCTGTCGATGAGCTCTACGGCGGGGACGAGTCCGGCGTTGATCGCCGATTCCAGGTAGTTGCGGGCGTCGGGCAGCGCGCCCTCCCGCTCCTTGTCGGTCAGCTCCTCCCACGTCGGGAGGTAGGTGCATTCGTGGGCGACCTGCTGGCGGGCCTTGGCCAGGGCCAGCACGCGCGGGTCCGTCGAGTGGGATCTGGGGCAGTGGCACGGCGTGCTCGTCAGGGAGTCGGGGGCTGGTCGGTGGGGTTGCCTTCGGCATCGGCTGCGAGGGTTTTGTGGACGACGCCGACGGAGACCTTCACCCCGGCGGCGATGGTGCGGATGGATTCCCCGCGCCGGCGGCGGTCGAGGATGAAGGAGCATTCGGTGTGCTCCCCGACCGCGATGCCCTCCAGAACCTTGACGCCGACGCCTTGCTGGAACAGATCGTTGAGAACGATGAGTCCTTCCAGGAGGTTGCGGCCGAGCCGGTCGACCTCCTGGACGGTCAGCAGGTCGCCTTCGCGGATGTAGGACAGCGCGGTGAGGAGGTCGGGCCGGTCCGCGGTGGCGAGTTTGCCGCCGGGTTATCCCGTCGTACCGCCCGGAGCTCCAGTCGCCTTGATCACGAACGACGTTTGGTACCACACTGTCGATGAGCTGGACTGCGTCAGCCTGCCAGTCGGGCGAGGGCCAGTGCGTGTGCCTGGTCGAGGGATTCCGCGGCAGCGCAAGGGACGTCCGGCTGCACACCGGTGCCCTCCCAGTTCGCGCCGGAGACGGGGTTGATGGCGCGGCCGGTGGGGACGGTGGCTTCCAGGTGGGGGTGCACGGTCCAGCCCTTGCACGGGTGCGCGCCGCCGCGGGTGGGCTCGCCGACGACAACGGCGCGGCCGAGCTGCTGCAGGTCGTAGGCCAGTTCCTCAGCGGCGGAGAAGGTGCTGTCACTGGACAACACGTACAACGGTTTGCTGCCGCCGAAACGCGCGCCGGGAACGTGTGGCAGGCTCCAGGACTGCTCGCTGCGCTCGCCGCGGCGCCAGTACATGGTGTTGAGGTGGGTGCGCTCGTCCAGGAGATAACTGCAGACGAAGGCGACGGTGTCCGGGTCGCCGCCCCGGTTGGCGCGAAGGTCCACGATCAGCGCCTGGGCGCGGGAGGCCAGGGTGAGCGCGGCGCTCAGCGGTTCGGCGGCCCACTCCAGCGGAAACAGCATCGGCGCCAGCTCCACCACGGCGACCCCTCCGTCGAACAACTCCACCCGCGGCGCACCGCCCAGCGAGGTGTCGAAGTCCAGGCGGATGGAATCCAGGGTTGCCGCGCCCTGCTCGGGGGAGACCGGGTCGGCGTGGTGCTTCAGTCTCAGGTGTTTGTCGTCGTTGACGGACTGCAGGTCCGCGGTGACCAGACGGGCGAGTTCCTCGGCACCGTCGACGTCATAGGCGCCCTCGGCGAGGCGTCGTTGCAGCAGGTCGGCGAGCTTCTCGGCTATCTCAGGGAAAACGTAGTGCTCGGTCAGCAGTCGCGCGATCTCGTCGATGACAGGGGCGGGCCGAAGGGTCGTCAGAGTCGTCATGTCAGGGAAGTAGAGCACTACCCTGACGAAAACGTCAAAGACGTTGAGACACCTTCGGCATGCGTGATCAGCCTTCCCACGTACCACCTCCTGAGGATGCTCTGGACATCGGCGCGCCTGAGGACATGGACCATGATGGCGAACAGGTTCGTGTCGGCATAAGGCTCCGGCCACCACGGCACGTGGCCGAGGGCGTCGAGGGGAAGCTCGTTGATCGTCGCGTCCGAGTGTTCCCACGTGCGCCGA
>NZ_VCJS01000393.1 GCF_005893125.1 Nonomuraea basaltis | reverse complement strand
AGATGTGTATAAGAGAGAGGGGCGGGGGTGGGTGCCGCCTGGACCGGCGTGGCGGCCACGACCACGGCCGCTATCACGACGCCCAGAAGGGCAGATTTCTGAAGCACATCGTGATTTCTATTTGTTCGTCAAATTTGGTGACAAGGTGATCGGCTGGCCTATTGCGGCGGCTGCCGGAAGTGGCCAAGATCGTGGGCATGCTTGATGATGGCCGGGCGCTGGAGGTCGTGGGGATCAGCGCGTTCGACGAGCGGGTCTACCGCGGGGTGCTGGCCTGTCCCGGCATCACGGTCCAGGAGCTCGTGATGAGGAGCGGGGAGAGCCCGGGCCGCGTCCAGTCGTCGCTGACCAGGCTGCGCGCCAGGGGGCTGGTCAGCCGCCTGTGGGGGCGCTCGCCCCGGTGGACGGCGACGAATCCGGGGACCGCGATCCGCTCGCTGGTGCGCGGGCTGCAGAGCGAGCTGGACCGGCTCACCGACACGGCCGACGAGCTGGAGGCCGCCTTCCGCACCGTCGGGCAGAACCCGGAGGAGGGCGGCCAGTTCGAGGTCCTGGCGGGGCCCGAGGAACAGGCCCGGTGGTACGTCCGGCTGCAGCAGGAGGCCAAGGAGGAGGTGCTGACCTTCGATCGGCCCCCGTACGTGCTGGACTATCACAACCCGCTGCAGACCGGCCTGCTCAACAAAGGCGTCCGCTACCGGACCATCTACACGCCGGAGGCGTTCGACCACGCGGGGGCGTTCGACGAGGTGGGCAATCTGATCAAGGCGGGCGAGGAGGCGCGGATCCTGCCCCGGCTGCCGTTCAAGATGGCGCTCGTCGACCGGCGGCGAGCGGTCATGCCGCTGCACATGGACCCGCCGCTCACGCGCGGCGTGCTGATCAGGGGGTCCACCATGGTGGTGGCCCTGGTGGAGCTGTTCGAGCGCCTGTGGCGGGAGGCGCTGCCGGTGCGGCCGGGGCTGTGGCAGGAGCCCGGCGCGCTGGAGACTGCCGGCGAGGAGCGGGACGCGTCGGAGCCGAGCTCCGTCGGCACAGAGGATCGCCGGCTGCTGGCGCTGCTGGCGGCCGGGCTGAAGGACGACGCCATCGCCCGCCAGCTCGGCACCAGCCCGCGCAGCCTGCGCCGCCGCCTGCGCCACCTGCTGGACGAGCTGAACGCCGAGACCCGCTTCCAGGCGGGCGCCCAGGCCAACCGCAGGGGACTCGTGTGATCTCTATGCCCGCAGGTCCGCGTACAGATCCAGGGTGCGGTGGGCGATGCGTTCCCAGGAGAAGTGCTCGACGGCCCTGGCCCGGCCCGCCTCACCCATCGCCCGCGCCCGGGCGGGATTCCCGAGCAGCGTGTTGACGCAGCCGGCCAGGTCCGCGGCGAACCTCTCCGGGTCGTGCGGAGTGCCGTCGGCGCCCTGGGAGATCGGCACGAGCAGGCCCGTCTCCCCGTTGGCGACCACCTCGGGGATGCCTCCCGTGGCCGTCGCGACCACGGCCGTCTCGCAGGCCATCGCCTCCAGGTTCACGATGCCCATCGGCTCGTAGACCGACGGGCACACGAACACCGTCGCGTGCGTCAGCAGCTGGATCACCTCGGGCTTGGGCAGCATCTCCTGGATCCAGAAGACGCCGTCGCGGTCGAGGTCGCGTACGAGCTGCGTCACCTCGGCGGCGATCTCGGGCGTGTCGGGCGCGCCCGCGCACAGCACGAGCTGGGCGTCCCGGCCGAAGGAGCGCGCCGCGTGCAGGAGGTGGACCAGGCCCTTCTGGCGGGTGATGCGGCCCACGAAGATGACGTACGGCCTGCGCGGGTCGACGCCGTGCTTCTTCAGCACGTCCAGGCCGGGGTCGGGGGCGTATTCCGCGGTGTCGATGCCGTTGTGGATGACGGTGACCTTGCCCGGCGGGATCTCGGGGTAGGCGGCCAGGACGTCGCGCCGCATGCCCTCCGAGACCGCGATCACCGCGTCCGCGGCGGCCAGGGCGGTCCGCTCGGCCCACGACGAGATCGTGTAGCCGCCGCCGAGCTGCTCGGCCTTCCACGGCCGCAGCGGCTCCAGGCTGTGCGTGGTGATCACGTGCGGGATCCCGTGGAGCATCTTCGCGACATGCCCGGCAAAGTTGGCGTACCAGGTGTGGGAGTGCACGACGTCGGCGCCGGCGCAGGCGGCAGCCATCTCCAGGTCGACGCCGAGCACCTGCAGGGCGGCGTTGGCGCCCTGCAGCCCGCCGGGCACCCGGTAGGCGGAGACGCCCGGCTCGTCCCGGTCGGCGCCGAAGCAGCGCACCCGTACGTCGGCCAGCCGGCGCAGCTCCCTGGCCAGGTATTCCATGTGCACCCCGGCGCCGCCGTACACCTCGGGCGGATACTCCCGGCTGAGCAGATCAACACGCATGACACGACCTTACGGGGGCCGTGTCCGGCGGCACACCGCAGGTCGCGGATTTGCACTCATGATCGACCTCAGCATAGGGAACACATCGACAAGCCCAGGCTCGGCAACACCGAACAGGGCATTAGATAGCAAATCTGGACACGAAGGAGGGTATCCGTGCCGTGATTCGTCGATAGATCGGCCATTTGAGGGTAGCGTTCGGGCATGAGGTCCCGGAGGGTACTTGCGGTTGTGCTGGCAGGTGGAGAGGGCAAGAGGCTCATGCCGCTCACGGCGGATCGGGCGAAACCGGCAGTGCCGTTCGGGGGGATATATCGGCTCGTAGATTTCGTGCTGTCGAACCTCGCGAACGGCGGCTTCCTGCAGATCGTTGTACTGACCCAGTACAAGAACCACAGTCTGGACCGGCACGTCTCGCGCACCTGGCGGCTGTCGGCGATGCTGGGCAACTACGTGACGCCCGTGCCCGCGCAGCAGCGGCTGGGGCCGCGGTGGTTCTCCGGCTCGGCGGACGCGCTGTTCCAGAACCTGAACCTGATCTACGACGAGATGCCCGAGCACGTGATCGTGTTCGGCGCCGACCACATCTATCGCATGGACCCGCGCCAGATGGTCGAGCAGCACGAGGACTCCGGCTCCGACGTGACGGTGGCGGCGATCAGGCAGCCGCTGTCGCTGGCCGACCAGTTCGGCGTGATCGAGACCGACCCCGAGGGACGCAGGATCGTCGCGTTCAGGGAGAAGCCCAAGGACGCGGTGGGGCTGGCGGACTCCCCCGACGAGGTGTACGCCTCGATGGGCAACTACGTGTTCAAGACGCAGTCGATGATCGACGCACTGCGGGAGGACGCGCTGGACCCGACCAGCAAGCACGACCTGGGCGGCAACATCATCCCGATGCTGGTCAAGTCGGGCGGCGCCGACGTGTACGACTTCGCGAACAACATCGTGCCGGGGTCGAGCGAGCGCGACCGGGGCTACTGGCGTGACGTGGGGACGCTGGACGCGTACTACGAGGCCCACATGGACCTCATCTCGGCGCATCCGGTGTTCAACCTCTACAACGACAAGTGGCCGATCTTCACCGGGCACGACCCGCTGCCGCCGGCCAAGTTCGTGCACAACGAGGGTGACCGGGTGGGGCGGGCACTCGACTCGCTGGTCTCCCCCGGGGTGATCGTCTCCGGCGGCACGGCGGTCAGGTCGATCCTGTCGCCCAAGGTCATGATCCACTCGCACGCGCTGGTGGAGGACTCGGTGCTGATGGAGAACGTCAAGGTCGGGCGGGGCGCGATCGTGCGCAAGGCGATCATCGACAAGAACGTGGTGATCCCGGACGGGGCGCGGATCGGCTTCGACCTGGACTACGACCGCACCCGGTTCGCGCTGACCCGGAGCGGGGTCGTGGTCATCGGCAAGAACGAGATCGTCGACCGGTAGCCGGCCTGCCGAGAGTGAGCGGCGGCCAACGGCCCCGCCGGGCCCACGTGTCGCAGGGGCCGCCGCTGACCTCTCGCCGCAGTTACGACATCACTTTATGGAGCAACTCCTGCAACGCGGTGTAACGCCACGCGCAGAATATCTCGTCGCTCCTCCAGCACGCCTGACCACTCCGTTGCCCATTGGGTCTTGCTGCCACCGCGGTTCGGGATCACCCTGAACGGCAGGAGGCAGTGACATGTCGCACCCACTCGGAGTCAGCCGCCCGGATCTCGAAGTCGCCGACCTGCCCACGCCGGAGGAGGTCTTCAAGGTCTCCAAGATCGGCCCCAAGGAACTGTTCAAGTACGCCGTCGGCCCCAGCCTGATCGCGCTCGGCATCTCGATCGGCAGCGGCGAGTGGCTGCTCGGCCCGCTGAACGTCGGCCAGTACGGCTTCGTCGGCGTCGGCTGGGTCATCCTCGTGTCGGCGGTGCTGCAGACCTTCTACAACGTCGAGTGCTCCCGGTACGTCGTCGCCACCGGCGAGACGCCGGTCGTCGGCTGGGGACGGGTGCCGCCGGGCTGGCCGCTCTGGGTGCCGCTGTCGGTCTTCGTGGTGATCTTCGCGTTCATCGCGGGAGGCTGGGCCGCGTCGGCCGGGCAGGGCGTCTACGCGCTGGTCCACGGCGTGCCGGCGGCCGCCGGCGACCTGGAGCCGCGCTGGTGGGCCGTCGGGCTGCTGGTGCTGGTGTTCCTCATCACCGCCGCCGCCCGTCGGATCAGCCGCACGCTGGAGCTGGTGAACTGGGTGATGGTCGGCGCCATCCTCATCGCGCTGCTGGCGGTGGACCTGCTCGTGGTGCCGTTCAGCCTGTGGTGGGAGGGCATCCGCGGCTTCGTCACCCCGGCCGCCCCGCCTCCTGGGATCACCGCGACCCAGCTCGGCGCCCTGGCCGGCTTCACCGCGCTCGCGTCGGGGCTGAACTGGTACGTGATGGGCCACTACCGCGACAAGGGCTACGGCATGGGCCACCGCGTCGGCTTCATCGCGGGCCTGCGCGGCGAGCGGCGCGAGGTCCTGGCCAGCGGCGTGACGTTCCCTGACGACGAGCGCAACCGGGGGCTCTGGCGCAGGTGGTACCGGCTGCTGATGATCGACATGTGGGGCGTCTTCTTCGTCGGCGCGATCCTCGGCATGCTGCTGCCCACGATTCTCATGCGGCAGGCGGTCGCCATGTCCGGTCAGACGCCCACGCGCGCGAACGTCCCCACGTTCGTGGCCAGCGCGCTCGGCGACGAGTACGGGCGGACGGCGTTCTACGTCGCGCTCGCGCTCGGCGTGCTGATCCTGTTCTCCACGCAGCTGGGCATCTTCGAGGCGATGGTGCGGGTGACGACGGACGCCGCCAACGCCACCAGCCCCCGCCTGCGCCGCAGGATCCAGGGCGACCCGCGCCGCTTCTACTACCCGTTCATGCTGGTACTGCTGATCATCATCTCGATCATCATCTTCCAGGGGCTGCCGGTCGGCCTGGTGGAGTGGTCGGGCAACATGTCGAACCTGGGCGCGCTGATCTATCCGTTCCTGCTGATGTACCTCAACAGCAGGCTTCCGCGCCCGGCCCGCCCCCGGCCCTGGCACTACGTCGTCCTCGTGCTCAACTTCCTGTTCTTCGGCTTCTTCTTCGTCAACTCCGTCGCCGACTTCGTCGGCGACCCGCTGGTGACGTTCTGAGGGGCGTGTAGCCCACGACCTCGACCCCGGCCGCCCGGCAGGGAGATCACGGCGGCGCCCTCGTCGGCGGCCGGGGTGGCGAGCGTGTGGTCCGGGCCGGGGTGGGGCGTAGAGATCGACGAGTCGACGCTGGCGACGGACGACCACGTGCGGTTGGAACGCTGCTGCCCATCCGGCCCGACCGCTATCCCCTGCAGTTGACGGATCAGCGACCGAGGCGCGCGGTCTCGGGGAGGGAGCCGTTCCAGGACGGGCCGTGGACGTACGCGAGGTCGGCCTCCATGCGGGCGGCGGTCTCCCGGAGCGCGGGCAGGATGTCGCGTACCAGGTCGGCGGGGGTGGCGCGGCTGGCGTGCGTGGCTACGTTGACGGCCGCGACCACCCGTCCGGCGCGGTCGCGGATGGGGACGGCGAGCGAGCGCACGCCCTCCTCCAGCTCCTGGTCGACCAGGGCGTACCCGTCCGCGGCGGCCCGCCGGACGGCCGCCTTGAGCTCGGCGGTGGTGGTGACGGTGTGGCGGGACAGCCGCCTGGGGGTGATGTTGTCCAGCCGCTCCTCCGGCTGGTCGGCCAGGAGGACCCGGCCCATCGAGGTCGCGTACGCCGGGAAGCGGGTGCCGACGGTGATGTCGACGCTCATGATGCGCTCGGTCGGCACGCGGGCCAGGTAGACGATGTCGTCGCCGGACAGCACGGCGACCGAGGCCGACTCGTGGACGCGGGCCACCAGGTCCGCCAGGTGCGGTTGCACGACCGTGCGGAAGGCGCGGCCGGACAGGTGGGCGTACCCGAGCTCCAGGACCTTGGGCAGCAGCACGAAGCGGGCGCCCTCGGCGGCCACGTAGCCGAGGCGTTCCAGGGTCTGGATCGCGCGGCGCACGGTCGCGCGCGGCTGCCCGGTGGCCCTGGCGGCGTCGGCCAGGGTGGAGCCGCCGGAGACCGCGCCGAGCGCCACCAGCACGGCCAGGCCGCGGGCCAGCGACTGCAGGTAGCCGGCGCCCAGCTCCTTCTTGGCCTCCCGCGAAGCGTCCACGACGGCGCCGTCACCGCGCGCCCCGGACACAGCCCCCGCCACTCCCCCACCTGGCC
>NZ_VCJS01000392.1 GCF_005893125.1 Nonomuraea basaltis | reverse complement strand
GTACGGGCTCGAGGAGTTCACGCAGCCCAAGGCGCTGCTCGGCGGGGCGGAGACATGAGCGAGCGCTGGTTCAGGTTCCTCTATCGGATCCACTTGACCCCCTGGGAGACCGGGGAGCCCGTGCCCGAGCTGGTCGAGGCCGTGGACGGGACGGCCGGTTTTCCGGCCCTCCCGGTCGGCCGGGCGCTGGACATCGGCTGCGGGACCGGCACCCACGTCATCTGGCTGGCCCAGCGCGGCTGGGACGCGGCCGGCGTGGATCTGACGTCCGTGGCCGTCGACCGCGCCCGCGAGAAGGCCAAGCGCGCCGGGGTGGAGGCGCGCTGGTACGTGGGCGACTTCATGCAGCCGGAGGGGCTCGGGCTGGGCGATGGTTACGGGCTGCTGTTCGACCGGGGGTGCCTGCACAGCATTCCGCACGGCAGCCGGGACGCCTACGTGCGGGCGGTCACACGGATCGCCGCCCCGGGAGCCGTGCTGCTCATTCTCGGCTGCTACCCGAGCAGAGGCCCGTGGCCCAAGCCGGTGGGCATCGCGAAGGGGGAGGTCGCCGCGAGCTTCGCCGACGGTTGGGAGGTGGAGACCGAGGAGGACCGGGAGCGCGGGCACGCAGGCTTCTACCGGCTCCAGCGCGTCCCGATCAGGCCCGGGACAGAGGCCACAGTGCGCTGCCCAAGCGGTCGTGACCAGGCTCCCGGGGGGTCGTCGACGATGTGACCCAGCCTCACGAACGTGTTTGGTTCCGGACAGGCCGCCCAACTCCGCCTTCCCGCGATCGGTGCGGTCTTGCCGCCCGGTGTGGCTCGTCTGTGATGTGAGCTTCCCTCCGGTTCCCCGGACACCTGACCTGAGGTCACCCTTGAGCCGGCACCACAGCAGGTGATCATCGCCGGAGAGCGGGCGGGCGACGTGTCCGATGCGGCCCGCGTGGAGGCCGCAGCGACCCGTCGGCATCACACCACATTCCTTGGAGGGAAGGCCATGATCACTCTTGCGGAACGTGACGCGAGCACGCCGTACGGCAAGCAGCTGCAGAGCGCCGGCGATGGCCCGGTCACGCTGATCAACACTTTCGTCGCGCCAGAGGGCAAGACGGAGGAGGCGCTCGCCGCGTGGCAGGAGGACGCCGCCTACGTCAAGAGCCGGCCCGGCTTCATCTCCGCCCAGCTTCACCAGGGCATCGCCGGGAGCCGCGTCCTGGCGAACATCGCGGTCTGGGAGTCCGCCGCGCACCTGCGGGCCG
This sequence comes from Nonomuraea basaltis, assembly GCF_005893125.1. Lineage (GTDB taxonomy): Bacteria > Actinomycetota > Actinomycetes > Streptosporangiales > Streptosporangiaceae > Nonomuraea > Nonomuraea basaltis. The sequence goes on along the minus strand of NZ_VCJS01000392.1, from coordinate 5,536 downwards.
CATTCTCCGCCCCCGAGTTCGGCGCGGGCCTCGAGCGCTACCCGGACGGCACCGTCGCCTACCCGCACCTGATGGAGAAGGTGGCCGTCCCCGGTATCTGCGTGGCCTGAGCCACCACCGTCCCGGCCATCTCCAGGCACTCGTTCTGCAAGCAAAAAGCGAAGCCGAGAGGTTGGCCGGTCATGGCCGGTGTGCTCGCGGGCCGCGTCGCATCGTTCTTGCCGGCAGCCCGAGATGTCGTCGAGCCGCTGAGTGGCGGCACAAGAGGCGAGCAGTAGATAGCATGCAATGCGTTTAGATAGCATGCTATCTATGTCATGGAAACTGCACTGGGGCACCTTGGCGTTCGTTTGCGCGTACGCCGGATTGGTAGCCGGCGTTCTGCTGCTCGTGGCCCCCGCGACGGGAGGGCTGAGCGGCCTGGCCATCCTCGCGGGCGCGATCGCGTACGCGATGATGGCTACGAACCTGTTCCTCGCGATCCGCCGCCCGATACTCGAGAAGTTGTTCGGCCCACTCGATCGCGTCTACAACGCCCATCGCCGGATCGGAACGCTCATCCTCGGAGCGATCGGCCTGCATCTGGTCCTCATCCCCATCGCGTCGGCCGTCGACCGCGGGGAAAGCATTCTGGACACCCTCAACGTGGCCATTCCGCTCGGTGTGCTGGGAACGCTTGTCCTCGTCGGGTCGATCGTGCTGGCCGTCAACACGAAGGTGCCCTACGACAGGTGGCAGAAGGTCCACATGGCCACGGGTTTCGCCTTTCTCGTACTGACCGCGCACATGGTGAGCGGCGCCAGTCAATGGTTCTCGCTGGTCAGCCCTTTGGGCGGCCTGCTCGGCTGCTTCGCATTGCTGGGCGCCGGAAGCCTGATCGTCCGGGTGGCGGACAAGGCTCGCGGAGGGGTGCCCTATGTGGTCGTCGAAACGCTGCGACGCGAACGCGGAGTCGAGGTCGTCATGCGGCCGGAAGGATCGCGCAGAATCGCCCCGCACCGGCCCGGCGAGTTCGTGTTCTTGACGGCGACTGCCGATGGGGCGCGAGAGACGCATCCGTTCACGTTGACGAGTGCAGGAGGCGAAGAGCGCGTGAGCGTCCTGATCCGCTCATCCGGGGATTGGACGGGCCGCGCTCAGGCAGGCCTTGCGGTCGGCGATCGAGTGCGCGTCGACGGCCCGTTCGGATCGTTCACGCCGCCGGTGGGCGCAGGTGCCCCTCAGCATCAGGTTTGGGTGGCGGGAGGAGCCGGCATCACGCCGTTCCTGTCGGTTCTGCGGACCGCCGAGCGCGCGCCGGACGTCGCTGAGCCGTCGCGGCGGCGGGTCGAGTTGCTCATTGCGGCACGGGATGCCGACGACGTTCCTTGCTGGGAGGAACTGTCCATGTTCGCTCGTAACATGTCGTGGCTGACGCTCACGCCGGCGTTCAGCGCAGTGAGCGGAAGACTCGACGGCGATGCCGTCGACCGCGTCATCAAGAGCAAACCCGAGGGCACGGCGTGGTACCTCTGCGGCCCGGCCGGGCTTACCGCGATGGTCCAACGCCGACTCGGTCAGCAATCAGGTGCGCAGCGTCAGGTATACCGTGAACTGTACGAGTGGCGGGCGGGTGAGATGAACGCGCCGGTGAAGCACCCCTAGTCGAGAAGAGGCCATGGACTTCAACCGTTTCGACTCTGCTGGATTCGTGATCAACTGGTGTGCGCGTGTGTTCGAGCGCCGCATGGCCGAGGCTCTCCGCCCCCTCGGGATCACTCCGGCATATCTTCCCCCTCTCTTCACGCTGTCCGCGCTCGGGGGCACCACCCAGGGTGAGCTCGCGAAAGCGTCGGCGATCCAGCAGCCGACGATGGCGCTCACCCTCCGCCGGATGGAGCGCGACGGACTGATCGTCCGCGTTCAGGACGAGACCGACCACCGCCGCGCCATCATTCGCCTCACCCCTCAGGCCGAAGCACTCCTACCGCAAGTGGAAGCGCTCGCGCAGAGCATCAATGAGACCGCCTTCGCCGGTCTCCCCGCCGAGGCGCCCACACAACTGATCGAGCTCCTGCGCCAGACCGCAGAAAATCTCGAGAAGCAACAGGCGGTTGCGGAGGGCGTCCTGTGATCTCACCGGAAGCCCATCTGCGGTTCCGATTTCCATGGCGCTGACCGGTGCGGATGCATCCCGGTCCACGACTCGTCGTCAGCCGCTGCTGAGCATCGGCTCTTTCAAGAGGCGCCGCTCCGAATGGTGCCCCATACACCGCTCCCGGCGGATTGAGCAGCACGATCCAGCGCCCCTTCGGCCATCAACGCGTTCGTGAACTTGAGAAGTGGTGGCAATGGTCGAGAAAGACACAGACGCGGGGATTCCTATCCCGCCATGGCGGACACCGCCCAAGTCGGTGTGTGCGAAACAGCCACTCAGCCAGGAGCTCATCATCGATACGGCCTTGCGCATCCTGGAGGCCGAAGGTCTGGATGCGGTGACCATGCGCCGGGTCGCCCACGAGCTGGGCACCGGAGCGGCCATGCTTTACGCCCATGCATCGCCAAGGTGTCGCTGATGATCCAGGCCAACGCGATCGAGGCCGGGACCTATCGCATCAAGGCCACCCAAGGAGCTGACCTGGACGCCCACCTCGGGCAAGTCACGCAATACCTCCAGAGCCTGCCACCCGAGCTGTTCCCGCACATCACCTCAATGGCCGGCAGCCTCACTTCCGGCGACATCGACGAGCGCTTCGAGTTCGGGATAAACGTGTTTCTCAGGGGCTTGGAAGCCCACATCGAGAAGTAGACCGGCGATCGCTCCAGTTCCGGGGCGACCGGCTCCCGCCCCCGCTGCTCAGGCGTGGGCGAGGACGCTCGGTCTGTCGGCGACCTTCGCGGCGATGGTCGTCATGTGCGCCCAGAAGGTCAGAGGGCAGCGGCCGCCTAGGATCCATTGTGGGCGAATGTTGTGGGCGAATAAGGACGGCTGTGAAAGTCGTGCGCAGCGAACGCGTGAATCAATCGTCGTTGCCGCGCTCGGTGTCTGCTTGGTGTTCCTTGATCGCTGCCTCTACCAGGGCACGTGCGGCCCAGGTGATGGCCTCCTGTTCGGCCTGCGGGTCAAGGCCACGGACATCGCGTAGGGCGATCTGCGCCTCCCAGCCGACCACGATGGTCAGGGCCGAGATCAGGCGCTGGAACGACTCCTCGCTCAGGGTGCTGCGGAGCGGTTCGCAGGCCTGCTCCAGCCATTCCACCCGGCGGGGGGTGCGGCGTGGGGCGGCCGGCTCTCGAGCGTCGCTCGCCGGCGGATCGACGGTCAGACGGATCAGCCGGCGGCCCAGGGGAAGCGATTGCGGTGAGTACGCCAGCAGGGTCCGGACGAGGGCGTCCAGCCGGCCTGCGGGGTCGTCGGCGAGCGCGGGGTCGGCCAGTGCCTCCTCGACCGGGGGCTCGTTGAGCGCGCCGGCGGTCGCGTCGATCAGCAGGTGGTCGAGGGTCGGGAAGTACATGTAGATCGTGCGACGTGACACATCGGCGGCGGCCGCGATCTCGTCGATGGCCGGCGTCGCTCCGCCGGCGCTCAGCCGGCCACCACCAAGCCGAGCAGGGCGCGCCGTCCTCCTCGGTGCGGCACGGGCTCCACGACCTTCGCGACGGGCTCAGAGGCAGGGCCGGGCCGGGTCCAGTCCACGGTCAGGTCATCACGCCTGCCCATCCTGGTGAGGTTCCTGGTGACGAGGGCCTGGATGCGCTGCAACCGTTCCTCGTCCTCGGCCTCGACCCGCAGCGTCAACGCCTCTGGAGTGGCATGCAGGACGCAGGTGCCCCCGTCGACGGTGATGGTCCCGTCGGTTTCCGACCAGTCGGCCTTGATGTTCTTGGGTCTCTCGCCGCCCATGTGGGGTCCGCGACCGGGGTGAGCGGGGAACCCGTGGCCCATCTGGCCGGCGTGTCGGCAGAGCTGGACGAGGTATCGGCCGGCGCGTTCGGTGGTGACGCGGGCTTCGGTGGTTGGCATCGCATTCCTTCCGGGGTCAGATTCGGGTGAGCGCGGCGAGCCAGGCCAGGACACCGTCAGGGATAACGGTGTTGTCGATCGTGGCGGTGGTGATCGAGTCGAGCGTCCACCCGTTGGCGAAGGCGGCCCCGATCTCCTCCCGCGTCACGCGCCGCGGCCCGTACTCGCCCGCGCCGGGCTGCCGGTCGCTGAAACACAGCAGGAACAGCCGGGCGCCCGGCTTGGTCGCCGCGCGCAGGCTGTCGACGTAGGAGGCCCGGTCGGCGTCGCTGAAGATGTGGAACAGCAGAGAGTCGAGCACGGTGTCGAAAGACTCCCCGAGCTCGGCCAGCCGGAGCGCGTCGTGGCGGAGGAACCGCGCGGTGAGGCCCCGCTCCCGTGCCTTGGCCTGGGCGGTGCTGATCGCTCTGGAGGCGAGGTCGACGCCGGTGACCTCGAGCCCGAGTGCGGCGCACATGAGCGTGTGCTCGCCGGTGCCGCAGCCGACGTCCAGCACCCGGCCCTGGATGGCACCGGTCTGGGCGAGGTCGAGGAACGCCGGTTGCGGGCGGCCGATGTCCCAGGGCAGCGGGCCGCTGTAGAGGCCTTCCTGCGATCCGTGCGGAGTAGCTGTCATAGAGGTGCACCTATGTCTCTGTCTTGAACGCACTGCATCTCACCTATACATTATGTATCGTAAAAGCGTTGTGAGCGAGCACGTGAGGAGCGCAAGGCGGATGAGCACGCTCGAAGTTCCCGGAGCCCGTCTCTACTATGAGACCCATGGCAGCGGCCCGCTCATGGTTCTGATCACCGGAGCACCCGGCGTGGCCGACGTCTACCGGGTGGTCACCCACCAGCTGGCCGCCCGATACACCGTCGTCATCTACGACCGCCGCGGTTTCTCCCGCAGTCTTCTCAGGGGTCCGCAGGACTATGACCGCCGACTGGAAACCGACGCCGACGATGCCCGCCGCCTGATCGAGCACCTGAACGCCGGGCCGGCGATCGTCTTCGGCGCCAGCTCCGGAGCCACCGTCGGCCTGGAACTTCTCGCCCGCCACCCCTCCGCTGTCCGCACCCTCATCCCACACGAGCCGCCCGCCATGCAACTGCTCTCCGACGGAGACAAATGGGTCCGCTTCTTCTCCGAGGTCTACGACCTCTATCGGCGCTCAGGATCCGAACCGGCGATGACGATGTTCAGGGAGCGGACATTCGCCTCCTCGGACCACCAGCACATGGCCGACGCCCCCAGGAACGACGCCAACGCCGCCCACTGGTTCGAGCACGAACTACGCCAATACCCGCCCGCCCCCATCGACCTGGCCGCACTTGCCACGCACGCCGACCGCATCACTCCCGCAGTCGGACGCGAATCGCGGGGCCACCCGTGCTACGAGGCGACCGTGGAACTGGGGAGGCGCCTAGGGCGCGTATTGGGTTGTGATCAAGGGGTGGCTCGTGTGAGGTCTTTGATCCAAATCATCGCGCCACGAAGGTGGAGGCCGGCGATGTAGCTCTCAGGGGTCTTGTCGTAGCGGGTGGCGATGC
>NZ_VCJS01000391.1 GCF_005893125.1 Nonomuraea basaltis | reverse complement strand
CCGCCCGCCCGCGGCCAGGCGCTCAGGACGTAGTCGAAGCGGCGGTCCGGGTAGAGGCCCGGACGCGCCCACGGGTTGGCGCTGCTCCACGTGTAGCCGGGGCCGCCGTCGCCGGCCACCTCCCAGGCGTCGTAGAACACCACCCCGGGCGTGCCAGGTGCGCTTCGGCCGGTCAGCATCCTCATCTCGTCGCTGTCGGGCGGCGCGTTGAAGTCGCCGCACACCACCGTAGGATGCCGCCGCGAGGCCACCTCGCCCACGAACGCGGTCAGCGCCCGCACCTGCGACTGGCGCACCTCCGACTCGTCCAGACGGAACGAGCCGATCATCACGCTGAACACCTGCAGCGGCCCGCGCGGCCCCGCCAGCTCGCAGAAAAGCGCGATGCCCGGCATCGCGCCGCCCGGCATCGCGCCGCAGGGCAGCTGCCGTTGCTCGCGCCGGGTGATCGGCCAGCGTGACAGCAACGCGCACGAGGACTCCTCCGAGGCTGCCGCAGCGTGCTCGTAGCCGAGCGCCTGGCCGGCCCACTCCTGCAGCGCCACCACGTCGGGCGCCAGCTCGCGCACCACCTTCTCGATTCGCTCCGTGCGCTCGGCGTGCGGGCCGTACTCGCCCCACACGTTCCAGGTCAGCACGCGCACGCGGGTCTCGATCAGCGGCCCGTACGGCTCCGCCCAGTTCATGCCAGCCCCTCCACCGCCTTGATCGCCTGATCCACCTGCTCGGGCGTGGTCACGATGCTGGTGCCGAAGCGCAGCAGCGACGGGTTGTACGGCGTGACGCTCGCGACCACCTTCTGCCCGTGGAGCCGCTCCACCGCCTCGAACGGCTCCATGCCCCTGATCGAACAGCACACCAGCCCGGCCGACAACTCCGGCGACTCGGGCGTGGCCGGCGTGACGTGCGGGATCTCCCGCAGACCGGCCTTGAGCCTGGTGGCCAGCTCCTGTGTGCGCCGCTGGACGCGGTCCTTGCCGATCGCGGTCATGAAGCCGAACGCCTGCGGCATCGCCCACCGGTGCTCGAACGCCTTGTAGCCGCCCGGCGTGACCAGCTCGGCCGTGCTCGCCCCCGGCGACTCGCCGCTCTGCCAGGCGCCGAACGCGGCCTGGCTGAAGCTCGGGATGATCGGGGCGATCGCGTCCCAGGCCCGGCCCCACACGATGCCGGTGCCGCGCGGGCCGAAGAGCCACTTGTGCGTGCCGCTGACCAGGAAGTCGCAGCCCAGGTCCGCCACCCCGTCGGCCATCGCGCCGAACCCGTGCACGCCGTCCACGCACAGCAGTGCCCGGTCGTGCTCGTCGCGGCCCTTGTTGACCTCGGCCAGCATGTCGGCGATGGCCCGGACGGGCACGCGGACGCCGGTGCTCGAATGCACCCAGGTGATCGCCACCACGCGCGTCCGCGGGCCGAGCCCGTCCTTGACGGCGGACACCATCCGGTCGGTGGAGGCTCGCGCCGGGTCGTCGTACAGCCGCACCCTGCGCACCTTCGCGCCCGTGCGCTCGGCCAGCAGCCGCAGGCCCTCGTGGGTGGCCAGGAAGTCGTGCTCGGTGGTCAGCACGTCCTGGCCCGGGCGCAGCCGGAGGCCGGAGTAGAGCAGGCCGAGGCCCATCGTGGTGCTGTCGGTCAGCGCGATGCCGTCCGGCTCGGCGCCCAGGTAGCGGGCCGCGGCCTGGCGTACCGTCTGGTCGGGGGACTGGGCGCTCGGCGGGGTGTACTCAGGGTCGGCGTCCAGGGCGTCGCGGTGTCTCCTGATCGTCTCGCGGACCGGTGCCGGCGCGGGGGCCAGCACGAACGCCGCGAACTGCCCGTACGCGGGGTCCAGCGCGAACTGGGCCCGGACCGAGGCCCAGTCCCCAGGGTCGAAGGCGAGTGTCTTGCGGGCGGGCGCGGGCGCGGGCGTGGACGTGCACGCGGCCACCCCGGCCAGCACCCCCGTGCCGAGCAGGGCCCGTCTGTTCAGCGGCATGCCTCCTTCTTATCGGTGCATCGCGCCGCCGCCCAGGACATGCCGCGAGTCGTTATCAGCTCCTGACCGAGGCCACCTGCCTGATCAGGTCGGAGACGCGGACGATGCCCAGGCAGCGGTTCAGCTCGTCGGTCACCACCAGGTCGTCGTAGACGCGGGCCGAGTCCCGGCCCGCGGCCTGCATGGCAGCGATGGCCGGGGTCGTCCGCGGCACCGTGCGCGGCGGGTCGGCCAGCCGCTGCGCCGGCTTCGACCCGTGCAGGGCGTGGCCGAAGCGGGCCGCGAACGACAGCAGGAACCGGCTGCGGTCCAGGCTGCCCTTGGGCCGCTGGAACTCGTCCACGAGGATCACGCTGGTGATCGTCGGCTCGTGCCCGAACGCCGCCACGGCCTCCTCCGCCTTCGCCGCCTCCGGCAGCGTCACGGCCGGGATCAGCAGCTCCTGCACGCGCGGGCCCAGCATGATCGTGTCGGGCGACTCGTCGAGGAGGGGGAGCGGCACCCGTACCTTGCCATCAGGGCCTGGGGCGAGCAGAGGGCCGTGCGCGAGGCGTACGCCGAGGCCGCGGGCCACCGCCACCTGCGCCTCGCGCTCGACGCCCGGCGCCATCACGTGGGAGCCGATGCCGCGCGCCAGCGTCACCACCGACCGCGCCACCGCGGTCGCGCGGTGGTCGCCCGGGATGCGCGCCACGAGATCGGGATTGAGCGCCAGCAGGTACGGCGAGGAGTTCGTGACCAGCTCCAGCGACGCCCCCTCGGATCCCACGTCGGCGAAGCCCAGCAGATAGCCGATCGTGCGCAGGCCGTCGAGCCCGGCCTTCAGAGGCGGCCGCTCCTGCTCCTGGCACGGTCCAGTGAGGAGGAGGATCGCCTCGCGCGGATGCCGGCCGGCCCTGCGCAGCGCCTCGTGCAGCGGCGCGAGCGCGCCCGCGCCGGAGAGCACCACCCGGATGGGCAGCTCCAGGACCATGGGCAGCGGGGCGGCCCGGAGCGTGCCCGAGGAGTCCACGACGGCGGGGTGCGCGATGACGGCCCCGGTGTCGAGGTCCACCAAAGGGCTGGTCAGCAGGGAGGACACGTACAGAGCATGGGGCCGGATCAGGGGCCGCAGAAGCCCCGCGAAACAAAATTTACCGACATTTCCGCTGCAGTTCCCCACCCGGCGAGAAGGGAATGCCGTTCGGTCGGCTCGCAGGTCGGCTAACCTTCGGGACATGAGCGCGCGTCCGGCCAAGGGTGGTGGCCGGTGGGTCATGGTGCCGCCCGAGCGCGTGCACCCCTGGATCGACGGCTTCGCCGGCCGCCACGGGCCCTTCTCGGCGACGGGTGATGAGCGGGTGGTGCGGCTGAGCGCGGCCGACGGTGCCCTGGCCGAGCTGCACGTGCCGTTCCCGCCCATGACTCCGCCCGGGCCGCCGCACGTCAGCCGGCTCGTCGCGCACGCCCAGGCCGAGCGGTGGGTGGGGGTCTTCCTGGTGCGGCTCGGCGGGTACGCGGCGGGCGTCTTCAACGGGTCCACGCTGGTCGGCTCGAAGGTGGGCTCGCGGCTGGTGCAGGGGCGGACGGCGGCGGGCGGGTGGTCGCAGCAGCGCTTCGCCAGGCGGCGGCGCAACCAGGCGGACAAGGCGTTCGACGACGCGGTGGAGACGGCGGTGCGGGTGCTGTCGCCGTACCTGGGAGAGCTGGACGGGGTCGTGCTCGGCGGGGACCGCAGAGCGGTGGACGCGCTGCGGGGGGACCGGCGGCTGGAGCCGCTGCTCGCGCTGGAGACGGAGCCGTTCCTCGTGGTGCCCGACCCGAAGCTGGTCGTGCTGCGCGACACGCCCGCCTCGTTCTGCGCGGTCCGCGTCCGCGTGGTGGATCCTCCAGGCGTCAGCCCTCCGGGATGACCTGGGTACTTGACCACGGTCGTCCAGGGGCGGCCCAGGTCGCAGCCGGCGAATCCCGGATCGCCCAATCCGTACTGCTGACGATCACGTTCACGTGCGTGCGCGCCGAATCGGCCGGGTCCTCCCTGGCCGAGATCAGGTGGCCCTCCGTGGTCGCCTGATTGGTGACAATCATCTGGGTCCGGCGAGAGGCGGCGACAAAGGACCCGTTGTGACATCGGCCAACCGTACCTAGCGGCTGTGCCGCTTCCCGGCGATGCGATCGAAGATCTAGGGCGCGGACCTTTGGCTTCAGCCAGGGGGGTGAGCCCTTGTCTCGAAAGTTCATGCGGTAGATAGCACAGCGCTGCATAATGGTCCATGTGGCTGTGACGCTGCGGACCAACGGCAACATCGCCTTCCAGTGCGCGTTCCACGTGGTGTGGTGCCCCAAGTACCGGCGCCGCGTGCTGGGCGGCCGGATCGAACAGCGGCTCAAGCAGCTCATCGCTGAGGTGATCGAGGAGAAAGGGGCGTGGCTGGTGGACGTCGACGTCATGCCCGACCACGTCAGCCTGATGGTCGAGGTGAACCCGCAATACGGCATCCACCGGCTGGTCAAGGCCATCAAGGCCGCTCCTCCCGGGCGCTGCGCGAGGAGTTCCCGCACCTGAAGTCCCGCCTGCCGACCCTGTGGACCAACTCCTACTTCGTGGCCACCGTCGGCGGAGCACCCCTTGAGGTGGTCAAGGGGTACGTCGAGAACCAGAAGAACCGGTGAGTGCGCATGCTCACGGGACGCAAGTACCTGCTGGACCTCACCGCCGAACAGACCGCCTTCGCCGAACGGATCGGCGGGGCGTGCCGGGCGGTGTGGAACACCGCGCTGGAGCAGCGCCGCACCTACCGGCGGCGTGGGGCGTTCATCGCCTACCACGACCAAGCCGGCCAACTGGTGGAAGCCAAAGGCGAGCCGGGGCTGGAATGGCTGGCTGGGGTACCCGGGCACTGCCTGCAACAGACCCTCATCGACCTTGATCAGGCGTGCGCCCGGCACGGGACGTTCAAGGTGCGCTGGAAGTCCAAGACACGCACCCGCCCGTCGTTCCGGTTCCCCGAGGGGGGCAAGATCGCAGTGGAGCGGCTCAACCGGCGCTGGGCGCGGGCGAAACTCCCCAAGCTGGGCTGGGTCCGGTTCCGCTGGACTCGCCCGCTGGGCGGGGCGGTCAAGAACGCCACCGTGTCGCGGGAAGGTCGGCGCTGGTATATCAGCTTCCTCGTCGACGACGGTGCCCAGACTCCCGCCCGGCATGCCAAGCCGGATGCCGGTATCGGGGTGGACCGAGGCGTGGTGAAGATCGTGACCACGAGCGAGGGGCGGTTCCACCACAAGGTGTTCGCCACCGGCCGCGAGGTCGAGCACGCCGCCAAACTGCAGCAGGACCTCGCGCGCGCCACCAAGGGCAGTAACCGGCGCAAGCGTGCCGCGCGCAGGATGGGGGCGGTCTCCGCGAAGATCCGCCGCCGCCGGGCCGACTTCGCCGCCAAGACCGCGCACGTGCTGACCCGCGACCACAACCTGATCGTGTTCGAGGCACTGAAGACCAAGAACATGACCAGCAGCGTCGCGCCCAAGCCGGACCCCGACCGCCCGGGAGCGTTCCTGCCCAACGGGGCCGCCGCCAAGTCCGGCCTGAACCGGGCCATCCTAGACAAGGGATGGCATCGGATCGAACTGGCCGTCCGCAGCAAGGCCCGGTACACGGGCAGCTGTGTGATCGCTGTCAATCCGGCGAACACGTCCATCACCTGCCACGAGTGCAAGAACGTGGATACGAGATCCCGCAAGAGTCAAGCGGTCTTCGTGTGCACCTCCTGCGGGCATCGTGATCATGCGGATGTGAACGCCGCCAAGAACATACTCACCGCCGGGAGGGCGGAGCTCGCGCAGGCCAGACCGGCCGCGCGGGCTGGGGCGCGCAAACCACGCAACCGCGTGGGCCGGAAGGCGAACCGCCAAGCAACAGCGGCGCAGGACCTCGCTACGACGAGTCCTGGGCCGGCTGGAATCCCCCGGCCTTAGCCGTGGGGAGCACTTCAAACTCTTCGTGTCCGTGCGAACAACACATAGGGAGCCCAACATAGTCATGGCATCACGCAGGCGCCCCTGCAGGCTCCTGCCCGAAACCGACACTGCACGTCTACCCGCCACGGCCCGCGAGCTGTTCGATGCGCTGCCGCCCCTTCCTGGCCTCCGCACCGAAGTCATCGATGGGAGATTGATCGTGAGCCCCGTCGGCGCCCCCCGAGCATGCAAGAATCGCGATGCTGATCTACCGTGCGTTGCTTCCTCTGCTTGTTCAACGCGGCTGGGACGGCTTTGCGGGCAATGTGGATGTCTGCATCGATGGACCGCAGACCCCGGTCGAGCCCGATTTCGTGCTCGCCCCGCCTGACTGCCGTCGCTGGGCCGACAGGGAGTTGCTGTCTTCGGGTCTGCTGATGGTGGCCGAGGTGATCTCGCCGAGCAGCGTCGAAGACGATCGGGTGAAGAAGCCTCCCATGTACGCCGCAGGCGGCGTTCCGGTCATGCTTCTGGTGGACCCGATCGCCGTACCGCCCACCGTCACCGTGCTCAGCGACGCCAAAGAAGGCGAGTACCAGACCATCACCCGCATCGCCATGGGATCCACGGTGCACATCCCCGACCCGATCGGCTTCGACCTCGACACCGCTGTCTTCTCCGAGCCCTGAAGGCTCTTCGTGGTCGACCGCGCTGGCCGCGCTTCCCGAGGACGTGATCGTGGACTCGGCCGAGTTCGCGCGGATCCGCGGGCTCTGGGTGGAGCGGTTGGCCGCCCTCGTGCGCAGGGCGCAGGCGGAGGGCTCGATGTGACGGCGACGCCCGCCGGGGTGGGCCGGGCGGGCGGCCACGGCGCCGGCCGGTCAGGCGAAGGCGTCCCTGTGGTCGGCGAGGAAGGTGGAC
>NZ_VCJS01000390.1 GCF_005893125.1 Nonomuraea basaltis | reverse complement strand
TCTCGAATCCCACCTCGTGCTCCCTACCTCTTTTTTTTTTACAAGCAGAAGACGGCATACGAGCTGTCTTAGGGTCTCGTGGGCTCCGAGACGTGTATAAGAGACAGCTTCCCGTGGGGTAGGGCTCAGGGGCGATCGGGGTCTGCGTGATGGGGGGCTGCGGCGCCGCCCCGGCCAGGGCCGCCGCCAGGTCCAGGCGCGGCGTGGTGACCTGCGTGCCGTTGGCCTCGTACACGTACGGCCTGCCGGTCGTCTTCAGCGTGTTGATCAGGTCGGCCATCGGCGTCTGCGGCGAGACCGCCTTCATCAGGGCCAGCGCCCCGGCCACGTGCGGCGTGGCCATCGACGTGCCGCTGTACGCGGTCGTCTGGTTGTCCGGCACCGCCGACTCGATCTCCACGCCCGGCGCGAACAGGTCCACCAGCGCGCCCCGGTTCGAGAAGTCGGCGATCGCGTCGACGCCGTCGTTCGCCCCGACGGCCACCGCCGAGGAGATGCACGCCGGGTACGACGCCCCCTCGAAGAACTCGTTCCCCGCGGCCACCACGGTCGCGACGCCCTTGGCCAGCAGCGCGTCGATCTTCGGCTTGAAGATCGCGCCCTCCTCGCCGCCGTCGCACTCGGTCTCGGACAGCGAGCCGCCCAGGCTCAGGTTCACCGCCGCGACCGGCTCGCTCAGCCCGGCCACGTAGTCCATAGCCAGCCGCAGCGACGACTCGAACGCCAGCAGGCACGCCGGCTCACCGCAGATGTCCTCGTCGTTGACCCTGCTGAACACCTGCACTGCCACGATCTTCGCGCCCGGCGCCACGCCCCCGGTGCCGGCCGCGATGCCCGCGACGTGGGTGCCGTGGTCGCACAGGTTCACGCTGTCGGCCAGGCACTTCGCCGTCATGGCGTCGGCCGCGCCCGCGCCCGTCATCTCTGTCTGCCCGTTCGGGCACAGTGACTCGACGCCGCTCTCCACGGCCGAGAAGCACGCCTCGGCCACGATCCGGTCGCCGAACCACGGGTGGTCGCGGTCGATGCCGGTGTCCAGCACCGCCACCGCCTGGCCCGCCCCGGTGAGGCCCTTGGCGTGCGCCTGGTCGGCGCCGATCAGCTTGAGGTTGGGGGCGACGTCCACGGGCGTGTACGTCCGGTCCCGGTGGATCGAGGTGACCCGCGGGTCCTCGGCCAGCTTCGCCAGCTCCTCGGCGGTGCCCTCGACGACCATGAACGACTGGTTCTGCGGCTGCAGCAGCACGTCCACGCTCTCGGCCGCCGCCTGGCTCGCCACGGGCGCGTTCTGGGCGGGGTCGGTCAGCTCGACGATGGCCCTCTCGGTGCCGCCGTCGGTGCCTAAGCCGTCCTCGACCTTGTCCTGGGAGGCGCTGGGCGAGGGGGTGGGAGTCGGTGTCGGGTCGTCTGCGAAGGCCGGGCCCGCAAGGGGCATCAGGGCCAGAGCGATCGAGCACACGATCAGGTGGCGAAGTCGCACGCGTCTTCCTCCGAGGGGGATGATCTCGGAGTTTAGGGCGATTTTCCGGGCAGGCACAGGCCTCTGACCCGTTTCTCACCGAACTTTCAGCGGGCGCCCGTCAAATATTCAGCGCTGTGGACCCGTAACCTGCCGGTCAACCAGGCCCCGCCGGTCCCTGGGCGTCAGTACGCCGGATACGCGCCAGGGACGGCGGGAGCGGCGTCGGCGGCGGCTGCCGAGCGGTGCTCTTCCTGGGCATCGGTGATCTTGCGGATGACGAAGATCGCGAGCACGGCGGCGACCAGCAGCAGTCCGATGCTCACCACGTCGAACCGCGCGGCCCCGGCCAGGGGTTCCAGCTCCTCGGCGTCGTTCAGCATGCGCGCGCCCACGTTCGATGTCCAGCTGCCGATCAGCCAGGCCGCCCACCAGGCGTGGAGCAGGCCCTTCGGCGGCGAGGGGGTAGGGGCGGAGGCGTCGTAGACGTCGTCCACGATCTGCTTCGGGAACCAGAACGAGATGATCGGCACCACCCAGCCGAAGATCAGCCAGGGCATGGCCCGCCGGTGCCCGTCCGGCGAGAGGATCTCGGCGTTCGCCCGGACCCTGAACAGCCAGACCAGGAAGGCCGCGATCGCGACGACGTACGTGACGACCTCCAGGATGCCGGACAACCCGAAGACGACGTCGCCCGCGGTGATCTCCGACTCCGGCACGGAGTCGGGGTCGGCGATCACGCGGTCGAGGAGCGCCGCGTACCAGAGATCGATGACCGCGGCGACGATGCCGGCGAGCGAGTCGCAGACCAGTGCCACCACCGCGAAGATCGCGACACCCCGGACCGGGCGCAACGGCTGGGGCGGCGGTGGGTAGCCCTCGTGCGGGTAGGCGGGGGGTGGCGGGTACATGGCTCGGACCTTTCTGGCGGGCTTGACGAGCGGCGCACCAGTATGTCGGGCCAAGAGCCGGGAAACGATCAGTTATTCATCCCGGCATCATCCCGTGATGAAGCCGGGATTTTGCACTTTCTGTGATTGTCTCGGTGAAAGCGGGCAGTGCCTGGGGTGTACGGCCGTCTTAGGGCAAGGTTGGGAGCATGCCGATGAGGACAGAGCTCGATCGCCTGGCGGGTGGGGCACATCACGATCCGCACTCCGTACTTGGAGCGCACCCCGGGGCCGGCGGTGTGGTCTTCCGCGCGCTGCGCCCGCTCGCCGAGCAGGTCAGGGTGGTGCTGGAGGACGGAACAGCCCACGACATGAAACACCAGGCCCACGGGGTGTTCGAGGTCATGGTCCCGGGCCTGGACAAGGTGCCCGACTACACGCTGAGCGTCAAATACGCCGGCGCGGAGCCGTACGAGGTCCGCGACCCCTACCGGCATTGGCCCACGCTGGGCGAGGTGGACCTGCACCTCATCGGTGAAGGACGGCATGAGCGACTGTGGGAGGCGCTCGGCGCGCGTGTGATGGAGCACCAGGACGTCGAGGGCACGGCGTTCTCCGTCTGGGCGCCGAACGCGCGCGGCATCAGGGTCGTCGGCGACTTCAACCTCTGGGACGGCACCGCCTACCCGATGCGGTCGCTGGGCCGTTCGGGAGTGTGGGAGCTGTTCGTGCCCGGGATCGAGCCGGGTGAGCGGTACAAGTACCAGATCCTCGGCGCCGACGGGATGTGGCGGGACAAGGCCGACCCGATGGCCAGGCGGACCGAGGTGCCGCCCTTGACGGCCTCCGTGGTGGAGCGGTCCGACTACACCTGGGAGGACGGCACGTGGATGGCCGATCGGCCGGAGAGGCGTCCGCTGGCCGAGCCGATGAGCGTGTACGAAGTGCATCTGGGGTCGTGGCGGCCCGGGCTGACCTACGTGGAGCTGGCCGACCAGCTCTCCGATTACGTCGCCGACCTGGGGTTCACGCACGTGGAGCTGCTGCCGGTGGCCGAGCATCCGTTCGGCGGGTCGTGGGGCTACCAGGTGACGTCGTACTACGCGCCGACGGCCAGGTTCGGCACCCCTGACGAGTTCCGCCACTTCGTGGACCGGATGCACCAGCACGGCATCGGCGTGCTGCTGGACTGGGTGCCGGCGCACTTCCCGATGGACGACTGGGCGCTGGCGCGCTTCGACGGCACGCCGCTCTACGAGCACGCCGACCCGGCCAGGGGCGAGCATCCGGACTGGGGCACGTACGTCTTCGACTTCGGCCGCAGGGAGGTGCGTAACTTCCTGGTCGCGAACGCTCTCTACTGGCTGAAGGAGTTCCACATCGACGGGCTGCGGGTGGACGCGGTGGCGTCGATGCTCTACCTGGACTACTCGCGGCGGGAGGGCGAGTGGACGCCGAACGTCTACGGCGGCAGGGAGAACCTCGACGCGGTCGAGTTCCTCAAGGAGATGAACGCGGTGACCTACCGCGAGGCGCCGGGCATCACGACCGTGGCGGAGGAGTCGACGGCCTGGCCTGGGGTGTCGCGGCCGGTGCACCTGGGCGGGCTCGGGTTCGGGTTCAAGTGGAACATGGGCTGGATGCACGACACGCTCGAGTACCTGCGCCATGAGCCGATCTTCCGGCAGTACCACCATCACCAGATGACGTTCTCGCTGCTGTACGCGTACTCAGAGAACTACATGCTGCCGCTGTCCCACGACGAGGTCGTGCACGGCAAGGGGTCGCTGCTCGGCAAGATGCCGGGGGACGAATGGCAGCGGTTCGCGCAGCTGCGGGCGCTGCTGGCGTTCATGTGGGCGCATCCCGGCAAGCAGCTGCTGTTCATGGGCGGCGAGTTCGGCCAGGGCTCGGAGTGGTCGGAGGAGCGCGGGCTGGACTGGTGGGTGCTGGAGTTCGACGGGCACAAGGGCGTGCAGCGGCTGGTCCGCGACCTGAACAGGCTCTACAAAGAGACTCCGGCACTGTGGGAGCAGGACACCTCGCCCGACGGGTTCCGGTGGATCGACGCCGACGACTCGGCGGGGAACACGTTCTCGTTCGTCCGCTACGCGGCCGACGGGTCGGCGGTGGCGTGCGTGGTCAACTTCAGCGGCGCGGCGCACGAGAGCTACCGGCTCGGGCTGCCGTACTCCGGGCGGTGGGAAGAGGTCGTCAACACCGACGCGTACGACTACTGGGGCAGCGGCGTGGGGAACATGGGGGAGGTCGAGGCGGTCGTCGAGGCCTGCCACGGGCTGCCGTACTCCACCATGCTGAGGGTGCCGCCGCTGGGCGCCGTCTGGCTCACGCACGAGGGGACGCGATAAACAACCTCGGCCTCCGGTTTTCCAGCGGCTGGGCCGCGCCCCGCGACATGGCCGCCGCGGTGCCGTCCCGGCCGAGGGCGGCCTGCACCGTGGCCGTGATCCGGTCGACGTCGCGCCGCTCACCATCTGGCAGCGGCGCGCCCACGGACGCTCTGAGCGCCGCCGCCCGGCCCAGCAGCGACCCCGCCTCCTCGTGCCGCCCGGCGAGCGCCTGGGCGCCCGCCAGCCCCTCCAGCGCCAGTGCGGTGGCGCGCGGGTCTCCGACCTTGCGGGCCGCCGCCAGGCCCTGCAGCTGCAGCTCCAGCGCGGCCGCCGCGTCGCCCCGCTGCTCGGCGACGAACCCGAGCTCGGCCAGGATCAGCGCGGCCCCGGGCTCACCGGCCACGTCCCTGACCCACTCCAGCCACCTGCGCAGCCGCCGCTCGGCCTCGTCCAGCCGCCCCTGCCGCCGGGCCCCGAGCGCGAGCCCGAGTTCGGCGAACTCCTCGGCGGGACGGTTCGACTGCGCCACCGCCAGCCGCCTGGCCCGTTCGTGGTAGTCGTCGGCCGCCGCGTCGTCGCCCGTCAGCATGGCGATCCTGCCCAGCCGCGACAGCGCGTCGGACACCGAGCTCCACAACCCGAGCTCCTCGGCCATCCGCAGGCCCTCCACGCGCAGCGTGGCGGCCCGCTCGTAGTCGCCGGTGATCTCGGCGAGCGTGCTGAGGTTCTCCGCGGCCCGCATCTCGCCCCACCGGTCGCCGACCTCCCTGAACAGGGTCAATCCCTGCTCACCGTCCCGCCGCAGCGCGTCCAGGTCGCCGCGCATGGCGGCGTATCTGGCCAGTACGTTCAGCGCCGCGGCCGTGCCCCAGGTGTCGCCCAGCTCGCGGAAGACCTCCAGCGCGCGCCGTACAAGGCCGGCGCTCGCCATCAGGTCGTCGTACCCGAACAACGCGAACCCGGCGAACCATCTCGCCCTGGCCCGGCGGAGAGGGTCCTCAATGGCCTCGAACAGCGGGTCGTCCAGCACCCGGGGCTGCCCGCCCAACATCCGCAACCCAGCCAGCCACACCTCGGCCTCCGCCGCACCGGAAGCCTTCGCCGCACCGGAAGCCGTCGTTGAGATGGACAGGGCCGTTTCCAGCGCCCGCTGGCCCTCGCCCAGCTTGCCGCGCAGCACCCAATACCAGGCCATCGCGTTGACCAACCGCACCGCCTCGCCGGCCGCGCCCAGCCGTACCGCCGTATCCAGCGCCACCCTCAGGTTGGCGCTCTCGGCGTCGAGCTGCGCGAGCGTGCGCCGCTGCTCGTGTCCCCGAAGGTACGGCTCAGCCCGCTCGGCCAGGGCGGCGTAGTAGCGGACGTGCCGCAGCCTGATCAGGTCGTGCTCGCCCGCCTCGCCCAGCCGCTCCTGGCAGTAGGCCGCGACCGACTCCAGCAGCCGATACCTCGGCCCCGACACCCGCACCACCAGCGACCGGTCCACCAGCCTGGCCAGCAGGTCGAGCACGTCCACGCCCGGTTCGGCGCACACCTCCTCGGCCGCCTCCAGCGTGCACCCGTCAGCGTGCACGGCCAGCCGCCGCAGCACGACCCGCTCGGCTTCGCTCAGCAGCTCCCAGCTCCAGTCGATCACCGCCCGCAACGTCTGTTGCCTGGCGGGGGCGCCCCGCCGGCCCGAGGCGAGCAGCCTGAACCGGTCGTCGAGCCGGTCGGCGAGCTGGCGCGGGGTCAGCGCCCGCATCCTGGTCGCGGCCAGCTCCAGCGCCAGCGGGAGGCCGTCGAGCCTGGCACAGATCTCCGCCACGTCCGCGTCCGGCTCGATGCCCGCCCGTGCCGCGAACAGCTCCACGGCCGCCCCCGAATCCAGCGGCGGCACACTCCACAGCGTCTCGCCCTCGATCCGCAGCGACTCCTGGCTGGTGGCCAGGATCCGCAGCCGGGGCGCGGCCCTCAGGAGCCGGGCGGCCAGCGCGGCGACCTGCTCGACGACGTGCTCGCAGTTGTCGAGAACGAGCAGCGTCTCCTTCCCCTCCAACGCGGCCGCCAGCCGATCGACCATGGAGTCGGCCACGTCGTCCCGCAACCCGAGGACGCCGGCGATCGCCTCCGCCACCTCGACGACCCCGGCCCGTGGCCCCAGCACCGCCATCTCAACCAGCCACACACCCCCGCCA
>NZ_VCJS01000038.1 GCF_005893125.1 Nonomuraea basaltis | reverse complement strand
GAGGACGGGGAGGGTGAGGAGGTCGGCGGCCGGCCGGGCTGGTGATCGCGGTGCCAGCGGCCCCCCTTGCCCTGCAAGCCCTTCTCGCCGCGCATGGTCGCGTCGTGGATCGAGACGGCGGTGGCCGTGCCACCGTCCACCTTCGCCGTGACGGCGACCTTCTGCCCGGTCTTCACCGCGTCTATGCCGTCGCTGCCGCGGTTGATCCGGGTGTCGCCGTTGACCACGTACTCCTTGGTGTAGCCGTCCTCGCTCTTGACCGTGATCGAGTCCTGGTCGACGGCCGTGACGTCGCCGTACTGGGTGGCGACGGTCGCGTACGTGCCCTCACCGTCGGGCACGACGAACTCGCCGTGCAGGGCAGGGCCGCCGAAGCCCATCCTGTGGCCCCGGCCGTATCCCGGCGCCTTGCCGGACGGCGTCCCGGACGGGCTCGCCGACGGTGTCGCGGTGTCGCTGGCCGTGGGCGTCGGGGACGGCGAGGGCGAGAACACCGCCGCGGCGGCGACGCCGGCACCCGCGACCACGATGAGCGAGGTGGTGGCGATGAGCAGCAGGGAACGGGGGACGCGACGCCTCGGGGGCTCGTTCGACAGGGTTTCCGCGGTGCTGAATTCGTCCGGGCCAGACGTCATCTTTTCCTCCCGATAGGTATGCAACGTGACAAGAGTGCACTGAGTGGCCTAAAGCTGCCGTAAATGCTGTTCGTGGCGTGACGTGCACCCTCCGTGCGAAAGGGCCCCGCCTCGCGGCCCCGGCCGGTTCGCGGGGCCCTGGTGCCGGTGATCGATACAATATTCAGTACAGAATTGGTGACAATCAGAGAGAGGGAACGTGTCCACAGACTCGGCAACGGTGCTCGACGCCATCCGTGACGGGATCATGCGTGGCGAGTTCGTATCCCACCAGCGGCTAGTCGAGGCCGACCTGTCGGAGCGCTTTTCCGCCAGCCGGAGCTCAGTGCGTTCGGCGCTCCTGCAGCTGGCCAACGAGGGCCTGGTGGAGCGGGTTCAGAACCGGGGCGCGCGGGTACGCGCGGTCTCCCTGGCGGAGGCCATCGAGATCACCGAGGTCCGCATGGTGGTCGAGGGGCTGTGCGCGGCCAAGGCCGCCGAACGGGTGACCCAGGTGGAGGCGGACGAGCTGCGCGGAATCGGCACGCGGATGTCGCAGGCCGTCGCGTCGGGCGACGTGCTCGGCTACTCCGAGCTCAACCAGTCGCTGCATCGCCGGATACGGCAGCTGAGCGGTCAAGCCACCGCGAGCGGCGTGCTGGAGCGGTTGCGCGCGCAGATCGTACGGCACCAGTTCCGCCTGGCCATGCAACCTGGACGGCCGGCCGTGTCGCTGGGCGAGCACCTGGCCATCATCGACGCCGTCTCCTCGGGTGACCCGGAGATGGCCGAGCAGGCCGCTCGTCGTCACCTCCGTAGCGTGATCGAGACGCTGCGGACGTACAAGGACTGACTCTTGACGCCTCTCCCCATATTGTTAACAATCTGTTTCACCAAGATGGCGACAATATTGGGAGACCAAGGCATGCCAGACCATCCCAAGCCCTCCGAAAGAGCCCGCGAGCTCGTCGCCGGCGCCTACGACATCCACATCCACGTCGCCCCCGACGTGATGCGCAGGCGGATCGACGACCTCACCCTCGCGGCGCGCTTCGCCGAGGTGGGGCTCGCCGGGTTCGTGCTCAAGTCGCACTACGTCCCCACGACGGAGCGGGCCGCGGTGGTCCGGGCCGCGGTGCCCGGCGCCGGCGCGGTCGGCGCGATCACCCTGAACGCGTCCGTGGGGGGCATGAATCCCATCGCCGTCGAGATCGCCGCCCGGGGTGGCGCGCAGGTCGTGTGGCTGCCCACGGTGGACAGCGCCAACCAGCGGGCCTGCACGGCCGCCGACCCCGAAGGGGCCACGCCGCCCATGTGGGCCCGGTTGCAGGCCGAACTGCGGGAAGCGGGGATATCAGCCGATCCGGTGGACGTGGTGGGACCCGGCGGCGCCGTACTCGACAGGACCCGGCAGGTGCTCCAAGTGATCGCCATGCATGACATGACGCTCGCCACCGGCCACCTGAGCGCGGACGAGATCGACGCGGTGGTGGACGCGGCCGTGGAGGAGGGCGTGCGCCGCATCGTGATCACTCACCCGGAGTTCACGTCCCAGCGCGTCGCCATCGACGGGCAGCGGGCGCTCGCGGCCAAGGGCGCCCTGCTCGAACGCTGCTTCACCACGCCACACAGCGGCAAGGTGTCCTGGGAGACGTGGTTGGAGCACATCAGCGCCGTGGGGCCCGAGCATTCGGTGCTCTCCAGCGACCTCGGCCAGCCGTTCAACCCGCCCGTGGAGGACGGCCTCGCTCTGCTCGCCGACCGGCTGCTCGCCGAGGGCTTCACCGAGAAGGACGTACGGATCATGGCCGTCGACAACTCCCGCCGGCTGGCAGGTGCGGAATGAGCGGCACGGTCATCGAGGTGAGCGGGCTCAACAAGCAGTTCGTCAAGGACGACATCGGCGTCGTGGCACTGCGCGACTTCGACCTCGAGATCGCGGAGGGCACCTTCGTCACCGTGCTCGGCCGCAGCGGCTGCGGCAAATCGACGATGCTCAACCTGGTCGCAGGCCTCACCACGCCGACCTCGGGCTCGGTCTCCTACCGGGGCGAGCCGATCTCCGGCCCGCGCACGGAGATGGGATACCTCACCCAGTCCGACACGCTCATGCCGTGGCGAAACGTCCGCAGAAACGTCGAGCTCCCGCTGGAGATCGGTGGCGTGCCCGCCCAGCGCCGGCGGGAACGCGCGGCGGAACTGATCGACAAGGTCGGCCTGCAGGGATTCGAGAGGCACTATCCGCGCGAGCTGTCCGGTGGAATGCGCCGCCGGGTCAGCCTGGCCAGGATGCTGGCAGGCGACCCGGAAACGCTGCTGATGGACGAGCCGTTCGGCGCGCTCGACGCCCAGCTGCGCGGCGACCTGCAGGCGGAGTTGCTGCGGCTGTGGGAGGACAGCGGGCAGACGGTGGTGTTCGTGACCCACGACATCGAGGAGGCGCTGTTGATGGGCGACCGGGTCGTCGTGCTCGGCCGGATCGGCCGCGTCGTGCTGGACCGGCCGGTCGACCTGCCCAGACCCAGGGACGCCGACGAACTGCGGGTGGACCCGGTCTTCGTCGCCCTGCACCGGGAGCTGACCGAGGCCGTGCGGGAGGGAGCGCGATGACCGCCATCCAAACGGTGAACCTCGACCGGAGCTGGTGGAGCAGGCACGGCGGCACCGTCACGGTGTGGTCCCTGCGGGCGCTGCTGGTGGTGACGCTGCTGGTCGTGTGGGAACTGACCGCGGACCGATGGTTCGACATCACCTTCACCAGCAGGCCGAGCGACATCTGGACCCGCCTGGTCCAATGGCAGCAGGACGGGACGCTGTGGTCCAACACCTGGATCACGGTTCAGGAGGTCGTCTACGGCTTCGTGCTCGGCGCGGTCGCCGGCGCGCTGACCGGCTTCCTGCTGGCCTCGGCGCAGGCCGTCTACCGGGTGCTCGATCCGTTCATCATGGCGCTCTACGCGATCCCGAAGGTCGCCCTGGCGCCGCTGTTCATCGTCTGGTTCGGGATCGGCATCCACATGAAGGTCCTGCTGGCCGCCGCGACGGTGTTCTTCCTCGTCTTTCTCAACACGGCCGCGGGCGTGCGCGAGGTGGACCGCGGCCTGATCGACGCCGTGCGCCTGATGGGTGGCGGCCGGCGCGAGATCATGATCAAGGTGGTCGTCCCGTCGTCGATGACCGGGCTGCTCACCGGGCTCAAGGTGGCCGTTCCCTATGCCCTCATCGGCGCCGTGATCGGGGAGCTGGTGGCCTCCAACCGGGGGCTCGGCTATCTGATCAACGACGCGGCCGCGCAGTTCGACACCGCGGGGGTGTTCGCCACGCTGGTGGTCCTGAGCGTGATCGCGGCACTGCTGAACCTGGTCGTCGGGCTGCTCGACCGCCGGGCCGGCCGGTGGAAGCCGATAGGGGCGGACCAGTGAGGCGCGCGGTCCTCGCGGTCCTGGCCGCCCTCGTCCTGGCCGCGACCGGTTGCGCGCAACGCAGTTCGACCACGCCGCCAGGCGTGCTGAACGTCGGCCAGATCAGCAACTCGATCGCGTTCTTCCCGCTCTTCGTGGCCGAACAGAAGGGATATTTCACGGAGGAGGGGGTCAAACTCGGCGAGCGGCCCAGGCTCGGTACCGGTGCCAAGGTCGCGGCCGCGCTCAAGTCGGGCAGCATCGACCTGGGTGCCGGGGTGCTGACCGACGCGCTCAACCTCGCCAGGATCGACGACAAGGGCAGGCTGGTGGCCAACCTGGTGGACCGGTACTACGTCGACGTGGTGGTCGGTTCCTCCTTCACCGGCGCCACCGCGACCGCCCCGCTCGATCAGCGCATCCGCGCCCTGCGCGGCAAGAAGATCGGCATCACCGGCCCGGGGAGCGGGACCGAAGCGCTGGTCACCTACCTGTTCGCCAAGGTAGGCATGAACTCCGCCACGGACTGCGAACTGGTCAACCTCGGCAGCACCGCCGCCTCGGCGCTGGGCGCGCTCAAAGCCGGACGGGTGGACGCGCTCTCGTTCTTCCAGCCGATCGCCCAGCAGGCGGCGGCCGCCGGCATCGGCACCCGCTACATCTCACCCGCCGCCGGCGACGTGCCCGACCTGGAGCAGACCGCGCACGGCGTCGTGTTCACCACTCAGCGGATCATGGACAAGAAGCCCGAGGAGGTCGCCGCCTTCCAGCGCGCCCTCGAACGCGCCCAGCGGTACATCCACGAGACGGATTCCGCCGAGATCACGAAGATGCTGGCGGTGTACCTCAAGGGCATCGATCCGAAGGCGCTGACCGAGCTGCCGGGTCTCATGAGGACCGAGATACCGGAGAAGATCGGCTTCACCCGGACGTCCTTCGACCGCGCCATCGCCTTCCACCGCGCGACCGACCTGGTCAAACACCTCCCCACGTACGAGAAGATCGTGCCGCCCACGCTGCGGATCGAGGCACCGCCTCCGGGGTCGTGACGGAATCATCAGCCGGCGCCACCGGTCGTTCACGGGGTTGTTCGCCGGTGGAGTCGGCACTGGGCGCGTGCTCGTGCCGCGGACCCGTCTACCGAAGGCGTTCACTGCCCTGTCCTGGTGTTCTTGGGAGGGCCGCCGAGAGCGCCAGGGCGAGGGCCGCGGCGGCCGCCGCCGCGTAGAAGGCCGTGGTGTAGCCCGACTCGGCGGGGATCGCTGCGGCCGGCGTACCGGTGATGATCACTGCCGCCAACTGGGCGCCGGCCGCGCCGCCGACGATCTGAGTGACGAGGAAATCGAGCCGCTCCTCCTGGCCGTCCGGGGGATGCGACCGCTGTCGGACAGGACGGCCATGCCGTGCAATGCGCTCCAGGTGACTTCGGCGAACAGTTCGCGTCGCTCGTCGTCCGGGCGGAAGCAGCTGACGAACTCGCCGAAAGCGGCCCGTAGCGGGGGTGGTGTCTCGGCGCTCGCAAACTTCACGTCGGTGGGCAGGACGAACATGGCCTGGTACAGGGCAGGCCGCTCGGTCGCGAAATCCAGATAGGCGCGGCAGACGGCGCGCAGGGCCTGCCCCGGCTCGGGGGCGGCCTGCCGCGCGCGGCGCAGGTGGGCGGCGAGTTCGCTGAACGCCGACGTGTGGGATGACGAAGGGACGTCGCCGGCTGCTACGACAGACCTCCGGCAGAGGTGGGCGTCGACGGCTCAGCGTTCCGGATGGGCAGGATCACCGCGGAAAGGTGGTCGGGGTCGTGGTAGATCGTCTGGTCGGCGGCCTTGAGGGTGATGGCGGTGGTGTGGGGTTCGCCGGTGCCGGGGTTGCGGGCGTAGCGGGGGAAGGCGCCGCTGGAGACCTGGATCCTGATGCGGTGGCCCTGCTTGAAGCGGTGTGCGGTCGGCCAGAGCTTGACGGTGGCGCTGGTGGTCTGGCCGGCGCTGCTGAGGCTGGTCAGGCCGTCGCAGACGTTGGTCGAGCGGCCACTCTCGTCGACGTCGCAGAGGCGGACGAACACGTCGGCGTGCGGAAGGCTGGAGCGGAACCAGATCTCGGCGCTGACCTCGCCGATGACCTCGACGTCCTGGTCGAGGACGGTGGTGGTGTAGGTGAGCACGTCCGGGCGGGCCTCCAGGGCGGTGTTGTCGACGCGGCCGCTGTCGGCGACCATGCGCACGCCGCCGACCGCGGGCGTGGGGTTCGCCGGGTCGTAGCGGTAGTGGTCAGGGGGCGACTCGCCGGGTGGCTCGGTGGACAGGGCGCCGCCGGTGTGGAGGTGGAAGCGCTGCGGGGTGTAGCCGGCCGGGGGCCAGGACGCGAAGTCGCGCCAGGCTTCCTCGCCCATCACGAAGAGCCGCACCGGCGCGCGCTCGGGTGGCTGCTCGCCACGGGCATGCGGGAGCCCGAACTCGAGGGCCTCGATCATCGCTGTGCCGTCCCCGTTCAGGTGGGTCCAGGGGCCGACGGTCAGCCGGGCCGGACGGCCCGCCTGCTGCAGGATCTCGAAGTCGCGGAGCTGGCCGGGCAGGAAGATGTCGTACCAGCCGCCGATCGAGCTGACCGGCACGCTGACCTCGGCCACCCGGTGCCGGTGGTCGATGCCTTCCCAGCGCGGGTCATCGGCGTCGCGGGCAAGGATGTCCTGGATGTAGTCCGAGCGCTTGCCGATGGCGGCGACGCCGGCCCGGTCGAGTGGAAGCGTGGACAGCGCGCGGCGGGTTCTCCTGGTCTGCATGAGCTGGCGCAGAAGCGCCCAGCGGCGTTCCTGGGTGGCGATCAAAGCGCCCCAGCCGAACGGGGTCTCCAGCGAGAGGCCGTCCTGACGCAGGAACTCGAGGGTCAACGCGGACTCTGTCACTTGCGGGATCATCGCCTTGACCTGCGGTGGCAGACTGTCGGCGACGGCCCACTGCACGTAGCCCAGGTAACTCAGGCCGACCAGCACGAGGGAGTCGCCGAACCACGACTGCTTGATCACCCAGTCCAGGGTCGCCAGGCCGTCCTCGCGTTCCTGGCGCAGCGCGTCGAAGGTGCCGCCTGAGCCGAAGCCGCCGCGGGTGCTCTGGATCAGCACATGGTATCCGCGTTCGGCCAGCGGGCGGGCCATACTCGCGCCGATGATGCCGCTCCGGCCGTACGGGGAGCGGAGCAGCGCGGTCGGCAGGGCCTCGCCCCCGGACCGCGGCGCCCACCGGTCGGCCAGCAGGTCGACCCCGTCGGGCATCGGCACCCGAAGATCCCGCTGCACGGCAAGATCCCGGGTCGACGGCGCAGGTAGTTTCAACCGGCGCTGGATGAGATGGCTGATCAGGTTCACGGGCGCTGCTCCTCGTCGTGTTCAGTGGTGGGCGGGCGCATGCCGATGACGACGGGCGTCAACCGCAAGAGCCGGTCGGTGAACTCCTCGGGGTCGAGCGGGTCTTCACCCTCCACCACCCAGGTGTTGATGAACGCGGCCGCGCCGCCGGTCATGAACATGGCGAGGTCCTCGGACAGGTCCGGGTCGAGCCGCCGGCCATGCACTTGCAGGATGACCTGGCGGTTGAGGGGGAGGAACAAGTCCATCAACGCTTTGTTCAGGGCGAACGCGCACGAGCTGGTCAGCACCGCCCGGTAGAACACCCGGTGTTCCGCGAAATGCCGCGCCGCGGCCAGCGCCCGGTTCCGCCGGATCGACACGTCCGAGACGTCCGAGACACCCGGGAGCAGTTCGCGGGTCAGGTCGAGCGCCGCCTCCAGCAGCAGTGTGTCGCGATCGCCGAACTGCTGGTACAGCACCTGCCGGCTCACATCCGCCGCCTCGGCGAGGTCCGAGACCGAGACGGCCGCCGTGCCCCGCTCGCTCACCAGGGCGACCGCGGCCCGCATGAGAGCGGACCGCGTACGCCGCACCCGGCGATCCTGGGCTGGGGCGGCCGACACCGGCTCGATAGTCATACCAACAAATAATGGACACGTGTCAATAAAAGTGCAAGTGTTGTCAGCGGATGATGTGCGCCCGGGCCTGGAGCAGGGCGGCCACGATCTCCTCCTCGCGCTCGGGGCTGAGGCGGACGACGGGGATGGAGCAGCTGAGCGCCTCGTTCGGGGCGGACCCGAAGTCCAGGGCGACGGCGAAGCAGCGCAGGCCGAGGGTCGACTCCTGCTCGTCGACGGCGTGGCCACGGCGGCGGATCTCCTCGAGTTCGGCGCGTAGCGTCGCCCTGTCGGTGATCGTATGGATGGTGCGCGGCTCCAGGATCTCCGGCAGGAGCTCGTCGACCTCCTCCCAGGGGCGCCCGGCGAGGATCGCCTTGCCGAGCCCCGTCGCCCATGAGGGCAGGCGCCGGCCGGGCCGGGAGACGACGGCGAGGGAGTGCCTGGAGATGTTGGTGGCCAGGTAGACGACCTCCGCGCCGTCGAGGCGGGCCAGGTGCACGGTCTCGCCGAGCTCGATGTTCAGCTCGTTCATCATCGGCTGCGCCCGCTGGACGACGTCGTCCCGCTCCACGTACGCCGCCCCGGCACGCAGCGCGCGGATTCCGATCCGGTAACGGCTGGCGCCGTCGGTCTCGACCCAGCCCGTGCTCACCAGCGTGGTGAGCAGCGCGTAGCCGCTGGCCCGGGGAAAGCCGAGGTCGGCGGACACCTCCCGCAGCGTGCGGGCCTGCGCGGCGGAGCTGAGGTATTCCAGCACCGCGATGGTCCGCTCGGCCGATTTGACGCTGCGGACACCCCCTCCGACCTCGCTGGGCTGAGCGGATGGCTGCGGAACAACGTGCTGCGTCATCGACCACCTCTTGACGTCTGTGGAAACACCAACTTAATGTCTCGGCTACAAATATAGATGCCGTCTCCATACGTAGACAAGAGGTTTGCTCTTGCTTTCCCCCGCTGTTCCGCGAGTCGTCAATTCCCTGTCCGGCTTGCTCGCCTTCCCGGTCACGCCGTTCACGGAATCGGGAGACGTGGATCTCTCCCGCTTCGGGGCCCACCTCACCGACGTGCTCGCCGCGAAGCCCGGCGCGCTCTTCGTCGCCTGCGGCACCGGGGAGCTGGCGTCGCTGACGGCCACCGAGCACCAGGCGGTCGTCAGGGCCGCCGTCGAGCACGTCGCCGGAGCGGTCCCCGTGCTCTGCGGAGTCGGCGGCGGCACGCGGACGGCCGCGGAGTTCGCCCGGGCCGCCCAGGCCGCCGGGGCCGACGGCCTGCTGGTGCTCCCGCCGTACCTGCAGGCCGGGCCGCCGGCCGGGCTCGTGTCGCACTACCGTGAGGTGGCCGCCGCCACGGATCTGGACGTGATCCTCTACCAGCGCGGCACCGCGATCTTCTCCCCCAGGGCGGTGGCCGAGCTCGCCGAGGTGGATAACATCGTCGCGCTGAAGGACGGGCACGGCGACATGGAGCTGCTCCAGCTGATCCACACCGCCACCGCCGGACGGCTGCCCCTGCTGAACGGCATGCCGACCGCCGAGATCTTCGCCCGCGCCTACGCCGGCCTCGGCGCCCGCGCCTACTCCTCGGCGGTGCTCGCCTTCGTCCCTGAGGTCGCCGTCGCGTTCTTCCAGGCGTTCGAGAACGGCGACGACGCGACCCAGGAGCTGCTGCTGCGCGAGTTCTACGCACCGCTCGCCGAGCTGCGCCAGACGACCCCCGGCTACGCCGTCTCCCTCATCAAGGCAGGGCTGGACATTCGCGGCCGCTCCGCCGGGCCCGTCCGCGCGCCGCTGGCGGATGTCACCCCGGAGCACCGCGAGCGGCTCGCCCGCATCATCGACCGCGGCCTCGCCGCTCTCAACGCGACGCCTGTCGCATAGCACGTGGCCTGCCCGGCACCAGGGGCAGTCCATTACGGAGGAACTATGATCAACACCCCCCGCCGCCGCCAGGCGGCCTCTGCCCTCTTGGCGCTCGCCGCCATCCTGCCCGCCGGCGCGTGCTCGGTCGCGAACAGCGGCCCAGAAGCCTCGTCCGGCGCGGTGAGCACCGTCCGCATCGTGCTGCCCGAGGAGCCGCCGACGCTGGAGCCGTGCGACGCCTCGCTCACCGCGACCGGGCGCGTCACCCGGGCCAACATCACCGAGGCGCTCACGGAGCGGGATCCGGGCACCGGCGCGCTCCAGCCGGCGCTGGCCACGGAGTGGAAGCAGGACTCGCCGACCGAGTGGACCTTCACCCTGCGCCCAGGCGTGAAGTTCCACGACGGCACCGCGTTCGACGCCAAGGCGGCCGCCTTCTCCATCGACCGCACCGTCGGCTCCAAGATCGACTGCAACGTGGACGGGTACGTCTTCGGCGGCATCGAGCTCACGGCGACGGCCGCGGACGACACGACCCTGAAGGTGAAGACGGCCAAGCCGGACCCGATCCTGCCGCTGCGGCTGTCCTTCGTCGAGATCGTGCCGACCACGACGAGCACGACCGGCAAGGTCCGCGAGCCCGTCGGCACCGGCCCGTACAAGATCGCCAAGTGGGACACCGGCCGCAGCCTGCGCCTGGAACGGTTCACCGGATACTGGGGCAAGGCGCCGGAGTTCGCCGCGGCGGAGTACGTCTGGCGTGGCGAGGGCAGCATCCGCGCGGCCATGATCAAGAGCGACGAGGCGGACATCGCCATCGGCCTTGCCCCCGAGGACGGCGCCGGCGACTCCGCCGTGGAGTTCCCCAACAACGAGACCTCCTACCTGCGCATCGACGCCGCCAAGGCGCCGCTCAACGACGTCCGCGTGCGCCAGGCCGTCAACTACGCCCTCGACAAGGACGGGCTCATCGCCTCGGTGTTCGCCGGGCTCGGCAAGCCGGCGGGCCAGCTCGTCCCGGAAGGCGTCACCGGTCACAACACCGCCATCCAGCCCTGGCCGTACGACATGGCGCAGGCCAAGAAGCTGATCGCGGAGGCCAAGGCGGACGGCGTCCCCACGGGCACCCCCATCACGATCATCGGGCGGAACGGGATCTACCCCAAGGCCGCCGAGGCGATGGAGGTCGTGCAGAACTCGCTGAACGAGGCCGGGCTCTCGGTGAAGATCGAGATGCTGGACGTGAACGCCTGGCTGGAGTACCTGCTGGCGCCGTTCCCCAAGGACGCCGGCCCGACCCTGCTGCAGGCCCAGCACGGCAACCAGGCCGGTGACGCGGCCTTCACGATGGGCCAGATCTACGGCACCAAGGGCGCGCAGAGCAGCTACGGCACCAAGGAGCTGGACGAGCTGATCAGCGCGGCCGAGCAGGCCTCGGGCGAGGAGCGCCAGGCGGCGTTCGCCAAGGCGCTGGAGTATCAGAACAAGGACGTCGTACGGGACGCCGTCATGGCGCACATGACGGGCATCCTCGCCCTGTCTCAGCGGGTCACCTACAAGCCCAACGCCGCCACGAACGACGAGATGCGTCTCGCCGACATGCACCCGGCCGGCTGAGAGGAGCAGGTGTGCTGACCTTCCTGCGGCGTCGCATCGCCTCCAGCGCGATCCCGCTGGTCGTCGTGGTCCTCGGCGTGTTCTGCCTGGCACGCCTCACCGGCGACCCGGCGAATCTTTACCTGCCGCTCAGCGCCACTGCTGAGATGCGGGCGGAGTTCTCCGCCCGGCACGGGTTCGACCAGCCGCTGCTCGTCCAGTTCGGCGACTACCTGGCCCAGGTGTTCCGGCTGGACTTCGGCGAGTCGCTGCGGACCGCCGAGCCCGCCGCCGACGCCGTGCTGCGGGCGTTCCCGGCGACGCTGCAACTGGCCGGGGCCACGATGATCCTGGCCGTCCTCGGCGCGATCGTCGTCGGGAGCTGGGCGGCCTACCGCCCGAACTCCCTGGCCGATCGGGTCGCCAGCTTCACTTCGACGACCGCGGCGAGCATGCCGGACTTCTGGTTCGCCATCATGGGCGTCCTGGTCTTCGCCGTGGCCCTCGGCTGGCTGCCCACCTCGGGCACGGTGGGCGCGGCGGCATGGGTGCTGCCGGTGCTCACCCTGCTGATCCGGCCGTTCGGCGTGCTCGTGCAGGTGGTGCGCGGGGCGATGGTCACCGCGCTGTCCGCGCCGTACATCAAGGTCGCCCGGAGCAAGGGCGCCGGCGAGGTGCGGGTGGTCTTCGGCCACGCCCTGCGCAACGCCGCGCCGCCGGCGCTCACCGTGGCAGGCGACCTCGCGGTCGGGCTGGTCAACGGGGCCGTGGTCGTCGAGACGATCTTCGGCTGGCCGGGCATCGGCAAGCTGATGATCACCTCGATCCTGCAGCGCGACTTCGCGGTGCTGCAGGCCGCGGTCCTGGTGACCGCGGTCACCATCTTCGCGCTCAACATCGTCATCGACGCCTGCTACGCGCTCCTGGACTCCCGGGTCCGCCAGGGGGTGACGACATGACGAACGGAGACTTCATGATCGAGAGCCCGGCTGTCACCCCCGCCACCCGGCGGACGAACTGGTGGCGGCTGCTGTTGCGGGATCGGTTCGCCTGCCTGGCGGTGGTGATCCTGCTGATCGTGGCCGCCTCCGCCCTCGTGGGGCCGATGCTGTTCGGCGACCTGGCCGTGAAGCAGAACCTGCGGGCGGTCAACCGGCCGCCGTTCAGCCTCGACGACGGCTGGGCGTTCGCGCTCGGCAGCGACTCGCTCGGGCGCAGCCTGCTCGCCAGGCTCATCGTGGCGAGCCGCACGACGCTCTCCGTCGCGATCCCGGCCGTCGTGATCTCCCTCGTCATCGGGTCGATCTGGGGAATGTGGGCGGGCTACCACCGAGGCTGGCGGGAGAACGTCTCCATGCGCGTCGCCGACGTCATCCTCAGCTTCCCGTCGCTGCTGCTGGCCGTGGTCGTCCTGTACGTCTTCTCCCCCAGCGCCTTGAACATCGTCCTGGTCCTGGCGATCGCCCGGATCCCGATCTACCTGCGGGCCGCCCGGGCGGAGTCGGCCGAGCTGCAGAGCCGGCTGTTCGTGGACGCGGCGCGCACATTCGGCACCAAGAGCTGGGCGATCATCGCCAGGCACGTGGCGCCGACCGTGCTGCCCACCCTGTTCACCGTCGCGACCCTGGACTTCTGTTTCGTCATGCTGACCGAATCGTCGCTGAGCTTCCTGGGCATCGGCATCCAGCCGCCGGACATGAGCTGGGGCCTGATGGTCGCCCAGGGCCGGGCGGTGCTGCAGAGCGCCTGGTGGATCGCCGTCTTTCCCGGGCTCGCCATCGTGGTGACCACCGTGTCGGCGACCGTGCTCGCGTCGTGGGCGCGCCTGGCCATGGACCCCGGCCAGCGGTGGCGGCTCACCCTGCCCCGCTCCCGCCGCGGCAAGAAGGAGGTGCGGCCATGAGCGAGCGCAGCGAGCGAAAAGATGGACACAGCCGAGTCTCGCTCGTGCGACCGACGAAGGAGGGCGCATGAGCGGGTCCCCGGTGCTCGAAGTGGATCGGCTGGCGGTCGACATCCGGACCCCGTCAGGAACAGTGCGCGCCGTACGGGAGGTCAGCTTCTCCGTGCGATCCGGTGAGACACTGGCGCTCCTGGGCGAGTCGGGCTGTGGCAAGAGCATGACGGCGCAGGCCATCGTCGGCCTGCTCGACCCTGTGGCACATGTGGCGGGCGGCGCCGTCCGCCTGGACGGGACCGACATTCTCACCCTGTCATCGGCGCAGCGCCGGCGGCTGGCCGGTCCCGGCCTGTCCATCGTGTTCCAGGACGCGCTCACCGCGCTGAACCCCGTCCAGACGGTCGGCGCCCAGCTCGCCGAGCCGTTCCGGATCCACCAGCGCCTGTCGCGCCGCGCGGCGCGGAAGCGGGCCGTCGAGCTGATGGAGCGGGTCGGCATCCCCGAGCCGGGCGCCCGCGCCGGCGCCTATCCGCACCAGTTCTCCGGTGGCATGCGCCAGCGGCTGCTCATCGCGCTGGCCGTGGCCCTGCACCCCAAGGTGCTGCTCGCCGACGAGCCCACCACCGCCCTCGACGTCACCGTGCAGGCCCAGATCATGGAGCTGCTGCGCGAGCTGCGCACCGAGCAGCAGACGGCGCTGATCCTCATCACCCACGACCTCGCGGTCGTGGCCGAGCAGGCCGATCATGTGGCCGTCATGTACGCGGGCAGCATCGTCGAGACCGGCCGGGTGGCGGAGGTGTTCTCGAAGCCGCGCCACCCCTACACGCGCGGGCTGCTCGACTCGGTGCCGGCCGAGGTCGCGCGCGGGACCACCCTGAAGTCCATCCCGGGCAGCCCGCCCGATCTGCACTCGGTGCCCTCGGGCTGCGCCTTCCGCGCGCGCTGCCCGATGGCCCGCGACGTGTGCGCGCAGCAGCGCCCGGTCCTCGTCGAGGCCGGACCCGGCCGCCTGTCCGCGTGCCACCACTGGAGGGAGCTGACCGATGACTGAGCCCGCCACCCGGGACCCGCTGCTGGACGTGACAGGGGTGAGCAAGACCTTCCACGTGGCCCGCGGCGCCTCCGGCCGCAACCGCCTGCGCGCGCTGGACGGCGTCGACCTGCGACTCGAGCACGGCGAGACGCTGGGCCTGGTCGGGGAGTCCGGCTGCGGCAAGTCGACCCTCGCCCGGGTGCTGCTCATGCTGGAGCGCCCGGACCAGGGCCACGTCAGGTTCGAGGGCACGGACCCGTTCGCACTGCGCGGCAAGGAGCTGCTCAGGTGGCGCCGCCGGGTCCAGATGGTGTTCCAGGACCCGTTCGCGTCGCTGAACGCCCGGCTGTGCGCCGAGGACATCGTCGCCGAGCCGTGGCGGACGCACCGTGACCTGGTGCCGGTGAGGGAGCGCGGCAAGCGGGTGGCCGAACTGCTCGAGATGGTGGGCCTGCGGGCGAGCGACGCCCGCCGCTACCCGCAGGAGCTCTCCGGCGGCCAGCGCCAGCGGCTGGGGATCGCCCGCGCGCTCGCCCTCGAACCGGACGTCATCGTGTGCGACGAGCCCGTGTCTGCGCTCGACCTGTCGGTCCAGGCACAGGTGCTCAACCTCCTCACCGACCTGCAGGCCCGGCTGGGGGTGTCGTACGTGTTCATCTCCCACGACCTGTCCGTCGTCCGGCACGTCGCCGACCGGGTCTCGGTCATGTACCTCGGCAAGATCGTCGAGACGGGTCCGACGCGGCAGGTGTTCGACCGGCCGCGCCATCCCTACACCGCCGCGCTGATGTCCGCGGCGCCGGTGCTCGACGTCACCCCGGGAGCGCGGCGCGAGCGGATCCTGCTCAAGGGCGAGGTGCCGTCACCGCTCGACCCGCCGTCGGGGTGCCGCTTCCGTACCCGCTGCTGGCAGGCTCAGGACGACTGCGCCCATGTGGTGCCGCCTCTGGAGCCGTCCGGCGAGGAGCCGCTGCACGCGGCCGCGTGTCACTTCCCGCTCCAGAAGACGGCCGCCGGGTGAGGACCTTCGGGTTTCCGGTGGTCGCCGGCTCAGCGGGCAGGTACACGTGCCACTTGCCGGGTCGTGCCGCCGGCAGCGGCCTCCTCTCCCAAGTCAGGAGGAACGGTGCCGCGGGTGACCGCCCCATGTCGACGGCGACCACGCGCTTGCCCGCGCGCTGGGCGCTCTGCACCGGGGCGGGCGCCGCGGACTCCTGCGGCCAGCGCAGGACCGTGTGCGCCTCGCACCCCACCCGATAGGCGATCATCACCGCGTGCTCGCCGTACACCAGGCACGGCCGGCGCAGGCCCAGGGCGCTCAGGGCGCGAGCGACCTGGGCGTCGGCCTGGCGCTTGGCCAGTCGAGGGGCGGCGACCTTTTCCAGCGTGAGTCCCTGCAGGGCGAATTGTCCGAGAAAGCCCGCGGCTACGAGACCGGAAACGGCATATCGGAGCCCCGGCTTCAGCGGCTCTGCCAGCAACCAGAGGACGCCGTGCGCGATCGGGAGTGCCAGCAGCGCGTACGCCGGAAGCAGGAAGCGGGGCGCCGCGTAGCCGACCAGGAGGACGTACGGCGCGGCCAGCGACAGGCCGGCGGCGGCCGGCACCATGTACTCGGCCAGGAGTTCACGGCGGCGGGCCGCGTACAGGCCGAGCAGGACAAGGGCGGGAATCGCCAGCCACCAGAGCAGCCAGGGCAGCACGACGGGCCCGCAGTGCGCGGGGGGTCGGCAGAGCAGCGGGCCGTTGAGCGCTCGGGCGTGCTCGTACAGCGAGAAGTGCAGGCCGGTCTCGTTCGCCGCGCCGGCGGCCTGCCAGCGAGCGGCCGGCCCGCCGAACCTGACGTACGCCTCGACGATCCAGTCGGCCCAGCCCGCGACCAGGCCTGCGACAAGGGCGACGCCGGCCTTGGCCTGCCGCCATCCCGGCCTGGCGAGGGCCGCCGCAAGCGGAAGGACGAGCCAGATGCTGTCCGGCGGGCGCAGCAGGGCCACCGCGGCCACACTCAGCGCCACCCCGGCTGCCGGGCCGCGCCCGCTGCCCGGCCGCACGCAGCGCAGGAAGCAGCCGACGGCGGCCACCGCGCCGAACGCCACCCACAGGTTCGGCATGGCTTCGCTGCCGTAGAACAACGACAGCCACAAGGACGCGAACAGCAGCGCGGCGATCGGCACCATCGGCCCGGAGCGCACGCGCAGCCAGGTTGCGAACGACACGTACAGCGCCAGGGCGGACAGCAGGCACAGGTAGACCCGCAGCGCCTCCGTCGACGAGGTGATCTGCACCAACGGGGCGACCAGCAGAGTGATCCCCCGGGCGCGAGGCGCGATGAACTCGGCCGCGGGCACGCGCGGATCGACCTGACTGACATAGACCGCCTCGTCCCACCCCAGCCCCATTCCGGGGGTGACCACGACGAGCTGGACGATCCCGTAGCAGACGGCCACCAGTATCAGCAGCGCCCGCCATGGATCGGCGCGCAGCCACGAGCTATTTGATCCCACCGGCCTCTTCTTAGCGCCGGCCGCCCGAAGAAGTGCCGGTGACGGCAACACTTGGCAGAACGCATGCGCACTGGTGACATCGCCAGGGCTCTGCCTGGCTACGGCTCGACCAGCCGCAAGGATGTTCTTGGCCGCGTTGACATCCCGGTCGTGCCGGGTGCGGCAGCCCGGACACGTTCAGTGCCGGGTGGAGAGGCGCCTGCGTGTGGCTGCCCGCCCGTGAAGGGTCGTCCGCGTGACCGGCGCGGGCGGGCAGCCTCACGGTCACCGATACACGGTCTGAATCTGCTGGTAGGCCGCCAGGCCCTCCGGTCCCAGTTCCCGGCCGAGACCGCTGGCCTTGACGCCGCCGAACGGCGCGGCCGGGTCGGGGATGTAGCGGTTGACGCCGATGGTGCCGGTGCGGACCCGGTGGGCGACGGCCGCGCCGCGCTCGGGATTGCTCGTCCATACCGTGCCGCCGAGGCCGAAGTCCGAGTCGTTGGCGATGCGGACGGCATCGTCGACGTCGTCGTACGGGATGAGCGACAGCACCGGGCCGAAGATCTCCTCCTGGGCGATGACCGAGCTGTTGTCGACGTCGGCGAAGATGGTCGGCTCGACGAACCAGCCCCGGTCCAGGCCCGCGGGCCGGCCGCCGCCGAGGGTCAGGCGGGCGCCCTCACCGCGCCCCTTGGCGATGTACGTCTCCACGCGGTCACGCTGCCGGGCGGTGGCCATGGGCCCGATCTGCGTCGCCGGGTCCCCGGCGTCGCCGACGGTCAGGGAGCCGGCCAGGGCCGTGAAGGCGTCGACGACCTCCGTGTAGCGGCTGCGCGGGGCCAGGACGCGGGTGCCGAGGAAGCAGGTCTGGCCGTTGTTGAGGAGCGTGGAGCCGAACAGGCCCTCGCCGATCTCGGCCAGGTTCAGCTCCGCGTCGTCGAGGACGATCGCCGCGGACTTGCCGCCGAGCTCCAGGGTGACCGGGCGCAGCAGCCGTCCGCAGGTCTCGCCGATGATCCGCCCGGCGGCGGTGGAGCCGGTGAAGGCCACCTTGTCGACGTCCGGATGCGCGACCAGGTAGGCGCCGACCTCGCGCCCGGCCGGCACGATGTTGACGACCCCGGCGGGGACGCCGGCCTCCTCGATGGCCTCGGCCAGCAGATACGCGTCCAGCACGGTCTCCGGCGACGGCTTGATGACGAGCGTGCAGCCGGACGCCATCGCGGGCGCGATCTTGAACATCGACAGAGCCTGCGGGAAGTTCCACGGCACGATGGCCGCGACCACCCCGGCCGGGACGCGGCGGACCTCGATCGAGCCGCCGAACAGCCCGGCCCTGGTCTCGTCGAAGACGGCCTCCCGCGCCAGCCCGGCGTAGTACCGCAGCACGGCGGTGGGGTAGCCGATCTCCAACTGCCGGGCGACCGCGACCGGCATGCCGTTCTGGGCGCTCACCCGTTCGACGAAGCCGTCGGCCCGCCGGTCGATCGCGTCGGCCAGGCGGTCCATCACCTCGGCGCGCCGGGCGGGCTCCCAGCTCGCCCAGCCGGACGGGTCGTCGAAAGCCTGCCGGGCGGCGGCGACCGCCGCGTCGATGTCGGCCTCGCTGCCCTCCGGCACCTGGCCGAGGGGCTCCTCGGTGCTGGCGTTCACCGGGGTGATCACCCGGTCGGTGGCGGGGCGGACCCACGTGCCACCGATGTAGAAGGTGTCGTAACGGAGTTCCATCATCGGGTTCCTCTCAGGCGAAGGTCAGGACGGGCTTGAGGGTGGTGCCCTTCTCGGAGTCCTCCACCGCCTGGTTGATGTCCTCGAAGGCGTACGTCTTGATCAGCTTGTCGAACGGGAAGCGGCCCTGCCGGTAGAGGTCGACGAGCTTGGGGATGAACTGGCGCGGCACGCTGTCGCCCTCGACGATCCCGCGCACGCTGCGGCCGAACAGCAGCACGGACATGTCGAGGGAGACCTCGGTGCCGAGCGCGGCGGCGCCGATCAGGCCGCAGGTGCCGCCCTGGTTGAGGGAGTCGACCGCCTGCCGCAGCACGGCGGGGACCGCGGTGGTCTCCACGGTGTAGTCGACGCCGAGGCCGCCGGTGAGGTCGCGCAGCCGGTCCACCGTGTCGCCCGCGGTCGCGTTGATCACGTGCGTGGCGCCCACCTCCTTGGCCAGCTCCAGGCGCTGCTCGTTGAGGTCGATGGCGACGATGGTGGTGCAGCCCGCGACGGCGGCGGCCATGACGGCGCTGATGCCGACCGAGCCCGCGCCGAAGACCGCGATGCTGCTGCCCGCCGGCGGCTTGAGCGAGTTGAGCACGCCGCCCGCGCCGGTCTGGATGCCGCAGCCCAGCGGGCCGAGCAGCTCCAGTGGCGCGTCCCGGTCCACCTTCACCACGTTGCGCTCGTTGGCCAGGGCGTAGGTGGCGAAGGCCGACTGGCCGAAGAAGACGCCGTGCACGTCGCCCGTCTCCCTGTGCAGGGACATGCTGCCGTCGGTGCGCGAGCCCGCGAAGTTGTACGCGAAGAACTGGTCGCAGTACGCCGGGCGGCCCAGGTCGCACGTGCGGCAGCCGCCGCAGGAGTTGAACGAGAGCACGACGTGGTCGCCGGGCGCCACGTAGGTGACGCCGTCGCCGACGGCCTCCACGACGCCGGCGCCCTCGTGGCCGAGCACGGCGGGCAGGGGCACGGGGTACCACTGGTCGCGGACGATCAGGTCGGTGTGGCAGACGCCGGAGCTCACCATCCGTACGACGACCTCGCCCGGCCGGGGGTCGTCCAGTTCGAGGGAGGCGAGGGTGAAGGGAGCGCCTTTGGTCTCGGTCAGCGCGGCGGTGATGCGCACGTTACGGCTCCTTTGCCAGTGTGTTTCTCACTGGCAAAATATGGCGGCGTGCGCCCCGTGCACTGTTCAACTATTGGACACAGAAATCTGCAGGGCCCGCATCCGGCTGTAGAGCGTCGTCCGGCTGATGCCCAGCCGCTGGGCGGCCCGCAGCTTGTTGCCGTCGAGCTCGCGCAGCGCGGCGGCGATGGCGTCGTGCTCGGCCCGCTCCAACGGCGTCATCCGCCGCAGCCGGGGGCTGACCTGGTAGCTCGCGGGCAGGTCCCGGGGCGTCACGTCGCCCGCCGAACGATGCGCCAGCACCGTTTGGAGCACCGTGCGCAGCTCGCGCAGGTTGCCGGGCCATGGGTGACCGGCCAGGGCCGCGAGGGCGGCGGGCGTGAAACGTACTCGATCGCCGGCGCCCAGGTCGTGGAGCATGGCCCGCACCAACCCCGGCAGCTCTCCGGCACGGTCCCGCAGCGCGGGCAGCTCGATCCGGGCGGGGCACCCGGCGGCGAGCGTGGCCGCGTAGCCGCTCAGCTCGGCGGCCGGAGGCCCGGTCAGGGCGATCCACAGCGCGGCGCGCTCCATGAGGTGCCGCAGGTGAACCGCGCAGGCGTCGGGCAGCAGGTGGGTGTCCTCGACGAGCAGCAGCCCCGGATGGCCGGACGCGGCGGCATCGAGGGCGGCCAGCCACTCGCCTTCGCCCTTGACGGCCGCCTCGGAGGCGTCGAGCGTCACGATCCCGGCCTCCCCGGCCAGCGACCGCACGGTCGTCGTGCGGCCGGTTCCCGGCGCTCCGCCGACGTACACCGAGGTCCCCGGGCGAGCGGGCGCGACGCGGGCGCGGTGCGGGACCTGGCGGGTCTCATCCGGATCGGTGAAATCGAACAGCACGCCGTCGGCTCCGGGGGTGACGGCCTGGAGCCGGACCGCGAGCCGCCGTCCTGAGGACAGCTCGAGGAAGCGCGTCTCGGGGCTCCGCGAGTGCCCGGCGCGGCCGCCCAGATCGGCCGCCAGCTCGCGCAGGCGGATGTGGTCGACGGGGTCGAGGAGGTCCACGGCCGCGGAGTTGGCCAGCACCACGCCCTCGCCGAGCACCAGCACCGGCCGGTGGTGCCCGGCCGCGGCGGCCTGGAACGCGGCGAGCATGCGCTGCTCGGCGTGGCGCGCTGTGCGCAGGAGCCGCTCCTCGACGTCAGCCACCGCCCGGGTGAGGAACGGGCCGAGCAGCGGGGAGTCGTCCTCGGACAGGCAGGTGATGTCGAGAACGCCTTCCAGCCTGCGGGTCACCGGGTGCGTGATCGGGTGCCCGTAGCAGCTGAACTGCTTGAACGACTCCAGATAGTGCTCCTCGCCGTGCACCGCGAGGCCGCGGCGGAGCTCGTACACCGTGGCGATCGAGTTCGTCCCGGTGGTCTCCTCCATGAACACGCCACCGGCCACCACGCCCAGCCCTTCCAGCCGGTTGCGCAGCCTCCGGGCCCCGATGGGCATGTCGACGATCCGCGACTCCCGGTCGGCGAGCATGACGCAGAAGTCCGCGTCACCGAGCTGTTCGGCGAGCTGTTGCAGGACCGGCTGCGCGGCGGCGACGAGGCGGCTGCGCCGATCGACCGCGTCCGGCTCGATGCGGAGGTCGGGCGCCGAGGGACCGAGGCCGCTCATCTGGCAGCGCCGCCAGGACAGTGCGATCTCCGGACGCAGCCCGGTCTCGTTCGCGGAAATCGGGGTGATGTGGCTGGTACGCATGGCGACCTCCGCCAGGTGGTGCATGTTCGCTCAGGTGAGCACACGTATGCGCATGGTATGCAGCGCGACCGGATGAGGGAACCCGGATGTCCATCGGTCAGCCGACGCCGAGCAGGGCATGCGCGCGGGCGCGGTCTGCCCGGAACTCAGGGGTGGGGCTGCGGTGCACGATGCGTCCCTTCTGCATGACCGCCACCTCGTCCGCCAGCCGGAAGGCCAGGTGCAGGTCCTGCTCCACGAGCACGGCCGCGATGCCCTCGCCGCGCAGTCCCTCCAGCAGGTCGGCGACGTGGTCGACGACCGCGGGCGCGAGGCCGTCGGACGGCTCGTCGAGCAGCAGCAGGCGCGGATTGCGCAGCAGCGCCCGGCCGATCGCCAGCATCTGCTGCTCGCCGCCGGACAGCTGGTCGCCCCGGTTGCCGCGGCGCTCGGCGAGCCGCGGCATCAGCTCGTAGACCCGCTCCGGCGTCCAGCCGTCGCGCCCTCGCCCGGCCGCGATGCGCAGGTTCTCCTCCACGGTGAGCGGCGCGAACACCCGGCGGCCCTGGGGGACGATCGCGACGCCGCTGCGGGCGACGGTGTGCGCGGCCGCCCCGGCGAGCTCGCGGTCGCCGACGCGGACGCTGCCGGAGTACGGCTTGAGCATGCCCATGACCGTGTGGACGAAGGTGGTCTTGCCGGCGCCGTTACGGCCGAGCAGCGCGACCACGCCGCCCGCGGGCACGGTGAGGTCGACGCCGTCGAGCACAGTGCTGCCCGCGTAGCCCGCGCGCAGGTCGCGCACGGTGAGCACGTCCGTCATCGGGGGCCTCCGGTGAAGAGATCGTCGGTTCTGGCCGAGCCGAGGTAGGCGCGCCGCACCTCGTCGTCGGCCCGGATCAGCTCGGGCGGCCCGGAGGCCAGGACCCGCCCCAGGTGCAGGACGGTGACGCGGCGGGCCAGCCGGAACACCACGTCCAGGTCGTGCTCCACGATCAGCAGGGTCAGGCTCTCCGGCAGCCGTTCCACCAGCTCCGCGAACCGTTCCGTCTCGGCCGCGGACATGCCCGCCGTGGGCTCGTCGAACATGACGAGGGAGGGCTCCGCGGCGAGCACCATCGCGACCTCGAGCTGCCGGCGTTCGCCGTGGGAGAGGGCGGACGCCCGGTCGGCGGCCCGCCCTGCCAGCCCGACCGACTCCAGGTGACGGCGGGCTTCGGCCTCGGTACGCCGGAAGCGCCGCGCCGCCCGGTCGAACCGGTACGCCACCCGCTGGATCCGCTGGACGGCGAGCGCGACGTTGTCCAGCACCGAGCAGTCCAGGAAGAGGCTGGAGTGCTGGTAGGTGCGCAGCAGCCCGCGCCGGGCCCGCTCGTGCTCGGGCAGGGCCGTGACGTCCACGCCGTCGAACAGCACGCTCCCGCCGGTGGCCGGAAGCGTTCCCGCCACGGTCGCGAACAGCGTCGACTTGCCGGCGCCGTTCGGCCCGATCAGGGCATGCCGCTCGCCCGGCACCACCGCCAGGTCCACGTGGTCGACGGCGGTGAGCGAGCCGTAGGAGCGGGTGAGCCCGCGCAGCTCCAGAAGAGGGGTCACGACGGGCTCTCCTTTCTGCGGCGGCCACCGGCGAGCCCGGCCAGACCGCGCGGGAACAGGAAGACGACGGCGACGAACACCAGGCCCAGCACCAGCGGACCGTGCCCGCCGATGGAGGCCGACAGGTTGTCGCGCACCAGCAGCACCACGGCCGCGCCCAGGCACGGCCCCCACAGGCTGCCCGCCCCGCCGATGACGACGCTGAGCAGGGCGAGCGCCGCCACCTCGAAGCCCAGATCCCCTGGTGAGACGAACCTGGCCTGCGCCACCCACAGCGCGCCGCCCGTGCCCGCGACGGCTCCCGCCAGGCAGAAGGCGCCGTACCTGGCGAGCGCCGGGCGGTAGCCGAGCGCCCGCATCCGGGACTCGTTGTCGCGGATGCCGCGCAGCGTCCTGCCGTACGGGGACCGGACGACCAGCGCCACCGCCGCGAACACGGCGACCGCCACGGCCAGCACCCACCAGTAGACGAACCCGGCGGCGAGCATCGGCGGGCCGCCGAACAGGGTGATCGGCGGCATCCCGGCCAGGCCGTTGCCGGCGCCCAGCGCCGGCCAGGTGTCGGCCACCTGATGCACCGACTCGCCGATCGCGAGCGTCAGCATGAGGAACACGATGCCCCGGGCGCGGACCGCCACCCATCCGGTGACGGCGGCGGCGACCAGGCCGGCCACCAGCCCGGCGAGCGCCTGCACCATCGCGTCCGAGGTGATGTGCAGCCCGACGAGCACGGCCGTGTAGGCGCCGGTGCCGAAGTAGGCCGCCTGCCCCAGCGTGGGCAGGCCCGTGACCCCGGTCAGCAGGTCGACGCTGAGCACCAGCACCGCGAAGGCCAGCATCCGCGTCATCGTCGTCACCGGATACGCCCCCAGCACCACCGGCGCAGCCACCAGCAGCGCGATGACGGCCACGGCGAGCACCTTCTTACGGTGCGCGGGCCGGGCCGTGGCACCGGCCACGGCTTCCGCCCGGTCGACGGTCGATGTCGTCGTCTTCATGCGCGCACCGCCCCGCGGGCGGGAAGCAGCCCGGCCGGGCGCAGCAGGAGCACCAGGCCCATCGCGGCGAAGACCAGGAACGAGGCGTACTCCGGCAGCAGCGATGTGCCGAGCGCCTGCACCTGCCCGATCAGGACCGCGCCGAGCAGCGCGCCCCGGACCGAGCCCAGGCCGCCGATCACCACCACGACCAGCGCGAGCAGCAGCACCTTCTCGTCCAGCCCCGGCTGGGCGCCCAGGATCGGCCCGGCCAGCACCCCGCCGACGGCCGCCAGCGCGGCTCCCGCCGCGAACACCCCCACCAGCACCCGGCCGGTGTTGATGCCCAGCGCCGACACCATGCCGCGGTCGGCCACGGTCGCGCGGATCACCGAGCCGAGCGGGCTCCGCTCCACCAGGACGTAGACCGCCACCGCCAGCACCACCCCGAACCCGATCACCAGTAGCCGGTAGACCGGATAGATCTCGCCGAACACCGCGACGCTCCCCGCGAACGGCCCGGGCGCGGCGATGGAATGCACGTCGTTGCCGAAGACCACCGACAGCGACTCGGCGACCACCAGGGAGATGCCGAGCGTGAGCAGGGCCTGGTCGAGATGGTGCGGCGTGGCCCGGGTCAGGCCCGCCAGCACGCCGCCGAGCAGAGCCCCCGCCACGGCGGCGACCAGCACCGCCAGGACGAAGGCCGCCAGGCTCGCGCCGTCGGCGGCCAGCGCCACCGCGATGTAGGCGCCCACCAGGTAGACCGCGCCGTGCGCGAGATTGAGCACGTCCATCATGCCGAACACCAGCGACAGCCCCAGCGCGATGGCGAACAGCAGCGAGCCCATCGCCAGCCCGTTGAGCACGCTCACCAGATGTCCGGTCATTGCACCGCGCTCAGCTCGCCGACGACCGCGTTCACGACCGTGCCGCCGCTGGAGCGGACCTCGCGCAGGTAGTACTTCTGCTCGGCGTCCTGGTCGGCGCCGAAGCTCCACTGGCCGCGCGGGCTGTCGACCGGGCCGACGCCGCCCAGTGCCTTGACCAGCTCGTCGCCGGTGCCGCCCGGAGCCTTGGGCAGCGCCTTGTCGAGCACGGCCGCGGAGTCGTAGGCCTGCACGGCGTACACCGTCGGCGCCTCGTTGTACGCCTTGCGGTAGGCGGCCACGAACTCCTTGTTGCGCGGGGTGTCCAGCTCGGTGGAGTAGTGCAGGGAGGTCTTCACGCCGGCCGCGGCCTCGCCCTGCGCGTCCAGCACGCCGCCCTCGGTGAGGAAGCCCGTGCCGTACAGCGGCGTGCCGTCGGCCAGCCCGAACTGCCGGTACTGCTTGACGAAGCTCACCGCCTCGGCGCCGGCGTAGAAGCTGTAGACCGCCTTGGCGCCGGAGCCGCG
This sequence comes from Nonomuraea basaltis, assembly GCF_005893125.1. Taxonomy (GTDB): domain Bacteria; phylum Actinomycetota; class Actinomycetes; order Streptosporangiales; family Streptosporangiaceae; genus Nonomuraea; species Nonomuraea basaltis. Next base: position 54,108 of record NZ_VCJS01000038.1, on the reverse strand, counting down.
GATCGCCGACAGGAAGGGCTGGAAGTCCTGCGTCTTGCCGAACGGGGTGTACTTCTCGCCGGCGACCTTGCCGCCCGCCGCCTCGAAGGTCTTGCGGAACCCGGCGACCATCTCCTTGCCCGCGGCGTAGTCGGCGGCGATGAGGTAGACGTCGCCCTTGACCTCCTTGGCGACGGCGGCGCCGAGCGCGGCGCTGACCTTGCCGTTGGCGAAGCTGGTCCGCCACACGTACTCGGACTTGCGGGCGCCGGTGATGTCGTTCGCGCCCGCGTTGGCGATCAGCAGCGGCTTCTTGGACTCGTGGAAGAAGTCCCGCAGGCCGAGCGCCGTGGCGGAGTTGACCACCCCGACCACCGCGGTCACCTGATCCTGGGTCACCAGCTTCTGGGCGGCGGGCACGCCGGTCTGCGGGCCCTCGCCCTCGTCGGCGCTGACGACCTCCGCCGTACTCCCGCCGAGCTTGCCGCCATGCTGGTCGAGGTAGAGCTGGAAGCCGTTGCGCATGTCCTCGCCGAGCGGCGCGTACACGCCCGAGAGTGGCACCAGCAACCCGATCTTCACGGCGCCGGCGGCCTGCTCGCCGCCGGACTGGCTGAGGCTCGAACCCGCGCAACCGGTCAGCACGAGGGCGCCCGTCGCGACCACGACAACGGTCGTGCCCGGTCGTAGTGCGCGGAGTACAACGGAGAGAACACCCATGGCGACTCCTCGGGAGATCGGCGTCGGCGCGTCGCGCTGACATGGTGGGCACAGAATCTACAGTTCCGTGTTGAGGCGTCAAGGGTCTGTAATTAATCGAGACCTGTGTCGTAACGTACTCGTGCCTGCTGGGCGGCGGTCAGAGTGATGTTGTACGACGCGCTTAGGGAGGCCGTTCCGAGGTTCCGCGGTGTCCAGGGCGCTCGATTTGCTACATCTGACTTCCGTAACGCAATACAAGTGTGGCAAGTTTAGGGTGTGCACGTACATCGAGGTGAGAGATGGCCATGATCGGGACCACCCCCGCACTGCCGGAGCGCTGCGGGGTGGTGGGCGGCGGGCGGATGGGCGCCGGCATCGCCCACGCCCTGCTCCTCGCCGGCCGCGACGTGACGCTGGTGGAGCGCGACGGGCAGGCCGCGGCCGCCGCCCGGGACCGGGTGGCCCGCGCCGTCGAGGGCAGCGCCAAGCGAGGCCTCGTCGCGGCCGCGGACGAGCCGATGTCCCGCCTGGCCACGGTCACCGGCCAGGCCGGGCTGGCCGGAGCCGGGCTGGTGGTCGAGGCGGTGCCCGAGGACCTCGATCTCAAGCTCGCCACGCTGCGCGCCGTCGAGGACGCCGTCGAACCGGACGCGGTCATCGCCTCCAACACCAGCAGCATCTCGCTCGACACGCTCGCCGAGGCGCTCGCCCGGCCCGAGCGCTTCCTCGGGCTGCACTTCTTCAACCCCGTCCCCGCGAGCAGGCTCGTCGAGGTGGTCATCGCGACCGCCACCGGCCCCGCCCTCCGGGACCGGGCCGTCGCGTGGGTGACGGCGCTCGGCAAGACCGCCGTCGTCGTCAGGAACGCGCCCGGCTTCGCCAGCAGCAGGCTCGGCGTCCTCCTCGGGCTCGAGGCGATCCGCATGGTCGAGTCCGGCGTGGCCGCGGCCGAGGACATCGACGCCGCGATGACGCTCGGCTACGGCCACCCGACCGGGCCCCTGCGGCTCACCGACCTGGTGGGCCTGGACGTGCGGCTGGGCATCGCGCGCTACCTCGAACGCGAGCTGGGCCCCCGCTTCGCCCCGCCTGAGCTGCTCGTCCGGCTCGTCGAGCAGGGCCATCTGGGGCGCAAGACCGGCAAGGGCTTCTACGACTGGAGTGAGGCATGACGCTGCGGAGCTATCTCGAAGGGGCCTGGCACACCGGCGCGGGGGAGGGGGTCCCGGTCGCCGACGCGGTGACCGGCGAGACCGTCACCCGGGTCACCAGTGAAGGGCTCGACCTCGCCGCCGCGGTCGCGTACGCCCGCCGCACCGGCCTGGCGGCGCTCGGCGAGCTGACCTTCCCGCAGCGCGCCGCCGCCCTCAAGGCGGCCGCCCTGGCGCTGCAGGAGCGCAGGCAGGAGCTGTACGAACTGTCGGCGCGGGCCGGGGCGACGCGCCGCGACGCCGCGGTGGACGTGGACGGCGGCATCGGCACGGCGCTCGTCTACGCCGGTCTCGGCCGCAAGGGACTGCCCGACCACACGCTGATCGTCGAGGACGACCCGGTGCCGCTCGGCAAGGGCGGCACGTTCGCGGGCCGGCACATCCTCACCACCCCGCGCGGGATCTCCGTGCAGATCAACGCGTTCAACTTCCCGGTCTGGGGGATGCTGGAGAAGCTCGCGCCCGCCCTGCTCGCCGGGCTGCCCACCATCGTCAAGCCCGCCACCCCGACCGCGTACATCGCGGCGCACGCCGTGCGGATCATCGAGGAGTCGGGAGCGCTGCCGCCGGGGGCGATCCAGCTCGTCGCGGGAGGTGTTCCCGGCCTGTTCGACCTGCTCGGCGGGCAGGACCACATCGGGTTCACCGGGTCGGCGGACACGGCCGCCCGGTTGCGCTCCGACCCGGCGGTCACCCGCCGCTCGGCGCGCTTCAACGCCGAGGCCGATTCGCTCAACTGCTCGGTGCTCGGCCCGGACGCCGTGCCGGGGCAGCCGGAGTTCGACCTGTTCGCCGACGCGCTCGTCACCGAGATGACGGTCAAGGCGGGGCAGAAGTGCACCGCCATCCGCCGCGCGTTCGTGCCGGCGAGCCTCATCGACGCCGTCTCCGAGGCGGTCGCGGCCAGGCTCGCGCAGGTCGTGGTGGGCGCGCCGGACGCGGCGGGCGTCACGATGGGCGCGCTCGTCGGCCTGCAGCAGCGCGAGGACGTGCGGGCGGCGGTCGCGCGGCTCGCCTCGGCCGGCTCGATCGTGTCCGGCGACCCGGACAAGGTCGAGGTCGCGGGGGCGGACGCCGAGCGCGGCGCGTTCCTGTCGCCGCTGCTGCTGCGCGTGGACGACGTGGCCCGCCAGGAACCCCACGAGGTGGAGGCGTTCGGGCCGGTGAGCACGCTCATGCCGTATGGCGGCATCGCCGAGCTGGGCGAGCTGATCGCCCGCGGCGAGGGATCCCTGGCCGGCTCGGTGGTCTCCAGCGACGGGGACTTCGTCCGGCAGGTCGTGCTCGGCGCGGCCGCCCACCACGGCCGTATCCTCGTGCTCGACCGCGACAGCGCGGGGGAGTCCACCGGGCACGGCATCCCCATGCCCCAGCTCGTCCACGGCGGGCCCGGCCGCGCGGGCGGCGGCCAGGAGGAGGGCGGGCTGCGTGCCGTGTACGCCCACCTCCAGCGCACCGCCCTGCAGGGTGGCCCGGCGTTCCTCGACTCGATATCGCAATAACGTCAAAGAACGGTAGAACTTTTCCCGTGACAGGAGAGCAGCGATGAGCACCGACCCCCGTACCGGCTCCGCCCCCGCGCCTTCCGGCCCGCTCAGCCGGGTCGACTACAGCGAACGCATCCCGAACAACGTCGACCTCGCCGGCGACCGCCGCCTGCAACGCGCGCTCGAAGGGTGGCAGCCGAAGTTCCTCGACTGGTGGAAGCAGCTCGGCCCCGCCCTGCCGACCAAGGACGTCTACCTGCGCACGGCCGTCGCCGTGGGCCGGGACGGCTGGGCCCACTTCGAGCACGTCCCCATGGACGAGTACCGCTGGGGGATCTTCCTCGCCGAGCGGAACCCCGACCGCAAGGTCAACTTCGGCAAGCACAAGGGCGAGCCCGCCTGGCAGGAGGTGCCCGGCGAGCACCGGGCCGACCTGATGCGCCTGATCGTCGTGCAGGGCGACACCGAGCCCGCCTCGGTCGAGCAGCAGCGCGTTCTCGGCAACACCGCGCCGAGCATCTACGACCTGCGCAACCTCTTCCAGGTCAACGTGGAGGAGGGCCGCCACCTGTGGGCCATGGTCTACCTCCTGCACGCCTACTTCGGGCGCGAGGGCCGGGAGGAGGCCGAGCAGCTGCTCAAGCGCAACTCCGGCGACCTCGACTCGCCCCGCATCCTCGGCGCCTTCAACGAGGAGACCACCGACTGGCTGCAGTTCTTCATGTTCACCTACTTCACCGACCGGGACGGGAAATACCAGCTCGGCACCCTGAAGGAGTCGGCCTTCGACCCGCTGGCGCGCACCTGCGAGTTCATGCTCAAGGAGGAGGCCCACCACATGTTCGTGGGCACCACCGGGGTCCAGCGGATCCTGGAGCGCACCGCGGAGCTCATGAAGGAGCACGGCACGGCCGACGTCTTCCCCCATGGGGGCATCCCGCTGGACGTGATCCAGAAGTACCTGAACTTCCAGTTCTCGGTCTCGATGGACCTGTTCGGCTCCGAGCAGTCGACGAACGCCGGCAACTACTTCACCTCCGGCCTCAAGGGCCGCTGGATGGAGACCCGGCGCAAGGACGACCACGTCCTGCTCGACGCCACCCGCGAGCTGAGCTACGTCGAGGACGGCCAGATCACGACCAAGACCGTGCCGATGCTCAGCGCGCTCAACCTCGACCTGCGCGACGAGTACGTCGCCGACTGCGCCAACGGCGTGCGCCGCTGGAACCAGGCGCTGGAGGACGCCGGGCTCGCCGAGCGGCTCTACCTGCCGCACGAGGGCTTCAACCGCAAGGTCGGCGTGTACGCGGGGCATCACATCACCCCGGACGGCGAGGTCGTCGACGAGGCCGCCTGGCAGGCCCGGGACGCCGAGTGGCTGCCCACGCCGCAGGACCGCGAGAACGTGGCCGCCCTCATGGTCCCCGAATACGAATACGGCAAGTTCGCCGGCTGGATCGCCCCGCCCCAGACCGGCATCAACGACCAGCCGGTCGAGTTCGACTACGTGCACCTGGCCGAGGAAGGCCTCCTCTAGTTCACGGGCGGCGGCCTCGTCGTCCATGCGCGCCCGGCAATAAATGCTACAGACTCTTGACGTTACATCCAAGAAACGTCGAACATTAGGAACCAGGTCACTTGTCCCCCCGCCAAACGGAGCCCGCAATGACTGTCCCCGCTGAACCTTCGCCTCCACCGGTGGTCCACTTCGCGACCTCCCCGGACCGCTACCGCCACTGGACGTTCCAGGTGGACGGGGCGGTGGCCACCGTCACGCTGCGCGTCGACGAGCACGGCGGTCTGGTCCCCGGCTACGAGCTCAAGATGAACTCCTACGACCTCGGCGTCGACATCGAGCTGTACGACATCGTCCAGCGGCTCCGCTTCGAGCACCCCGAGGTCAAGGCCGTCGTGCTGACCGGCGGCCTGGACCGGATGTTCTGCGCCGGGGCCAACATCCGGATGCTGGCCCAGTCCTCGCACGCGTGGAAGGTGAACTTCTGCAAGTTCACCAACGAGACCCGCAACGGCATCGAGGACGCGACCGAGCACTCCGGCCAGACCTGGATCGCCGCGCTCAACGGCACCGCCGCGGGCGGCGGCTACGAGCTGGCGCTTGCCTGTGACCAGATCGTCCTCGTGGACGACGGGTCCTCTGCCGTCTCGCTGCCCGAGGTGCCGCTCCTCGGCGTGCTGCCGGGCACCGGCGGCCTGACCCGCGTCGTGGACAAGCGGCACGTGCGCAGGGACCGGGCCGACATGTTCGCCACCAAGTCCGAGGGCTTCCGCGGCGGCACGGCCGTCGAGTGGGGCCTGGTGGACGCCACCGTGCCGCGCAACGCCTTCGCCGCGGAGGTGGCCAGGCTGGCGGGCGAGGCCGTGGCGTCGTCCGGGCGGCCCCCGGGCGCCGAGGGCGTGACCCTGACGCCGCTCGACCGCAAGGACGAAGGCGACCTCATCACCTACCCGTACCTCTCCGCCCGCATCGACCGGGCGAACCACGTCGTCGAGATCACCGTGGCGGGCCCGCACGACGCCCCGCCGGCCGCCGCCGCCGTGTCGGCCCAGGGCGCCGACTACTGGCCGCTGGCCGTGACCCGCGCGCTGGACGACCTGATCCTGCATCTGCGTACCAACGAGCCGGATCTCGGCATCTGGGTGCTGCGCGCCGCCGGCGACCCGGAGCGGGTGCTGGCCTACGACGCGCAGCTGCGCGAGCTGGCGGGCGACTGGTTCGTCAACGAGGTGCGCCACTACTACAAGCGCACGCTCAAGCGGCTCGACGTCACCAGCCGCAGCCTCATCGCCGTCATCGAGCCGGGCACGGCCTTCGCCGGCCTGCTGGCGGAGCTGGCCCTGGCGGCAGACCGGCAGTACATGCTGGAGGGCGTCTACGAGGACCGCGACGACGACGCCGTGCCCGCCACCATCCGGCTCAGCCCGTCCAACGACGGCGACTTCCCGATGGGCAACGGCCTGTCCCGGCTCCAATCGAGATTCTGGGGCAACGAGCACGACCTGGAGGCCGTCCGCGGCAAGATCGGCGAGCCGCTGGACGCCGTCGCCGCGCAGGAGCTCGGCCTGGTCACCATGGCCCTGGACGACATCGACTTCGAGGACGAGCTGCGCATCGTGCTCGAGGAGCGCGCGTCGCTGTCGCCCGACGCGCTGACCGGCATGGAGGCCAACCACCGCTTCGTCGGCCCGGAGACCCTGGAGACGAAGATCTTCGGACGGCTCACCGCCTGGCAGAACTGGATCTTCATCCGCCCGAACGCGTCCGGCCCCGACGGCGCCCTGCGCCGCTACGGCTCCGGCCGCAAGGGCGACTACGACCTCGAGCGGGTCTGATCATGAGCGAGCGACCCATGGACACAGTCGGCACTCAATTCAACGCCGGAGACTGGCTCACCCATCGCCACGTGGCGGAGGGCCGCGGCGACCGGGTGGCGGTCCGCCGCGACGGCGTCACACTCACGTACACCGGGCTGTCGGACCTCGTCGGCACCGTCACCGCCGCGCTGCGCGCCCTCGGCCTGCGCCGCGACGACCGCGTGCTGTTCGTCACCAACGACGACGTGCCCATGTTCGCCGGGATCCTCGCGGCCTTCTGCGGCGGGTTCGTGGCCGTGCCGGTCTCGACCATGCTGGGGGCGAAGGAGCTCGGCACGATCATCGCCGACGCCGGCGCCGCCGTCGTGGTGGCGAGTCCCGCGTACGCCCCTCAGATTCAGGAGGCCCTCACCATGGCGCCCGAGGTGCGCCACCTGGTGTGGGACGGCGACACCGTGCCTGCCCCCGCCCCAGCCGCGATCACCTCCTGGACCTGGGCGGAGCTGCTCAAGGCCGGCGAAGGGCAGTCACGCGAGCCCGCCGCCACCCCGGAGGACTCCTGGGCCCTGTGGCTCTACACCTCCGGCACCACCGGCACCCCCAAGGGCGCCATGCACCGCCACGCCAACATCCGGCACGTCTGCCAGACCTACGGCGACCAGGTGCTGGGCATCAGCCCCGGCGACGTCTGCTTCTCCGTCGCCAAGCTCTTCTTCGCCTACGGCATCGGCAACTCGATGTTCTTCCCGCTCTCGGCCGGGGCCGCGACCGTGCTGGAGCCACGCCGCCCCACCCCCGCCGTGACCGCCGAGCGCATGGCCGCGGAGCGGCCGACCCTGTTCTTCGCCGTCCCCACCTTCTACGCCGCCCTGCTCGCCGCCGACCTGCCCGACGACACCTTCACGTCGGTACGGCTCGGCACGTCGGCCGGCGAGGCGCTGCCCGCGCCGCTGCAGGAGCGGTTCACCCGCCGCTTCGGCGTCGAGATCATCGACGGCATCGGCTCCACCGAGGCGCTGCACATCTTCCTGTCCAACCGCCCCGGCGAGGTGCGCCCGGGCACCACCGGCAGCCCGGTGCCCGGCTACGAGATCGAACTGCGCGACGCCGACGGGACGCTCGTGCCCGACGGCGAGCCCGGCTCCCTCCACGTGCGCGGCGAGTCCATCGCCCTGGGCTACTGGCGGCGCACCAACGCCAGCCGCACCGTGTTCTTGGGCGAGTGGCTCAACACCGGCGACACCTACGTGCGCTCGCCGGACGGCTTCTACACCTGCCTGGGCCGCAGCAACGACCTGCTCAAGGCGGGCGGCATCTGGGTGTCGCCGACCGAGGTCGAGGCCCGCCTGCTGGAGCACCCGGACGTCGCCGAGGCGGCCGTGGTCGGCATGGCCGACGAGCACGGGCTCGACAAGCCGGTCGCCTGCGTCGTCACCCGCGGGGAGGTCACCGCCGAGGAGCTCATCCAGTGGTGCCGCGACGGCCTGGCCGCGTTCAAGCGCCCCCGTCAGGTGGTCTTCCTCGACCAGCTGCCCAAGACCGCGACCGGCAAGATCCAGCGTTTCCGGGTGCGCCAGATCATCGCCGAGGGGATGAGCTGATGAGCGCGCTCGAGGTCGACGTGCTGATCGTCGGAGCGGGGCCGGTCGGCCTCTTCGGCGCCTACTACGCCGGCGTGCGCGGCCTGCGCACGGCGGTCGTCGACTCGCTGAGCCAGGTCGGCGGCCAGGTCAGCGCGATGTACCCGGAGAAGCAGATCTTCGACATCGCCGGGTTCCCCGCCGTCTCCGGCCGTCGCCTCATCGGCAACCTGGTCGAGCAGGCCGCGCCGTACGACCCCGTGTACGTGCTCGGCCAGGAGGCCCAGCGGCTCGACCGCGTGCCCCGTGACGAGGGGCCCGACCTGCTCGTGGTCAAGACCAGCGCCGGAGTCGAGATCGCCGCCGGGGCCGTCATCGTGACGGGCGGCATCGGCACCTTCACCCCCCGCCCGCTCCCGGCAGGGGAGGAGTTCCTCGGCAGGGGCCTGGAGTACTTCGTCCCCGACAGCGCCGGTTACGCGGGCAAGGACGTCGTGGTCGTCGGCGGCGGCGACAGCGCCGTGGACTGGGCCCTCATGCTCCACCCCGTCGCGCGGACCGTCACGCTCGTGCACCGCCGCGCCGCGTTCCGCGCCCACCACGGCTCGGTCGAGGCGCTCAAGGCGTCCCCCGTGGAGATCATCACCAACGCCCAGGTCACCGCCACCCTCGGCGGCGAACGGCTGGAGCACATCGAGGTCGGCGCGGCCGAAGGCACCCGCGCTCTCCCGTGCCAGCGGCTCGTCGCGGCCCTCGGCTTCACCGCCAACCTCGGGCCGCTCCGCGAATGGGGGCTCGACCTGCACGACAACCGTCACCTGGTGGTCGACTCCGCGATGCGCACCAACGTGCCCGGCCTGTTCGCGGCCGGCGACATCGCCGACTACGAGGGCAAGGTCCGCCTGATCGCGGTCGGCTTCGGCGAGGTGGCGACGGCCGTCAACAACGCCGCCGTGCACCTCGACCCCGCCGCCCAGCTCTTCCCGGGGCACTCGACCGACAACCCCGCCCCGGTCTAGTTCAGGAGATCCACATGCCGTACGTCATCGCCGCACCCTGCATCGACGTCATGGACAAGTCATGCGTCGAGGAGTGCCCGGTCGACTGCATCTACGAAGGGGACCGCAAGCTCTACATCAACCCCAAGGAGTGCATCGACTGCGGCGCGTGCGAGCCCGTGTGCCCCGTCGAGGCGATCAGCCAGGACCGGCGGGTCGCCGCCGAGCACGCCGATTTCGTCGAGGACAACCGCCGCTTCTTCGTCGAGGCCCTGCCGGGCCGCGACGCGGCCCTCGGCGCGCCGGGGGGTTCGCACAAGACGGGCCGCGTCGGCGTTGACACGCCTCTGGTCGCGGGCCGGTAGGGCCGTGCTCGCCAACGGGAGGTGACCGATGCCCATCTACGCCCTCGGAGACCAGGTCCCCCGGATCCATCCGGACGCCTACGTCCACCCGGACGCCGTCGTCATCGGCACCGTCGTCATCGGCGCGGAGTCGTCGGTGTGGCCGGCGGCCGTGCTGCGGGCCGACTTCGGCCGCATCGAGATCGGCGAGCGCACCTCCATCCAGGACGGCACCATCCTGCACACCACCGAGCGGTGGCCCACCGTGATCGGCAGCGACTGCGTCGTCGGGCACCGGGCCCACCTCGAAGGTTGCACGGTCGAGGACCGCTGCCTCATCGGCTCGGGTTCGGTGGTCCTGAACCGCGCCGTGGTGCGCGCGGGCTCGGTGGTCGGCGCGCAGGCGCTCGTACCCGAGGGCCTGGAGGTCCCGGCCGGTCACATGGCGCTCGGCGTGCCCGCCCGCCCCAGGCCGATGGACGGCACCGCACAGAGCGAGTGGATCGACTTCGGCGTGAACGAGTACCGCGACAACGCCAAGCGCTACCGGCACGAACTGCGCAGGCTCGACCCGTGAAGGAAAGAGACCGATGACTCACCACGACGTCCACGGCCGGCCGGCCGCCGAGCTCAGCGACGAGGAACTGGAACGGCAGGGCGCCCTGGCGCACGCGACGCGCAACTGGGTCTTCCTGCACGGCAGCGCCGAGCAGTTCGCCCGCCACACCTCCCGCATGTTCGAACTCGAACGCGAGTACCTGCACCGCTTCCCGAAGCGGACCTGGCAGGGCTCCGGCGGCGCCGGAGAGAATCGCGAGGCCACCGCCGACGCCTGGCGTGAGACCGTGCTCGGCATCATCGAGCAGCTCACGATGCTGCTGGAACTGCCCGGCCCCCAGCCCGCAGGCGCCCCCGCCGCCGACCCCGTCCGGACCTTTCTCCAGCGGATCGCCGACGCCGGCGATCGGATGCACAAGCTGGAGGCGCACCAGGCGGCCCGCGAGGCCGGGCTCGAGCGCGCGGCGGTGGCCGATCTGTACAAGGCGGAACCGCCGCTGATCGTCACCGAGGGCCACGACCGGGTGCTCACCGCCGCCGGCCGCGCCCACCTGACCGCCGGCACCCACAGCACCGCCGGCACCGCCTGACGGCCGGCACCCGGAGTTCTTCGCTGTCGTTTCTAGTGGCGCCGCTCCAGGAACGCGGTCATGCGCTCGTGCTTGTCCTCGGTCTCGAACAGCACGGCCTGCGCCACGTTGTCGAAGCTCGGGTGCGCGCCGGGCGGAGCGGCGAGCGCGAGCTTGGTCAGCCGCAGCGCCAGCGGCGCGTTCCTGGCGATGCGCGAGACCAGCCGATCCGCCGCGGCCGGCAACTCGTCCTCGGGGACCAGCTCGTTCACCAGCCGGACCGCCAGCGCCTCCTCGGCCGACAGCACCCTCCCGGCGAGCAGGACCTCCTTGGCCAGGGGCTCGCCGACCAGCTCGCGCAGCCGCCAGCAGGCCCCGGCCGCGGCCATGATGCCGAGCCCCGCCTCCGGATTGCCGAACCGGGCCCGCGGGGTGGCGATGCGGAAGTCGCAGGCGTAGGCCAGCTCCGCACCGCCGCCGAGGGCCGGTCCGTCGATCGCGGCGATCGAAGGCATCGGCAGCCGCGCGATCCGTTCGAACAGGCCGCTGTTGATGCCCGCCAGCGCGTCCTCGCGGCGGCGCTCGCGCAGCTCCCGGATGTCCGCGCCCGCGGCGAAGATCCCGCCGGCCCCGGTGATCACCAGGATCCGGGGCCGCCTCTCCAGCTCGGCGCACACCTCATGCAGGTCCGCCACCATCGCCGCGTCGATCGCGTTGCGCACGTGCGGGCGGTCCAGCCGGACCAGCACCCGGTCCCGCGCGTCCTCGATCTTCAATGTGTCGTTCAGCGGAAGCACCCCAACCAGTATCCACTACATTCTCATGATGCGTCGCAATACCAATGTAGAGTAAAACTGGGCGGCAGTCACGCGGGCCGAGCTGCTGAACCGGGCCCGGCCTACCGCTGGTCGTCGAAGGTCACGACCACCTTCTCGGCCGCTCCCGGCGTCAGCGCGAGCTGGAACGCCCGCTCGACGTCGGGGAAGGGCACGCGGTGGCTGATCAGCTTCGCGAAGCGCTCCCAGTGCTCGGCGAGTTCCGGGGTGACCTCGAAGATCTCGGTGGGGTACCCCATGGACGCCGTGAAGGTCATTTCGCTCCTGAGCATCGCGGCGATGTCGATGGGCGCCATCTTCTTGTGCGCCGCCACCATGACGAGCTTCGCCCCCCACTTGGCCGAGGCCAGCGCGGTGTTGACGACCGCGGGGACGCCTGCCGCGTCGATGTAGATGTCGGTGCCCGGGCGGGCCGCGCCGAGGGCGTTGGCCCCCGTGCCGTGCAGCTCCGTGAGGCGTGCCGTCACGTCCTCGCGGGAGGAGTCGATGACGGCGTCCGCCCCGACGGCCAGCGCCTTCTCGAGGCGCGAGGGGATGACGTCGGCCACGGCGACGTGCTCGACCCCGCGGAGCTTCAGCCAGATCGCCGCGCCCAGCCCGATGGGACCGGCCCCGAACACCACGACCTTGTCCGTCGCCCGCGCCTCGGACCGGTTGACGCAGTGCCGCGCCACCGCCATGGGCTCGTTGAGAGCGGCCACGTCGAAGGGGACCGTGTCGGGGAACACCGCAAGGCTCTTGCCGACGACGGCGTCCTCGATGAGCAGGTACTCGCGCATGGCGCCCAGTGCGCCGCCGTTGCCGATGATGCCGGAGGGGGCGGCCATCGGGTTGACGACGACGCGGTCGCCCACCTTGAGGCCGGTGACGTCCGCTCCGACCTCGATGACCTCGCCTGCCGGCTCGTGCCCCAGAGGCAGCGCCGCCGTACGTCCGTCCGGGCCCAGCGGCATGCCGCCCATCTGCACGAAGCTCACGTCGGTGCCGCAGATGCCGCACGCGCGTATCCGCAGCAGCACGTCGCCGGGGCCGGGGGCCGGGCGCTCGAGGTCTACCACTTCGACCGCGCCGGCCGCGCTGGTCTGTACTGACTTCATGGTTGGCATGAGGGTCCTCTTCCTGCTCGACGGTGATGTGCACGTTACACATCATGTGCGTGATGCACAATATATGCGCGATGCACATGAATTGTGGTATACATACCGACGTGCCCAGGCAGAACCTCGGAGTCGCGCAGATCGGGAGAAGGACCGGCATGGACGAGCTCGCTTACTTGATCGAGTACGAGACCATGCTGCTCGGACGGCACGTCCACCTGGCCCACGCCAAGCTGGACGGCGAGCGGCTGGACCGCAGCGCCTACATCCTGCTCAGCCGCATCCGCATGCAGGGCCCGATGTCCATCGGACAGCTCAGCGACGCCTTCGACCTGGACGTCTCCACCCTCAACCGGCAGACCGCCGCCTTGATGCGGTCCGGACTGGTCGAACGCATCCCCGACCCGGAAGGGGGCATCGCCCGCAAGTTCCGCATCACCGGCGAAGGCGAGCGCCGCCTCGACGCCGAGCGGGATGAGCGCACCCATACCTTCGAGAGCATCCTGGCCGACTGGACGCCCGAGGAGGTCGCCACCTTGGCCGGCTGCCTCAAACGGTTCAACACCGCCATCGAGCGCCTCTCCGGACGACCCTGGCCGCGCCCCTGACCCGTCACCTGGGACGGTGCTCCGCGTTGCCCAGGGCCGCTGTGAGCGGCAAGGTCATGCGGTGCCCCCGCCCGCGTAGCGATAGACCTCGACGGGATCCTTGATGATCAGTCCCTCGGCGACCAGCTCGTCCAGTTGCGCGACGAACTCGGAGATCTTCTCCTCGGTGTCCACGATGACGACGGCGATGGGCAGGTCCTCGCTGAGGGACAGGATGCGGGTGGTGTGCACGCGCGACGCCGCGCCGAAGCCCTCGAATCCGCGGAACACGCTGGCCCCGGCCAGCCCTCGCGCGTGGGCGCGGTGCACGATCTCGGTGTAGAGCGGGCGGTGGCCGTACTGGTCGTCCTCGCCCACGAGGATCGTCAGCCGGGTGGCTCTGCCGTACAGCCTCATTGGCTCGCCTCCTGACACGTGCCTGTTCTCATTGTGCGCCGCAGGTAAGAGGACGGATGCCCGCCGCGCGGGATGGGAACGTGACCGGTGAGCGGCCGGTCTGAACGGCCTGCCGGCCGAGCCAGCGGCGAGAGGACACCGCCCATGAGACTGCACGGACCGGCGGCCCGGCTGACGATCTTCATCGGGCAGTCGGACCAGTACCACCACAAGCCGCTGTACGCCGAGATCGTCCACCGAGCCCACAAGAAGGGACTGGCCGGCGCGAGCGTGTTCCGCGGGCTGGAGGGGTATGGCGCCTCCTCCCGCATCCATACTCCCCACCTGCTCTCGCTCGGCGACGACCTCCCGATCGCGATCGTCATCGTGGACGCCAAACCCAAGATCACCGGCTTCCTCGCCGAGCTCGACGAGCTCGTCACCGAGGGCTTGGTGATCATCGACGACGTGGAGGTCTACCGCTACGTGGGAGGCGAAGACGACCAGCGCGCCGGGCCGCACCGCAGCCGGTGGCGGCCGGCGGGCTGAGGCACCGATCGCGCGGTCGACCGTGGCCGTCCAGCCGGGCGCCGGATGAGCGCGCCGGCGCGCGGCGACTCAGGCGGGAGAAGGGGTGCCGCGGGTGTCTGCTTGATCGCGTGCATGTGCGCGCAGGGCCTCGATGACGCTGGCCAGGTGGGCGTGCGCGGCGGCCTGGGCCGCCTCCGGGTCGCGGGTGCGGATCGCCTCGATCAGCGCCAGGTGCTCGCTGAGGGACTGCTGCGGCCGCCCGGGCCGCAGGGCGAGCTGGAACCGGTGCCGGACCAGCTGGGCGTTGAGCCGCTCCAGCAACTCGACCGCCGGTCGTTGCCCGGAGATGTCGCGGACGCAGGCGTGCAGCTCGCGGTTGAGCGCCGAGTACGTCAGCGGCTCGCCGTCGGCGACCGCCTTGACCATCGCCTCGCCCAGGGCCGTGAGCTCCGACAGCTGCTCGTCGGTGACCCGCGCCGCCGCCTTGGCCGCGCACAGCCCTTCGAGGACCATCCGGCACTCGGTGATGGCGACCGCCTCCTCGACGCTGACGACCCGCACCCGGGCGCCCCGGTTGCGAATGCGCTCGACCAGCCCTTCGGCGGTCAGGTCGATCAGCGCGGCCCGGATGCTCCCCCGGGTCACCCCGAACCGCTCCGCGAGCTCGCTCTCGACGAGGCGCTGGGCGGGCACCATGTCGCCCTGCGTGATGGCCTCGCGCAGTCCCGCGAGCGCGTGCTGTTTTGCCTGCTCACCGCTGATCGGGCCGTCTTCGTGCGGCATGGGTCGCCCTTCTCTGTGAATGCCTGACGAGGCTAAACCTAGGGCGACAGATGGGCAACAATGTTGTTCAGCATATTGTGCCGAGTGGGCGCGCCTGAAAGCGGCCTCCGCGTTGGACCGCGAAGGCCGCCGAGTTTCCGAGACCGGGCAGGCGGGCTAGCGCCTAGAACGACATCGACGGTCCGCCGGACACCTGCGTCAGGCCCGCCTGCAGCTCGCGGGCACGGTCGCGGATGTCCTGCGGCACGTCCTGGCGCTCGCCGGCCTGCTGGAGAAACTCCGTTATCGAACGTACGACATTCTGCACGGTGTCGCCGGCGGAGCCCGCACCAAAGCTCTGAGTCATCTTGATCCCCCATCACGATCGACTGCTTTCGGTATTCGAACGTAACGGTAAGTATCCACAAGGGCCAGGAGGCTCGCGGGCGCCGGCCGGTGTGCCGGCAGCCGTGTCCTCGACCCGCGCCGCACCGCCCCAAGGCGCTCCTGCTGGACGAGGCCACCAACCGGCGCGACGCCGCCAGGACGGCCGGCACGAACGGATAATGGAACGCTTTCTCGCACGCTCGCCAATATGCTTATCGCCCCCATGGAGAGGAAATCGATGGTGAACGTCGAATGGGCCGCGCTGGCCGACGGGAACATCGCGGAGATCGCCGATCTCGCCCGCAGGTGCATGGTGCGCGATGGCGGGCTCCGGGCGACCACATCGCCGGGCTTTCTGGCGCGGCGATACGCCGGTGCCGGAGTAACCGCCGTGGGCGCCTTCGGCGACGGTGAGCTGCTCGCTTGTGGAGCGGTGCGTCCCATGAAGGCGGCGTCCGCCATAGCCGCGCTGGTCGATCCCGCTCACCGCGGGCGCGGCCTGGGGTCCAGCCTCCTCGACCGGCTACTCGACGTGGCGAAGCGGCAATCAGAACGCCTCCAGGTGGAGACCGAGTCGCTGACGCAGGAGGCCCATGAGCTTTTCCTGTCGCGGGGTCTCCGGCAGACGTTCGCCGAAGATGTCTGCCGATGCGACCTGACGCGTCCCCTTTCGCAAATTCCCCTTCCCCAGGGCATTCGGCTCGAGGAATGGACGGCGAACAATCAAGGCGCTTTCTATGAGGCCTACCAGGCTTCTTTTGCGGATCGTCCCGGCTTTCCCGGCTGGTCGCAAGAGCAGTGGATCGACTGGCTGGTCGACGACGAGTTCCTGCCCCAGTGCTCCCTGGTGGCGCGAACAGCCGACGGGACGCCCGCCGGCTTCGTGGCCTGCGCGGAAGGGTTTCTGGTCCAGGTCGGCTCCATACCGGAATGGCGGCGGGGCGGCCTCGGAAGGGCACTCGCCGCCACCGCCATGGAACGCATGCGCCGTCATGGCGACACCGAGGTCTTCCTGGACATCAACGTCAACAACCCCGCGTCCGCCGCCCTCTTCCAGCGTCTCGGATTCTCCGTCATCGCCCGGCGCGCCCGATACGAGCCGCTCGCGAATGGCGAGCGGTCGCAGGTGAGCTCTCCGGTGACGTGAACGCCGCTGCCCCCGGCCAGGCCCTGCGCCCGCTGGAAGAGCGGCAGGTCCTCGTCGGGTAAGGCTCTCCCTACCTCGGATACACCGGGTGGCGGCAATGAGCCGGGGAGGTGCCCGCACCAGACTCGATTCCGATCGAGTCGCGACGCGGGGCGAAGCGTCGCCCCTCCCACTTCACTCGCACCAGAGGGATCGCCATGGCTCTGCGGCCGCAATTACGAGGTTTCACCGGCGCCCGGATCGTGGCTCTGGCGGTGATCGGGCTCATGGCGGCCGGGCTCGCCTACCTGGGACTGCCGGACGGCTCTCGACCGGCGGTGCCCGCGGGCGCGCGGCCCGGCGATCTGACCCTGCGGCCGTGTACGTACGACACCGAAGAGGGAAGCCTCGCGGCCGACTGCGGCACGCTGGCGGTCCCGGAGAACCGGCGGGATCCGGGCTCGAACCTGATCGCGCTGCCGGTGGTCCGCCTCCGGGCCACCGGCGGTGATCCGGCGGAGCCGATCTTCCGGTTGGGAGGCGGCCCGGGCATCACGAACATGTCGTTCCCGGCCGCGAGCCGCCTGACCGACCGCCACGACGTGGTCCTCGTCGGCTACCGGGGCGTCGACGGGTCGGCGGTCCTCGACTGCCCCGAGGTGACGTCGGCGCTGCGGCGGTCGGCCGACTTCGCGGGCGAGGAGTCGTTGCGCCGGTACGCCGGGGCGTTCGCCGGCTGCGCGCGGCGGCTGGCCGGGGAGGGCATCGATCTCGCCGGCTACTCGCTGCCCCAGCGCGCCGACGACCTCGAAGCGGCGCGCCGGGCCCTGGGCTACGAGCGGATCAACCTGATCAGCTCGAGCGCGGGGACCCGGACAGCGATGATCTACGCCTGGCGCCATCCCGAGTCGATCCACCGATCGGCGATGATCGCGGTGAACCCGCCCGGCCACCTCCTGTGGGATCCGGCGATCACCGATGACCAGCTCGGCCACTACGCCAGGCTGTGCGGCAAAGACGACGGGTGCGCAGCACGTACCGGCGATCTCGCCGCCGCCATGCGCGCCACCGCGGCGGACATGCCCGGCCGCTGGGGGCTCCTGCCGATCAAGGAGGGAAACGTCCGAACGGCCACGTTGTCGGGACTGTTCCACACGACCGAGGCGGCCGCGCCGCTGAACGCGCCGACGATGATCGACGCCTGGCTGGCGGCGGCCGGCGGCGACCCGAGCGGGTTCTGGGCCTTGTCGGTGCTGGCCGACCTGGTCTTCCCGGAGTCGTTCGTCTGGGGCGAGTTCGCCGCGTCGGGCATGATCGACGCGGAGGCGGTCGACGCCTACTACAGGAGCGGCGGCGATCCCGGCTCGATTCTCGGCAACGCCGCCGCCGACTTCCTGTGGGCCGGCGGGCGGCTGACCAAGGCGTGGCCGGCGAGCCCGGACCACGCGGCCTACCGGCAGGTGCGGCCGACGGAGGTGGAGACGCTGCTGATCGGCGGCACGGTCGACTTCTCGACCCCGGCGCAGGTCGCCACCGACGAGTTGCTGCCCGCATTGCCGAACGGTCATCAGGTGATCCTGGCCGAGCTCGGGCACTCCGACGACTTCTGGGCCTACCGGCCCGACGCCGGCAAGCGGTTGCTGAGCGCGTTCTTCGACCGTGGAGAGGCCGACGACTCCCTGTACGACACGCGCGAGGTCGAGTTCGAGGTCGGCGCCCTCACCATGTCCACCGTCGCCAAGATCCTGGCCGGTACGCTGGCCGGCCTCGCCCTGATCGCGATCGCGCTGCTCGGCGGGATGGCCCGCAGAGTCCGTCGCCGGGGCGGCTTCGGGCCCGGGGCGAGCACCTGGCTGCGCGCTCTCGCCCCCCTGATCGCAGGCCTCGGCGGCTGGTGCCTGGCCGTCCTGATCGTGTCGAGCCTGTGGCCGGCGGTGTTCGCCGGCAGCCTCGCCGTGGTCGTGGTATCCGTGGGCACCGCGATCGGGCTCGGCGTCTACTGGGCTTGGGTCCACCGCGACTGGTCGCCCCGGACCCGGTACCGGGGCCTGGCGGCGGCGCTGGCCGGATCCTTCCTGGGGGCCTGGCTGGGCTTCCACGCCGGCGAGGGCCTGGCCGGCGCGCTCACCGCGATCGTCGGTGCGGCCATCACCGCCAACCTCGCCCTGCTCACCCTCGACATCATCCGCGACAAGCGCACCGAGGAGCCCGCCGTCATCGGCAGCGGTCGACCGGAATAGGACGGGCGGCGGCGCCGTTGGGCACGGGGGTGGCGCGAACGCCACGACGGTGGCGGATGATTCGGATCCCATGGCATATGCCTCAGGGGACACCGACCGCCTGACTCAGGGAGCAGCGTTTGCGTCAGAACTTGGCTGATTTACGCCCCAGAACCGAGTCCGCGATCTATCCCGCGGGCCTGCTGGCGCCGCCACCCCGCACGCTCCTCGACATCCTCGACGAGACCGCGCGCCTGCATCCCGAGGCGCCCGCGCTCGACGACGGCACCGTCTGCCTCGACTACCGCGCGTTGCGCGCCGAGGTGGACCGGATCGCCGCCGAGCTCGCGGAGGCCGGGATCGGCCGCGGCGCCAGGGTCGGCGTGCGCGTCGCGTCGGGCACCGCCGAGCTGTACGTCTCCATCCTCGCCGTGCTCGCGGCCGGCGCCGCGTACGTGCCCGTCGACGCCGACGACCCGGACGAGCGGGCCGAACTGGTCTTCGCCGAGGCCGCGGTCGACGCCGTCATCACCGACAAGCTGACGGTGCGCGGCGACGCGAGGACGGCTCCCGCGACGCCCGTACCGGACGACGACGCGTGGATCATCTTCACCTCCGGGTCCACCGGCAAGCCGAAGGGCGTCGCGGTGACCCACCGGTCCGCCGCCGCGTTCGCCGACGCCGAGGCGGGACTCTTCCTGCCGGAGCGGCCGCTGGGCCCCGGCGACCGGGTGCTGGCCGGGCTCTCCGTGGCCTTCGACGCCTCGTGCGAGGAGATGTGGCTGGCCTGGCGGAACGGCGCCTGCCTGGTGCCCGCCCCCAGGGCCCTGGTACGCACCGGGATGGACCTGGGACCCTGGCTGGCCGCTCAGCGCATCACGGCCGTCTCGACCGTGCCGACGCTGGCCGCCCTCTGGCCGGTCGAGCACCTCGGCGGGATCCGGCTGCTCATCTTCGGCGGGGAGGCATGCCCTCCCGAGCTGGCGGAGCGGCTGGCCGTACCGGGACGAGAGGTGTGGAACACCTACGGGCCCACCGAGGCGACGGTGGTGGCCTCCGCGGCGCGGCTCACGGGCGACGGGCCCGTACGCATCGGGCTGCCCCTCGACGGATGGGACCTGGCGGTGATCGGCGGCTCGGGCGAGCCGGTGGCCATGGGGGAGACCGGCGAGCTGGTCATCGGGGGAGTGGGCCTGGCCCGCTACCTGGACCCGGTGAAGGACGCCGAGAAGTACGCGCCGCTGCCGTCGCTGGGCTGGGAACGCGCCTACCGCAGCGGTGACCTGGTGCGCGCCGACCCCGAGGGTCTGATCTTCGTCGGCCGCGCCGACGACCAGGTGAAACTCGGCGGGCGCCGGATCGAGCTGGGCGAGGTGGACGCCGCGCTGCAGGCGTTGCCGGGCGTCACCGGCGCGGCCGCCGCCGTCCGCACCGCGGGCGGCGGGCACCAGGTGCTCGTCGGGTACGTCGTCACCGGACCCGGCTTCGACGCCGGCGAGGCGCGCGAGCTGCTGGCCGACTCGCTGCCCGCCGCCCTGGTGCCCCGCCTGGCGCCGGTGGACTCCCTCCCGACCAGGACCTCCGGCAAGATCGATCGCGACGCGCTGCCCTGGCCGCTGGCCGAGCCGGCCGCGCCCGCGGAAGAGCTGACCCCGGCCGAGGCGATGCTGGCCGAGCGGTGGACCGGCATCCTCGGCGTGGCTCCCGAAGGCCCCGGCGCGGACTTCTTCGCCGACGGAGGCACCAGCCTCGCCGCGGCCAGGCTGGTGTCCGTGCTGCGCCCCGACTACCCGGACGTGGCGGTGGGCGACGTGTACGCGCAGCCGACGCTCGCCGGGCTGGCGCGGCTCCTGGGCGCGCGGGGCGAGCGCGAGTCCGCGCGGCCGCCGGTCGTCCCCATGCCCCGGCGGGCCGCACTGGCCCAGTCGGCGCTCATGATCCCGCTGCTCACCGCCGGCGCGATGCGCTGGATCGTGCTGCTCGCCGCGCTCGGCAACCTGCTCGCCCCGCCGTGGGCGCCGGCCCTGTCGTGGTGGTGGGTGGCCCTGGGCGGGCTGGCGTTCGTCACCCCCATGGGGCGGATGGGCCTGTCCGCGGCGCTCGCCCGGCTGCTGCTGCGCGGCGTGCGGCCGGGCAGCCACCCGCGCGGCGGCAGTGTCCATCTGAGGCTGTGGTTCGCCGAGCAGTTCGCGGCCAGGCTCGGCGTCCCCGACCTGGCCAGCGCGCCGTTGATGACGTGGTACGCCCGGCTGCTCGGCGCCCAGATAGGCGCGGACGCCGACCTGCACTCGCCCCCGCCCATCACGGGACTGCTCAAGATCGGCCGGGGCGCGTCGGTCGAGCAGGAGGTCGACCTCAGCGGCCACTGGTACGACGGCGACCGCCTGCACCTCGGCGAGATCCGGATCGGCGCCGGCGCCACCGTCGGCTCCCGCGCGACGCTGCTCCCCGGTGCACGGATCGGGAAGAACGCCCAGGTGGCCCCGGGATCGGCGATCGCCGGCACCGTACCCTCGGGCGAACTCTGGGCCGGCGTGCCGGCGTTCAGGCAGGGCAAGTCCCGCAGGAGGCGGCCCCCCGAGCGGGCGGCCCGCTCCCGCCTCTGGGCGTTCCTGTACGGCCTGACCGCCATCGCGCTCAGCCTGCTCCCCGTGGTCGCCGCCGGGGCCGGCCTCGCCGTCCTGGCCGCGTTCGCCCGGGACGCCCGCACGCTCGGCGCGGCGCTCACCGCCGCCCTGCCCGCCGTGCCCCTGGCGACAGTCACCGGCATGGCCGCCTTCGCCCTGATCACGCTGGTCAGCGTGCGGCTGCTCGGCCTGCGCCTGCGCCCCGGCCACCACCCGGTGCACAGCCGCCAGGCCTGGCAGGCGTGGGCGACCGGACGGCTGATGGCCTCGGCCCGCGTCTGGCTGTTCCCGCTGTACGCGAGCGTCCTGACCCCCGCGTGGCTGCGCGCCCTCGGCATGAAGGTGGGCCGCGGCGTCGAGCTGTCCACGGTCCTCGCGCTGCCCACGATGACGTCGGTCGGCGACGGAGCCTTCCTGGCCGACGACACGATGGTCGCCCCGTACGAGCTCGACGGCGGCTGGATGCGCATCGCGTCCGCGCGGATCGGCAAGCGCGCCTTCCTCGGCAACTCCGGGATGACCGCGCCCGGCCGCAAGGTGCCGAAGGACGGCCTGGTCGGGGTGCTGTCGGCGACGCCGAAGAAGGCCAAATCCGGCTCGTCATACGTGGGCATGCCGCCCATGGAGCTGCGCCGCACCGCGGAAGAGGGCGACCGGCGCCGCACCTACGATCCGCCCGCGCGGTACAAGGCCGCCCGGGCGCTCGTCGAGGCGTTCCGCGTGGTGCCCGCCATGTTCGCGGTCGCGCTCGCCGTCCTGGTCGCCGCCGCCTTCGAAGGGCTCGCGGCCCGGTACGGCTTCGCCGCGGCGGCCGCTCTGGGCGGCGTGGTCATGCTGGCCGCCGGGGTGCTCGCGGCGGCGGTCGCGACGGCCGCCAAGTGGGCCCTGGTCGGCCGGATCAGGGCCGGGAACCGGCCGCTGTGGAGCTCGTTCGTGTGGCGCAACGAGCTGGCGGACAACTTCGTCGAGGTGCTGGCGGCGCCCTGGTTCGCGCAGCCGTGGCTGGGGACCGCGCCGTTGAACGTGTGGCTGCGCTCGCTCGGGGCACGCATTGGTCATGGGGTCACGTGTGACACGTACTGGCTGCCCGAGGCGGATCTGGTGAGCCTCGGCGACGGCGCGTGCGTCAACCGGGGTTGCGTCCTGCAGACGCACCTGTTCCACGATCGGGTCATGAGCATGGACGCGGTGACGCTGGAGGCGGGCGCGACGCTGGGCCCGCACGGCGTGGTGCTGCCGGCCGCCCGGGTGGGCGCCGACACCACGATCGGGCCGGCCTCGCTGGTCATGCGCGGCGAGGCCGTGCCGGGCCGCACGCGTTGGTTCGGCAACCCCATCTCGGCGTGGCGATGACGTCGTACTTTCCCAGGCACGGCGATCACCGGTACGGCGTCTCGCACTACGACCTGACGCTCACGTACCGGGTCCCGGCCAACCGGCTCGACGGCGTGGCCCGGCTGACGGTGTTGTCCGCCGGGCCTCTCACCACCCTCGACCTGGACCTCGGCCAGTTCCGGGTCTCGGGCGTCACCGTGGACGGCGCCGCCGCGCGTTACTCGCACAGCCAAGGCAAGCTGCGTGTGACCGTGCCCCGGTTGCTGCCCGTGGGAGCGCGCGCCGACGTCGAGGTCCGCTACTCGGGCAGTCCCGTGCCGGTGCGGAGCTTCTGGGGTGGCCTGGGCTGGGAGGAGCTGACCGACGGCGCCCTCGTCGCCGGCCAGCCGATCGGCGCCCCCTCCTGGTTCCCGTGCAACGACCGGCCCGGTGACAAGGCGTCGTACCGGATCTCCGTGACCACCGCGTCGCCGTACCAGGTCATCGCGAACGGCGTGCTCGTGGCCAAGCGCCGCGCGGCCGGGACCACGACGTGGATCTACGAGCAGGCCGAGCCCATGGCGAGCTACCTGGCGAGCGTGCAGATCGGGCGCTACCAGCTCTCCGAGATCGCCGGAACCCGGCTGGCCCACCCGGCGCGGCTCGCCACCCGCGTGCGGCACGACTTCGGCCGGCAGGGGGAGATGATGGCGCTGTTCACCGACCTGTTCGGGCCCTATCCGTTCGCCGGCTACACCGTCGTGGTGGCCGACGACGACCTGGACATCCCGGTCGAGGCCCAGAGCATGTCGGTCTTCGGCAGGAACCACGTGGACGGGGGGCGCGGGTTCGAACGGCTGATCGCGCACGAGCTGGCGCACCAGTGGTTCGGCAACAGTCTCACCGTGGCCTGCTGGCGCGACATCTGGCTGCAGGAGGGCTTCGCCGCCTACGCCGAGTGGCTCTGGTCGGAGGCGTCGGGCGGTCCGCCCGCCGCCGACCTCGCCCGGCGCTGGCACGACCGGGTCGCCCGGCTCGCGCAGGACTTCGTGCTGGCCGACCCCGGCCCGCCCATGCTGTTCGACGACCGTGTCTACAAGCGGGGCGCGCTGACCCTGCACGCGCTGCGCCGGGCCCTGGGCGACGAGGTCTTCTTCCCCGTGCTGCGCGCCTGGACCGCCGAGCGGCGGCACGGGAGCGTCACCACCCAGGAGTTCGCCGGGCACGTCCAGCGGCACACCTCGCGATCGGTCGGGCCGCTGCTGTCCGCCTGGCTGTACGACAAGCCGCTTCCTCCCCTGAACCCGTGACCCGCGCAGGTCACTGAGGGGTCTTGGCACCTGCCATGCTCTTTCGCGACCGGTAGTTCGCCGCCTTGACGCGGTTGCCGCACTCCTCCATCCCGCACCACTGCCGATTGCCGGCCCGGGAGCGGTCGATGAAGATGCGGGTGCACTCCGCGCCCGCGCACTCACGGATCCGCAGCCCATCGATCTCGCCCAGCAGCCCGGCCGCCGAGCGGGCCACGCCGGAGGCGATGGCCCCGGCGTCGCCGGCCCGCACGACGCCGGAGGGCGTCAGGGACATCCGGGCCGGCGTGCCGTTCGTCTCCTCGTTCACCAAGGCCAGATCGTCGACGGGCCACGGACGCCCGCGCATGCTGTGGATCACGAGCCGATAGATCGCCTCGCGCAAGGTACGCAGCCGCCGCAGGTCCGCGGCGTCGAGGGCGGGCTCCTCGGTGAGGATGCCCGCCTCCACCGCCCATCGCGCCAGGTCACCGGGCATGCCCAGCAACTCCTCAGGTTCGCTCCGCCGCCACTTGAGCGTGCCGGCGAAGTCGAGCGCCAGGTTGCCACTCACGAATACGAAGCTCACGTCACCATCTTGACAGGTGACGGCTTGGAGTCGCAATGTTGTCGTCACCTGCTCAACAGGTGACGGAGTATCTCGACGGCCGAGGAGCCGAGTTGATCACTGATGAGGACTACCTGTACTTCGCGTACCGGGCCCTGGACGGCATGATCGGCATCGTGGCGGAGCTGGGCGACGAGCTTGCCAACCGCAGGCCGCCGTTGCCCGGGGCGAACTCGCCGTACGCGCTGCTCACCCACTCCCTGGGAGTGGTCTCCTACTGGGCCGGCGCGCTGGTCGCGGGACGCGAGGTCGTCCGCGATCGCGACGGCGAGTTCACCAGTGCGGGCACGCTGCGCCCGCTCCTCGCCAAGGCGGCGATCGTACGCGCGCAACTCGCCGAGGACGTGCGGGCCGCCGTGCCGGGCGAACGACTCCGCACCACCCCGCCGCCCGGCTTCCTCGGCCCCGACCGCGAGCTCACCCAGGGCGCGGCCCTGCTCCACGTCTACGAGGAGCTCGCGCAGCACCACGGCCAGATGGAGATCCTGCGCGACGCCCTGCTGGCCGGGCAGCCCACGGGGAGCGGCAGGTGAACCACGAGCCGTCCGGGCCGTTCGAGGCCATCGACGTCGCGCGCCTGCGCTCGGGGTACGGCGTCAAGTGGGGATCGCTGCCCGCCCGCACCATCGGCGCCTGGGTCGCCGACATGGACTTCGGGGTCCCGCCCGCCGTACGCGAGAGCGTCATCCGCGTCACCGAGCGCGAGGACTTCGGATATCCGTTCTGGCCCGGAGAGGATCCGGTGGCCGAGGCGTTCGAAGAACGGATGGCCGGGCGTCACGGATGGAGGCCGCGACCCGGGCGGACGCGCGTGTTCACCGACCTCATCCAGATCCTCCAGGTCATGATCGAGCACGCCACCGAGCCGGGTGACGGCATCGCGCTCCACGTCCCCGCGTACCCGCCGTTCCTGGCGAGCATCGCCCGCTCCGGCCGCCGGATCGTGCCACTGCCGATGCGGTGGAGCGAGACGGGCTGGGGCTTCTCGGCCGAAGGGCTGACCGGTCGCCTGCGCGATCACGGATGCCGCATGATCGTCCTGGTCAACCCGCACAACCCGACCGGCCGCGTCTTCACCCCCGAGGAGCTGACCCCCGTCGCCGAGGCGGCCGAGGAACTGGACCTGGTGGTCCTGGCCGACGAGATCCATGCCGACCTCGTCTTCGCGCCGCACCGTCACGTGCCCTTCGCCTCGCTCGGCGCGCCGGCCGCCGCACGTACGATCACCGCGACCTCGGCCACCAAGGCGTTCAACATCGCCGGCCTGCGTTGCGCCGTCGCCCACATCGGGGCGGATCGCGTCCAGAACGCGCTGGCCAAGGCCCCCTTGGACTACTTCGGCACCCCCAGCATCCTCAGCCGAGCCGCCACCGTGGCCGCCTGGAGGGAGGCCGGCGCCTGGCTCGAGGACCTCATGCGAACCCTCGACGCCAACCGGCTCATGGTCGCGCGGTGGGCGGCGGCCTTGCCATGGGACCTGCGCCACCACACCCCGCAGGCGACCTATCTGAGCTGGCTGGACTTCGCCGGCACCCCGATCGGGGACCGCGCCCCCGCCGCCCGTCTCGAGCGCCGGGCGGGGGTCAAGCTCAGCGAGGGGGCCGAGTTCTCCCAGGACACCGAGGTCGACACGGCCTCGTTCGCCCGCCTCAACTTCGCGACCAGCCCGGCGAACCTCGAGGAGATCCTGACCCGCATCGCCGCGGCTCATCGCCGGAACGGCCCGATCTGATTCGGCCGATCGGTCGGGCGGCAACGCATACTTTCGGACGTCCAAGACATCCCATGTATCACTTGGGAGCTGGCGAGATGTGATGCCGGACCATCGATTCGGCGCGGCCGGGCGGCGAGGCATGGCTCCGATCTCCGTGCGCCTTTCCGGCACGAATCCATGCTCGGCGCCTGCCCACGGCCCGCATGCATCGGATGTGTCGACACAAAAGCTTAGGAAACTTTCCTAAAAATTGGATCGTTCCAAGAGTTGACGCCTGTGGCTCTTTATGGGAACACGATGGAAAGCTCCAATCTCTGCCCGAGGCATCCCCCGACCAGGAGCACCCCCTAGGAGAAGCCACCATGTCCCGTGCCTTGCCGCGGACGGCGGTCCTCGCCGTGCTCGCGTTGCTGCTCGGCCTGCTCACCGCCGTCCCCGCGCGGGCCGACCTGCAGCATCCCCGCCAGGCGTTCCTGCGCGGCTCGATCGCCGGCCTCTTCCTGCACTGGGGCCAGCGCACCTCGCCGCAGCACAACAGCTGCAGCGCCTGGGAGGCCGACGTCACCAACGGCGGCTGGAGCGCCTCCTACTGGGTGAACGAGGCCAGGAAGCTGCACGCCCAGTACATCGTGCTGGCCACCTTCCACAGCAGGCTCGGGTACGCGCGCCCGTACCCGTCGGAGATCCCCGGCTCCTGCCGCACCACGCGCGACTTCCTCGGCGAGCTGATCGACGCCGCGGACGCGCAGGGCCTGAAGGTCATCCACTACATGACCGACGACCCGCAGTGGCACAACGAGGGGCTGTCGTCGGGATCGTGGCTGAACTCCGCGGCCTTCTCCAGCCACGTCGGCCACACCGTGGACCTGACCACCCGGGACGGGTTCGGCGAGTTCAGCTACCTGCAGTTCTTCGAGCAGATGCGGCGCTACCCGAAGCTGGCCGGGTTCTGGATCGACAACGACAACGCCTACTGGGAGCGCAACGGCCTCTACGCCAAGATCTACCAGCAGCGCCCCGACATGACGATCTCCAACAACAACGAAGACACGCCGATCATGGACATGATCAGCAACGAGCAGAAGACCGGCATGACGCCGTCGTACGACTACCCGCAGGCGATCTACACGGCGCTGCCCCGCCTGATCGAGGCCGACTTCAAGCTCCCCACCGGCGGCCCCTGGTGGTACGGCGGCTCCGATCAGGCCGTGGACCGCAAGCTCACGCTCGGCCGGCTCATCACCAACGCCGGATCGTCGGTCAAGGCCCTGATGGCCGAGACCCCCATGGTCAACGGCCGCTTCCCCGCCCAGCAGGCCGGCTTCAACACCTTCGCGAACACCTACCTGCAGGCCATCCGGGAGTCGCTGGCCGGCACCGAGGGCGGCGGCTACATGTACGGCGGCCTCAAACCGGGCTTCTGGAACAACGGCGCGCACGGCGTGACCACGATCGCCAAGAACGACCCGAACCGCCACTACGTCCACGTGATCACGCCGCCGTCCGGCAGCACGCTTGCGCTGCGGGACAACGGCTACCGGATCACCTCGGTGACGAACCTGCGCACCGGCGCGCCGGTCTCCTTCACCCAGTCGGGCGGCACGCTGACGCTGAGCGGGATCACGAGCTGGGACCCGTACGACACGGTCTTCAAGGTCATCTCGAGCGGCCGCCAGGGCATCTACTCCGGTGTCACCCTCTCGGCGAACTCCTCCACCAGCGGCCACGGCGCCGCCGCCGCGGGAGACGGCGACTACCTCACCTACTGGGACAGCAACGCCGCCGAACCCGCCACGCTCACCTTCGACCTCGGCTCCGCCAAGCGCATCCGGTACCTGGCGATCAACCAGCGGGAGGACTCCACCGTCCACCCGGCTTCCGGCTCGGCGCGGATCTCCGGCTACCAGGTGCACGTCAGCGCCAACGGGTCGAGCTGGGGCAGCCCGGTCAAGACCGGCACCGTGCCCAACGCGCGCGGCGTGCAGTTCATCGACCTGACCGCCGTCACCGCCCGCTACGTCAGGCTCACCAAGACCGGCCACCACGGTGCCGCCCGCTGGCGCGTGGACGAGGCGTGGATCGGTGGCCAGTACGCGGGCGGCTCCGGCACCCGCCACGAGGCCGAGAGCGCGACGATCTCCCAGGGCGCCGTCGAGTCCAACCACGCGGGCTACTCCGGGTCCGGCTTCGTCAACGGCGACAACGTGGCGGGGTCGTACGTGGAGTGGACGATCCCGTCCACGGCGGCCAGGACCGCCACGATCGCGCTGCGCTACGCGAACGGCACGACGGCCAACCGCCCGTCGGCCGTCTCCGTCAACGGGACGACGGCGTACGCGTCCCGCGACCACGCCGCCACCGGCTCCTGGAGCACGTGGGCCACCGACACCTTCACCGTCCCGCTCACCGCCGGGTCCAACACGTTGCGGGTGACCGCGACGACGGCCGGCGGCAACCCGAACCTCGACTACATCGACGTCGAGACAGGAGGCCTCTCTTGACTTCCTCCCCACGCCTAAAGGCGGGGGATTCCAACCTTCACAGGCTGGGGTTCCTGCTTCACGGGCGACTGCACCCGAGAGGACTCGGAGTGTCTGACGTCACCTCCACAGGCCGACACGGCAAGACCTGCCGCCAGGATGTTCTTCGCGGCGTTGACGTCCCGGTCGTGCCGGGTGCCGCAGCCCGGACACGTCCAGTGCCGGGTTTTGAGCGAGAGTTCGGCGAGCAGGTGCCCGCACGCCGAGCAGGTTTTCGAGCTCGGGTACCAGCGGTCGATCACGACAAGGTGGCGGCCGTACTTGGCCGTCTTGTACTCCAGCATGCGGCGGAAGGCGCCCCACCCGGAGTCGGAGATCGCCTTGGCGAGAGACCGGTTGCGGACCATGCCGTTGATGTTCAGGTCTTCGATCACGATCACATCGTGGTCGCGGACCAGACGCGTGCTGGTCTTGTGCAGGAAATCCGCCCGGGACGCACGGATCTTCCGGTGCGCTCGGGCGACCTTCGCCTTCGCCTTCTTGCGGTTGTTCGATCCGCGTTGTTTGCGGGCCATACGCCGCTGATAGCGGGCGAGGTTGCGTTCCCGCTTCGCCAGCTTCCGAGGATTGGCGATCTTATCGCCCCCGGAGGTGACCGCGAAGTCCTTGACGCCCAGATCCACGCCGACAACGGCGCCGGTAGCCGGAGCCTGATCCGGATCGGCAACCTCGACGGCGAACGACACATGCCAGCGTCCGCACGGGTCACGCGAGACGGTCACCGTGGACGGGTCGATCGAGGCAGGGTCAACCTCGGGCCACGACCACACGAACTCAAGCGGCGCGTCGGTCTTCGCCAGGAACAGGCGACCTTCTCGCCAGCGGAACCCCGACCGGGTGTACTCCGCGCTCTGGCGGCCGGTCCGGGACTTGAACCTCGGGTAGCGGGCGCGCCCGGCGAAGAAGTTGGCGTACGCCCGCTGCTGAGTGCGCAGCACCTGCTGCAACGGGACCGAGGACACCTCGTTCAGCCAGGCGAACTCCTCGCTCCGCTTGAGCTGGGTGAGGAAGGCGTTGGCCTGCGGCACGTTGGTGGAGACGCGCTCTTGATGCCAGCGCTGGTGCCGCCAGGCGAGCGTCTGGTTCCACACCACGCGCACGCACCCGAACGTGCGATTCAATACCGCAGCCTGTTCGGGGCTCGGGTAGGCCCGACACTTGTACGCCGTCCGCACACCCAAGATCTTAGCAGGACGCATCGATTCTGCTTAACGTCATTCCACCTTGTCAGCGAGGCTGACGCCCATGTGCCGCTACGCGGCAGGTTCGCCTTCCTCCCCAGGGCTGAAGCCCGAGGTCTCCAGCGAAGGAGCAGTCGATGAAAGCGGTGCTCTCCGCGTTAGCGCTCGTCGCCGCGTGCCTGGTCGTGCCCGCCGGCCCGGCCGCCGCCTCGGACAACGGGCTGTCGATCAGGCCCGCTATGGGCTGGAGCAGTTGGAGCTTCATCCGCCGCTGGCCCGACGAGAACAAGATGAAGGCGCAGGCGGACGCACTGGTCAGCAGCGGCCTGGCCGCCAAGGGCTACGTCTACGTCAACCTCGACGACTTCTACCAGAAGTGCGACGCGAACGGCTTCGCCGTCGACTCCTACGGCCGGTGGGCGGTCGACACCGCCAAGTTCCCGTCCGGGATCAAGGCGCTGGCCGACTACGTGCACGCGAAGGGGCTGAAGTTCGGCTTCTACGTCACGCCCGGCATCGCGAAGAACGCCGTCACCGCCAACACGCCGATCGAGGGCACCTCGTACCGCGCGCGGGACATCGCTGACACGACGCAGACGCACAAGAACTACAACTGCAAGAACATGTACCGGCTCAAGTTCTCCCATCCGGGCACGCAGGCGTTCATCAACTCGTGGGCGAACCAGATGGCCTCCTGGGGCGTGGACTACCTCAAGATCGACGGAGTGGACGCCACCACGATCGCCGACGTGGAGGCGTGGGACCGGGCGCTGCGCCAGACCGGCAGGCCGATCAACTTCGCGCTGTCCAACAACCTGCCGATCGCCCAGGCCACCACCTGGCGGCGGCTGGCCAACAGCTGGCGCACCCAGGGCGACATCGAGTGCTACTGCGGCTCAGGCCCGAACGGCAGCGGCTACCCGCTCACCGACTGGGCGCACGTGGTGAGCCGGTTCAACTCGGCGGCCTCGTGGCAGCCGTACGCGGGTCCCGGCGGCTGGAACGACTACGACTCGCTGCAGATCGGCAACGGCGACCAGGTCGGGCTCACCGCCGACCAGCGCCGCTCGCACATGACGCACTGGGCGATGATCGCGAGCCCATTGCTGCTCGGCACCGACCTGACCGCGCTCACCTCGGTCGACCTCGCGATCTTGCGCAACGACAGGCTCATCGCGGTCAACCAGGACGGCGTCGCCGCGCAGCGGATCGTCAACAGCGGCGTCAACCAGGTGTGGCGCAAGCGGGAATCGAACGGCGACTACATCGTCGCGCTCTACAACACCGGCACGTCCGGCAACTCGACCGTGAGCGTCACCTGGTCGCAGGCAGGCTTCACCGGACCGGCCGCGGTCACGAACCTGTGGTCGGGCGCGTCGGAGGGCACCGTGGCCTCCTCCTACAGCGCCACGCTCCGGCCGGGGGAGACGCGCCTCATCCGCGCTCGCCCGCTGGCCGTCCAGCGGTACGAGGCCGAGGACGCGACGATCTCGCAGGGCGCCGCCGAGTCCAACCACGCCGGGTTCTCCGGCGCCGGGTTCGTCAACTACGTCAACGTGACCGGCTCGTACGTCGAGTTCACCGTGACCTCCGCCGCGGCCGGGAACGCGACGCTCACCCTGCGCTACTCCAACGGCACCACCGCCAACCGCCCGATGACCATCACCGCGAACGGCACCACCCTGACCCGCGACTTCAACGGCACCGGTAGCTGGGCCACCTGGGCGGACTCGACCTTCACCGTGCCGCTGGCGGCCGGCGCGAACACCGTCCGCGCCACGGCCACCACCGCGAACGGCGGCCCCAACGTCGACTACGTCGACGTCTCGTCCCCCTGACGAAGTCCTCGCCGAGCGGACAGGCCAGGGGACGGATTACCGAGAATGTGTATTTATCCGCAATTCATGATTGAACCCTTCCTAGGAGGCCGCCCGTACCACAGGCGTCCGACCATTTAGGGCCTCGCAGACGAGGCAACTGAAAGGCCAACCATGAATATGCGCACCCTCACCGTCCCCGGCCTGGTCGTCGCCACGACGATGATCGCTTCCTCCCTCACGCCGGCGACCGCGCAGGCGAGCACCGCCATATACCTGGCCGCCTCGCTCGTGGGCGAGAACGAGGTACCGGCGCCGGGGACGAAGGTCGGTGACGACGACGCCAGCGCGCTCGCCGTGTTCCGGATCCGTGGCAACCAGGTCGACTACGCCATCCGCTGGGACAAGGTGACCGCGCCGAGCGGATTCCACATCCACAAGGGCGAGGACGGCGAGAACGGCGACGTCGTGATCCCGTTCTTCGGCGTGGCGCTGCCCAACACGCTCCACGCCGTCAAGGGCACGGTCCAGGTCAAGGACGGCAACCTGCTCGCCCGCATCGTCAACAACCCCGACAACTGGTACGCCAACCTGCACAACGCCGAGTTCGCCGGCGGCGCCGTACGGGCTCAGCTCCACCAGATCCGCCCTGTGGAGCTGGAGAGCGTGCTGGCGCACGGATTCACCAAGGAAACGCTCACCTCGCAGGCCAACGGAGATCAAGAAGTGAAGGCGCCCGACACGAGGGTCGGCGACCCCAACGGCCATGCCGAGTGGCTGGTGCAGGTGCAGGGCACGCGTGTGTGGTTCGCCTCCACCTGGGCGAAGGTCGGCAAGCCGACCGCCGCGCACATCCACCGCGCCCCGAAGGGCACGAACGGGCCCGTGGCGGTGCCCTTCTTCGCCGCCGAGAAGGGCCTGCCGAAGGGCGTCAACGGCCTCGCCGGCTCCGCGACCACCACGGCCGACGTGGCCGGCCGCATCGCGAACAACCCGAAGAACTGGTACGCGAACCTGCACACCGCGCAGTTCCCGGGCGGCGCGGTGCGCGGCCAGCTCTACAAGGGCGACTGGTAAGACGCCCGGGAGGCGGACCGCGGTGTCGTGGGGACGGGCTCGCACGGCGCGTGCGCTTCCCAGGTGGCTCTCCGCCTGGACCGGGCGGCCGGGGCAGGCGATGCCGATCGCCTAGCGCGCGGGCAGGGCTCCAGGAAGCGGATCTGCCCGCCGGGTTTGAGTACCCGCGCCGCCGCGGCTTCGGCCCATGGCGCGGGCCATCCTCGGATACGCCCGGCCGAAGATCGGCCGCCGCACGCTCGCCTTCGTCGAGGACCTGCCGGTCACCAGGTGACCGGCAGCGCGGTCAGGCCGGCGGTCAGCACGTCCGTGTCGAAGGAGAGCTCCTCCACCGCTGTGGCGATCCGGGACGGATCGGCGACCAGCGCTTGCCACTGTTCCGGGTTGGCCAGCAGCCACATCGCGCCCTTGCCGATCGCGGAGACCGTGGTCTCGTGCCCGGCGAACAGCAGGAACATGCCCATCGCGGCGGGGTCCTCGTACGGCACCCCGAGCAGCTCGCAGATGACCGCGATCGGCAGCGGCAGCGCCAGGGCGGCGTGCAGGTCGGCGGGTGGGCCGGCGGCGGCCACCGCCCCGGCCGAGCAGGCGCGGCACCGGCGAGTTCGACGAGACCACCATTCCCGCGCTGCTCCGCGCCGCCGCGGCCGACCCCGACGGCTTCCGGCTGCTGTTCCGCTACGCCGTTCGTGAGCCCGACTTCCGCGACCTGATTGACTCCATCACGGCAGCCTCCCGCGAGATCGCCCACCACAACCTGGCCAGGAGGATTCCCCCGGGTCCGTGGCTGGACTGGGCCGCGGGCCTGATTCCCACAATGACCATCGAGGCCGTCATCGCCTGGCTGGACGCCGGCCGGCCCGACCCCGATCAGGCCGCCGACCGCATCGGCCAGGCCGTCCACGGCGTCATGGCCGCCGCCCAGCCCCTGGGCCCCTGACCGCCCTTCCGGGCACGCACCCTTTCCGGGTCCGGGCCCGGGGGATACACAGAAGTGGGTGAGCTTTCTGTGTGCCCTATGGTCGGACTGCGCTCAGCTCCCACCAGGCTGCTGCGACAACCCGGCGAGGAGGTCTTGCACCTCCTTCGATTCACCGCGCCTCACGGCGCAGACCGTACAGTCCCGCACAGACAGGTTGAAGATCAAGCGGAGGGCGCACACCAAGAGGAGCCGGGCTCGTCGTCACTTGACGTGGACCTGCTCTTTCAGGGATGAATGACACTCATGCGTCGCCTCCTGGGGAGCCCGGAGGGGCTGGGCCGGAATTGGCTCCACCCGGCGCTCACCGAGGCGGGGGAGACCGCGAGCCGGTCTGGCGGAAACATAGAGGAGTTCGTGTTCTGATGCATTCGAGGATCGCGGATGAGGTACGCGAGCTGACGACAAGCCTGCGCCGGCTGGGCGTGCGGCTCCGGGTCGAAGACGGGAACCTCCGGATGGAGGCTCGCCGGGGTGTGGTGGGACCGGAGCTGCTGGCGCGGGTCGCGGAGCAGAAGGATGCCATCATGCGGGCTCTGTCCGCTGACGTCGATCCGGCTCAAGTGCCCGGTGGGTCGGCTGCGCCGATTCACCTGGAGGATGTCCACGAAGCGGGAGACTTCCGAAGCGTCCGCCTGGAACTCGGCGCTGACGTGGCTTCAGCGGTCCGGAGGTTCTGCGAGGAGAACGCGCTTGCGCCGCCGCTGTTCTACCTCGCTGCTTATGCTCTTGCCCTGCGGGACATCGGTGGTCGTCCCGAATCGGTGGTGGGATTTCCGGTTGAGGTGCGGGCAGATGCCGGAGCGTCCTCGACGGCCGGTCCACCGGTCAATCTCGAGCTGATCCGAGTGGCTCCCGACAGTGAACAGACCATCCAGGAATACCTCGGACAGATTCGCTTCCAGATCACCTCCGCCGAGCGGAGAAATATCCACGAGGATCCGGTGGTGGACGGATTCTTCGACTACGTGGGTGCCGAGGGGCCTGACGCCGGCCTCAGCGGGGGCAACGCGGTCACTCTGAGCGTGGTGGACGAGCCCGGACGAATCGGGCTGGAGGTGGCGCGGGGCAGCGAGGAGGTCGGCGAGGATTTTTGCCGCGAGCTGGCGGTGAAGATCAGCATGCTGGTTCCGGAGATGCTCGGGGATCCCGAACGGTCGCTTGCGACGCTGACGTCAGGAGCGGCTGCTCCCGTTGGCCCGGGCGGCTCACCATCCGGGTTGGGCGGTCCCGGCTCCAAGACGCCTTCTGAGGAGGCGGAGCGTAGCGCTGCCCGCGACGCGCACGACCTGTTCGGAGTCGTTCTCCCTCTGAGGCCGGCCGGCACCGAGCCGCCGCTGTTCTGCGTTCACCCGGCGCTCGGGCTGAGCTGGTGCTACGTGATGCTGCTCGGCCACCTGGCCCAGGACCACCCCGTGTACGGCCTGCAGACGGCGTCCCTGCGGTCCCCCGGATACCTCGCGTCGAGCGTCGAGGAGATCGCGGACGGCCATCTTCGCGAAATCCGCAGAATCCAACCGCACGGCCCGTATCACCTCCTCTCCTGGTCGTTCGGTGGTCTCATCGCACACCGGTTGGCGGTGCTGCTCCAGGAGTCAGGAGAGGAGGTGGCCGTGCTGGCCGTCATGGACGCGGCACCGCTCCCGGCGCTCGGGGAGGTCAGCGAGGAGGAGCTCGTCCGGGAGGCGCTCAGCACCCTGCTCGGCAGCGACGAAGCGGCCGACCTGGCGATGGCCGAGTTGCCCGCGGACGCTACCGCCGAAGACCTGAAGCGTCAGATCAAAATCCACAACCCGACCTTCCCCGAACTCGGCCTCGCGACGATCGAGAGGCTCATGGCGTCCACGGTGAACCATTTCCGTCTGCTGCTGGACCATGTGCCAGGAGTCTTCGACGGTGAGCTGACGTTCTTCGCCAGCACGTCCCGGCAGCCCAGCCGGATCGTGGTTGATCCGCGGCGCTGGGACGGCCACGTGCGCGGCGTCGATCGGGTTGAGCTGGACTGCGGCCACCTGGACATGGCCGGCCCGGAAGCCATGGCGCGCATCGGCGCGCATCTCAACACCCGGATGAAGTCCTGGAGCAGAGACGGAGCCGAGGAGGGTACAGCTCCCTCAAGGGACCGCTGATCTCCGTCGTCGACCTGAGATCACGCCGGTCTTCTGAGTGGGACGGAGCCGGGTGCGCCGGAGAGCCATCACATACGGTCAGACGTCATCGACCATCTCGGCGATCTCCGACCATGTCCGAGCACATTCCCTCGCCACCTTGGAGATGGAGGCCAGGCAGTGCGGCGGAATGTTATCCGCGACCTCTGCCCACTGCGTGGTCGTCACGGTCCTGGAGTCCAGCCACCTGAGCAGCATGCGGCCGGATTCGGAATAGCGAAGTGACGGATCCCGCCGCAGGATGTCGATCACCCGTGTGAGGTCGATCCGCTCCGCGGTGCCGGCGGGGCCGTTCGCCGATGCCTTGTGCTGAGACACATCCTCTTCGGCGGACCTCAATCGCTCGGGCACGGGGTCTTCGCCCGCGAGGACGCGCCGGCGCACGTCCTGCGCGGTCGCGATCGAGATCCCCGCCGCTTGCGCGATCTCCCGGAGCGTCGCATCCGGGTGCTCGGCAAGCACCTCACTGGCGACCAGCCGCCCCTTCGCGGCGTTCAGCGGCCGGACTTTACCGTCTGCGCCGGTCCTGGCCGTGGCTTCCCCAAACCTGTCGTTCTGCTTGCGCATCGACGCCACGGTCGCCGCCGCCAATCCTGCCGACAACGCGATCGCCCGGTCGGAGAGATGCGGGTGCGACCAGATGATGCGTGCCGCGGCCGCCTTCCGATCGGCCAAGCACAGCGGTAAACCATGTGAGACGTTCGCCTGAACCCCGAACCGGAATGCCTCGTCGGGGTCTCCGTGGAAGAACTGCACCTCGATGTCGGAGCGGCCGAGCAACCGTGCGGCAGTCAGACGGTGCATTCCGTCGATGACGCGCATGGTGTCGAAATGCACGAGTATGGGCGGAAGCGGATTCTCCACCTCGGCGAGTGCGTGAACATGGTCGAGATCGACTCCCTGACAGCGTGGTGAATCCGCCTCCGTCAAATCATCGAGCATCACGCGTACGATATCGTCAGCGACAAAACCG
The DNA here is from genome assembly GCF_005893125.1 of Nonomuraea basaltis. Classification (GTDB taxonomy): domain Bacteria; phylum Actinomycetota; class Actinomycetes; order Streptosporangiales; family Streptosporangiaceae; genus Nonomuraea; species Nonomuraea basaltis. The sequence continues at coordinate 17,099 of NZ_VCJS01000038.1, read as the reverse complement.
CTCCCTCGGTTCGTCAACTCTGAAACGCTTCTCTCCACGAAGCTTCCTCCCGATAGTTACGGCGATCGCGGATCGCCATGATCATGGCGTTGTCTCCACGTGGGCGGGCCGTCGCGTTGACGTCGTCGGGCCGCGATGAAGGAGCGTGGTCCGCAGAGCACCGGCATGGATGTATTGGCGGAGCATGCACAGCCGTCTCCCTTAATGCGTGCGCGATCCGGGCTGAATATAAGGTCGGGCGGTATGTTCGCGGTATGCGGGAAAGCGCTGTCCTCCTGACCTGGGCCTCCTCTATGCGGGAAAGTGCTGTCCTCCCGACCTGGGCCTCCTCGCGCTCAGTGGCTTTCCGCGGATAGCCGTCAACCGCCGCACGATCCCCCGATCGGCGGCGTGCTCGGCCGCGTGGACACGATCGAGGATCGTCACTGCGTGACACCAATGGTGCGAAGCTGTTCAACCGGTTGCTTTGAGCAGTTGAAAGTTTCGGTGCCGGCCGGGCCGGTCTGGGTATCCGTCCGTGCCGTCTCGTGGACGGCTCTGGATCAACTGACGCCGGGCGTGATAATGGCGGGAGTCGGAAAAGCCGCGGCGATTCGTGGTGCGTTCGACGTGGCGCTCGTCCAGGCTGACGCTCCTGGGACGGATATGGCAGTGTGCTGCCGCACGTGATGGACTGTGCTCCTCTCTCGTATTGGGGTTGGTCGCGACCAATGTTGAATACCGCGGCGAAAGTCCCCATACACCGATCTCCGGAAAGTCCGCGGTCGGTGGTGGAGCGCACCGAAAGAGATTTCATGACTGCGGATTGCGAGTCGGTGTGGATTCAGTGGGGTGGGTGATTCGGGGAACCAGGCTTCCCGAGCCCATGAAACCGGGTGTTCGAGGCCGTCGACGCCGGCGGACCACGATGCCGATCGATGTGAACGCCAGTGGGGGCAGCGACTTCGAATTCTGCCTCGTGCCGGGGACGGGAGGACATGATGTCGGCGCTTGAGTGGACACAGGAGTTCTCCAAGGCCGTCAACAGGCTCACGGAGGCCTCGGTCGAGGACTACTACAACCCCTATCGCGCCTTCCAGTGGCCGGACGAGATCAAGCCCGCGTCGCTGTGGATGAGCAGGGAACTGCTCTCGATTCACGGCACCGCGGTGGAGCGGGACATCCCGCCGGAGCGACTGGTCGAGCTCTCTCGCTGGGAGAGCGTCAACCTCTACAGCCTGATCGCCCACGGGATCAGGGAGCTGCTCATCGAGGTGATGCGCCGCATCCACACCCCCGGCTACGAGATCCCGACGCCCTATTTCCACCACTTCATCGGCGAGGAGAACGAGCACATGTGGTTCTTCGCCGAATTCTGTCTCCGGTACGGCGGTCGCATCTATCCAGACCGGCGCATGGTCTTCCCCGCCGCCGAGCGCTCGCCGGAGCTGAACAACTTCATCGTGTTCAGCCAGATATTGATCTTCGAGCAGATCGGTGATTTCTTCAATGCCAGGATGGCTGCGGATCCTGGCCTCCCGGAGACCGTCCGGGAGGTGAACCGCATCCACCACCGCGATGAGTCCCGGCACATCGCCTTCGGCGGCCAGTTGGTCTCTGCGCTCTTCAATCAGGTCAAGGCCGGTCATTCGGCCGACGCCGTGCGGGACGTCGCCGGTTATCTGCGTCGCTACATCGATCTCATCATCCAGATGTTGTACAGCGTGGACGCCTACCGCGACGCCGGAATCGCCTCGCCGTCACGGTTCCGCGCCACCGTGCTGGCCGACCCTGCCCGGCAAGCCGTGCACGACCGCATCACCGAACGAACCGTCTCCTTCTACCGGCGTATCGGCCTGTTCGACTGATGGGAGCACCCATGACCATGTTCCTCGCGCCGGGAGTCGTGGTGCTCGACTCCGCTGAGGCCGAGATCTTCGGTGCTCTGGACGCCCGTTTCCTCCGCATCGCCGAACAACTGGGCGCACGGCCGATCGTCGGCCCGGCGATGCTCCCCGCCGAGCTGCTGACCCGGCTCGACTTCTTCGCCAACTTCCCCCACCTCGCGCTCCCGGTATCCGGGTACGCGGAGGAGGTGGTTGCACGGCTGGCCGGAAAGGAGCAGCAGGCACCCACGCCCGAGGACGCTTTGGAGCCGACAGGCTGCCTCCTGCCGACGGCCACCTGCTACGGGCTGCTCATGATGTTCCGGCAACAGAAGCTCCAGACGTCACGGTTGCTCACCGCGATCGGCAGCTGCTACCGCAACGAGAAGGTCTACGACGGCCTACGCCGCCTCAGGGCATTCCACATGCGGGAGGTTCTCTACGTCGGAAGCAAGGAAGGCGCGGTGGAACATCTGCGCAAGGCGGGAGACCAGGTGCGCGACCTGGCCACAGGGCTCGGCATCGAACTCGATGAGCTGCCGGCCACGGACCCCTTCTACCTGGACGAAGGCTCACGTGCGCTGCTCAGCCGGATGGATCCGGTCAAGATCGAGTTCGTGGCCACGGACGGCACCGCGATCGGCTCGGTCAACCGCCACCGCAACTTCTTCGGCGAGCGGCTGGGCATCGAGCACGACGGTGCTCCGGCCTACAGCAGCTGTCTCGCCTTCGGTGTGGAACGGTGGGTCCACACCTTGATCCGAACACACGGCGGGGCCGAGCGCGCCCTTGCCGTTGTCCACGGTTCGATCGGATAGGAGACCAGGGCATGGATCTCAGGGGAGTCAAGGAGGCCGGGGTGGACGAGATCGTCGCCTGGATCCGGTCGAAGAACCCCGACCTGGAAGGCGACGTTCCTCCGGGCACCGACCTGATCGAGACCCGGCTCATCGAGTCATTGGCGTTCCTGGAGTTCATTGGCCTGTTGGAAGAACTCTCCGGCAAACCGATCGACGTCGGCTCACTGGCGATCGACGACTTCCGCACCCTGGACCGTATCGCTGAGAGGTTCCTGTAACGATGGGATCCCGGAGCGTGGCCGCGAAACTGCTGGCGACGCGTGTCGCTTGCTCCGGCCCGGAGTCGGTCGTGGTGTGCGGCCAGGTGGCCGTATCGCACCGGGAGTTGGATTCCAGGGCCGCCGCAGTGGCCGGCGCGCTGGCGCGGCATGGGGCCGGACGGGAGTCGATCGTGGCCGTCGTGGCGCCGCGGGGGATCGGCGCGGTGACCGCGATACTGGGGGCTTGGCAGGCCGGGGCGGCCTACCTGCCCATCGACCCGGCCTACCCGTCCGAGCGGATCGCGTGGATGATCGAGGACGCTCGGCCCTCCGTCGTGGTGCTGGGAGCGGACACGCAGGTGGCGGTTCCGGCAGGGCTGCCGACGGTCCGCGTCGATGCGGCCGGCTTGGTCCTCGATGACGGTGTCGTGGTGGCTGCCGCGTCGCAGGAGGAGGGGTCGGCGGTGCGGACCGGCATGGGGGCGCCGAGCCGGGCCGGCGTGGCCGGCGCTCTCGATGCCCTGACGCCGGACGACCTCGCGTACGTCATCTACACCTCAGGCTCGACCGGACGCCCCAAGGGCGTCATGATCACTCACGGGGCGCTGGCCGCCTTCCTCACCGCCATGGAACGGCGCTTCCCGCTCAAGCCCGCGGACCGGCTGGTGTCGGCCACGACCTTCGGCTTCGACATGTCGGTGCCGGAGTACCTTCTGCCATTGCTGCGCGGCACCCGCCTGGTCATCGCGACCGCGGACCAGGCCCTCCACCCGAGCGCTCTCGGCGAGCTGATGGCCGGATCCGGCGCCACCATCATGCAGGGGACCCCGACCCTGTGGCGCGAGCTGCTTGCGGAGTGTCCCAGCGTCGTCGACGGTCTCGAGGTCCTCGTCGGCGGCGAGGCTCTCCCGGCCGCGCTCGGTGCCGAACTCGCCGCCCGGGCGCGGCGGGTGACGAACCTGTACGGGCCTACCGAGGCGACGGTGTGGGCCACGTCCGCGGAGGTCGACGGGACCGGGACGGGCACTGCGCCGATCGGTGTCACCTTCCCGGATGTCGACGCGCACATCCTGGACGAGCGGCTGCGCATGGCCCCCTCCGGGACAGTCGGTGAGCTCTATCTGTCCGGGCTTCAGGTGGCACGAGGGTACCTGAACCGCCCGGAACTGACGGCGGAGCGCTTCGTCGCGGACCCATTCGCCGCAGGCGGACGGCGGATGTACCGAACGGGGGATTTGGCGGTCCGTAACGCCGACGGCGTTCTGGAGTATCGCGGCCGGACGGATGCGCAGGTCAAGATCCGCGGCTTCCGGGTGGAGCCGGGGGAGGTCGAGGCCGCGCTGGAGCGCCTGCCTGGTGTGCACCAGGCGGCGGTGGTGGCGCGGCCGGACGCTGAGGGAATCCCGCACCTCGTGGCCTACGTGGTGGGCGAGAACTTGCAGGCCTCCAGGCTTGCCCGAGGACTGCTGGCCGTAGTTCCGCGGCACCTGGTGCCCGAGGCGTTCCAGGTCGTCGATCGACTGCCACTGACCCCGAACGGCAAGGTGGATCGCCAGGCGCTCCCGGATCCGGGCTCCGGCGCCCTGGGTGACCACGCACGCCGCGCGCCCGCGTTCGACGATCACGCACACCGCGCGCCGCGGACCGCCGTCGAAGAAGCGGTGTGCGGCCTGCTGGCCAAGGTGCTCGGGATCGGCCGAGTCGGGATCGGCGACGATTTCATCGCTCTCGGTGGTACTTCGCTGCACGCGGCACGCCTGGTGGGTCACCTTCGCGCGTCGCTGGGCGTCGATTTCCCGGTCCGGCACGTCTTCGAAGCCGCGACCGTCGGAGAGCTCTGCGAGATGATCGGGGACACGGACGAAGCCGCCCCGCACCGGGACTCGGGCGATCACGCCGGGCACGCATCGCGCCCTTCCTACGCGCAGCGACGTCTCTGGTACCTGAACCGCCTGAACGAGGCGGACCTCGGCTACAACCTCGCCTATGGTGCGCGTTTCAAGGGTCCGCTCGACACGGACGAGCTCCACGCCGCGCTCGCCGACGTTGTGGCCCGTCACGAATCCCTCCGGACGCTGTTCGTCCAGGAGGAAGGAGTCCTACGGCGCCGGGTGCTGGATGCGGCGGCCTGCCTGCCGTGCCCGGCAGCCGAGCAGGCGAGCCCGGAAGACGTCCAGCGCGTGTTCGACGAGACCGCGGCGCACCGTTTCGACCTCGAGAGGGAGATTCCCGTCCGGTACCGCCTGCTGCGGATCGCGCCGCAGGACCACGCCCTGCTCGTCGTGGTCCACCACATCGGTTTCGACGGCTGGTCGAAGACCCTGTTCGTCGACGACCTCGCCACAGCGTATGAGGCCCGGTCCCGGGGTGCGGAGCCGGGCGGGAAGCCGTTGTCCGCCGGCTATTCGGACTATGTCCAGTGGCAGGAATCCATGCTCGGTGATCCCGCCGATCCTGACAGCCGATATGCCCGCGAGCTTGCCTACTGGCGTGGGGCTCTGGAAGGAATGCCCGACGAACTGGCGCTGCCGAACGATCGGGCGCGGCCGGCTCGCGGGAGCGGGCGAGGCGGGAAGGTCGAGGGCGAGCTCGACCCGCTGTCGCACCGTGCGCTTGCCGCTCTGGCCCGTGAACACCGGGCCAGCGTGTTCATGGTTCTGCAGGCGGCCCTCGGCGCGCTGCTCACCAGGCTGGGATCCGGAACCGCCCTCCCTATCGGGTGCCCGGTGGCCGGCCGGACCGAGCGGGCGTTCGACGAAGTGATCGGAATGTTCGTCAACACCCTGGTCCTGCCGACCCGGACGGACGGCGACCCGACGTTCCGCGCTCTCCTGAGCCGGATCCGCGCGAGCGATCTGGAGGCCTACGCTCATCAGGAGCTGCCGTTCGACCTGCTGGTCGAGGCGGTCAACCCGCCGCGCAGCGCGGCGCGCAACCCGCTCTTCCAGGTCATGCTGGCTCTGGAGAGCGAGCCTGAGCCGCCGCTCAGGCTGCCGGGGCTGTCCGGCGAGCCGTTGCGGGCGGGCCTCGATTTCAGTCGTTTCGACCTGACGGTCATCGCCACCGAGCGGCGTGACAGTGATGAGGAGCCGGCAGGGGTGGGCCTGGCACTCGAATACTCCGCAGACCTCTTCGACCGCGAGACGGCCGAGCTGATGCTGCGCCGGTTCGCACGGTTGCTCCGGTCGGCCGTCCAAGCACCCGACCGGAGGTTGTCAGAGCTCGACGTCATGGACGAGGCCGAGCTGGGGCAGGTGCTGGGCGACTTCGCCCATGGTGCCCGAAAGTCCTTGGCGACCGATGCCTCCGCCCTGGTGGAGTCGGCCGTGACGGCCAACGGGCCGCATCCCGCCGTGGTGTGCGGCGAGGTCGTGATCTCCTACGCGGAATTCGGCGCGCGTGCCGAGGAAGTGGCGGAGGCCCTGACGCGGCACGGTGCCGGACCTGAGGCGTTGGTGGCGATCGCGATGCCGCGCGTGGCCGGGGCTGTCGTCGCGATGCTGGGAGCCTGGAAGGCCGGAGCCGCTTACGTGCCCATCGATGCCGGGTACCCGGCCGAGCGCATCCGCTGGCTGCTCCAAGACGCGCGACCCGCCGTCGTGGTGCTGGAGGCGGGCAGCCCTGTCGCGGTTCCCGAGGGCGTTCCCGTCGTGCGCGTCGACGAGGCAGGACGGACGGCCGGGACGGACTCCGTGCGCGGACCCGCCGCGGGGCCCGGTGACGGCGGCGGGCGAGCACCGGACCGTGCGGCATATGTGATCTACACCTCCGGGTCCACAGGCCGCCCGAAGGGGGTGGTCGTCTCGCACCGGGCGCTCGCCAACTACCTGCAGTGGGCTTCCGAGACGTATCCGAGCATGCGCGGCAGGGTACCGGTGACCTTCTCCTTCGGCTTCGACGGCGCGGTCACCCAGCTCTGGGCACCGCTGACAGCCGGTGGGACCGTGGAGCTCGTCGACGTCCCGTCCTGGTTGGTCGATGAGCCCGATCCCGGTGCCGAGCGCCCGACGTTCCTGGAGCTGACGCCGAGTCAGTTCCCTCTTCTCGGCGATCCGGACGACCCGCGATGGCCAACGCGCGACCTGGTTCTCGGTGGGGAGGCGCTACACGGCGCCGCACTGGCCGAGTGGCGGCGGGATCATCCCCATGTCGACCTGACGAACCTTTACGGGCCGACCGAGGTCACCGTCGCCTGCACGTTCCACCGCATCGCCGCAGGAGAAGCGATCGGCGCCGACGCGGTGCCGATCGGACGTCCGGTGTGGAACGTCCGGTTGTACGTGCTCGATGAAGCTCAGCGCCCGGTCCCGATCGGCGTGGTGGGGGAGCTGTACGCGGCGGGGGCCCAGCTCGCGCGCGGCTATCTGAACCGGCCGGAGCTGACCCGAGAGCGCTTCGTCCCCGACCCCTTCGCAGCCGATGGGAGCCGGATGTACCGGACCGGGGACCTGGCACGGTGGACCGCGTCGGGCGTGGTGGAGTACGTCGGGCGGGTGGACGACCAGGTGAAGATCCGCGGCTTCCGGGTGGAGCCGGGAGAAGTCGAGGCGGCGCTGGAGCGGCTGCCCGGGGTGCGTCAGGCAGCCGTCACGGCCCGGCCCGACCCCCGGGGATCCCTGCGTCTGGAGGCGCACCTGGTTGGTGACTCCGTGCCACCCGTCGTCCTGTCACGGGCGCTCGGCGCGATTCTCCCCCGGCACATGGTGCCCGACGTGTTCGTGTTCGCCGATCGCCTGCCACTGACGTCGAACGGCAAGGTGGATCGTCAGGCCCTGCCCGTGTCGGTGCCGGAGGCGGAAGGAGTGGAAGGCGACTCGGGGCGGGAACCGCGATCGGGCGCCGAGAAGGCGGTGTGCGGCCTGTTCGCCGAGATACTCGGGGTGGACCACGTGCGGATGGATGACGACTTCTTCTCCCTGGGCGGCAATTCGCTGAACGCCGCGCGCCTGGTCGGCCGGGTCAGGACACTGCTCGGCGCGCGGATCGGTCTTCAGGACCTGTTCGAGGCTCCCACCGTGGCGATGCTCGCAGAGCGCTGCGAGGTCTGATCCGATGACCCTTTCCGCGAAGCTCAGCACTGCTTCGGGGCTGCACGTCCAGTGCCTGCGACCCGCGGTCGACGGCGGGGGAGCGCTTCTGGTCGTCGAGTTCCTCGGGGTGGAGGGCGGCGGCACCCTGGCCGGCGATCTGGCCGGCGGTACGGCGGACGTGGGCGTCTACCGTCTTGATCCGGTGTCCGGCATGGCCGACTCGCCGGACCGCTCGCTGCCCGGCATCCCGGCCCTCGCCGAGGACTACGCCGCCGCCCTTTCAGCCGCCGGCGCCGGCGTCTTCCACGTGGTCGGATACTGCGGCGGCGCTGCCCTCACCACGGCGATCGTCTCCGAGCTGGCGAAGCTCGGCGCGGACGTTCGATGTTGTGTGCTGCTCGCTCCAGGCTTCCCCGGAGCGGACGAGGTGCAGGCGGAGTTCGACGCGATTCTCGCGAAGGTCGGCGGTGGCGAAGGCTTCGTCCTCCCCGTGGGGGCCGCCCCCGCCGGCACGGTCCAGGCCATGGCCATGGCCCGTCTCGATGCCGGCCTGGCCGGCCTGGTCGATGGCCTCGACCTGGAGCGGGACGAGGCGGAGGTGTTCATGGCGGACCTGTCCGACCGCTACCGCGCATGGCTCGGCTTCCTCCTCATGTCGGCGAGCGTGGACACCTCCACCGGCTTGCGCTGCCGGACCGTCGAGATCTCACCGCCGGACCATGTCGCCGGCGGGGGTCCCGAGCGGGAGTTCGTGCCGTGGCCGAATGCCGCGACAGGATCGGATCTGCTCACCGACCCGCTGCTCGTCGAGTACGTCGTCCGGATCACGCGGTGATCGGCGGGCAGATCGGGAGCGAGCCCGTGGCGCTCCCTGACGCCGTCGAGGCCGGAGTGCCGGACTCCGAGGTCGATTGCGAGGTCTGGTACGTCCGCGCCGCGGCCGTACCGGAAGAACTGGTGGTGCTGCTGAACGAGCGGGATCTGCTGCGCCGAGGGCGACTGCGTGGAGTGGACGACCGCCGTCGTTTCGTTGCCGCATGGGCGCTGACCCGGCTCGTGCTGGCCGATCGGTGGGGTGGTGATCCCTCGGGCTTCGTCTTCGACCGTACGTGCCGGTATTGCGGAGGCGATCACGGCAAGCCGAAAGTGGTGGATCCGGTCGAACCGGACGTGGATATCTCGGTTTCCCACACGGGAGAGCTGGCCGTCCTGGCCGTGACATCGCGGGGCGCCGTCGGCGTCGACGTCGAGGACGCCTCGGTTCGCGAATCCGTCGGCCCTCACCTCGAGTCGTCGCTGTCCGAGTTCGAGCTCAGGGACTTTCGCGCGCGAGGCGGCGGTTACGCCGACTTCGTGGTCCGGTGGACCAGGAAGGAAGCCGTACTCAAAGCGGTGGGCAAGGGCCTGGCGGTCCATCCGGCCCACGTGGAGGTGACGGGTTCGGGCGCACCGCCGAGGGTGCTCGCCCTTCCCGCCGTGCTCGGGAGCCCGGACTCGTATTCGCTGATCGACGCGCCGCTGCCGGCGCCGTATCGGGCCGCGGTAGCGGTCGTCGGCCGAGCAGCGACCCTGCTGGTCCACGACGGCGCGGACCTGATCGGCACCGTCGCGGACCGTGGGGATCACGCGCCTTCGGCGTGACGATCCGCGACCGCGAGCGCCTCGTCGAGCATCGCCAGTCCCTCCAGGGCTTCGGCCTCGGTCGTGTTGCACGGCGGCATCACGTGGATCCGGTTGTAGTTCGTGGCCGGCCACAACCCGAGCCGGTGGCAGGCCGCCACCACCGCGGCCATGGGCGCCGCCGTGGCTCCTGACGAGGCGTAGGGCACGAGCATCTGACGGGTTCGGCGGTCGTGCACCAGCTCCACCGCCCAGAAGACGCCGAGCCCGCGGACCTCGCCGACCGAAGGATGGCGCTCGGCGAGCCGGCGCAACTCCGGGCCTATCACGGCCTCGCCGAGCCAGGCGGCGTGGTCGACGACGCCTTCCTCTTTCATCGCCGTGATCGTGGCGACCGCGGCGGCGCAGGCCAGCGGGTGACCGGAGTAGGTCAGGCCGCCCGGGAAAGGCCGGGTCCTGAAGGTGTCGTAGACCGCGTCCGAGACGACGACGCCGCCCAGCGGGACGTAGCCGGAGTTCACGCCCTTCGCGAAAGTGAGCAGGTCGGGCTCGATCCCCCAGTGGTCCACCGCGAACCACGCGCCGGTTCGGCCGAAGCCGGTCATGACCTCGTCGGCGATGAGCAGAATGCCGTGCCGGTCGCACAGCCTCCTGACACCGGCCAGGTAGCCGGATGGCGGCACCAGGATTCCAGCGGTCCCGACGACCGGCTCCAGAATGATCGCGGCTATGGTGGACGGCCCTTCGAATTCGATGACTTCCGCCAGATGCGCCAGTGCGCGCTCGCACTCCTCCGCCTCCGTCCGCGCGTTGAAGCTGGAGCGGTACAGGTAGGGCCCGAAGTAGTGGACGACGTTGGCGTCGGCGTGTCCGGCGTGCTGGTTAGGCCACCTGCGCGGGTCTCCGGTGAGGGCGATCGCCGTACTGGTCCCGCCATGGTACGAGCGGTAGGCAGCGAGGATCTTGGGGCGGCCGGTGTGCAGGCGCGCCATCCGCACGGCGTTCTCGTTGGCTTCCGCCCCGCCGTTGGTGAAGAACACCCGGTTCAGGTCGCCCGGTGCCAGCTCGGTGATGAGCCGGGCGGCATCGTTACGTTGATGGTTGGCCAGTGTCGAGGCCAGCATGCAGAGCCTGCCGGCCTGAGCCTGGATCGCCGCGACGACCTTCGGGTGCTGGTGCCCGATGTTGAGGTTGACGAACTGCGAGGAGAAGTCGAGGTATCGCTTGCCCTCGTAGTCCCAGAAATAGCGGCCCTCGGCCCTGTCGACCGGGATGGCGTCGACGTTTCCCTGCGTCGACCAGGACTGGACCAGGTAGCGCCGGTCGGCGGCGGTGACAGCCGCTCCGAAGGCGGGATCGGGCGCTACGGCGGAGGATCCGGAGGCTGTCACGGCAGTGGCCTTTCGTCGATTGCGGGCAACACAGTCCTCTCCTTGTCGAGGAAGTAGTTGATGTCGCGGGTGATCCGTTCGATCAGGCTGGTGGTGCGGTTGGCGGCCCCCGCCCGGGCGGACAGCTGCCGGGCGTGCCGCGAGCGGGTGGCGCTCGAGAACGGCAGCGCCCCGGGGTCGGCGTAGCGGACAGCACCGCCGCGGTCTCGCGCGGGCACCACGTCCGAGTGCGCGTGGACGCTGGCGCTGAACGGGATGTCGAGCCGTCCGGTCTGGAACGCCTCGACGACGCCGCCGAGCAGGTCCTCGGCGGAGAACAGCGGCTCCACGAGCTCGCCGACCTCCTGCAGGATCCAGGACTCCTCTTCGGCTATCCGGTCCTCGTCCACTCGGACGAAGTCGAGCAGGTCGCTGGTCCCCAGGATCGTGTTGAGGATGCCCTCGGTGTTGGCGGCGGCGTCCGGGATCCCGTAGCCCTCCTTGGCCGTCTTGCTGACCACCTTGCTCGCCCTTCCGAGCCGGGCGGTGAGCCCGCCGTACATGATCAGGAAGTTCGCGTACTGCGGGGTGCGGGGAAAGGGGCCCATGAACTCGTGCAGGACCGGGAAAACTTCGATGTCCGGCCCGAGGTAGCGCTGCCCTAGAACCCTGATGGCGCGCAGCGCGGCGATGTCCTGGTGCATCTCCCCGGACTGTGGGTAGGCGGGCGACACGCACCTGACGCCCTCGCGCGCCGCGGCCGCCGCCTCCAGCAGGGTGATCGCCAAGCTGATCGAGGGCGGCATGAGGACGGCGCTGAGCGTCCCGAACAGTTCACGGTCTACGAGGACGCCGTCCTTGGCAAGGACACCGCATACCGCGTCTATCCGCCGCCAGGATCCGAGCGTGGTCCTGAGCGGGATGTCCTTGGAATAGGGCAGGTTGTAGTCAATCCCGCCACCCTCGAACGACGTGATGCCGGAGGCCAGGGCGATGGCGAACAGATCGCGGGCATCCGGCGAGCCGTGCCGTACCTGAAGGGGGTGCGGGACACGGGCACGGAGTTCGCGGCCACGCCGCCAGCCGTGCGCGACCAGCGGATAACCGTTCAGGTCGCCGGGGGAGTCACACAACAGGCGTTGCGCGGTGGCGTACTGCCTGAGCCGGGTGTGCGAATCGATGGTGACGGTGAGGACATCGGCTCCGGTGGTGCTGAGCTCTTCGAGCAGCCGCAGCATTTCCCGGTGGCCACCGACGCCGCAGCGGGGCTGGACCGCCGGGCGTCCGGTGGCGTCCGCCATCCGCAGGACGTCGACGATGTGCGGGCCGGGTTCGCGGAGCTCTGCCATGATCTGCTCCCACCGCGGCAGCGTGGCCGTGAGGTGCGGGGAGAGCGCGAGATCGTCGAGAGGGCTAGCAGATTCGGGCGTCATGGGCCGGGGAGGCATGGGTGTCGCGCGCTGAGCGCAGCATGTCCAGGAGAGGCACGATCTGTGAGGCATCGGTCAGCAGATGATCGATACCGAGAGTCAGGAGCCGCCTGCGTTGTTCGCTCGTGGTGTCCTGGCCGACCGAGACGTTGCCGCCGACCACCAGCGGGCAACGTAGCCGCCCCGCCGCCCGCAGCGCCGGCAGTTCGGCGAGGTCCTGATAGGCATGTCCGTTGAGGCTGCCGATGAGCACGGCTTCCGCGTGCGGGTACTGGTCGCAGGCGGCGGCGAAGTCGCTCAGCGGGGTGCACACACCCAGGTTGATCACGGTGAAGCCCTGTTCACGCAAGTGCATCGCGATCAACTGGTTCGCCACGGCGTGCGCGTCGCTTTCGGACACGCCGAGGATGATCAGGCGCTCTCCGGCGTCGGCGGTCATGGATCCTCCCGGGGGTTCGTCGTCGGGTCAGTCGTCGAAAGCGGCGAAGACGTCATGGTGCTCGGCTGCGGCCAGCTCTCGTGAGTACTCCATTGGATCGGCCGCGCGCAGCGAGTCGAAGACCACGTCGATCGCGGGGATCAGACCCCAGACGTGCCGGTAGTGTGGATCGCCGGGCGTCAGCGAAGCGAGCCGGGCCTCCCGTTCGAAGATGTAGTCCGCCCAGCGCCGATCCATCGGGTGCCGGTGGTGGAAGTCGTGGCAGACGGTGTCGCCGGTCAGCACCAGATAGCGGGCGGGGAAGTGGACAACGGCCAGGCGGGCACACCAGCGTAGCCAAGCCAGCGCTCGGTGCCCGCCTGGCAGGCGGGGATCCGGGGCCGGCTCGCCGATGAAGATCGCGTTCGTCAGGCTGCAGAAGTAGGCCCGGCCGCGACGGTCGGTCTGGCCGGGGAGTGGGAAGGTGTGCTTGACACAGAGCCGGAGGGTGTTGCTCACCTGGAACAGGACGGTCACCGGTACGATCCAGGCGATCAGGACGAACGGCCAAAGCTGGAGCCAGGTCGCCAGGCCGGCCACGGTCGCATAGCCGGCGAAGGTCCAGACGCGCTCTTCGCGTGACATTCCCTTCACGTGCGAGCGGATCCGTGACGTCAGGAACCTGACGTGGAACACGGGTGACGCCAGCAGCCGGAGCACGCGGGACCACATCTCCCGGCGGGACATCCTCGGCTGAAGTCCCAGCCCGATCAGGAAGGCGCGGACCGTGGGGTCCCGGACGGTCATGTGGTGCAGCGCGTGGTGGTCGGCCACATGCTCGGCGCGGTAGTCATCGAAGCGCTGGACGATCAGCAGAGCGGCGATGACGCGCCCGAGCAGGTCGTCGGGGCGCCGCCGGCGCCACATGTTCCTATGCGCGCACTGGTGGTAGATCATCATGCGCAGATTTCGGAGGCCGTGCAGCGTGACCGCCCAGCCCGCCGGCAGCGCGAACAGAGCCAGGCCACCGGAGGCCAACGCCAGGCAGGAGATCGTGAGGCCGGCGGTGGTCGAGCAGATCGCGTTGATCAGATGGCTGGTCGGAGTGAAGCGAACCGGTCGTTGCCCGGCGTGGGGCTTGCCGGTGAGCAGGGTCAGGGGGACGGCGAAGGCACCGGGCAGGCGGCGCATCGACTCGCGTACCCCGTCCACGGGTGCGGAGATTCGCAGGCCCGAGGCCTCTGCCTCGTACTTCATCGGGGATTCCAAGGATCAGCCCTCCGCCTCGATCCTCCGGGCGGTCGTCAGGAACATCGCGATGACATCGTCGACCTGCTCGGGCGCTGTCTCGGGGTTCAGGAACAGCAGCTTGAGGTAGACCCGCTGGACGCCTGCGCCGTCCACCAGGTGCGTGCGGGCCAGCAGGAGACGCCCGGTGGCCATCAGCTCGCGGCGCGCGGCCCCATTGACCTCATCGGCCTTGCCGGGATCGTCGGTGAGGTACCGGAAAAGGACCGCACCGAGAGGAGGGTGGGCGACGAGCTCCAGGCGCGGCTCTTCGCGGATCCGTTCCGCTGCGTGGATGGCCAGGTCATGGCAGGCGTCGACCATGGCGCTCAAGCGCTCACGGCCGAGGCAGCGGAGCGCTACGAGGATCTTGAAAGCGTCCGCGCGACGTGTCGTCTGCAACGACTCGCCCTGCAGGCCGTGATAGCCCTGCTCTGTGTCGTCGGCGGAGGTCAGACAGGTCGTGGTCGCCAGGCCGAAGGAGTCCTGCAGGTCGCCGCGAGACTTGACCAGCAGCATCGCCGAGGAACTGGGCAGCCACCCGAACTTGTGCAGGTCCATGGTGACCGAGTCGGCCTCCGAGAGGCCGTCCAGCAGGGGGCGCAGCCGCTCGGAGAACAACGCGCCGGCTCCATAGGCGGCGTCGGCGTGCAGCCAGAGATCGTGCTCGCGCGCCACCTCCGCCAGCTCACGGAGCGGGTCGATCACGCCGAGGTCGGTCGAACCGGCAAGGGCGACCAGAGCCAACGGCAGATCCGTGCCGGGCAGGCCGAACAGCACCCGGCGGGCATCCGCCGCACTGGTGCGGCCGTCGGCGTCGACGGCGACCGGGATCAGCTGGTCCTCGCCGATTCCGAGGATTCGCAGCGCCCGGCCGATCGAGAAGTGGATGGCCTCCTGCGCGAGCACGACCGGGCGGCGGTGGAGACCGGCCACCCCTTCCTGGCCGGGACGACGGCTCAGACGGCGGGCCAGGACCGAGTCTCGGGCCATGGTCATCGCCATCAGGTTGGAGACGCTGCCGCCCGAGGTGAGGGTGCCCCCCGCGCCGGAGCCGTAGCCGATGAGGGTGGCCAGCTCGGCGGTGACGAAGCGCTCGATCTCGAGCGCGAACGGACCGCTCTCCCAGGCGTGCAAGGACTGGTTGAGGGTGGCCACGACAAGCTCAGCCGCCGCCGCGACAGCCAGTGAGGGAGGCTGCATGCGGGCCAGAGCCGCCGGGTGAGTGAGGTCGACCGATCCGGCGGCGAAGGCGCGGGTGACGTCGGCGAGGACATCGTGGGGCGCTCCGCCGAGTTCCGGGAGGAGCGGGCCGGCCATCAGCGCCCGGGCCGACTCGGCCACGCCGTGGTAACCACCGGCCGGACCGGGACCCGAGCGGTCGTGCCGTACCTCTGACATCACGTCCAGGGCGAGTTCGCACAGAGTTCGGAGATCTTTGAGTCCATCAGGAGTTCCAGCGAACGGGAATGCCCAGGCCGGATATTCGGGTGCGGCGGTCACGATGATTGTTCTCTTTCTCCTCGACCTGCTGATGAAGCCCCTGTTGAAGAAGTCCGCTGTTACGAGTGCAGATGGCGGAAATTGCAGTGGGGCGCACAGTACAGGATGTCGAGTTCCGTCATCAATGGACCTCTCCTGCACAGTTCTTCGCTCACTCACCTGGTTAGTGCGGCCCCTCCGGCGGGGCACCGTGCCTGGTCACGAGGCCGTTATGTGGAATTCTCCGATGTTCAACTGCTGAGACGTCCGGTTGAACGAGGGCGTGGGCCGTGGTTGACTCCCGTCTCGGCAATCGACCGGACGAGCTCATCACGGAGGTGAGGAATGTCGATTCCGTGGCCGAGGTTGGCGTTTCTTTTCCCCGGAGTGGGTTCCCAATATCCTGGAATGGCGGCCAAATGGTCCCGCCGGTACGGCACTTTTCGTGAGACCCTGAATGAGGCATCGGACGAGCTCGGTCTCGACCTGGCCGGACTGTGCGAAGACCCGGCGGCCGGCGACCGCTTGAATCGGCAGGTGGAGTCGCAGCTCGCTCTCCTGGCGATGGGGGTCGCCCTGTACCGGGTGTTCCGCGAGGAGATTGGCCTGCCGGTCACCCACCTGGCCGGGCACAGCCTGGGCGAGTACACCGCCCTGTGCTGTGCCGGCGCGCTGCCGCTGGCTGAGGCGGTGCGGCTGGTCCGGCTCCGGGGCGAGGCGGTCAGCAGGGCCGCCGAGGCGCTGGACGGCGGAATGATGTGGGTTCTTGATCTGGACGCGGACAGAGTGGAACGAGTCTGCCGGCACTGGACCGAGGACGGTTTCGCGGTCTATCCGGCCATCGTCGACGGCCCGCGCCAGGTCGCGATCTCTGCCCGCGGCACGGACCTGAGGCGTGCGGCCGCCGAGTTCGAGGCGCGTGGTGCGCGGGTGTTCCCCCTCCGTGTCAGCGGGCCCTTCCACAGCCCGTTGATGCGCCCGGCGGCCGAGGAACTGCTGGAAGCGCTGGCCGGCGTGACGATCGCCGAGACCGCGGTTCCCGTGCTCTCCGGCGTCGACGCTCGACCGCACCCCGGTGGTGCCGCCGGCGCGGCGCTCCTCGCCGACCAGCTTGTCCGGCCGGTGCGCTGGGACGGCGTGCAGAGCCGCCTGCTCACCGACGGTGTCGGTGCCGCCGTGGAGCTGGGGCCCGGCCGGGTCCTGAGCTTCATCGCGGCCAGGAACGGCGGACGGCTGCGCGCGTGGTCGGTCGATGACCATGCTGATTTCGACGCCGTCGGAGCCGAGCTTCATCTGGGGCGGGATGACGCGTCGCGAGTGCTCGACTCCTGTCTGCGGATTGCCGTCAGCACGCCGACACGACGACACGGGCCCGACATAGTGCGTCATTTCCGGCTCTTGGAGGAGCGACGGCGGACTTCGCTCGAGATCGAGCCCGCGGGAGTGGAAGCGGCCTTCGCTTGCCTCGGCGTACTGGACGACCTGCTGTCGGCCAAGGGGCTCGACCGCGCGGAGCGGCGACGTTCCGTCGCCGCTC
>NZ_VCJS01000389.1 GCF_005893125.1 Nonomuraea basaltis | reverse complement strand
GGCTGGAGGGGTGGCGTGGGCGGGGTGCCCAGGTGGAGGAGGCGTTCGACTTGTTCGGCGTTCAGCAGGGCGCTGGCCGAGGACGCCAGCTGCAGCGCCGCCCATCGTCCGTCGCCGATGGCCCGGCTTGCCGCGGCGGCGACCGGCTTGGTCGCCTCCGTGCCGAACAGCGCCACCAGCACGCCGGCCCGCTCGCCCAGCCGGTGCAGCCCGTCCGGCCCCAGCAGCTGGATCGCGGCCAGCACGGCGTCGCGCCGGTCACCGCGTGCCCCGTCCAGGCGGGCGGACACGAACCCCGGGCACAGCTCGACACCGGCGCCCGCGACCGTCACCCCGCCGTCCGCGACCAGTCTGGCCAGCTCGGCGGCGGCGGGCCGAGGGTCGGCGCCCGCGGGACCGACCACGACGGGTGCGCCGGCCGGCCCTTCGGCGGGCACGCGGCGGCCGCGGGAGTCCCAGACCTGCTGCTCCCGCCCCGTCACCACTCCGTACGCCAGCCGCACCACAACCCCCATGATTCGGTTCCCGCCCGGCCCACGGCAACCGATATAGCTGACGGGGGCGAAGCTTTCCGGGCGCGGCGCGCTGGAGGCGGTGCGTGGTCGCCACCGGCCTGCAGACGCTACCCGTACGGATCTTCACCTCCATGCAAGACGACTATGACCCCACGGTCACCCGCCATCGGGACTTTGATGGAGTTGGTCGCCGCGGTCGTGATCGGACGTTTCCGCGTGGCCGGGCCGTTCGGCGCCGGCGGTGACCACCGTGACAGGGGCCAGAAGGAGAGAGAGGGGCCAGTGTGCGAGTCGTCGTCATCGGTGCGGGGGTGGTCGGATCCGCGGTCGCGGCCGGGCTCACCCGGCGCGGCGCGCAGGTCACCGTCCTGGAGGCGCGTGCCCCCGGGGCCGGCACGAGCTCCACGTCGGTCGCGTGGGTGAACGCCAACAACAAGACGCCCAAGGACTACTTCGACCTCAACCACGCCGCCGTCTGGGCGCATCACCAGCTTCCCGGCGACTGGTTCTTCCCCACGGGCCACCTCGAGTGCGCGGTCTCCGACGAGCACAAAGAACTGCTCGAGGCGCGGGTGGCACGGCTGCTGACCATGGGCTACCCGGTCGAGCGGGCGGCCGTGCGGCGCGTCCGCGCCCTGGAGCCCGACCTCGTGCACGTGGCGGGCGCCGAGTACGTGTTCTTCCCCACCGAGGCGCACGTCCAGCCGCTGCGCCTGCTCGGGCGGCTGCTGGGCGAGGCCCGCGACCGCGGGGCCGTGGTCGAGTGCGATGCCGAGGTCGCGGCGATCGAGACGCCGGCGTCGGGCGCGGAGGTGACGGTGGCCGACGGGCGCACCTTCGCCGGCGACGTGGTCGTCACCTGCGTCGGCCGCTGGACGCAGCACGTGGCGGCGCTGGCCGGCGTCCACGTTCCCATGCTGGACCCGGCCGTGTCCGGGCAGGTCACCAACGGGTTCCTGGTCATCACGACGCCGGTGGCGGCGCGGCTGTCCCGGGTGATCACCACCGCCGGGCTCAACCTGCGGCCCGACGGGGCAGGACGGCTGCTGCTGCAGTCTCTGCCGCTGGACGGGCGCGCGGACCCGGCGGCCCCGGTGCCCGCCGACGTCATCGACGAGATCATGGGGCTGCTGCCGAAGGTGCTGCGGGCCACGGACGGGGCCGCGGTGGAGCGGGCGGTCGTGGGGCAGCGGGCGATGCCCGGCGACGGGCGTACGGTGGCGGGGTTCGCCGACGCGGAGCGGCGCGTGTACACGGTGGCCACGCACAGCGGGGTCACGCTGGCTCCGCTGCTGATGGGGGAGGTGGCGGGGGAGGTGTTCGGCGAGGAGTCGCCGCTGCTGGCCCCCTTCCGCCCCGGCCGCTTCACCGACGGCACGGCCGGCCCCGCCCCGGTCCCGGCACGCCGCCCCGGCCAGCAGTAGAGGAGCGCGCGGCGTTCGCCCGATACCTGCCCGAGCGGGGATTTCCGCCCTGTCTGGGTGGCTCTGTCGTGATCCTGGCCGCGTGTGCGGAACCTGGCTTCTCGTAGCGGAGCCGGGTTCCCGGTAAGAGAACCAGGGCCTGTGGAATGCCCGGGTTGTGACCTTCGGCACTGACCGGCCGCCGGTGTCCGGCTGACAGTGAAGGCATGGACCTGCTCAGCGTGGACTTCGACGAGGGCTGCCTGGTACGCACGCGCCGCGCGGTCCTAGCCTGCGCCCGCGACCAGGGGGTGGCGGGCGAGCGGCTGGGGGACTTCCTGGCGGCGGTCAACGAATGCGTCGTCAACGCGGTGGAGCACGGCGGCGGCGGAGGCAGGCTGCGGATGTGGCGGGAGAGCCGGAGACTCGTCTGCGAGGTCGCCGACACCGGCACGGGGATATCCGCCGGCGTGCTGGAGGAGGCGGGCCTGCCCGCGCCCTCGGAGCCGGGCGGGCGCGGGATCTGGCTGATGCGCTGCCTGTGCGACGACGTCGTCTTCACGACGGGCCCCGGCGGCACCGCGGTGCGGCTGGCCCTGAACCTGACCGCGCTCTGCGCCCCCGCCCGCGCCGATCACGGCGGCTCCGCGGCGGAGCCGCCGATCACGACGGGCCGCGTGGCCACGTGAGCAGGTCACGCCGGCGCGCCGCCGCGCGGCCGGTAGGCCAGCCGCCACAGGGCGACGGCCAGCAGCAGCGCGACCACCACCCATGCCTCCACCAGCCCGGCTGCCGCGGCCACAGCGAGCGGGGCGAGGATGGAGGGCACCGCCCACGCCCAGATCCACCGCCGCTCGGCGCCCGTCGCCACGCCGAGCGCGGTGGAGGCGGCGAAGTACACCGACAGCCCGCCGCCCAGCACCCAGCCGACGCCGCCGTGCAGGTGCGCGGCCGGCTCGGCGGCGACCACGCCCAGGCCGGCCGCGGTCGCGATGATGCCCGAAGTGTGCGGGCAACGCCATATACGGCTTGATTCTGCGTTCGTGCGCGCCGGGGACGGCGCTCAGGCCGTACTGCAGGGTGAGCCACCACAGCGAGACGATCAGCCCGAACCCGGCCAGCCCCGCCAGCCCCAGCTGGGGCCCCCACGACTGTCCCGAGGAGGCGATCACGAGCTGCATGACAGCCTCGCCGAGCACGATGATCACGAACAGCCCGAGCCGCTCGCTCAGGTGCGCCCGGTCGAGCACGGCCGGGGTGAAGGGCATGATCGGACGAGGCGGCCGTCCCGCCCGTGCCCGGCGCAGCTCATGCTTCTCGCGTCTGCCGGCCTGCCGCTGCATGTCGCTGATCATGCGTTCGGGCCTGCGGCTCTGCACCGCGGAAAAGATCAAGTCGAGGACGAGGCCCAGCCCCCACAGCACGTATCGCCAGGGAGGATCGTCCACCCAGATGGAGACGACCCACGGCACCAGCCCCGCGCCGAGCTGGGCCGCGGGCCACGCCGTCATGACCATGCCGGCCCGCTGCAGGGTCTGCGAGGTGCTGACCCTGCAGGTGATGTAGGCGGCGATGAACCAGCCGTCGTGCAGGACGCCCGGCGCCACCTCGTGGGCGACGCCGGGCACGGCGGCGGCCATCACCGCGATGCCGAACATGCCGATCAGCATGCTGCGCGTGCGGGTGCGCTCGCCGTGCACGTTCGAGTAGAGCGTCAGCGCGGTCCACACGCTCCACACCGCGTAGTAGAGCAGCACGAACAGCGCCACACCGCCCCACGTCGGGTGCGCCAGCCGGTGGGCCAGCTGGACCATCGCCACGACGACGACCAGGTCGAAGAACAGCTCGAGCCAGCTGGCGTGGCGCTCTCCCGCTTCGTTCACGGTCAACGAGAATAGAACGCCACGACGAGCTGCTCGTCGACGGGGATGGCGATCTGCTCGGGCCGGTGCGTCATGAGGCCGAACGACGGGAGGGTTCCGGGGCGGCGCGGGCGGGTACACGTACGGCCTCCGCGTGAAAGGCCAGGTGCCGCGATGATCGGAAGGCTGGTCGAGCTGGGCGGCTTCGGGGTCGAGGCCGCCGCCGCGCTCGCCCGTAACGGGCTGCTGGGCCCGGTGCCGCCCGCCGCGCTGGCGCGCATGGTGGAGGCATATCGGCACTTCCACGTCACCCCCGCGAGCGGGGTGGCCATGGCCGCGGCGCGCTGGCCGGATCGGCGGGCCGTCGTGGACGAGGCGGGGTCGCTGACGTTCGCCGAACTGGACGCGCGGGCGGCCGCGCTGGCCTCGGCCCTGCACCACGAGCTCGGCGTGGGGCCGGGACGGACGGTGGCGGTGATGTGGCCCAACGACCGCGGCTTCGTGGCGGCGGTCGCGGCGGTGTCCCGGCTGGGCGCGGACCTGCTGCTGCTCAACACCGGGCTGGCCGGGCCGCGGCTGCGGGACGTGCTGCGGCGCGAGGGTGTGCACGCGCTGATCGCGGCGCCGGACCTGCCGGCCGTCGACTTCGGCGGTCCCCGCGTCACCGACCTGGACGCCCTGGCGCGGGAGGGCGGCGTGCCCGCCGGGCCGCCGCGCCGTCCCGGGCGGCTGGTGCTGCTCACCTCCGGCACGACCGGCACGCCCAAGGGCGCGCCCCGCCGGCTGTCGGTGACCGCGCTGGC
Source organism: Nonomuraea basaltis (assembly GCF_005893125.1). Lineage (GTDB taxonomy): Bacteria > Actinomycetota > Actinomycetes > Streptosporangiales > Streptosporangiaceae > Nonomuraea > Nonomuraea basaltis. The sequence goes on along the minus strand of NZ_VCJS01000389.1, from coordinate 2,385 downwards.
CGAGCCGTTCGTCTCCATGCTCGCCACCGTGCCGCTGCGCAGCGGAGAGCCGATGCTCATCGCACCGCCGCTCTTCCACGGCCTCGGCCTGCTCTGGTACGGGGCCGCGCTGGTGCTCGGCTGCCCGGTCGTGCTGCTGCGCCGCTTCGACGCCGAGGCCGCGCTCGACGCCCTGGCCGCCGAGCGGGCCGGGGCGCTGGTGGCCGTACCGATCATGCTGAAGCGGCTGCTGGCCTGCCCGCCGCGCCCGCTGCCGCACCTGCGCGTGGTCGTCTCCGGCGGCTCGGCGCTCCCGCCCGCCCTGGCCACGGACTTCATGGACGCCTACGGCGACGTGCTCTACAACCTGTACGGCTCCACCGAGGCAGGCTGGGCCTCTCTGGCCACGCCCGCCGACCTGCGTACCGCTCCCGGCACCGTCGGACGCCCGCCCCGCGGCGCCACGGTGCGCATCGCCGGCCCGGACGGCGCCGAGCAGCCGGCCGGAGAGGTGGGACGGGTGCAGGTGGCCGGCGGCCTGACCTTCACCGCCGCGGCGGACGGCCTGCTGGCCACCGGCGACCTCGGCCACCGGGACGGGAACGGGCTGCTGTTCATCGACGGCCGCGACGACGACATGATCGTCTCCGGTGGTGAGAACGTCTTCCCGCAGGAGGTCGAGAACCTCCTGGCCCGCCAGCCGGGCGTCGCCGACGTGGCCGTGCTGGGCGTGCCGGACGAGGAGTACGGCCAGCGCCTGGCCGCCTACGTCGTCCCCGAGGAGGGCGCGGCGCCGTCGGCCGACGAGCTCAGGCGGGCGGTCAAGGCGGAGCTGGCCGGGTTCAAGGTGCCGCGCGACATCGAGTTCGTGGCGTCGGTGCCGCGCAACCAGACCGGCAAGGTGGACCGGCGCAAACTCGCGCCCCGGTAGCCGCCTCGGCGCGCGCGAGCACGTCACCTTCGGTGGCCGGCTGACCGGGGATGCGGCACGCGCGGGGGCGGGCGGTCCCGGCAAGGTTCCGGTCCGCCCGTTGTCACACGTCAGCGATTTGCGACGGGCCTTACGCTTGCCTAACTATAACTTTTAAGGACGGCCTCCTCCTCGCCGACGGCGGCGCGACTCTCCGCGCCTGACCAGATTGGATCTGCGTTGCATCTGCTGACAAGCGCGGCGGATGCGCCGCGTCCTGCCGGCCGCCGACGAGAGCGGGCTCCCGGCGCACCGGCGGGCGCACTGACCGCTACTCGTACGGTTCGCCGGGCGCGGCCACCGCCTCCACGCGGGTGGCGTCCAGCGCAGGCGGCGCCGTCCCGTCGGCGGGCACCCAGGTTCCGGTGACCCGCACCCAGGTGTCGGTGCCCGGGGCGGGCGCGCCCCGCACGGCGGCCTTCATCGTCAGGGCGTCGGCGGCGCAGCAGCCGATGCGCAGGCGGGCGACGTACCACTCGCGTCCGCTCGCGGACGGCACGACGAATCCGGTCAGCCGTACGGTCCTGCCCTTCAGGGAGCCGGGGTCGGACCAGGTGCGCCCGGCGAACTCGCTCATGCTCAGGTCGTTGACCCGGCCGCTCTTCAGCGGCGGCAGGTCCGCGTCGACGACGGACGGCGGAGGAGGGGCGGGGGCGTGCTCGGCCTGCTGGACGGCGTACGAGCCGAGGGCGGGCGGGGCGATGAGGAAGATCGCGGCGACCGGTACGGCCAGCAGCCACGCCACCCGGATCCCGTCGTGATGCTCGTCATGCTCGTCGCGCGCCCCCGGGCCGGAGACGGCGGGCTCGCGCCCCAGCAGCCGCGCCAGGTGCAGCTCCTCCTCGAGACCGGCCCGCGCCAGCGCCGCCCGGCTCGCCGCGTCGCGCCTCCTGCGCCGCTCGGCGGCCAGGACCGCCACGCCCAGGACGATCAGCACGGCGCCCGCTGCGATGAGCAAAGGCCGGAAGCCCGGCTTGACGTAGTTGGCGAAGTCCGCCGAGAAGGCGGAGATCTGCAGCAGCGCCCCGCCGAGCAGGATCAGGAGCAGGCCCTGGGACGAACGGGTCACGCGGGCTCCTCGTACGGTTCCGCCGGCGGTTCGACGCGGACGACCTCGGTCGCGGCGATGGCGGGCGGCGCGTAGTCATCGGGGACGCCGCCCTTCGGGGGGATCCACGTGCCGGTGACGCGTACCCAGGTGTCCTCGGCGGGCGCGGGCGCGCCTTCGACGGCGACCTCCAGGGCGAGCGCGTCGGCGGCGCAGCAGTTGATCCGCATCCTGGCGACGTACCAGCCGCTCTTGGACGGCACGGCGAAGCCGGTCAGCCGGACCCGCCGCCCCGCCAGCGACGTGCCGGAGGCGCGGCCGATGAACTCGCCGAGTGTCAGGTCGGCGGCAGGGGTGCCGCGGTAGGCCGTGGCGGGCGGGGGAGGGC
>NZ_VCJS01000388.1 GCF_005893125.1 Nonomuraea basaltis | reverse complement strand
CAAACGCTGGATCACCCGCTGGAAAGCCGCTCTCAACGCCTTCGCCATCACCTTCGAAGGCCGCCTGAACCCGACCACCCGATAGAACTAATTCAAGATCGAGTTACACCGTTTACTGGACAGGCCCGGATTTCTTCAATGAGCGGCCATGGAAATTCGGGTGCGGAGCGTCAGTGGGGTGGTGTGTGATCGGGGGATGGCGATCGAGGTGGGTAGGCCGGGGGTCGACGGGCTCGGTGACGTGGTGCGGGTGTTGGGGGAGTGGCAGTACGACGGAGGGCCCGTGCAGTTGCATCCGGGGGATGTGGGGTGGTTCTGGCGGTTCGGTGCGGAGCGGACGGCGGAGGCTACGCGGACCTGGAGTCGGGCTGGGGAGGTTATGGCGGTCGGGCTGCTGGATGGTGCGGAGTTGCTGCGGTTGGCGTTCGCGCCGGAGGCGTTGCGGGACGAGGAGTTGGCGCAGCAGGTGGTCGAGGACGTGTCGGCGCCTGAGCGTGGTGTGCTGCTCGAGGGCAAGGTGTACGTCGAGTCGCCGATGGGCGCGCTTGTCCGGGACCTGTTGTTCAAGGACGGCTGGGAGAGCGACGAGCCGTGGACACCACTTCGGCGCGACCTCGGCGCGCCTGTGCCGGATCCCGGCGTACGCGTCGAGGTGATCGGGCCGGAACAGGCGCACGAGTGGGCCGCGGTCCTGCGTGCGTCGTTCGACGGGTCGACGTTCACCGAGGAGCGCTGGCACGCGATGGCGGCAGGTGCGCCGTACGTCGACGCGCGGTGCCTGGTCGCTCGCAACGAGCAGGGCGAGGCGGTGGCGGCCGTGACGGTGTGGTCGGCGGGTGAAGGAAAGCCCGGCCTGATCGAGCCGATGGGCGTGCACCGGGCACACCGCCGTCACGGTTACGGCAAAGCGATCACGGTCGCCGCAGCGCGCGCACTCCAGGAGTTGGGTTCGTCCAGCGTGGACGTGTGCACGCCGAGCTCCAACGTCGGCGCCGTCGCCACCTACCAGTCGGCCGGCCTCGAGCAGTTGCCCGAGAGACGGGACCTGTACCGCAACGCTTCCTGAGGCTTTCGGTGTGGGGTCGGGGTGTGGCCTCGTTGGCGTAGGTGTCGGATAAGTAGGGCAGCCGCACTTGTTGATGTAGAGCTGTCTGCTCGAGAAGCGGCCGCCGAGCGATGATCGAGGTGTGTACGGTCATCAGGGCCTCGATCGCGCGCTTGTATTCGCTGCGGTCAGCCGCTCAGCTCGGTGCGGCGGGAGCGGGCCAGGGCCAGCCCGCCGAGGACCGCACCGACCAGCCCAAGCACCAGGGCCAAGGCCGCCCCGAATACTCCGTTGCCGGTGCCGAGACCACCATCGGCGACAGCCAGTTTCACCACGCCGTTGAGCCCGCCGGTCAGCCCCAACACCAGGGCCATGATGGCTCCCCTCCTCCCGCCGTTGCCGAGACGACGGACGGAGCGCAGCGTCAGCCAGCCGATGACCACGCCGGCCAGCGCCACCAGTGCGGCCACACTGGCCCAGATTCGCTCAGGGGTCCCGAGGAAAGTATCGACACCCTGGCCCGCGCATTCTGCCGGCGTCGTACAGACTGGCGAGGCCGCCTGTGCGGCAAGCGCAAACAGGACGGACATTGAGGATCCTTTCGGTCGAATGACGGGCGCCCGCAGCGTGTGCACGGCGGTGACTCGGCCTATGCCGGCCGAGGCGCCGGTGACGAGCGTGAGCACCTGGGAGGGGTTTCACGGAATCGATCATCGCGCCGTCGAAGCGGCCGCTGCCTCCGACAACGGATGACAGCGTCTACGCAGTTCTGCGTAGACACCTCGTGCCCAGATACGCCCGTCGTCGTAGGTGGCCGCGTGTCTGGGCTGAGTGTTCTCACGCCCGCGGCATGGAACACCGCGTGGTGTCGTTGCGCCTGCCGGTGCTGGCACAGGATGCCCTGCTGATCGTGAGTGGCGTGGTCGTCGCCCTCCGCCGCCGGTGGCCGGTGCCGGTGTTCGTCACGGGGCTTGAGCAGCAACCGAAAGGCCAGTCACGTTAAGGAGCCCGGCGGACGCCTCTTATCGTCACTGGCCGTTCCGATGCAGTATCGCGCCCCGCTAAAGCGCGCCGGGACAACGCCGCGCTGCATGAGGAGCTGACCGATGCCGGAGTCGGGGACGTTGAACGACATCGTTGGCGGGCGGCCGAACTGCAGCAAGATGAGCGTAAGAGGGTGTTGCTGAACCGGTGATCTTGCCCGTGTTGATCAGTTCGTGTGGTGCTCCCGGGAACGGCAAGGTAGCGCTCGTGGGGCGTCCTGGGGCACCGAAACCGGCTGTCGCTGATGGTGGCTGCCGGTCCCGTATCAGTGCGAAATCAGCCCGCTGTTGGCGGCGTTCGGCACCGTGGCCTCATCGACGACGAAGGAGCCACGATGACGTACGCGATCCGGGCCGAAGGCCTGGTCAAACGGTATGGCGACAAGGTCGCGCTGGACGGGGTGGACCTGGAGGTCCCCGCCGGAAGGGTGGTCGGCGTGCTGGGGCCGAACGGGGCAGGCAAGACGACCACCGTGCGGATCCTGGCGACTCTCCTGCGGCCCGACGCGGGCCAAGCCACGGTGGGTGGCCATAACGTGGTCGGCGACCCGGTGCGGGTGCGTTCCCTGATCGGGCTGACCGGCCAGTACGCCTCGGTGGACGAGACCCTCTCCGGTGTGGAGAACCTGGTGCTCATCGGCCAACTGCTGAACCTGTCTCGGCGGCAGGCCAGACAACGGGCCGCCGAGTTGCTGGAGCGGTTCGAGCTCACCGACGCCGCGACCCGCCCGATCGCCACCTTCTCCGGCGGGATGCGCCGGCGGCTGGACCTGGCGGCCAGCCTGGTGGGCAGGCCGCAGGTGCTGTTCCTGGACGAGCCGACCACCGGCCTGGACCCGCACACCCGCAACGAGTTGTGGGAGGTGGTGCGCGGTCTGGTCGCTGACGGCGCCACGGTGCTGCTGACCACGCAGTACCTGGAGGAGGCCGATCAGCTGGCCGACCGCATCACCGTCATCGACCAGGGCCGGGTGGTCGCCGAGGGGCGACCGGGTGAGCTGAAGCGCCGCATCGGCGGGCAGATCCTGCACGTACGGCCGAGCGTCCCGGCCGACGGGGAGGCGGTGGCCCGGATACTGATCGAGCTGACCGGCCAGATCCCGGAGCGCGATGCGAACACCGGTCGGCTCACGGTGCCCGCCGTCGACCCGATGCTGATCTCCTCCCTGGTACGGCGGCTGGACGCGGCCGGGCTCATGACCGAGGAGCTGGGCCTGCGCCTGCCCAGCCTGGACGAGGTCTTTCTGGCGCTCACCCGGCAGAACGACTTCGCGCTTCTCCCTGTCCCGGCAGCGCCGTACGGTGACATGTCGGCGGGCGAAGGTCGACAGCTTGAGAAGTTCAGCGAAGACGAAGGTCTCCAGGAGTCCGCCGAGGGCGGGATGGCCGGGGGCAAGGAGCGACTCCGCGTCCACGTCCATGAGATGGGCGGCCAGTCCGCTGTCGGTCACATAGGTCTTGGGCGCGTGGGTCACCCGTGAGCTGAGGTTGTTGGACCATGCGGGCGCCGAGGCGACCAGGAAGACGGTTTCCAGGTGGGCCAGATATGTACGCACGGTCGCGACGTCGAGTCCGAGACTGTCGGCAATATGGGCGAGGACCAGCTGTCCGCCTGCTCGGGCCGCGACGAGAGCGATCAGATCGGGGATCGCCTGGGCCTTGTTGACATGGGCGAACTCACGGATGTCGCGAGAGATCACGGCGTCCAGGTAGCCGCGGAACCATGCCCGAATCGCCACTGGCGAGTTGAGTCGCAGGATTTCCGGATAGCTGCCTTGGCTTATGAGGTGGATGTAGTCCTCGCACGTCCATGCCGACTGGCGACCGGTGAAGGACTCCGGGTCGGTGAACGCCTGATCGCAGAATCTGCCTGCGTCCCCCACACGCTCGCTGACCGCGAAGGGCCACAGGTCCACGAAGGCCGCCCGGCCCGCGAGCGACTCCGACAGCGTAGGGATGCTGAGGAAACGGGATTTCGCGTTTTCCGGGGTCTTCGGCAGTCGGGCAGCAGCCACGCCCGTCTTCAGGAGGCCGCCGCGTTTCCCCGTACCGCCGCGACCGCCGCGAGGACCAGGTCTTCCAGCGGCGTGGTGCCGTCGCTGCGGGTCCAGGCCTCGCCGGCGACGTCCAGGCAGGTGAGCACGCAGGCGACGATCGCGTCGGCGCGCAGGTCGTGCTCGTCGTCCGGTGCGACGCCGAGGCGGCGGCGGATGTCCGGGGCGAGCAGCGCCTGCCATTGGAGGTGTTTCTCCAGGCTGCGGGCGCGCAGGGACGGGGTGCCGTAGAGCATCTTCGATATCTTCAGCGTGGTCGTGTCGTCCTGGCCGGGCCGTGGCGCGTGGCGCAATGCGTTGAGCAGCGCGGTCCAGGCGTCCTCGGTGGCGGGCCTGGCCTCCAGTTCCTTGCGGATCAGCTCGCCCTGGGCGGCGAGGTCGCCGAGCACGATGTCCTCCTTCGTGCCGAAGTAGCGGAAGAAGGAGCGCCGGGAGATGCCTGCCGCCGCGGCGATGTCGTCGATCGTCGTCGCCTCGAAACCGCGCTCCAGGAACAGGCCCATCGCGGTCCGGGCGACCTCCGCGTGGACGGCCTGGCGGGTACGGGCCCAGAGCTTCTGGTCAGGAGTGGCCGACATGTCCCCATGCTAGCACTTCAGTGACCAATTGACACTTAGTGCCAGACCGGCTTACAGTGCCACCGTCGTCCCAAACCGGACTCCTGGAAGGAGACATGACACCCGTGGACTACCACGGCCAGACCACCCTCATCACCGGCGCCAGCGCGGGAATCGGCGCCGAGTTCGCCCGGCAACTCGCCGCACGGGGTTCCGACGTCGTGCTCGTCGCCCGCCGACTGGACCGGCTGGAGCGCCTCGCGCACGAGCTTGCGACGGCGTACGGGATCACCGCGACCCCGATCGCCATGGACTTGGCCGCACCCGGCGTCGCGGCGGCACTCGACGTCGCGATCACCGAGCGCGGCCTCACCGTCACCAGCCTGATCAACAACGCCGGCTTCGCCACCAACACGGCGTTCCACCAGGAGGACCCGCAGCGGCTGGAGGCGGAGATCGCCGTCAACGTCACCAGCCTCGTCGACCTCAGCCGCGTCTTCATCGAACGGCTGCGCGCCCGCCGCGGCGGCGTACTCGTCAACGTCGCGAGCATGGCGGCCTACCAGGCCACCCCGACCATGGCCGTCTACGGCGCGACCAAGGCGTTCGTGCTCAGCTTCACCGAGGCACTCTGGTACGAGTCGCGCGGCACCGGCCTGCGCGTGATGGCACTGTCGCCGGGCGCCACCGAGACCGAGTTCTTCGACGTCGCCGGCGCCCAGGCCGACGGCGGTACCGGCCGGATGCGCCCCGACGAGGTCGTCGCGATCGCCCTGAAGGCCCTCGACCGGCGCACCCCGCCGCCCAGCGTGATCACGGGCACGAAGAACCGCCTGATGGCGCACGCGGGACGGCTGGCCGGCCGCCGCCGCATGACCATGACGATCGGCTCGATGATGGACCGGGCGGGGTTGGGCCGCTGACCCCTGAGCTGCGGATCCTACAAGAGACCAACCGGCCCGTTGCGCGGGCGGCGCCTCCCCACTCGGGAGAGATCATCGCTCATGGCGGGATACATCACGAGGAGCCAGGTGAGCGACAGCGAGGCCGCCGATTCCCCGACCAGCCCGTTGAGACGACCGCGCCTGTAGCGCCGTATGAGCCGGTGCGCATCGTGCCGACCCGCCCGGATGGCTGGCCCGACTGGCTGGGCCGCAGGCCGATCAGCTGATCTCCGTCAGGGTGGCGGCTAGCATGTCCGCCATGTCTTCTCGATCGGCCGCGGCCCGGGTTCCGTTCACTAGATCCGGTTGCTGAGGGCGCGCAGCAGAAGTCCGAACCCACGGGTGGCAAGCCGCGGCGGTGTGGCGCCGTTCAGCCGTATGAGGTGCTCGCTCTGCATCACCGTGCGCGGGCCGGACACCGCGAGGGCGCGTGAGGCGACCGTGGAGGCCAGGGCCGCCCGCCGCCTGCGCCTGGAGGAGTACACGCCTACGACCGCGCGCGGATCGGGTACGGTGCTCAGGCACTCCACCAGCGTCGCCACGTCCTCCAGCGCCTGGTTCGTGCCGTGCGCCATGACGGGCGGCATCCCGTGCGCCGCGTCCCCGAGCAGCACGCACCGCCCGTCGCCCCAGCGGCGCGGCACCTGGTGCCGGGTGTGCGGGAACACCTCGGCGTCACCGTCCCCCAGCGACGCCAGCACCTGCTCGACCGGGGCACCCCAGCCCGCGAACCGGCGGCGCAGCATCTCCAGCGGCTTGTCCTCCGGCGGCGCGCCCGGCGACCACGGCACGTCGAAGAACCACTGCATGAGCCCGTCGCCCGCGCCCATGTACCCGAAATCGCCCTGCCGGCCGACCATCAACGTCGTGGTCGACCCGGGATCGAACGGAGCCGGCGTCAGACCCTGCCAGACCGCCACACCGGTCAGAGCCGCCTGGCCACCTCCCAGCACGAGAGCGCGCACCCGCGAGTGCACACCGTCGGCCCCGACCAGGAAGTCACCGCTGAACTCCTGACCTGCTTCCGTCCGCACCCGTACGCCGTCCCCGTCGGCCTGCAGCTCCGCCACCCGCGCACCGAACCGCACGGCCCCCTCCGGCAACCCGCTCTCCAGGAGGGTGATCAGCGACCCGCGCGGGATCACCCGCGCCGCCGACCCGAACCGCCGCGCCAGCACCTCCAGGTCGAACTCCAGCACGCGGCGTCCGCTCGCGGTCCGCAGGCATAACGTCGTCAGCCGCTGCCCCACCCCGTCCAGACCCACGCCCAGATCCGCCAGGATCGCCGTGCCGTTGCACCACAACGTGATGGCCCCACCCCCGAGACGCAACTCCTGCGCCTGTTCCAGCACCACCACCTCGTGCCCCGCGGCGATCAACCC
>NZ_VCJS01000387.1 GCF_005893125.1 Nonomuraea basaltis | reverse complement strand
GACGTTCTTGGTAGGGATAGCTACTGATTATATACCTCTGTTATTGGATGTTGTTTTTTTTTTAGATGTATATAAGAGACAGGTGTTTGGGTCGGCGGCGGGGGAGTGGTTCTTCCCCGACGGGGAGGAGGCGGCGGCGCGGGGCGTGACGGTGCACGACGGGATCGGTCACCTGCTCGGCCGCGACGGCGGCGTGGCCGACCTGCGCGCCCAGGCCCTGGAGGCCGCCGTGAACGGGTCCCTGACGCCCGCGGTCCAGGCGTTCCCGCTGGGCAGTGCCGCCGAGGCGCACCAGGCGCTGGAGAGCAGGAACACCATGGGCAAGGTCATCCTCGTGCCGTAGCCAGCTCCTCCACGACCGGGATGAGGGCGGGGAGATCCCGCTCGTGGTGCACCACAAAGTACGAAATATCGTGCTCATCCCGCCAATGGCGGACTTTGTCCACGATGTCGTGTCGCGTACCGAGCAGGACCTGGGGCGTCTCGTCCAGCGTCGAACTGTCGGCCGCGCTCCACGCCTCCTCCACCTTCCGCTTGCCCGCCTGGACCACGCTCGTGCCCAGCTCCAGGCGGGCGTAGCGGTCGCCGGCGGCCGCGCGGACGTGCCGGAGCTTGCCCAGGAACGCCTCCAGCCCGCCGTCCCGCCGGTCGGGCCCGCTGCCGTCCCGTTTCACCCGCATCCCGATGTTCACCACGTCGGCCTGCTCGGCCGCCAGCCGCAACACCCGCGGCCCGCCCCCGCCGAGCAGGAGCGGCGGATGCGGCCGCTGCGCGGGCTTGGGCCGCTGGTCGAGCCCGTCGATCCGATAGTGCTCACCCTCGTAGGAGAACGCCCCGTCCCCCCAGAGCCCCTTGAGCACGGCGATCGCCTCCCGTAGCCGCTCCACCCGCACTCCCGGCGGCTCCAGCGTCATTCCGGCCCCCGCGTAGTCGTCCGCCATCCACCCGGTCCCGATCCCCACCTCCAGCCGCCCGCCGGACAGCAGGTCGATCGTGGCCGCCTCCTTGGCCAGCACCGCCGGATGCCTGAAGTCGTTGGCGAACACCAGCGTCCCCACCCGCAGCCGGTCGGTGGCGCAGGCCGCCGCGGTCAGGGCGGCGATGGGCGCGAACCGCGGCCCGACCAGGTGATCGGGCACCAGCAGCACATCGAACCCGGCTCCCTCCAGCCGCCTGGCCTTCTCGGCCCACTCCTTTCCGGACTCGGCCTCCCGTACCACTGCCCCGAACCTGAACGGCCGCACGATCCCTCCCACCGTGTTGAGCAAGCGCTTGGGTGTCAATGTACGCCGGAAACGAGGGTGTACGGGGGCGCGCCTGGCCGCCTGTCCTTCCGATCAGGTGCGCCGAGGGTCGGCGGGGAGCACGAGGGCGATGCCGCCGGAGGCGGCGGCGAAGACGAGCCAGGCCGCGCCCGCCACCAGGTTGCCGAGCTGGGCGAACCAGGCGATGGGGATGAGGAACGGCGCCACGATCATGGCGATGGCCGCCCACTTCGGCGCGGCGCTGCGCAGGGCGGCGATGCCCAGCAGGACGAAGCCCAGCAGGCCCAGGAAGAACGAGAACCCCAGCACCGAGGTCGGCAGCCCTTCGTTCAGCTCCGTGACCAGCCGGTTCGTGGTCGGCACGTCCAGCCCGATCTTGGCGGCCGCGTAGATCACGCCGTCGGTGTCCAAACTGACCGGCAGGGCCAGGATGAAGGCGAGGACCATGCCCACCAGGCCGAGTACGGGCCGCCCCGATCTGGCCACCTTGCCGACCCCGAAGATCCCGGGGATGAAGGCGGCGAAGCTCAGGGCGCTGATCCAGCTCCAGAGGGCGTAGCCGTCGAGGTTGGCGACGAAGGACCGGATGTACGCCTCGCCCTCGGCCGTGGCGTCGTTCGGGGCGAACAGCAGTGACAGGGCGAGCGCGAGCGGTGCGACCACCGCGCAGGTGATCATCGCGTACCGGGTGAAGCCGGCGGTGGCGGGGGGTGTCTCGACTGTGGTCATGCCCTGAGGGTCAGACGGGCGGCGGGGACGCGCATGAGTAGGGGCTACTCAAATCGAGTCTTACCAAGCGCTTGCTTTAGGTGCGAGACTGGGGCCATGGAGATCCCGGTGCGCCAGGCCACCGACGACGAGGTGGCGTTCTTCCACGAGCACGGCTGGGTGCGGCTCGGCCGGCTCATCGATCCCGGCACCGCGGCGGAGCTGCGCGAGCGGGCCACCTGCTACCTGGACGGCCGGGCGAAGGACAAGCGGACGCTGGTCGACCAGGCGTTCGGGCAGTCGAGGGACATCGCGGCGAGCGACGAGATGTTCGGGGCGCTGACCATGAGCCCCCAGATGGGGCGCAACGCCGTACGGCTGCTGCGCGGCGTCCGGGCGGTACGCGTGCAGGTCACCAACCTCCTGGTCAAGGAGGCCGGCGAGCACGGCGCCACCGAGTTCCACCAGGACTTCCCCTGGATGCCGATGGACCGCTCGGCCATGCTGACCGTGTGGCTGGCGCTGGCCGACGTGCCCGCCGACATGGGGTCGCTCAGGTTCTACGACGGCTCGCACCGCCACGGCCTGCTCGGGCGCAGCTTCACGCGGCCCGGCGACGACCAGCTCAGCCAGCACCCGTGGCTCAAGGAGCTGGAGCTGTCCCCGCCGCTCGACCTCAAGGCCGGCGACGCGACCGTGCACCACGCGCTGACCGTGCACGGCGCGCCCGCGAACCGCCAGGACCGCCCGCGGCTGTCGTTCACCGTCACCTACTTCGACGCCGACGCCCTCTACACCGGCCTGCCGTACAAGCAGACCGACGAGCTAGAGCTCCAGATCAACCGGCCGTTCGAGCACGAGAGGTTCCCGTGCCTGAAACCGTGAGGGGCCCGGTCGCCGACCTCGGGGCGACGCTCATGCACGAGCACGTCTTCGGGCTGAGCCCGGAGATCCTGTGGAACTGGCCGGACATCCCGGAGATGTGGGATCTGGAGCTGCGGGCGCGGGAGGCGGCGGGCAAGCTGGACGCGCTGAAGGCCGAGGGCGTCGACACGATCGTGGACCTGACCGTGCTCGGGCTCGGCCGCCACATCCCGGCCGTGCAGCGGGTGGCCGAGCTCACCAGCGTGAACATCGTGGTCGCCACCGGGCTCTACACCTACGACGCGCTGCCGCCGTACTTCGCCAACCGGGGTCCCGGATCGCTGTTCGGCGGGCCCGACCGGCTGGCGGAGTTCTTCGTGCGGGACATCGCCGAGGGGATCGGGCGGACCGGTGTCAAGGCCGCCATGCTCAAGTGCGCCTCCGACCACCTGGGCATGACCAAGGGGTGCGAGCGGGTGTTCCGGGCGGTCGCCGAGGCCCACCTGGCGACCGGCACACCGATCACCACGCATTCGCACAGTCCCTCCAAGGGCGGCCTCGAGCAGCAGCGCCTGCTCGGCTCGCTCGGCGTCGACCTGAGCCGGGTGGTGATCGGGCACGCCGGGGACTCGACCGACGTGGCGTACCTGGAGGAGCTGATCGCGGCCGGCTCCTACCTGGGCATGGACCGCTTCGGGATCGAGACGATCAGCCCGTTCGAGCAGCGGGTGTCGGTGGTGGCCGAGATGTGCGAGCGCGGGCATGCCGAAAAAATGGTGTTAAGTCACGATTCGTACTGTTTCAACGATCGTTTCGACGCCGACGTCGTACGGCGCCGCCACCCCAACTACCACCTCCTCCACGTCTCCCGCGACGTCATCCCCGAACTGCGCAAGAGGGGCGTCACGGACGACCAGATCCACCAAATGCTCGTCGGCAACCCGCGGAGGATCTTCGCATGATCGAGGACTTCGACGTCGGCTCGGACTGGCACGTCGCCGACCCGTACCCCTTCCTCGCCCGGCTCCGCGAGGAGTCGCCGGTGTTCTGGAGCGAGCACCTCCAGGCGTACGTGCTGACCCGCTACGCCGACGTGCGGGCGGCGTACGGCGACCCGCGGCGCTTCTCCTCCAAGGGCTCGCTGACGATCTCCCGCAGCCTGACCGCGGAGACGAAGGAGAAGCTGGGCGAGCACGGCTCGTTCCTGTCCAGCTTCGTGGCCAACGTGGACCCGCCCGACCACACCCGCCTGCGCCGGTCGGTGTCGAGGGCGTTCACGCCGCGCGCGGTCGCCGCCATGGAGGACACGTTCCGCGAGCTCAACGAGGACCTCCTCGACCGGATCGCCCCGCGAGGCCGGGCCGACTTCGTCGCCGAGATCGGGCACGAGCCGTCGATCAAGCTGACCGCCCGCTTCATCGGGGTGCCGGAGTCCGACGAGGCCTTCGTGCAGTCGCACGTCAAGGACTGGTTCCAGCTCTTCCTGTCGCCGCAGCCGCCGGAGCGGCAGCTCGAGCTCGCCGGCAGCTTCCTGACCTATCTGGACTACGTGGACCGGCTGGTGGCCGCCCGGGCCAAGGACCCGCAGGACGACTTCACCTCCCTGATGACCTCGCTGATCGGTGACGAGCTCACCCACAGGGAGGTGGTCGAGCTGATCTCCACGATCCTGCTGGGCGGCAACGACACCGTGCCGAACCAGCTCGGCAACACCGTCCTGCGGCTGCTCAGGGAGGGTGCGTGGCCCGTTCCGCCGGAGCGGGTCCCCGGCGCGGCCGAGGAGTGCATGCGCATCGACGGCGCCGCGCTGGGCTCGTTCCGGTACGCCACGACGGACATCCCGCTGCACGGAGTGACGATCCCGGCGGGCGCCCTCGTGCTGCTGTCCGTCGACTCCGCCGCCCACGACGAGACCGTCTTCCCCGATCCCGGACGCTTCTGGATCGACCGGCCGAACGCCGCCGACCACATGGTCTTCGGCTACGGGATCCACTTCTGCGTCGGCGCCGCGCTCGGCCGGCTGCAGCTGCGCACCGCGCTCGACGTGCTCGGCCGCCGCCTGCCGGGCCTGCGGCTCCTGCCCGGCGTGCCGATCTCCCACCGGAAGTCGATCGTCGGCCGCGGCCTGACGTCCCTCCAGGTGACCTGGTGACCGGCCGCTTCGACGGGCGCGTGGCGCTGGTCACGGGCGCGGCCTCGGGCATCGGCGCCGCCTGCGCGGCCCGGCTGGCCGCCGAGGGCGCCTGCGTGGGCGTGCTCGACCTGCGCGCCGCCGGGGCCAAGGCCACCGCCGCCGCCATCCGCGCCCGCGGCGGCACCGCCACGGCGCTCACCTGCGACGTCTCCGACGAGAAGCAGGTGGAGGAGGCCGTCGCGACCCTGGTGGCGTCGTTCGGCCGGGTGGACGTGCTGCACTCCAACGCCGCCGCGCTCGACCGCGAGGTGTACGGCCGCGACCGCGAGCTGGACGCGCTCGACGTCGCCGTCTGGGACCGGACCATGGAGGTCAACCTGCGCGGCGCCATGCTCATGGTCAAGCACACCGTCCCCGCCATGCCCGACGGCGGCGCCATCGTCCTCACGTCGTCGGTGTCCGCCCTGGTCGGCGACACGGTCCACGCCGCGTACGGCGCCTCCAAGTCGGCACTGATCGGCTTCACCCGCTACGTCGCCACCATGTACGGCGCCCGCGGCGTCCGCTGCAACGCCGTCGCCCCCGCCCTCGTCCTCACCCCGGCCGCCCAGCAGGCCCTGACGCCCGCCCAGCTCGCCGACAAGGCCGCCGAACGCCTCCTTCCGTGGGCGTGCACGGTGGACGACGTGGCGAGCCTGGTGTCGTTCCTGGCCTCCGACGAGAGCCGCTGCGTCACCGGCCAGACCCTCGTCATCGACTCCGGCACCCTCGCCCACCGCCCCCAGCACGCCATCCAGCGGTGGCGCGAACATCAGTGACTCCGACGGGCGGCATGGGGTGATGGTCCCGGATCTGATCGCCGGGCCATAAGGTGACCTGGAGCGGACTCGGGAGGTCGCATGGAGCCGGTGGCGGTCGGGCTGGTCGGAGCGGGGCCGTGGGCTCGGATGGCGCACGCGCCCATGCTGGCGAGGGGTCCGCACACGCGGCTGGCCGGCGTGTGGGCCCGGCGTCCGGAGGCCGCCGCCGAGCTCGGGGTGCCGGTGTTCGAGCGGATCGAGGAGCTCTTCGACGCCTGCGAGGCGGTGGCGTTCTGCGTGCCGCCCGCCGTACAGGCCGCGATGGGCGTCCGCGCCGCCCGCGCGGGCAAGGCGCTGCTGCTGGAGAAACCGCTCGCCGACTCCCTGGCGAACGCCGAGCGGCTGGCCGCGGCGGTCGCGGAGGCGGGCGTGGGCTCCCAGATGGTGCTGACCTTGCGCTACTCCGTCCAGGCCCGCACGTTCCTCGCCCGGTGCGGCGAGATCCAGCCCTTCGGCGGCCACGCCGCGAACATCTCCGGCGCCCTCCTCGGCGACCACCCGTTCGCCACGCCCTGGCGGCTGGAGCGCGGCGCGCTGCTCGACGTCGGCCCGCACGTGATCGACCTGCTGGACGCCGCCCTGGGCCCGGTGACCGGTGTGCGCGCGCACGGCAATCCGCTCGGCTGGACCGGCCTGCTCCTGGAGCACGAGGGCGGCGCGGTCTCCGAGGCGTCGCTGTGCATGGCCGCCGTCGGCGACCTGCCGCCGTCGACGATCGCCGTGTACGGCCGCACCGGCAACGCCGTGCTCCTGCCCTTCGACGACGACCCCTTGGAGACCATCGCCGAGGAGTTCGCCCAGACCGTGCGGAACGGCGGCGGGCATCCCCTCGACGCCGCCCACGGGCTCCGGCTGCAGCGGATCATCGCCGAGGCGGAGACCCAACTAACCCCTTGACGCCGGAGACATTTAGGACATTGATAGCGTTTGTCCGACGCGCAGTGCTGCAGCGAAGTCCGGTGCGAGTCCGGCGCTGTCCCGCAACTGTCATAGCCAGGTCGCCTGCCTCTGCGCTGACGCCATCAACCCTCGTGGAAAAGGGTGATCCGTCGCTCTACGCGGGTCTCTCGGTTCCGACAGTGTGAAAGGACTCCTCGTGAGGCCCGTACGAACGGCCTTCGCGGGCGCGCTGCTGGGAACGCTCGTCCTGACCGGATGTGGCCAGACCGGCACCACGGCGACCCCCGCCGCTTCCCCCACCCC
>NZ_VCJS01000386.1 GCF_005893125.1 Nonomuraea basaltis | reverse complement strand
CCGAACCCCCCACCGGCCTGCCTGGCGAACCCTCCACCGGCCGGTCTGCCGAACGCCCCGGCCCCGTGCCCCTGCCCGAAGGCGCCACCGTCGGCCTCGTGCCCCTGCCCGAACGCCCCTGACCCGCCGAACGTGCCAGGTCCGCCGGAGGGACCGTACGACGTCGCCCCAGGTCCGCTCACCCGGCCCAAGCCCTCGTCGCGGCCCGTGGGGGCGATGCTGGGTGCCATGGCGCGCATCCGGTCCACCGCTCCCGGCAGCGCGAACTGCGCGCCCCCCAGGCCCTCGACGAAGTAGCCCCGGCGGCACCGGCCGCTCTCCTCGTAAGCCCGCAGGACCTGGTAGACGGGCGTGAACCCGCCCGGCAGCCGCTCAGACGTCACCGCCCCCCGGGTCACCACCCCATGCCGTTCCAGGAGGACCTCGGCCTGCGCGTTGGCCCGCTGGGTGGCGTCCGCGGCCGGTCCTGGCAGCAACCACCACCGCCCGCCCACGGTCGGCGGCCCGCTCCTGCTCGGCAGCACGGCCCGCCGCCGCCGCGTTGTCGCGGGCCGGTGCGCGGGCCGCCCCGTGCCGAGCGTGGCCCGCAGGGGCGCCAGCGTGTCGCCGGACACCCGTCCCGACCACACCAGGTCCCACAGCGCGGAGACCAGCGTCTGGTCGTCCAGCGAGCCGAGCTGGTCGGAGATCCCGCGGAAGAACAGCGCACCGCCGCCGCCCAGCAACTCCAGCACGCGTGCGTGGACCGGGGTCAGCGTGACCTCGGCGGGCTCGGGCAGCAGCAGTGGCGCCGTGTCGGCGAAGTAGAGCGACACCCACCCGTCGCCGCCGGGCAGCGACCCCTGCCCGGCCCACATCACCTCTCCCGACGAGGTCAGCTCGTCGAGCAGCGCCGGATGGTAGCCCGGCACCCGGGCGGGCAGCACCAGCGTCTCCAGCGCGGACGCGGGCACCGCGGCCCCCTGGAGCTGCTCGATGGAACGGACCAGCGAGTCCATGGCCCGAGCCGCCCCGCCACGGTCCGCTGTGGGCGAAGCCGAGCCGGTGATGCCGTGCCAGGCGGGCAGGAACAGGGCGAGCGTCTCCGGCGCGACCGGCTCGACCTCCTTCCTCAGCCGGGCCAGCGACCTGCGGCGCAACATTCGCAGCACCCCGGCGTCGCACCACTCCTCGCCCCGCCCGCCAGGCCGGAACTCCCCGCTGACGACCCGCCCGGACGCGGCCAGCCGCCGCAGGGCGTCGGTCACCACGGCCACGCCGAGCCCGAAGCGGGCGGCCGTCGTAGCGGCTTGGAAGGGCCCGCGGGTGCGGGCGTGCCGCGCCACGAGGTCGGCCAGCGGATCGGCCACCGGCTCCAGGAAGACGTGCGGAATCCCGACGGGCAGCGGCGCGCCCAGCGCGTCGCGTATCCGCGCCGCGTCCTCGATCGCCGCCCACTGCTCCTCGCCCGCGATGCGCACCCGGATGGCCCGCCGCGCCCGCTCCAGCTCCTCCAGCCAGGCGGGGTCGCCGCCGCGCACGCTCACATCAAGAGCCGGCAGCGGCCCGTGCGAGCGCAGCAGGTCCGCGAGGTCCTCCAGGTCGCGCAGCGGCCGGTCGAGCCTGGCCAGCTCCCGCTCGCTGTCGGAGATCACGTCGGGGTCGAGCAGCTCACGAAGGTCGGCCTGGCCCAGCAGCTCGGCCAGCAGCGTGGTGTCCAGCGCCAGGGCCTGCGCGCGGCGCTCGGCCAGCGGGGCGTCGCCTTCGTACATGAACGCGCCCACGTAGTGGAACAGCAGCGACGCCGCGAACGGCGAGGCCTGCGACGTCTCCACCTCCACCAGCCGCACCCGGCGCGCGGCGATGTCCCGCATGAGCCGCACCAGCCCCGGCACGTCGAAGACGTCCTGCAGGCACTCTCGCATCGTCTCCAGCACGATCGGGAAGGAGGCGTACTGTGAGGCCACGCCCAGCAGGTGGGCGGCCCGCTGCCGCTGCTGCCACAGCGGGCTGCGCCGGCCCGGCACGCGGCGCGGCAGCAGCAGCGCCCGCCCGGCGCACTCCCTGAACCGGGAGGCGAACATGGCCGACCCGCCCAGCTCCTCGGTGACGATCTGCTCGATCTCCTCGGCGTCGAACGCGGCGACGTCGGTGGGCGGCTCGGCCAGCGTGTCGGGGATGCGCAGCACAATCCCGTCGTCGGAGTGCACGGCCTGCACGTCGATCCCGTAGCGCTCGCGCAGCCGCCGGTTGATCGCCAGCGCCCACGGGGCGTGCACCCGAGCGCCGTAGGGGGAGTGGATCACCACCCGCCAGTCGCCGAGCTCGTCGTGGAAGCGCTCGACCAGGAGGGTGCGGTCGTCGGGGACGTAGCCGGTGGCCTGGCGCTGCTCGTCGAGGTAGGCCAGCAGGTTGCCGGCGGCGTATTCGTCCAGCCCGGCCGCCCGCACCCGCTCCGTCGACGCCTGCTTGGCCTGCTCGCGCAGGAACTGCCCGATCGCCCGGCCCAGCTCGGCGGGGCGGCCCGGCGCGTCACCGTGCCAGAACGGCAGCTTGCCCGGCTGCCCCGGGGCGGGCGAGACCAGCACCCGGTCGGTGGTGATGTCCTCGATCCGCCATGACGTCGCGCCCAGCACGAAGACGTCGCCCACGCGAGACTCGTAGACCATCTCCTCGTCCAGCTCGCCCACCCTGGACGCCCGCTCGCCCACCAGGAACACGCCGAACAGGCCCCGGTCGGGGATCGTGCCGCCGTTGGTCACCGCCAGCCGCTGCGCGCCCGGCCGGCCCTGGAGCGTGCCGGTGACGCGGTCCCACACGATGCGCGGCCGCAGCTCGGCGAACTCCTCGCTCGGATAACGCCCGGCCAGCATGTCGAGCGTCGCCTCCAGCGCGGTCCGCGGCAGTGTGGCGTAGGGGGCGGCGCGCTTGACCACCGACTCAAGCTCGTCGACCGTCCACTCGTCCAGCGCCGTCATCGCCACGATCTGCTGGGCCAGCACGTCGAGCGGATTGCGCGGATAGCGCAGCTCCTCGATCTGGCCGCTCTTCATCCGCTCGGCCACCACGGCGGTCTGCACCAGGTCGCCCCGGTATTTGGGGAAGATCACGCCCTTGGACACCGCGCCGACCTGGTGGCCCGCCCGGCCGATGCGCTGCAGCCCGCTGGCCACGCTCGGCGGCGCCTCCACGCACGCGACGAGGTCGACCGCGCCCATGTCGATGCCCAGCTCCAGGCTGGAGGTGGCGACCACGGCGGGCAGCCTGCCCGACTTGAGCGCCTCCTCGATCTGCGCCCGCTCCTCTTTGGAGACCGAGCCGTGGTGCGCGCGTACGATCTCCGTCACGACGCCCTTGCTGGCCCCGGCCTGCGCCATCATCTCGGCCGGCGTCCGCTTGGGCGGCCCGGTCTCCCAGATCGAAAGGTCGACGGCCTCCGTGTCGTGCTCCCGGCTGTAGGCCAGCTCGTTGAGCCGGGTGCACAGCCGCTCGGCCAGCCGCCGCGAGTTGGCGAACACGATGGTGGAGCTGTGCGCCTTGATCAGATCGAACAGCCGGTCCTCGACGTGCGGCCAGATCGACCTGTTGGCGGGCTCCTCGCCGGCCGGTGGACCGCCCTCCACCTCGGTCATGTCCTCGACGGGGACCACGACCTCGATCTCGATCCGCTTGTCCGACGGCGGCTGCACCACGGTGGCCGGCCGGCTCCCGCCCAGGAACGCCGCCACCTCGCTCACCGGCCGCACGGTCGCCGACAGCCCGATGCGCTGGGCGGGCCGCTCGAGCAGCGCGTCCAGTCGCTCCAGGCTGAGCGCCAGATGGGCGCCGCGCTTGGTCGCCGCGACCGCGTGCACCTCGTCCACGATCACTGTCTCGACCCCGCGCAGCGCCTCCCGCGCCTGGCTGGTGAGCAGCAGGAACAGCGACTCCGGCGTGGTGATCAGGATGTCGGACGGCTTGGCCGCGAAGCGCCGGCGGTCCTGGGCGGGCGTGTCGCCGGAGCGGATCGCCACCGAGATCTCCGGCACCGCCAGCCCGAGCCGCCGCGCCGTCTGCTTGAGCCCGGCCAGCGGCGCGCGCAGGTTGCGCTCCACGTCCACGGCCAGCGCCTTGAGCGGCGACACGTAGAGGACGCGCGTCCCCTTGTGCTCGTCCGGTGCGGCCGCGAGCCGGTCGAGGGACCACAGGAACGCCGCCAGCGTCTTGCCCGAGCCGGTCGGCGCGACGACCAGGGTGTTGTCGCCACGCGAGATCGACTCCCAGGCCCCCTCCTGGGCGGCCGTGGGCGATTGGAAGGCTCCAGCGAACCATTGCCTGGTCATCTGGCTGAACTGGGCTAGCGAGCTCACCTGCCCATAGTGCCTCGCGCCACCGACAGAAAACGCATTGGCGCCGCGGCGCGTGATTGAGCGAGCGTCCTGGCGGACATACAGCGACCGTGAGCATTGATTATGCGGCCATCGAAGCCCGCCGTGCGGAACTCAGGCAGCGTTATGTCTTACCGCACCGTCCGTCGAGCAGCGCCCGGGGACTGCATCACATCGCCCTGCTGTCGTCGGATGTGGAGCGCACCATCAAGTTCTACCAGGACCTCCTGGAGTTCCCGCTCACGGAGATCATCGAGAACCGGGACTACAAGGGCTCGAACCACTTCTTCTTCGACATCGGCAACGGGAACCTGCTCGCGTTCTTCGACTTCCCCGGGCTCGACCTGGGCGCTTACCAGGAAGTGCTCGGTGGTTTGCACCACATCGCGATCTCGGTCGATCCCGCCACCTGGGAACGGCTGCGCGGGAAGCTGGAGATGGCCGGCGTGCCGCACCAGATAGAGAGCGGCGCCTCCATTTACTTCAAGGACCCCGACGGCGCCCGGCTGGAGCTGCTCGCCGACCATCTCGGTGAGATGTACGGCTCGCGCGTGTTGTGACTTGACGTCGCTTGCGACCTACCGCCGCGACGCCCTTCGCGCACGCGGCCTGCCCGCACGTGGTTCCCGCCTGATGCCGGCGTGTCTTTCTGATCGCTCCGCCTTCTCCTTCTGTACGGCGAGACGCAGCGTGAGCAGCAGCCGGCGGCGCTTGGCCCGGGCGGCCTTGGTCTTGGCTGTCTTCGGGGGTGAGGACTTGGGGGTCTTCGGCATGCGGATGTCTTACCCACCTCCCGCGCGCTTCCATACTTGACTGCATGCGGTTGACGGAGTTCTGGAGACGGATGAACGCTCATTTCGGTGAGACGTACGCCGAGTCGTGGGCCCGCGACTACGTGATCGCCCCGCTCGGCGGGCGCACGGTCATGCAGGCGCTGGCCGACGGCGAGAGCGCCAAGACCGTCTGGCGGGCCGTCTGCCAGGTCGAGGACGTCTCACCCCGGCTGCGCTGAGGCCAGCGTCTCGCGCAGCGAGCCGGCCGTGCGCTCCAGATCGTCCGCCCGCCCCTGCCCGCCGGGCGACCACAGGAACAGCCACCCGCTGGCCGACGGGGTGGCGAAGACGATCGTCTGGCGGCTCGTATGCGGATGCCACACCCACAACACCGGATCGTCGCCGCCCACCATGCGGCTCACCAGCCCCTGGCGGGGCAGCAACTCGGCGAGCGCCTCCAGATGGGTGCGCCGTTCCGCCGTGTAGCCGCTTGTCACGTCGCCCCTCCAACCGTCGCCCCTCCAGTGAGTCTCCCCAGCTCACCGCACATGACAACACGTCGGCGGCAACGATCGGGCGGCCGGGTCCATGAGGATGCGCATGCGCGCGAAATCGAACGTGAGCGCGTACGGCTTGAAGAACGCGTGCGTCGGCAGGCCGCCGACGCCGGAACCCGAAACCGTGCTCGAACCACTCAGGGAACGCTCCGGCCAGGTCCGGCCGGCGCTCTGAAGGCGGGCGAATGACGGCGGCCTGCGTGTTCCTGCTGTGATCGAACAGCCGTTCGGCTACGATGGGGGAACGCCGGGCCACGTCTTCCTCGGCAGTCGCAGAAAATGTCGGTGGCAGGCCGTAGCTTTCACTCGACTGATCGGACCACGACCCTCCAGGGGAGTTCCCATGGCTATCAACGACCGCGAGAAGGCCCTAGAGACCGCGCTCGCTCAGATCGAGCGGCAGTTCGGCAAGGGCTCAGTGATGCGCCTGGGCGATGACGCCCGAGCTCCCATCGAGGTGATCCCCACGGGGTCGATCTCTCTGGACGTGGCACTCGGCATCGGCGGCCTGCCCCGCGGCCGCATCGTCGAGGTCTACGGCCCCGAGTCCTCGGGCAAGACCACGGTCGCCCTGCACGCGGTGGCCAACGCCCAGCGGGCCGGCGGCATCGCGGCGTTCATCGACGCCGAGCACGCCCTCGACCCCGAATACGCCAAGAAGCTCGGGGTGGACACCGACGCCCTGCTGGTCTCCCAGCCCGACACGGGCGAGCAGGCGCTCGAGATCGCCGACATGCTGATCAGGTCCGGGGCCGTCGACATCATCGTCATCGACTCGGTGGCCGCGCTGGTGCCCAAGGCCGAGATCGAGGGCGAGATGGGCGACAGCCACGTCGGCCTCCAGGCCCGCCTCATGTCCCAGGCCCTGCGCAAGGTCGCGGGCGCCCTCAGCAACACCGGCACCACCGCCATCTTCATCAACCAGCTCCGCGAGAAGATCGGCGTCATGTTCGGCAGCCCCGAGACCACGACCGGCGGCAAGGCGCTCAAGTTCTACGCCTCGGTCCGCCTGGACATCCGCCGCATCGAGACGCTCAAGGACGGCACGGAGGCGGTCGGCAACCGCACCAGGGTCAAGGTCGTGAAGAACAAGATGGCCCCGCCCTTCCGCGTCGCCGACTTCGACATCCTCTATGGCGTGGGCATCTCCCGCGAGGGCGGCCTCATCGACATGGGTGTCGAGCACGGCTTCGTCCGCAAGTCCGGGGCTTGGTACACGTACGAGGGCGACCAGCTCGGCCAGGGCAAGGAAAACGCCCGCAACTTCCTGAAGAGCCACCCCGACATGGCCAACGAGATCGAAAAGAAGATCAAGGACAAGCTGGGCGTGGGCCCGCGTCTCGACACCCCCG